>CALUIR010000001.1 GCA_944320785.1 uncultured Bacteroidaceae bacterium
TGAGCATCGCTGCTGCTGTTGTCCCTGCCACGGTGAACATCAATGGCAAGGACTGCCCCGTCACCGCCATCGGCAGCACTGTTTTCTCTGGCTGCACTTCGCTGGCGAGCATCGCCCTCCCCGAAGGGCTGCAATCCATCGGGGACTATGCTTTCTCTAACTGCTGGTCCTTGCAAAGCATCGCCCTGCCCCAAGGGCTGCAAACCATCGGCAACGGTGCTTTCAATAGCTGCACGTCCTTGCAAAGCATCACCCTGCCCCAAGGGCTGGAGACCATCGGCAGCTATGCTTTTTATGGCTGCACGGCCTTGGCAAGCATCGACCTGCCCGAAGGGCTGGAGACCATCGGCAGCTATGCTTTCTCTGAATGCACGTCCTTGGAAAGCATCGCCCTGCCTGAAGGGCTGGAGACCATCGGCAGCTATGCTTTTTATGGCTGCACGGCCTTGGCAAGCATCGACCTGCCCGAAGGGCTGCAATCCATCGGGGACTATGCTTTCTTTAACTGCTGGTCCTTGCAAAGCATCGCCCTGCCCGAAGGGCTGCAAACTATCAACGGGGGTACTTTCGCTGCATGCACGGCCCTGCAAAGCGTTGACCTGCCTTCCACAATGCTGGAGATAGCCAGCGGTGTATTTGAAGATGCCGATCTGCGGGATGTGTATAGCCGTGCCGTGGCTCCGCCGTCCATCTATGACGACACATTCAGCCAAAGCACTTACCGGTTGGCTACGCTCCATGTCCCGGCAGAAGCAGTGGAGGACTACCGCAGTGCAACGGGATGGGTGCTTTTCGACCATATTGAAAGCGAACTGCCCCCAAGCGGCATCGGCAGCGTGGCAGCGGATGCCTCCCTCGCCACCTATGCGGACGGCACAGTCACCACCACCAGCCCCGCCGGCATCACGGTGTACGCACAATCCGGGGCAAAGGTGCTGCATGCCGAGGCTGCCACCTCGCTGTCGCTCGCAGGCTTGCCTCGCGGCATATATATAATAAATGTAGAAATGGATGGCCAGCAACAGGTGATGAAGGTGATCCATTGACCTTGCCTTCGGACAAAAGGAAGGGGAGCGGCGCGCGCCGCTCCCCTTTTTGCTTCCCCCAAGCCGCAGGCCGGGCAGGGCAGAAAGTCATTCCCCCTTGCCGGGGGCAGGCCACGGGGCGCACAACTCGCGGTAGAGCCGCTGCACGGGCAGCCCCATCACGTTGAAGTAGGAGCCACGTATGGACTCCACCCCGATGTAGCCAATCCATTCCTGGATGCCGTAAGCGCCGGCCTTGTCCAGCGGGCGGCACTCCGCCACGTAGCGGCGGATGTCCTCCTCCGCCAAGGGGGCGAACGCCACCTCGGTCATGGCGGCGAAGGAGCGGCATTCCCCGCCCCCGGCCAGCAGCGTCACGCCGGTATATACCTCGTGGGTGCGGCCGGAGAGCAGGCGCAGCATGCGGCGGGCATCCTCCTCGTCGCGGGGCTTGCCCAGCACCTGCCCGTCGAGCCACACGATGGTGTCGGCGGCAATCACCAGTTCGTCAGGACGCATGCCGGCCCGGTACGCCTCCGCCTTGAGGCGCGAGATGTGCAGGGGGATGTCGGCACCACGCAGCGAGGCGGGGTAGGATTCGTCCACGCCGGGCAGCAGGCGCACCTCGAAGGCCACGCCCAGCCCGGCCAGCAGTTCGCGGCGGCGGGGCGACCCCGACGCCAGCACCAAACGGTAGTCAAACGCATTTCCCATCGCACGTCCTCCTACCACCCGAAGGCTTCTTCGTCCATCCATTGGCCCTGCGCCTTCAGCACCTGCTCCACCACGTCGCGGCAGCAGCCTTCGCCCCCGTTGCGCCGCGACACGTAACGGGCCACGCCGCGCACCTCCGGGGCGGCATCCGCCGGGCAGCAAGGCAAGCCGCACTGCCGCATCACCTCAATGTCGGGGATGTCATCGCCCATGTACAACACCTCGCCGTCGCCCAAGCCATGGCGTGACTTGAACAACGCATATTCCCGCGTCTTCCGCGAAGCATCCATGAACACGTCACGGATGCCCAACTGCTCATAACGGCGGCGGATGGCCTCGCCCCTGCCGCCCGTGATGATGGCCACGTGCAGGCCGCGCTTCACGGCCAGTTGCAGGGCATAGCCGTCCTTCACGTTCATCGTGCGGACGGGATTGCCGTCATCGCCCACCGCCACCGTGACGCGGCTCAGCACCCCGTCGATGTCGAAGGCCAAGGCCCGTATCTTCCGCAAATCGTAATCTATCGAACTCATCCTATACCTTTATATATTACATATGAAACATTCTTCTCCCTCCTTTCCCCTGCCGTGCTGTATCTCCCGGCTCAGCAGTTCGTAAAGGCGTTGCCAGTCCGGGTGGGCAGAAAGCATCTCCCGGTGGCGGCGCATTACCTCCTCGTCGCCCCGTGCCGCCGGGCCGGTCTGCGCCAACGCAGGCGGCAGGCGATGGACCTTGGCCGCCGTCTCGTCTATCAGCGGCAGCAATGCCTCGAACGGCACGCCGCACTCCTCCAGAAGTTCCCCCGCCATGCGGTAGAGGCAGTTCGGGAAGTTGCAGGCGAACACCGCCGCCAAATGCAGTTGCCGCCTGCCCGCTGACGACAGCGGCATCACCCGCCGCGACAGGCGCGATGCCCATGCCGACAGGCGGGAAAGGGTGCCCGGGCTGTCGGCCTCCAAGAACAGCGGCACAGCAGACATGTCCACCGCCTGCCCCTTGGTGAAGGTCTGCAGGGGATACACCACGCCGTAATGCGCCGCCCCCTGCCAAATGCCAAGAGGCAAGCTGCCCGCCGTATGGAGGTAGATAGCATCCGGGTTGCCGGCCTGCACCACTTGCGGCGCCAGCCCCGGCACCGCCGCATCCGCAACGGACAGGACGTAGATGTCGGCATCCGGGCAAAGTGCAGAAAGGTCCGACGTATGCGCCGCCCCCACCTTCCCTGCCAAAGCAGCAGCGGATGCCTCCGTGCGGCTCCACACTTGCACGACCTGTTGCCCGTCGGCCCTCAAAGCCAAGGCCAAGGCGGTGGCCACATTGCCTGCGCCCACCAATACCACCTTCGTGCTGCTAACGTCCGCCATCCTCACTTCCTCCATAACCGTTAAGATGCACCCGCTCCCAAAGAAGCTCCCGCTCCGGGCGGCAGGCCGCGTCCGGCTTGCGCCCAACGGCCACAATGCACTCCACCTGGAGTTGCAAGGGTATCGACAGCACCTCGCGGACATACTCGCCGGCTGGCTCTCCCGATGGGGCAAAGCGTTCACGCACCTGTATCCAGCATGCGCCCAACCCCAAATCCTCGGCTTGCAGCAACAACATCATTGCCGCCGCAGAAGCATCCTCTATCCATACATCACTGGCCAAAGGGTCGGCCAGCACCACCACCGCCAAGGCGGCATCCGCAAGGAACGAGGCTCCACGCTCCTTGCAACGCGACAGGCGTTGCAACAGGCCTTCATCGTCCACTGCCACAAATTGCCAGCAACGGCTGTTCTTCGAAGACGGCGCCTGAAGGGCGGCACCCAGCAGTGCCACGACCTCCTCTTGCCCCAACTCTCCCGGCGCGAACCGCCTCGTGCTGCGCCGCTCCCGTGCCAAATCACTGAAACTCTCCATATCCGTCATTCATTTTGCGTTCATACATTATCCAATGGAAGGGCAAAGATACAACAGATTGCCTGACTACACACGAAAATTCCTGAAAGTTCACCGAATATCCGGCAATTGTGGTATATTTGCCTGCCATGAGCATACAGACTAAGATATATCGGCAGAGCGGCCAACTCCCCGACCTGCCTGAGGGGAGCCTGTTCCACTCCCGCCGCCTGTTCCTCATCTACGAGGCGACGGCGGGCTACACTCCTTTGATGGCAGTGGCTTTCGACAATGGCCGCCCTGTCGGCAAACTGTTGGCCGTCGTGCGCCGGTCGCAACGCATCCTTCCGCCATCATTCATCCGCCGTTGCGAAGTGTACGGCACCGGTGAATATTTCGATGACAGAAAAGAGGAAATCTTTACCTGCATGCTGGAACGCCTCACACAAGAAGCCTTGCACAACGCATTCCTCATTGAATTCCGAAACCTTGATGATGCCATTTTCGGCTACAAAATCTTCCGCAAGAACCGCTACTTCCCCATGAACTGGCTACGGGTAAGAAATTCGCTCCACCGCAGCAACCAACCCACTGTGTACATCAACCCGAACCGCCTCCGCCAAATCCGGAAAGGACTATCCAAAGGAGCCACCATCACCGCCGCCACCACCCCCGATGAAGTGGCCCGCTTCGCAAAGATGTTGGCCAAAAACTATTCCACGCATATACGAAGGCACTTCCCTGACTTCCGTTTCTTCCACGCAATCACCCAAAACAGCCAGCAGCCTGAAGCCGCCCGGATTTTCATCGTGAAGTATCATGGGAAAATCATCGGAGGTTCCGTATGCCTCTTCTCAAACGACAATGCCTATCTGCTTTTCTCCGGCGGACTGAGGAAAACATACGCCCAACTGTACCCTGGCATTCTGGCCGTCTGGGCAGCATTGGACTATGCCCATGCCCACGGTTACCGCCACCTTGAATTCATGGATGCCGGGCTGCCGTTCAAAGAGTCTGGCTACCGCAACTTCATCCTCCGTTTCGGCGGAAAGCAAAGCAGCACCCGCCGCTGGTTCAGGCTGAGATGGAGTTTTTTCAATAAAATATGCGAAAGGATATACGTATAAGGCATTTTTCACGTTATATCACTGTCATTATTAAGCATACCATCATGAAACTACGTGCATTCATCGCACTAGCCTTTATATACATAATATTAGGTGCCGCGACTGCTTTGGCGCAAGAACAGGCACGCATCACCGGGCTCATCACCGATGAGGAAGGAAGCCCGTTGGAAATCGTCAACGTACATGTAGAGAAACAATTAGTGGGAACAGTGAGCGACCTGCGAGGACATTATTCGCTCACCGTGGCCAGCCGCGACTCTGTGGTCATCGTTTATTCCATGTTGGGCTACCAGACCCGGAAACGACTGTTGCGGAATCCACGGGGGAACATCACCTTGAACGTGACTCTTCCCAACTCCAACTACGAATTAGGAGAAGTGACCATCACCGAAAGCCGGAGGCAGACCAGCACCACCACCCAACTCGACCTGAAGGACACGCGCCTCACGCCGGACGCTTCCGGGGGAAGCATCGAGTCGTTCATCGCCACACAGGCCGGGGTCAGTTCCAACAACGAACTGAGTTCGCAATACAACGTGCGGGGCGGCAGCTTCGATGAGAACATCGTTTACGTGAACGGGGTGGAAGTGTACCGCCCCCTGCTCATCCGCTCCGGCCAGCAAGAAGGCCTCAGCTTCATCAATCCCGACATGGTGGAAAGCATCGGGTTCTCTGCTGGAGGATACGAAGCCAAATACGGCGACAAGATGGCCTCCGTGCTGGACATCACCTATAAAAAGCCAGAACGTTTCGAGGGGACAGCCTCTGTCAGCCTTTTGGGAGGCAACGCCTATGTAGGCTTCGCCACGAAGAAATTCTCCATGATCAACGGTGTGCGCTATAAGACCAACCGTTACCTCTTGGGAAGCCTTGAAACAAAGGGGGAATACGACCCCAACTATGTGGACTACCAGACTTACCTCACCTATTCGCCCAGCAAACGTTGGGAAATCGGCTTCATCGGCAACTTCTCGCAAAACAGCTACCAGTTCCAGCCGGAAGACCGCACCACCAAGTTCGGCACGTTGGAGTCCCTCAAAGAGTTCAGGGTATATTTCGACGGGCAGGAGAAAGACCTGTTCCGCACTTATTTCGGCTCGTTCAACCTGACCCACCGCTTCAACAAAAGCCATGACCTCACGCTGCAAGTATCCGCCTTCAAGACCAAAGAGGAAGAAACCTACGACATCATGGGGCAATACTGGCTTAACTCGCTGGATGAGACTACTGAGGACGGCGAAGCCAGCAGCGACCAGACCTTGGGCATCGGCACCTACATGGAGCATGCACGCAATTACCTCACCGCCAACGTTCAGAGTTATTCGCTGACCGGCAACCACGAAATCAAGCGCCACCGCATCAAGTGGGGGCTTGAACTGAAAGCCGAGAAAATCAACGAAAAGCTGCGCGAATGGGAAATGAGGGACTCTGCCGGATATTCCCTGCCCAACAACAACTCACAGTCCGTGAACCTCATCTACAACCTGTCCTCACAGAACAAAATCAGCAGCAAGCGTTACTCGTTCTACGTGCAGGACACTTACAAATTCTCGTCCGGCATCGGCCTTGTCACCCTCATCGGAGGCATACGCGGCAGCTATTGGGACTGGAACAAGGAGTTCATCTTCAGCCCCCGCGCATCAGCCGCGCTGATACCTAGCTTCAACGACCGGTTCACCTTCCGCGCCGCCACAGGCCTCTACTACCAGGCACCCTTCTACAAAGAATTCCGCGACACGACCAACGTGGGCGGCAACGCCATCGTCACCCTGAACCGCAACATCAAATCACAGCAGTCCGTCCATTTCGTGCTGGCAGGCGACTACACTTTCCGTGCCATGAACCGCCCCTTCAAGTTCACCGCCGAGATCTACTACAAGCTCCTGAACAACCTTGTGCCTTACAACGTGGACAATGTGCGCATCAGTTACTACGGGCGCAACATGTCGCACGGCTACGCCATGGGCATCGACATGAAACTCTTCGGCGAGTTCGTGCCTGGCACCGACTCATGGCTCAGCTTCAGCCTGATGCAGACCAAAGAGAAAATAAACGGCAAATGGGTGCCGCGCCCCACGGACCAGCGCTACAGCATCTCCTTCTACTTCACGGACTATTTCCCCCGAAGCGACCGATGGAAAATGAGCCTGAAAGCCACCTTTGCCGACGGCCTGCCCTTCGGCCCCCCGCACACGGGGCGCGAAGAAGCCGTGTTCCGCTCGCCAGCCTACAAAAGGGTGGACATCGGCATGTCCTACCGCCTGCTCGACAACGAAGACAAGAGCAACCACAAACCCGTGTGGCGCAGTTTCAGGAACATCTGGCTGGGCATCGACGTGTTCAACCTGCTCGACATCCACAATGTCAACTCCTACTACTGGATTACGGACGTGTACAACCAGCAATATGCCGTACCTAATTACCTAACCTCGCGCCAAATCAACGCCCGCATCTTAGTAGAGTTCTAGGCAGGCAGCATTCTCCCAAGCAGCGGCAGAATCCTCTCTCCCTCCTGCGCAGGAGTTCCAACGCACCCGTATAAGAACTTCATCTTTAGCTTAAGGATGCATATCCTCAGCCTAAGGATATGTATCTTTAGCCTAAAGATGCACATCCTTAGCCTAAAGACAAAGAATCTGCCCGCATGAACGGGATTTCCCATGCGGACAAACGGAAGTCCCCTCCCGCATGAACCGGGAAATCTGCCCGCGTCCTCCGGCATCCTTACCGTGAATTATTCCTAAAAAAACGGCAAAGAGGCACACTCCATGGAAAATTAAATGAAGAAAAATTTCCCTATTTACACTAAATTGATTTCCTTTGTGCTGATATTATAAGGCACACCATTGCCTTCATGTTTTTATTAATTAATTGTAATTGCCATGAAAATCTCACACATTGAGCATTTAGGCATCGCTGTTGAAAGCATCGAAAAAGCCCTGCCTTACTATGAAAACGTCTTAGGACTGAAGTGTTATAACATCGAAACCGTTGAAGACCAGAAAGTAAAAACCGCTTTCCTCAAGGTCGGAGACACTAAAATAGAATTGTTGGAACCCACAAGCCCGGAAAGCACCATCGCCAAGTTCATCGAAAAAAGGGGGGAAGGGATACACCACCTTGCCTTCGCCATCGAAGACGGAGTGGCCCACGCGCTGGCCGAAGCCGAAGAAAAAGGAATACGACTCATCGACAAAGCCCCGCGTCTGGGAGCCGAAGGGCTGCACATCGCTTTCCTGCATCCCAAATCCACCATCGGCGTGCTGACCGAACTCTGCGAGAAATAACCCCGACATCGTACCTAATCATATAAAACAATAAATTCATGAGCAACCAACTTGAAAAGGTCAAAGAACTGATCGAACTTCGCAACCAAGCCCGCATCGGCGGAGGCGAGAAAGCGATTGAAAAACAGCATGCCAAAGGCAAGTACACTGCAAGGGAACGCATCGCCATGCTATTGGACGAAGGCAGTTTCGAGGAACTCGACATGTTCGTCAAACATAGATGCACCAACTTCGGGCAAGAAAAGAAATCTTTCTTGGGCGATGGCGTGGTCACCGGGTACGGCACCATCGAAGGAAGGCTCGTGTACGTCTTCGCACAGGATTTCACAGTGTTCGGAGGTTCCCTGTCGGAAACCATGGCACAGAAGATATGCAAAGTCATGGACATGGCCATGAAGATGGGAGCGCCCTGCATCGGGCTCAATGACTCCGGCGGCGCACGCATCCAAGAAGGCATCAACGCGTTGGCCGGATACGCAGAAATATTCCAACGCAACATCTTGGCATCCGGCGTCATCCCGCAAATATCCGGGATATTCGGCCCTTGCGCAGGCGGCGCCGTTTACTCCCCCGCCCTCACCGACTTTATCCTGATGATGGAAGGCACCTCCTATATGTTCCTCACCGGGCCTAAAGTGGTAAAGACCGTCACCGGCGAAGACGTGACCCAAGAAAACTTGGGGGGCGCCAGCGTACATTCCACCAAATCCGGCGTGACGCACTTCACCGCCCAGACAGAAGAAGAAGGGCTCGCCCTCATCCGCAAGCTGCTGGGCTACATCCCGCAAAACAACTTGGAAGAACCGCCCTACGTGGATTGCACCGACCCGATAGACCGCTTGGAAGACTCGCTGAACGACATCATCCCCGACAGCCCCAACAAGCCGTACGACATGTACGAGGTAATCGGCGCTATCGTGGACAACGGCGAATTCCTCGAAATACAGCGTGACTATGCCAAGAACATCATCATCGGGTTCGCCCGTTTCAACGGCCAGTCCGTCGGCATCGTGGCCAACCAGCCCAAATACTTGGCCGGCGTGCTTGACAGCAACGCTTCCCGCAAAGGCGCACGTTTTGTCCGCTTCTGCGACGCGTTCAACATCCCCATCGTGTCTTTAGTTGACGTCCCGGGATTCCTCCCCGGCACAGGGCAGGAATACAACGGCGTCATCCTGCACGGCGCCAAGCTGCTTTACGCGTACGGCGAAGCCACCGTGCCCAAAGTCACCGTCACCCTGCGCAAATCCTACGGAGGCTCCCACATCGTGATGAGCTGCAAGCAACTGCGCGGCGACATGAACTATGCATGGCCCACTGCCGAAATCGCCGTGATGGGCGGCGCAGGCGCAGTAGAGGTACTCTACGCAAAAGAGGCCAAAGAACATGAAAACCCGGCACAGTTCCTCGCTGAAAAAGAAGCCGAATACACCAAACTGTTCGCAAACCCGTACAATGCCGCCAAATACGGCTACATTGATGACGTGATAGAACCGCGCAACACACGTTTCCGCATCATCAGGGCCTTGCAGCAACTACAGACCAAGAAACTGGCAAACCCGGCCAAGAAGCATGGGAACATCCCGTTATAATCCTTAAAGCAAAAGACTATGGACAAAAACAAAATAGGAGTATTCTTGTCTTTGCTGCTGGCATTAGGGCTCACCGGGTGCAAAGAACACAAATCGAATTCCAAATTAGTCATCAACGAAGTATTGATCACCAACGAACACAACTTCCAAGACGACTACGGCGAACACAATGCCTGGGTGGAAATATTCAACCGTTCCTATGGGAGCAGCAACTTGGCGGCATGCCTGCTGAAAGCGAGCAACACGCCGGGCGACACGCTCACCTACTTCATCCCGAAAGGCGACGTGCTGACGGCCATCGCGCCGCGCCAGCATGCCTTGTTCTGGGCAGACGGGAAACCGAACCGGGGGACTTTCCACACCAACTTCACATTGGACGCAACTGCCGACAATTGGATCGGGCTGTTCGATGCCGGCAACAACCTGTTGGACGAAGTGGTTATCCCTGCCAACACATTGGGGGCAGACAAATCATACGCCCGTGTCAACGACGGCTCTGAAGAATGGGAAGTGAAAGGCGGAAGCGACGACAAGTACGTCACCCCCTGCACCAACAACCAGACCATCGACAACAATGCCAAGATGGAAAAGTTCCAGTTGCACGACAGCGCCGGCATCGGAATGGCCATCACAGCCATGTCGGTAGTGTTCATCGGGCTTATCCTGCTTTACATCTCTTTCCGGTTCATCGGCAAAGCATCCGTGGCACTTAGCCGCCGCAGGGCAATGGCCGTCAAAGGCATCACAGACAAGCAGGAAGCCAAAGAGAAAAAGCTAGGCGAAGCCCACGGCGAAGTGTTTGCCGCCATCGCGATGGCCATGCATGAGATGCAAAGCGATGTCCACGACGTGGAAGACACCGTGCTGACCATCACGCGGGTGAAACGGAGCTATTCCCCGTGGAGTTCGAAAATCTACACGTTGCGTGAAACCCCACATAAGAAATAACCCTTTTAAAACAGAAAAGCAATGAAAGAATATAAATATAAAATCAACGGAAACATCTACAAAGTAGCCATCGGCGACATTGAAGACAACATCGCCCATGTGGAAGTGAACGGGACGCCTTACACCGTGGAAATGGAGAAAGCACCCCAACCGGCCAAACCCGTCGTCAAGCCTGTGGCCAACAAGCCGGCACCTGCCCCGGCTACGCCTGTCAGCAAACCGGCTGCCACACCCAGTGGAAAATCGGGCGTGAAATCACCTTTGCCCGGTGTCATCCTTGAAATTAAAGTCAAGGTAGGCGATGTCGTCAAGAGAGGGCAGACAGTCATCATCTTGGAAGCCATGAAAATGGAAAACAACATCAATGCCGACAAAGACGGCACAATCACAGCAATCAATGTCAACAAAGGGGATTCCGTATTGGAAGGTACGGATCTCGTAATCATCGAATAATATGGGAGAATTCATTCATTTTCTAGGAGAAAACCTGTCCGATTTCTGGACCTACACGGGATTCGCCAACGCCACAGCGGGACATCTGGTGATGATTCTCGTCGGCCTGTTCTTCATCTACTTGGCCGTCAAGAAAGAATTTGAGCCGATGTTGCTCATCCCCATCGGGTTCGGCATCCTGATAGGCAACATACCGTTCAACATGGAAGCCGGGTTGCAAGTAGGCATCTACGAGCAAGGTTCCGTGCTGAATATCCTCTACCAAGGCGTGACCTCTGGATGGTATCCGCCGCTCATTTTCTTGGGTATCGGCGCGATGACGGACTTTTCCGCCCTTATTTCCAATCCCAAGCTGATGTTGATTGGCGCTGCCGCGCAGTTTGGCATCTTCGGCGCTTACATGATTGCCCTGCAATGGGGATTCGACCCGATGCAGGCTGCAGCCATCGGCATCATCGGAGGCGCAGACGGCCCCACGGCCATCTTCCTCTCCTCGAAGCTCGCGCCGAACCTGATGGGTGCCATTGCCGTGTCGGCGTATTCTTACATGGCATTGGTGCCGGTGATACAGCCGCCTGTCATGCGCCTGCTCACTACAAAGCATGAACGCCTCATCCGCATGAAGCCGCCACGCGTGGTATCGCACACGGAAAAGGTCATCTTTCCCATCGTGGGACTGTTGCTCACGTGTTTCCTCGTGCCGTCTGGCTTGCCGCTATTGGGCATGTTGTTCTTCGGGAACTTGCTGAAAGAAAGCGGTGTGACCCGCCGTTTGGCAGAAACGGCACGCGGCCCGCTGATTGACACTATCACCATCCTGTTGGGCTTGACCGTGGGCGCATCCACCCAAGCGTCTGAATTCTTGACGATGAATTCGCTGAAGATATTCGGCTTGGGCGCCCTGTCCTTCATCATCGCCACGGCTTCCGGCGTGTTGTTCGTGAAGATTTTCAACCTTTTGCTTAAGAAAGAGAACAAAATCAACCCGCTTATCGGCAACGCCGGCGTGTCCGCCGTTCCCGACTCGGCACGTATCTCGCAGATACTCGGCTTGGAATACGACCCCACCAACTACCTGTTGATGCACGCCATGGGCCCGAACGTGGCAGGCGTGATCGGCTCAGCCGTGGCCGCCGGTATCCTGTTGGGATTCCTGATTTAAACCCGCACCGACGGATATGCAAAAAGGTTGCTCCCGCTATGGGAGCAACCTTTTTTGGTCCAAACCTCCAAAGAAAGTATCCAAAACCTTGGAAGGTTTTCGGAAAGCATTGGATGGTTCTGCAAAATCATTGAAAAAATGCTCATCTTCTGACCCTGGGACATCTGCGACAAGCAATAAATTCGACATAAATGCCTTCATATTGACGGCAATTTATCAAACAGGCTGCTACTCCAGCACCTTTGGTTCATCAAGCACGTCACTACAAAGCTATTGCCGTTGCAACTTTCTTGATGACGGGGTACAATATATCCATTTCAGAACAACACAAACAACTTCATCTTCCAGTTACTTGCAGAACATAACTGTTCATCGAAGTGTAAAAGGAACATCCTCCTCCAGAAAGACAATTTCTGTAACTGAAGTCAATAAGGATTGCCCAAGCCAAAAGATCGGTTTCGCACATGCGCACGCAACTTTTACTTTCAAATGCCTGCAAACCGTATTTCCAAGATGCCTTATGGCCATCCATGACGCATACTACAAACCATCTTCCTCACTCCACCAACCGGTTCGTGGCAGAATCCGGGAAAACGACCGTGGGCGTGAAACGCTTCGCCTCCTCAAAATCCATCAAGGCATACGACATGATGATCACAATGTCGCCCACTTGCACCTTGCGCGCCGCCGCGCCATTCAGGCAAATCTTCCCGGAGCCGCGCTCACCTTTTATAATATAGGTTTCAAAACGCTCGCCATTGTTATTGTCCACAATATGGACCTTCTCGCCAGCAATCATATTGGCGGCATCCATCAAGTCCTCGTCAATCGTCACGCTGCCCATGTAGTTCAGGTTGGCTTCCGTCACACGCACGCAGTGCAACTTCGATTTCAATACTTCTATCATCATAACTCTTTGCCCGGTTCTTTATATTTGATGTTGTCAATCAAGCGGACCTCGCCGCAGAACACCGTGATGCACCCCACGATGAAATCCGCATCGTCCCATGCGGCAACGGGCTGCAAAGTGTTCCCATCCACCACCTCGAAATACTCTAACCGCAGGCCATCGGCTTTCGCAATGGCATTTTCCACGAAAACCTTTGTATCAACCAAGGAATGTTCCTTGGCAAACTCCCGGCTGGCAAACAATGTTCTCGATATGCCCAACGCCCTTTCGCGTTCCTCAACTGACAAACGCGCATTGCGGCTGCTCAACGCCAAGCCGTCGGCTTCCCTCACGATGGGGCAACCCACGATGTCGATGGCATACCCCTGCTGTTTCACCAAAGCACGTATAATGGCCAATTGCTGGAAATCTTTCTCGCCGAAATAAGCCCTGTCCGGGCAGACCATCTCAAACAGTTTGCTCACAATCTGCGCCACGCCATTGAAATGCCCGGGGCGGTACTTGCCTTCCATCACCGTGTCAAGCGGCGCAAAGCTGAACACCCGCGTGTCAGGCTCCGGGTAGATTTCCTCCACAGAAGGGGCAAACACCACGGTCGTCCCCATTTTTTCCAACAAAGCACAGTCGGCTTCCAATGTCCGGGGGTATTTCGCCAAATCCTCCTTATCATTAAACTGGGTAGGGTTCACAAAAACACTGACCACCGTCACATCGTTTTCTTTCACGCTGCGTGCCACCAGCGAAGCATGCCCCGCATGCAACGCGCCCATCGTCGGCACCAAGCCTACCGTCTTGCCGGCTGCCTCAGCACGCTGCAATTCCTCGCGCAACTCTTTGATTGCATGTATCAATTTCATTTTTCTGCTCGTTTTTGAAAAACGGTGCAAAATAAGCGATTATTTATCACATAAAGAAAAAAGACACAAAATAAATGCCGAACAGGAAAAGATTTGCCCGAAAGATGCAATCACAACATTTTAACAATCCATTAGGATTTATTGAACCGTCTGTCACACAGATATGTAGTTTTTTCCGTATATTTGCAAAATATTTAGAGAAAGACATTATTGAATGATGAAAGCCAACAAAGTACTTTTTATTACCCAAGAAATCACTCCGTATGTATCTGAATCTGAAATGTCCAAAGTAGGACGCTATCTCCCGCAAGCCATCCAGGAACGCGGCAGGGAAATCCGGACATTCATGCCGAAATGGGGAAACATCAACGAACGCAGGAACCAACTCCACGAAGTCATCCGCCTGTCGGGCATGAACCTCATTATTGACGACACAGACCATCCGTTGATTATAAAAGTGGCTTCCATACAATCTGCAAGGATGCAGGTCTATTTCATCGACAATGATGACTATTTCCAAAACAGGCTGCAAACCACGGATGAAAACGGCGTGGAATACGATGACAACGACGCACGCGCCATTTTTTATGCAAGAGGCGTTTTGGAGACCGTAAAGAAACTCCGTTGGTGTCCTGACATCATCCACTGCCATGGATGGATTTCCGCCCTTGTCCCGCTCTATGTGAAAAAGGCTTATAAGGAAGAACCTTCGTTCCGCGACTCAAAAATCATTTACTCCATTTACAACGACCAGTTTGCATCCTGCTTCAATGATGACTTCACCTCCAAACTGTTGATAAAGGGCATCAGCGAAGAAGACCTTCAGATGGTGAAACACCCCGTCAACTACACGGAATTAATGAAATTAGCCTTGTCATACAGCGACGGGGTCATCCAAAACAGCCCCGACGTAAATGCAGAAGCAATGGCTTATGCCAAGGAATGCCAGTTGCCTGTCTTGGAATACCAAAGCCAAGAAGACTATTTCGACGCATTCAACCAATTCTATGACCAAGTGTGGGATGCAAAAAATAAGGAAGAATAATTCCCATCCCCTATAAAGACAAATATGAAAATGAAATACTTGTGGAAAATCCTGCCCCTGTTCCTTTTTCCTGCAATATGCGGATGCGACGACAGTACCGGGACATTAGGGGCAGGCATGATGCCCGATGAGGACAACATCACCGTAAAAACAAATACACTGGATGTCAAGACGCGCTCCCTGCTCGTTGATTCCGTTTACGCAAGGACAAGCACGGCCTACATCGGGAAGTACACTGACCCGGACTTCGGCGTGTTTGAAGCAGATTTCCTCACTCAATTCAACTGTACCGACAACTTGGTCATCAACGATGTGCCAGACAGCCTTATCATCAACAACTATGCCTCACTGAACCTGTTTTACGGAAAGAACGATTTCTACGGAGACTCACTGAACGTGAACCAGATAAAGATATATGAACTCAGCCAAGACTTGGAGACCGCCGACAAAGAATATTGCTACACCTCCATCGACCCCCAAAACTATTACGATGAAGGCGGCTTGCTGGCCAGCAAGTTCTATTCCATCCGGAATATGGCCATGAACGACTCCACTTGGAACGAACAGGAACAACCCAGCATCAACGTGATATTGCCGGAGAGTTTCTTCGACAGAATCATCACGCTGAACAAAGAACACCCGGAATATTTTGAAAACTCGGAAACTTTCATCGACAATGTATTCAAAGGCATCTATGTGAGGCATGAAAGCGGCGAAGGCAGCGTGTTGTACCTGTCCGCCATCACGCTCAACCTGATATCCGTGCAATACATGACCGATGACAAGGGATGGATACAACGGGACGAATACGGACAACCCCGCACGGATTCGGTCAGCGTGGCCACATTGGCTTCTTTCACTTCAACAAGGGAGGTCATACAAGCCAACCGGTTCCAAAACTCGGAACAATTGAAGCGCTTGTCTGAAGAAACGAACCATACTTACTTGAAAACACCTGCCGGGATATTCACGGAAGCCACATTGCCCATTGACGACATCACCGACGGGCATGCAAACGACACAATCAACTCCGTGCAATTGAGCTTCACGGCTTACAACCAAACGGGGAACAACAACACATCGTTCCAGATGCCCAAGCCGGAACAACTCCTCCTCGTGCGGAAGAAAGACATGTACTCCTTCTTTGAGGGAAGCGAACTGGCCGACAACATCACTTCCTACACCACGACCCTGCAAAGCAACAATGAATACAAGTTCGACAACATCAACAATCTAATCAATGCCTGCATCCAAGAACGCAAAGAAGGGGAAAAGGAAGACCCGGAATGGATGGAGAAAAACCCGGATTGGAACAAAGTCGTCCTCATCCCGGTCAACATCACAACCTCGACATCCAGCAGCAGCGGCAGCAGCACCGTTGTGAACATTGAACACAACTTGCGGCTGACAAGTGCAAAACTCTTGGGAGGCCCTGACGGGGAAGCGCTGAAACTTTACGTAGCTTACACCGCTTTCAACTGCTTCAACAACGTATCACAAGATACAACCAACCGGCACAAATGAATCTGTCATTTGTGCCGGTTAGCTCTTTTCCGGCGGTACTCCGCCCGCATCTTGGCGGCACCCGAGCCATGAGCGCCTGAGATATAAGACTTCTTTTTGGCTTTCGTCTTGACTTTCGTCCCTTTTTTCGCGACAGAGGATTTCCCTTTGAAGACAATCCCGTCTGTCATTGCTTTCTCTATGTCCATACTGCTATCAATTAAAATGCATATAGAAAAGCGAGGCAAATGCCACAAAACAGCCCTGCCCCGCCTTCGCGCTATTCATCAAACGCCACTGAATGCACTGAATCCGCCATCAATAGGCATCACAATGCCCGTCACGAAACTGGCCGCGTCGCTGCAAAGGAACTGCACGGCTCCATTCAACTCATCGATGTCCCCGAAGCGGTTCATCGGCGTTTTCGCCAAAATCTTGCAGCTGCGCTCCGTGGGGCTGCCGTCAGGATGGAGAAGCATCGCACGGTTCTGCTCTCCGATGAAGAAGCCCGGAGCAATGGCATTGACCCGTATCTTCTCGCTGAACTTCATGGCCATCTCCGTGGCCAGCCATTTCGTGAAGATGTCAATGCCGCTCTTTGCCACCGAATAACCCGGCACACGAGTCAAAGCAGAGATAGCCGACATGGAAGACACGTTCACGATGCTGCCCTGCCCTTGCTTGGCCATGACTTCGCCAAACACCAGGCACGGGTAAATAGAGCCATACAGGTTCAAGTCCACCACCTTCCCTAAGTCTTCCGTCTTCATGTCGAAGATGGTCTGCTCCGGTGTCAAAGTGCCGCCCGGGATGTTGCCGCCTGCCGCATTCACCAAGATGTCGATGCGCTGCCAACGGCTCAGCAATTCATCTTTCAGCGCACGCAAATCTTCCATCCGAAGCACATTGCAGGCTTTCCCGTCAATTTCCCCGCAGGGTTTCAAACGTGCCACCACGGCATCCACCTTTTCTTGGTGCGCGCCGACAACAAACACTTTCGCCCCGGCAGACAGAAAGCCTTTCGCAATGTTGCTGCCCAACACACCGGAACCACCGGTTATCACAGCCGTCTTCCCGGCTATGCTAAACATTTCATTCATATCTTGACTGCAATTAAATGATTAAATTAAGTTGTTCTGCAATTCATCCCTCACCACGGCCATGATGCCTTCCACCTGTGCCAAGGCAAACATCCGCCCATGGAAAGAATAACCGGCATTGTATTCTTCCGGCTTGTCGCCCAGCATCAGCCGCCCGTGGTCCACACGCATCGGCACATCCGGGCGTTCTTTCTCGAAAATCCGTACCAAATCCACCAGATGGGCGCGCCCCTCCAGATGAGAAGCTTCAATGAAATCGCCGTTTGGCAGGACATTGGTGCTGCGCAGATGCACGAAATGCGTGCGCGAAGCATACTTCCTCGCCAGTTGCGGCACATCGTTATGAATGCCTGCGCTGAGCGAACCGGCACAGAAAGTCAAGCCGTTGTGCGGGTTGTCCACGGCATGCAGGAACCAATCGATGTCTTCATCGCAGGTGACAATCCTCGGCAATCCGAACAGGGGGAATGGCGGGTCATCAGGATGCACGCACAAGTTGATGCCGTAACGTTCGCAAACGGGCATGACGGCGGAGAGGAAATATTTCATGTTTTCGCGCAACGCATCGCGGCCGATGCCTGCATATTGCGCCAGCAAAGCCCGGAAAATGGAGACTGGGTCGCGGTCGTTCTCCGTGATGTTCCCGTTCACAAAGCCCTGGGTCTTCACGATGATGTTCTCTATCAGGCTTTTCTTCTCCGTATCGGTGATGGTCTTGTCCAATGCATCTACTGCCGCCAGCATGTCGGCATCGTAATCCTTTTCTGCACCTTCGCGTCGCAAGATGCGGCAGTCAAAGTAAGCGAAGCGCGTCCGGTCGAAATACAACGAACTGCTGCCGTCCGCCCAAGGATGCTGCAAATCAGTGCGCACCCAGTCAATCACGGGCATGAAGTTGTAACAGACCGTCTTCACGCCTGCTTTTCCCAGATTCTCCAAGCTCAAAATGTAGTTGCCTATCAATGCGTCACGGTCTGCGCCGGCATATTTCACCGCTTCGCAGACAGGCAGGCTCTCTACGACGGACCACCGCAAGCCTGCGCCCTCGATGAGACGTTTCAAGTCCATGACGGCATCATACGTCCACACTTCCCCATTCGGCACATCATGCAGGGCGGTCACAATGCCTTCCACCCCGATTTGCCGCAACATGGCAAGCGTGATGTTGTCCCGCTTGCCAAACCATCTCCAAGTTTTTTCCATTCTTCTTATTCTTTTAATTAGGTCACAATCTGTTTCGGACTCTGCTCACGCACGCCGCCAGTCCACCATCCGGCTTTCTTTGGCGCACATCCCGCTTCCTCCTTGAAAGAACGCAGGGAAAGCCTTTCATCCATTCACGAAGCAAATATACACCTTTCCGCCGCAACCCGGGAAACGGATGCCATAAAAAAAGGTAATTCATCCGGCAGGGAAAAGTTCCCTTGCAGGCAGGAACCCGCACTCAAGGCTGCAACATCCGCCATCCAAGCAACAGGCGCACAGGCCCGAAACGCCGCCTTGCCGCAGGATAAGCCCAAGCAACCTGGCGCGGCAACGCCCGCACAGCTTCCGAAGCCCGCGCAGGAACAACCTGTTACCAACCCATATATCAAGATAAAAATATTAAAAACAGATACAAGCGTACCGTTAATTCACTAAGTTTGCTTCTTTATAAAAGGAAAAAATGAAGAATACCTATTGGACAACCCTCCTGCTGGGCATGACCGCCTTTTTGAACATCGCCTGCGAGGACGAGACAGGCACCCCGGACGACAGCAACCTGACAACCGAAGAATGGATTGTGAACTTCCTCCATACGGAGTATTTGTGGAACGGGGAAGCGAAAGAAAAGACACCCGACTACAGTTCGCCGGAAAACCTTTTCTACTCCCTGCTCTCGCTGAAAGACGGCAAGACGGGCGCTGACGGCACGCACTACTACTACTCCTACATCGAAAAGAACAACGCCACCAAGGCCATCGACACGGAATCCACTTACGGCTTTGAGTTCGTGCTTTACAACATCGTGGACGATAGCGGCTCGCTGGGCTACTACTACGCACGCGTCCTCTACGTGCTGCCCGGCAGCCCGGCAGAAAAAGCGGGGCTGAAGCGTGGCGCGTGGATTACCGCCATCAACGGGCAGGAAATCACCAGCCAGAACTATGAAAGCCTGCTGAACGGCAACGGCATCAGCATAGAGACACATTCCAGCAATTTCAACCTGCCCGGCACGACCCTCACCCTGCCCGCCTCCATCGCCATGGACGAGAATCCCCTGCTCTTGGACACCATCTTGCATGCCAACGGGCAAAGCATCGGCTACCTCGTGTACAACCACTTCAAGACCGGCATAGGCGATGATGCCGACGACCATACCTATGACGACCAAATGGCCGATGCCTTCCGCCGCTTCAAGGAAGGCAACGTGACGGAATTTGTCCTCGACCTCCGCTACAACGGCGGAGGATACTTGAGCAGCGCACAGCAGTTAGGCAGCTACCTCGTGCCGGAAGAAAACAAGACGGACATCTTCTGCTACTTGGAAGACAACCGACAAAACAAGGACAGCTACCCTTTCATAAACCGTGGCTACAACTTAGGCCTCTCGCGGGTGTTCATCCTCGTCAGCGACCAGACGGCCTCGGCATCCGAAGCCATCATCAACGGCCTGCGACCCTACACCGAAGTGGTGCTGATAGGCAACACCACGGAAGGAAAGAACGTGGCCTCCATCCACGAAGAACACGGGGAATGGGCCATGCAGCCCATCGTGTCGAGAGTGTACAACTGCAACGAGGAATCCGGCTACGAGAACGGCTTCACACCCGAAGCATCGTTGCTGTGCGATGAACTGGACCCCAACGAAAACAGCACACTGTTCCCCTTAGGCGACCAACGGGAATACATGCTCGCCAAAGCATTGGGCATCATCCAAGGCAGGACGCCCTCCGCACTTTCCACCAAAAGCCACGGCAAAGGAACACTGCCGGCCTACAATTCATTGGCACGGAAGCAGAGCAACGCCGTGCTGCTCCATTGACGACAGACCTGTACTTTATATAAACCAAAACCTTATGACGATGAAAAAATTGTTTATCATGCTGGCCGTCATGGCCGCCGCCCTGTCCGTGCAAGCCCAAGCCCAAGACAGGAACGCCAAAGAAGAAAGAGCCGCCCGGAAAGCGGAACGCGAGGCACAAAAAGCGGAAGAAGAAAGAATCGGGCAAGCATTGTTCCAAGAAGCCCGCCAAGCATTGGAATCACAATCGTTCGTGCTGGAAGCCGACCGCATCATCTTCAAACACGGGCAATCCGCCCACGTCACGGCCGACCGCAATTTCGTGTCGTTGTCCGACGGGGAAGCCACCGTGCAAATTGCTTTCGACGGCCCTTACTCAGGACCGAACGGTGTGGGCGGCATCACCGTGGAAGGAATCCCTTCCAACATCAAGATGGAGGAAGATCGCCGTGGGAACATTTCCTTCACCATGAATGTGAATGGTGCTGCCGTATCCGCACA
The DNA here is from genome assembly GCA_944320785.1 of uncultured Bacteroidaceae bacterium. GTDB lineage: Bacteria > Bacteroidota > Bacteroidia > Bacteroidales > Bacteroidaceae > CASFPE01. The sequence continues at coordinate 21,107 of CALUIR010000001.1, forward strand.
AATCGCCATCCGCCTGTTTGAAGGAACCAACGAAGCCTCTGTCACCGTCATTCCCACCTTCAGCGGCAACAACATGACCCTCAACGGCAAGCTCCTCCCTGCCGAAAAGTCGAAAGTGTTCAAAGGGCGGAGCCTGTAAGCCTCCTTTCCCCGGAAAGCAGCCGAAATTTAAGGATGCAAACATGCTTCACCCAATAAAATCCGGAATTTTACAGGAAAAATGCACGCACTTTACCTGTAAAATTTGTGGTTTTATTGGGTGAAATCCCGAAGGTTCCCGGTTTCAGGCTCCAGCGTCCGGCAAAAGCGCAAAACCTTGCCCCTCAATGGGTATGGCCAGCTCTACGAACTTTTCCGAAAAGTTCAGCAACATTCCGCTGAAACCTTCCATAGTTTCATGCAAAACTTCCCAAGGTTTTTGAAAAGCCTTGGGAAGTTTTCCGGGAAACGGCAGGAAAGCCCCAATGAAAGTTGCCACTGCAAAAAAACTGCCGCATGAAGCGTTGCCCATCCGCCCAAAAAGTTTATCTTTGCGGAAAAAGGAACCGCTATGAAAAAGTCATTACTCGGATGGGCCAACATCTTCCTTGGCTGCACCCTGCTGGCCGCAGGATTCGTATTCTTTATCAATCCCTACAACATTGTGCCGGGAGGCGTGTATGGTGCCAGCATCGTGCTTCACAACCTTTTCCCCAACATACAGGTGGGAACGTTCGGATACATGTTCGACATCCCTTTGCTCCTCTTGTCGGTCATCCTGTTGGGTGCCAAACTTGGCGTGCGGACCATCGTAGCCGCCCTGCTCACGCCGCTCATCATGAACGTCATGTCTATCATCGTCTATCCCGACCGCGCAGCACTTGACGCGCTCGATCCGGCTTTGCTATTGGGCGGCATGATGAACTTGTCCGACCACCTGATGCTGACCACCATCATCGGAGGGACGGTCATCGGCATCGGATGCGGCATTGTCGTGCGAAACCAAGCTACGACCGGGGGAAGCGACATCGTGGCCATGATTCTTCAAAAATATTGCCACATCCGTTTCTCGCACGCCATCCTGTTGGTGGATGCCGTCATCGTGCTTTTCGGGTTGGTGGTCATCGGCTTCGGAATAGGCAACGCCGATGATGTGACGCAACCTTCATGGCACCTTTCTTTCTATTCACTGATTGCCATCTTCGTTTCCTCACGGGTGCTGGCCTACGTCATCAACGGTGCCAAGGACGACAAGCTGATATTCGTCATCAGTGACAAGAAAATGACCGACCTCCACGACTATATCCTCAACAAGCTGGAACGCAGCGCCACCTATATCAAGAGCAGCGGCCTCTATACCGGCGAAGACAAGGAAATGCTCTTCCTCGTGGTCAGCTACAAAGAAGCAAACGGGCTGAAAGCAAAGATAAAAGAGGCCGACCCGCACGCTTTCGTCGTGGTGACCGATGCCTACGACACCTTTGGCGAAGGATGGAAACAACTGCCTTCGGCCAATGAGCTGCAACCGGAGTAACCGCCCGAAAAAATGACAAATTGTCGGCATCCGCCTTCCCCGCATCAGAAAAGAAAAGTGAAGGGGAGGCCGGAATGTTTAAAAGAAGGCAGGCATCGCTTAATATTGTTTTCAACGTATTAAAACAATCCTGACAAAATGCCACGCGGCACATCGTTTGCAATTTCTTAGTCGAACCGCGAAGCCGGAAGGCGGAGAGGTTCAAAAAAGAATTTGATTCATAAACAATTTAAAGAATAGGAGATTACAACTATGATGCCGAGTAGAAAAAACAACCAGAACTGGTTACCGAGTTTCTTCAATGATTTCTTTGACAACGACTGGATGATACGGACCAACGCCACAGCACCTGCCATCAATGTCATCGAAAGTGACAAAGACTACAAAGTGGAAGTGGCTGCCCCGGGCATGACGAAAGACGACTTCAACATCCATTTGACCGAGGACAATGAACTGGTCATCACGATGGAGAAGAAAAACGAAACGAAAGAAGAAGACAAGCAGAACAAGAAATACTTGCGCCGCGAGTTCTCTTACTCGAAATTTGAACAAGCTTTCGTGCTTCCCGACGATGTGGAGAAAGAGAAAATCAACGCCGGCGTGAACGACGGCGTGCTGACCATCGAACTCCCGAAACGCACGGCGGAAGAAAAAGCCAAAGTGAACCGCGTTATCGAAATCCATTAAGGATAACCGTACAAACAAGAAAGGCTGCCCCATGTGGGCAGCCTTTCTTGTTTCTGCATTTTGTGCCGGCTTAATCGAAGATATCCGTATCCTCCCGGTCTTTGTAATACGTGCCTTCCAAAATACCCGTCAGCGTAAGCCTGCATTTGGACGGCGAGAACGGTTCTTCAATCGTGATGCTACCTTTGTAATTGGTGTCGAAATAGGTATCGTGCCACTCCCATTCGCCCATTCCCATATACATTTCTTCACGCCCTTTCCACCTGAGTTGATAAGAATAAGTGCCTTTCTCCACATCGGTAGAAAGAAGCACATTGGCATAAAGATACCTTCTGCTTGATGTATTCTGCGGCTTTTCAGGAAGCTTGTTTCCGTAAATACCGCCCGAATAAGCAATGGACAAGGAATCCTCATTTTCTGTGGACCGCCATTTACCATCTGACATAACCAAATAAAGCACATCCCACGCAAGATTGTTTTTCGTGAATGCCACCGTTTCTTGGTTGGCAATGTTGACACCCAGCAGCGAAGCGTCATCAAACAATGTAATCAAGAACGTCTGGTTTGTGGCGGTGTTCGACAAATAGCGGGTCTCAGGGTCGTATGCCCACCTTCCCGCGCTGCGCTGGTTGCCGTCCGAAGGATGGGGCGAAAAACAAGTCCCGTCATCATAAAACAGGAAGTCGCGGGCATTGTTGTTGCTCGATTCCCAATAACCCACCAAAGGCATCAATTCGTCATCTACAATTTCACCTTGGCTGCCAGAACCGTTGCCACCACCGTTTCCGCCCTTGCCGTCGTCTTCGCTGTCGCTGCAAGAAAACATCAGGATGCCCATCAGGAAGATGCCTGACCAACGCATCCAATCTCTGAATAAATACTTTCTCATCTTCATTCTAATTCGTTAGATAAAACAATGCCACAAAAATATGCAAATCCGCCTTATCTTGTTCACCCGAACCAAGAAAAAACGTACCTTTACCGCACAAAACAGCGAAACGATCATGGCAGACAATTATTTAGAAAAGCAATATGAGCAATACGAAGCCCGGAAAGCAGCTTGGGAAAAGCTGAAGAAGTCCGGGAAAAAGAAGGCCAACCCTTCTTCAAAACCCAACCATACGACCCATTATCCTAAATCAAAAGAAGAAAACGCATGAAGAAAATCATCCTTTTAACAGCCTGCATGGCATGCCTGGCAGCATCTGCCAAAGAGACGTTCCCCGACGGGACACCCATACCCGAATGGTTCAACAACAATGCGCCCACGGACATCCAGGCATTGGGCAAGCAATACGTCATCACCGACTACGGCATCGTCAACGACAGCACTTTGCTGCAAACCGGCAAGATACAGGCCGTCATTGACCGTGCCGCCCGCGAAGGCGGAGGAACCATCGTCATCCCGGAAGGCACTTACTTGAGCGGTGCCTTGTTCTTCAAGCCCGGCACGCACCTGCACCTGGAAGAAAACGCCACTTTGAAAGGAAGCGACGACATCAGCAACTTCCCCGTTGTGGACACACGGATGGAAGGGCAATCCCTGAAATATTTTGCCGCATTGGTCAATGCCGACAAGGTGGACGGCTTCACCCTCTCCGGGAAAGGCACCATCAACGGCAACGGCCTGCGCTACTGGAAATCGTTCTGGCTCCGCAGGGAGGTGAACCCGGATTGCACCAACATGGACGAACTGCGCCCACGGCTGATATACATCTCCAACAGCAACGACGTGCAACTATCCGGCGTGCGGCTGGTGAACTCCCCTTTCTGGACCACGCACCTTTACCGTTGCCAACGGGTGAAACTGCTCAGCCTGCACATCTTCTCGCCAGCCGAGCCGGTAAAAGCTCCCAGCACCGATGCCATCGACATTGATGCCTGCACCGATGTGTTGGTGAAAGGCTGCTACATGTCGGTGAACGATGACGCTGTGGCACTGAAAGGCGGCAAAGGCCCGTATGCCGACAAAGACCCGGACAACGGAGCCAACCGCAACATCATCATCGAGGATTGCACCTACGGCTTCTGCCACAGCGCACTGACTTGCGGAAGCGAAGCCATACACTGCCGCAACATCATCCTGCGGAATTGCCATATCGACAACGCCAACCGCCTCCTGTGGCTGAAGATGCGCCCCGACACCCCGCAAAACTATGAATACATCCGCGTGGAGGGCATCACTGGGAATGCCAAAAGTTTCCTTTACATCAAGCCTTGGACACAGTTCTTCGACCTGAAGGGGCGGAAAGATATCCCGCTTTCTTACGGAAGCCATGTCACCATGCAGGACATCGACTTTGAATGTGATGTGTTCTTCAACGTGGAAGCATCCGACCAATACCGGCTCAGTGACTTCCTGTTCAAGGACCTGCACATCACCGTGCATGAAAAGGCTGCATGTGACACCGCCATCATTAAGAACTTCACCTTTGAAAATGTGGTCAGGGAAAAGATCTTGAAATAAAATGCCGCCATGGACTGCCTGCACAGAGAAGAAAAAGGAGAAAGGCTCCATTGGTTCAAAAGGGATATCACGGGAATGCCTTTGCCCGAAAAGTTCACGAATCCTTTCCGCTACACCCCGCATCCTTTGGCAAAAATGGCCGCCGAAGAAGTGCAGGACTTCCTGTCGCAACAGGAAGAATGGCAAGAAGAACTCCGGCAAGGGAAGATGTTCGGTGTGTTGGTGGTGCAAACGGAAAGGGGAAAAATAGGCTACTTGACGGCATTTTCCGGCCTTCTTGCGGGAAGCGCCAACCATCCGTTCTTCGTCCCGCCCGTTTATGATTTACTGAACCCGGCAGGATTCTTCAAAACGGAAGAAAGAAACATCGACCACATCAATGCCGACATCCGCCGCATGCAGGACAGCGACATTTACCGCAATCTTCAGAAACAATTAGAAGAATCGCGGCTGAGAGCCCATGCCACCTTGGAAAAAGCCAAAATGCAGTTCAAAGAGGCCAAACAAAAAAGAGACCTCATACGGGCAGCTTCGCCCGATGACCCAGCTTGCGCAGAAGCCCTCATCAAGGAAAGCCAGTACCAAAAAGCTGAATTCAAGCGGCTGAAAGCTCGTTTGGAAAGAGAATTATCTGCCCTGCAAGCAAAGTTGGATGCAATCAACCAAGAAATCGAGACAAGGAAAACAGAACGGAAAGCCCGCTCTGCCGCTCTGCAAGAAAAAATATTCAGGCAGTTCCAACTGCTCAACGGAAAAGGCGAATGCAAAGATGTCTTCTCCATCTTCCAAGAAGCCGGGGCAGGCATCCCGCCATCGGGCAGCGGGGAATGTGCCGCACCCAAACTCCTGCAACATGCTTTCCTTCACCGCTTGAAACCTATCACCATGGCTGAATTCTGGTGGGGCGACTCCCCTCGCCATGAAATCCGCCGACACGGTTACTTCTACCCAGCCTGCCAAAGCAAATGCAAACCTCTGTTGCACCACATGCTGCAAGGCATAGAAATTGACCTGCCGGCATCGCCTGCAAACGGCCACCGCAACATGCCTTTGGAGATACTTTACGAAGACCCTTGGCTGATTGCTGTCCACAAACCGGCAGGCATGCTCTCCGTTCCCGGGAAAATCAGCGTGGAGTCTGTGTCCGAACGCCTGCATGCCCTGCTTCCTGAAGCGGAAGCCCCCCTGCTCGTCCACCGGTTAGACATGGAAACATCCGGCATCTTGTTGGCGGCCAAGACAAAAAGTGCTTACAAAAACCTGCAAGCGCAATTCCGCAAACATGAGATACGGAAAAGGTACATCGCCATCCTCGATGGCAACATCACCTCACAAGAAGGTGCAATTGAACTGCCCATCCGCCCCGACCCGGCAGACAGGCCACGACAAACCGTGGATCATCAATGGGGAAAATCTTCCACCACCCGGTACCAAGTATTGGAACGCCGCAACGGGAAAACCATTGTTGCCTTCTATCCCATCACCGGGCGTACACATCAAATCAGGGTGCATGCCGCTCATCCAGAAGGATTAGATACGCCCATCCTCGGCGATGAGCTTTACGGAAGAAAAGCAGAACGTCTGTTCCTGCATGCCGAAGCCTTGCAATTCCGCCACCCCGTCACCGGGGAAACCATAAGCATCGAAAAGAAAGCCGACTTCTACTGAAGCAATGCTGCCGGGCGGCGAACCTTGCACAACCGCCCATACACATAAATGAACGCAGGCACCAAAAAAAGAACCGCTGCCAACCAAGCCGTGGAATCGCCCAAGCAAACCGCAATATAACCGAACGCAGGCACCGCAAAGACACTGACCAAAGTACGTGCAATCATCTCTGAAACACCTGACAGCATGGCCAAATTCGTGAAACCGACACCTTGAATCGTATAGCGGAGAATGCAAAGCAACCCCAACAAAGGAAAGAAGGTACAAGAAATACGCATGAACAGTTCTGTGTCATCCAAGACCTCCACTTCCGAAGCGTCCACAAACAAAAGAGCCAACGTGCGTGCGCCAAACCAAAGAACAAACCAGTTGGCCGCCGTATAGGCCAGCATCATCAGCGTGCTCGACTTGATGCCCTGCCATACTCGCTCCGGCTTTCCCGCACCATAGTTCTGCCCCGCATAAGTAGCCATCGCCAAGCCCAAACTCTCTAACGGACACATGAAGAACGCCTTGATGCGCATAGCTGCCGTAAAGGCGGCTACACAAGCCGTACCTAAAGCATTGTTCGCACTTTGCAGCATGATGCTGCCTATCGCCGTGATGGAGAACTGCAACCCCATGGGAACGCCGGCCAGCAATAAAGTCTTCACCAACCTCGGCTGCATCTTGCGTTCGCTTGCCTCCCCCTGCAAAATAGGAAAATGCCGCCACATGTAACGGTAGCACAAAACAGCCGACACGCCTTGCGACACCAATGTGGCAATAGCCGCGCCCGCTACGCCCCAACCCAAGAAAAGAATACAGAAAAGGTCGAGAACCACGTTCAACGCCGCCGAGAACAGCAAGAACCAGAATGGTGTCTTGCTGTCACCCAAAGCACGGATGACACTCGATAAAAGGTTGTAAAAGAAGGTACAAGGGATGCCAATAAACGTCACCAACAGGTATTGGTAAGCACCCTCGAAGATATTTTCCGGCGTGCGCATCGTGCGAAGGATGAAAGCACACAGGAATCCTGTCACAATAGCAATAGAAAAGGACAGGACGAAAGCCAACTTCAAGCTAGCATAAACATAACGGCGCATCGTAGAATAATCACGCGCCCCGAACTTCTGCGCCACCGGGATACCGAACCCTGCGCAGCAACCGTTGCAAAAGCCCAATATCAGGAACACCACCGACGTGCTGGCACCCACAGAAGCCAAGGCGTTAATGCCTAGAAACTTCCCCACAATAGCCGCATCAATCATCGAATAAGTCTGCTGGAGCAAGTTGCCTAAAAGCAAAGGCAAGGTGAAATTGAATATCAACGGCATCGGCGCACCCGATGTCATCTCCTTGTAATTTGCCATATCGCACGATCTTTTTGAAAAAGCCGCGCAAAAGTAGGGAAAAGCATCCAAACCGCCCCGCAGGCATAGTTTAAATAAATCTAAGAACAATTCCATTGTTTTTCCCGCCATAACGCCTTGCATGTCCCGCAAATCACTATTTTTGCCGGAAAAAAGCATGAAATACTTAGAATTCACTTTCCACACCCTGCCCTGCACGGAGACAGTGAATGACGTGCTGGCCGCCGTATTGGGCGACATCGGATTCGAGAGCTTCACCGAGGCTGAAGAAGGCATCAAAGCCTATATCCAAGAAAAACTGTTTGACGAAGAAGCCCTGAAAACCGCATTGGACGACTTCCCCATCAGCGACACACGCATCACTTATGCCGCAACGGAGGCGGAAGACAAAGACTGGAACGAGGAATGGGAAAAGAACTTCTTCCAGCCCATCGTCATTGGCCACCGTTGCGTCATCCATAGCACATTCCACAAAAATGTGCCACAAGCCGAATACGACATTATCATCAACCCGCAAATGGCTTTCGGCACCGGCCATCACCAAACTACCAGCCTCATCATTGAAGCGCTGCTTGATGCGGACGTGGAAGGGAAAACAGTTCTCGACATGGGATGCGGCACCTCCATCCTCGCCATCCTCGCCGCCATGCGCGGCGCACGTTCCGTCACTGCTGTCGACATTGATGACTGGTGCGTGGAAAACTCCAAGGACAACGTGCGGCTGAACAACATCCGCAACATCTCCATCGAGCAAGGTGATGCTTCCTCCTTAGAGGGAAAACCACCTTTCGACCTCCTCATCGCCAACATCAACCGCAACGTGTTGCTGAACGACATGCCTGCCTACATCCGTGCCATGCATCCCGGCTCTGAAATCTACATGAGCGGTTTCTATACCGACGATATCCCCCTCCTGCAAGAAAAAGCGCGGGAACTCGGCCTGCAATTTATGGAAGCCAAAGAAAAGGAACACTGGGCCATGGCCAAGTTCATCCTGCCCTGAAGCCTCTTGCCACCAAGAAACCCACTGAGACATGTCCGTTATGTCATGCCTCTTTTCTGCGTTTTTCCCCAAAGCAGCACGGGCAATTGTGGGAATTTGCCCACTTCGGACATGAAAAAGCCCCGGAATTAACAACCGGGGCTTAAGCCTTTCAATCCTCAGGCGCATCAAAGGTTCGCCTTGATGGCATCTATCATCTCCTGATATTCGGCATCCGTCAAGTAAACCTTTCCGGGGTTCATCGTGAAAGTACCTCCATAGTCGGGACCATCCACATACTTCGGTGCAAGATGGAAATGAAGATGCGACAACTTGTCGGAATAAGCGCCGTAATTGATTTTCACCGGATGGAAAGCTTTGTCCATCGCCCGTGTCACACGCACCACATCCGCCATGAAAGCATTGCGTTCCTCATCGCTCAATTCAAACAAGTCGTTCACATGGTCTTTGTAAGCCACCAAACAACGCCCGCGATAAGTCTGCTCCTTGAACAGGAACACGCGTGACACACTCAAAGGCGCGATTTCAATCATCAGGTTATGCAAATTCTCGTTGTTCTGGCAATACAGGCAATCTTTAGGATCTGTTCTCATGATATCTCTATTTTAAAATTAAACCGGGTAAATATACACATTATTCTTCATCTGCCGCCACATTTGTCTCCTTTTTTTGTGAGACCAATGCGTACACGTTGTCGGCCTCGCCTACCACCCATACAATATCCCCCTCCTCCAAAGGCGCGTCAAGGTCGGGTGTCTTCATGCCGTTATTGCCATGTTCCACCGCCACCACCAAGCAATTATATCGGTCGCGGATACCTGAATTACGGATGCTGCACCCGCAAAAAGCCGAGTCGGGCGACACCACAAGCTGCCTCATCACCATCTCATGCTTCGCCATATCCGGCTCCACGCCCGCATCAACCCGAAGCAAAGCCGTGCTGAAGCGCGACAATTGCTCATCCGTGCCAATCACCTGCAGCTTGTCGCCCGGATAAATACGGCATGAAGCATCCGGGATATTGATGCGCCTGCTCCCCCTCAAAATGGAGGCCACACGCACGCCATACAATTTCCCTATTGCCAGTTCCTTCAGCGACTTGTCAACGCACGGGCAATCTCCCGACACCTCAAAGTCCGCCAAATGAAGGTCACGCGACAACAATTTGCCCGCATATTCCGGCTTCTGCTTCCCCAAGTACACCGCCCGCATGTCCCTCGAACGAAGGTTCTGGATGAAAGTACGTTCCATCAGGATGGACTGTTTCTTCAAACGGCGGGAATAGACCATCAGGCACACCAACAAAAAAGCAATGCCTAACAACAACCCCACCGATGCTTCAAACAGGCTGCTGATGACAAACATCACGAACCCCATCGCAATGACCAAGCGCAAAAGGATGGTAGCGACCAATGGGACACGGTTCACACGACTGTCCGCCCACAAGGCAATAAACTCCGGTGAATGATTCTTCTTGACCACAATGGCACGCAGAAAAGGCGAAAGGCATAGCACAGTCGCTACCGTTCCCAATAAATCAGCCCAAAATTCCGGCAAACTTTCTTCCAACAAAGGAATAAGGATTTGGAAAGACAACACCACCACTGCAACCGACAAGATGGAATACACTGCCACAATGCGCACAATAGCCTTCAGCAACTTCCGCCAGTTTGTCTCATGGTTGGCGGCCTGCACGCCGGAACAATAACGGTCAATGAACCGCTGCCACCGTGCCGGGATACGCGCCTCCACCCATGCCGAAGCCGGTGCCGCCAAACGTATCATGTAAGGAGTCAGGAAAGTCGTGATGACCGACACGGCAATGACAATCGGGTACAGGAAATGGCTGGTCACCTTCAAGCTGACTCCCAATGAAGCGATGATAAAAGCGAACTCCCCAATCTGCATCAAGCTGAAACTGCACTGCATGGAGGTCTTCAACGGTTGGCCTCCTAAAAGCACACCGAACGTGCCAAACACTGCCTGTCCCACGATAACCGCTAAAGTTATGGCCAAGATGGGTCCCCAATACGCAACAATCATGGCAGGATCCACCATCATGCCCACCGACACGAAAAAGATGGCCCCAAACAAATCTTTCAACGGCTTCACCAAACGGTCAATTTGCTCAGCTTCCACCGTCTCTGCCAGTATCGAACCCATGATGAACGCCCCGAATGCCGGAGAGAACCCTACCTTCGATGCCAGCACCACCATAGCCAGGCACAAACCCACGGCCACGATGAGGAGGGTCTCGTCACTCATGTACCGTTTCATCCGCTTCAGGAAAAGCGGTATCACATAGATGCCCACCACGAACCACAGCACCAAGAAGAACACCAGCTTGCCGATGCTGCCTGCCAACTCCATGCCCTCGATGTTCTGGCTCACGGCAAGAGTGGAAAGCAACACCATCAAGACAATGGCCAAAATATCCTCCAAGACCAGAATGCCCAGCACAATACCAGCGAAACGCTGTTGCCGCAGGCCAAGGTCATCGAATGCTTTATAGATAATCGTCGTGGACGACATGGCCAGCATGCCCCCCAAAAAGATGCAATCCATCCGCTTCCATCCGAACATCATGCCCACCATCATGCCCACCAGAATCATGGAAAAAATGATGGCCACCGCCGATATGGCTGCCGAACTGCCTGCCTTGACAATCTTCTTGAAACTGAATTCCAATCCCAAAGCAAAGAGCAGGAAAATGACACCAATGTCGGCCCACGTCTGGATATTGGCCGTATCGGCTACGGAAGGAGTCAAAGGCATGTGCGGGCTGGCCAAGAAACCAGCCACGATATAGCCCAGCACCAAAGGCTGCTTCAGCCGTTTGAACACAAGGGTCATAATCCCGGCGCAACCTAATATCAGCGCCAAGTCGGCAATAAGGGGAGCTAATTCAGACATCCTGTTCGTTCATAAATCGAACGCAAAGGTACGCATTTTCCAGCCGAAGCACAAGGGCAAGTCGAGAAGAATCCGGGTTCCCCATTATAAAAGGCTGCCCCTACTCACTTCATGCGGCGTTTCGGGTTCCTCCGCAGTGCCAATAGATTATGTAGGAAGTAAAATACGCACATAAAAAAGCGCGGCACTTTTGTTTATTCCCATCCAGAGGTGTTTGGCGTAACCCGATCGACAGAATGCACAAAAGCCCACGCATATACGTGAGCATTTCCGCTATATTCCTATCGATCTTTTTTCAAGTCGCCAAACTTTCTGGATGACAGAATAAAGCTAAAAACGCTTTTCCAATATGTTAAGATGCGCGTATCAATTCACGCTAATGCTTCATAGGCAAATACATTTTTTATGTTACTCCCGCAAAAATAGCAACTATTTCCATACAGCCAACCTTTCCCGCACAAAAAAAAATGGATGCGCCACGCAAGCAGTGCATCCATTCCTTATCAGATTACATCTGAGGCTTACTTCGCCACTCTCTCCAAACGCTTCATCACGGAGAAAATGAACAATGCTGCCAAGAAGCAAAGCACCATCAGCACGCCCCAAACCACCCACAACGGGAGGTCGCCCCACAGGGCAGAAGCCACAGAAGTCAGGTAATTGCCGATGGCCGTAGCCACAAACCATCCACCCATCATCATGCCTTTGTATTTAGGAGGAGCCACTTTCGACACGAAAGAGATGCCCATCGGCGAAAGCAACAATTCGCCGAATGTCAGCACCAGATAAGTGGAAACCAACCAATTCGGGGAAACAAACGAAGCGGCCTCGCCTGCCACTGCCTGCTCATTCGGGGTCAACAGGCCAATGGAAGCAAATATCATCAGCACATAGCCGCAGGCTGCCACCAGCATGCCCAAGCCAATCTTGCGGGGAGCGGATGGTTCTTTGCCACGGCGTGCCAGCGCGCCGAAGATGGCCATCGACACCGGGGTCAAAGCCACCACAAAGCAAGGATTGAATTGCTGGAAGATGGGCGCATCCACCGGCGTGGATTCCGGAAGCACCGTATATTGATACCCCAAGAATGCCAAAGCCGCCACAATCACCACGCCGGAAACCAGCTTTCCACGGGAGGTTTTCGACTGGAACAAAGAGAAAAGCGCATACACGATGAAGATGACGGCCAGCAGGTTCCACACGTTGAACATCATGCTCTCCACACCGCTGGAACTCTTTGCCGTGAACTCATCCGCAAAATACGTCAGCGTCAACCCGTTCTGATGGAAAGCCATCCAGAAGAAGATGACCACTGCAAAGACAAGGCAAAGGGCGACAATGCGGTCTTTCGTCTCTTTCGGGGAAAGTTCCTCTGCCGCATGTTCCGCCTTGTTGCCCGCAGCAACAGATTTCGTGCTGCCTTCCACATGCTTGAATGTCTTTCGGAAACCGTAATAAATGGCCATTGAAACAATCAGGGAAACACAAGCCACGGCGAAAGCAAAATGGTAAGAATCGTTCACGCTGACGCCCCAATGGTTTTGGGCATAGTTCATGATGCCCACGGCTGCCGATGGCGCAAACAATGCGCCCACGTTGATGGCCATATAAAAGATGCTGAAAGCAGAATCCCGCTTGGAAGCATATTCGGGCGCGTCATAAAGGTTGCCCACCATTACCTGCAAGTTGCCTTTAAACAGGCCGGTACCCGTAGCAATCACAACCAACGCCGCAAACATGCAGGCCATGCCCAATGCGCCTGTGCCTGCGGGCAACGCCAACAACACATACCCCACAAACATGGCAAGGATGCCGATGGTGACCATCTTCCCATAACCGAACTTGTCGGCAAGGATGCCGCCTATGAACGGCAGGAAATAAACTAAAGCAAGAAATGCGCCGTAAATGGTGCCGGCATCAGCCGCCGACAAGCCAAAGTTCGCTTTCAAGAACAAAACAAAAACGGCAAGCATCGTGTAATAGCCGAAACGTTCGCCGGTATTGGCAAGCGCCAGCGCATAAAGACCTTTCGGTTGTCCTTCAAACATAAATTCCAGATTTAAGTAATTAATAATTTTCCTATGCGTGCAAAGATAGAATAATATTAAAGAAACAAGGCGGGCTTGCCCATCTTTTCATCCATACAGGGCGCAAATTTCCGCTTTTGCCTCCCGCACCAAGTCCGTCGGCGACAATTTCACCTGCAGTCCCCGCATCCCGGCGCTTACATAGATATAAGGAAACGACAGGCAAGTCTCATGGATATAAGTCGGGAAATGCTTCTTCATGCCTATCGGCGAACAGCCCCCACGGATGTAGCCCGTCAGCGGGAGCAACTCTTTCACCGGTATCAGGTCGCACTTCTTGTTGCCCGACACTTTTGCCGCCATCTTCAGGTCCACCTCATGTTCCCCCGGCACCACGCAGACGAAATAGCCTGTCTTGTCGCCATGAAGCACCAAGGTCTTGAATACTCTTTCGATGTCCTCGCCCAAACTGGCCGCCACATGCACGGCGGAAAGGTCGGATTCATCCACCTCATAAGGTATCAGTTCGTAAGCCACCTTCGCTTTGTCCAGCAAACGGGCCACATTCGTTTTGCTTATCTTCATAATCCCAATTCTTCTTTTAAGAAACGCGACGTATAGCCTGCCCCGCTCAATGCCACTTCTTCCGGCGTGCCTGCCACCAACACCTCGCCCCCGTTGCGCCCGCCTTCCGGCCCCATGTCGATGACATAATCCGCCATCTTGATGACATCCAGGTTATGTTCGATGACAATCACCGTGTTCCCTTTGGCAACCAGCCGGTCCAGCACGTTCATCAGCACGCGGATATCCTCAAAGTGCAACCCGGTGGTCGGTTCATCCAATATATATAGCGTCTTGCCCGTGTCCCGCTTGGAGAGTTCGGCTGAAAGCTTCACGCGCTGGCTTTCACCGCCCGACAACGTGGTGGAAGGTTGCCCCAAGCGGATGTAGCCCAACCCCACTTCCTGCAACACCTTTATCTTGTTCAATATCTGAGGCACATTCTCGAAGAACTCCACCGCCCGGTTGATGGTCATGTCCAGCACATCGGCGATGGATTTCCCTTTGTAACGCACTTCCAGCGTCTCCCGGTTGTAGCGTTTGCCATGGCACACCTCGCAAGGCACATACACATCCGGCAGGAAGTTCATCTCAATCGTCTTGTAGCCGTTTCCCTGGCAAGCCTCGCAACGCCCGCCTTTCACGTTGAAAGAAAAACGTCCCGGCTTGTATCCCCGTATCTTCGCCTCCGGCAAACCGACGAAAAGGTTGCGTATGTCGGAAAAGACCCCGGTGTAAGTGGCCGGGTTCGACCGTGGCGTCCTGCCCAACGGCGACTGGTCCACATTGACCACCTTGTCGATATGTTCCAACCCTTCCACGGACGAATACGGCAAAGGGTCTTGGAGCGAGCGGTAGAACTTCTGCGACAAGATGGGCTGCAACGTGTCGTTCACGAGCGTGGACTTGCCGCTGCCCGACACGCCCGTCACGCAAATCAGCCGTCCCAACGGGAACTCCACGTCCACGTTCTTCAGGTTGTTGCCCGCAGCGCCTCTCAGCCACAGCGAATGGCCGTTGCCTTTCCTCCGTTCCTTGGGAACTTCAATCTGCTTCTCCCCGTTCAGGTACTGCGAAGTCAGCGTCTGCGTCTTCAGCATTTCCTGCGGCGTCCCGGCAAACACCACTTCCCCGCCCAAGCGTCCGGCCTTCGGGCCCAAGTCCACCACATAATCGGCCGCCAGCATCATGTCTTTGTCATGCTCCACCACAACCACCGTGTTCCCGGTGTCGCGCAGTTCTTTCAAGGAATGAATCAGGCGAAGGTTGTCGCGCTGGTGGAGGCCGATGCTCGGTTCGTCCAATATGTACAACACATTCACCAGTTGCGAACCGATTTGCGTGGCCAGCCGGATGCGCTGGCTCTCCCCGCCCGACAAGGAAGCCGACGAACGATTCAGCGACAAATAATCCAGCCCCACATCCAGAAGGAACTTCAGGCGGGTGCGGATTTCTTTCAATATCTCCGCTGCGATTTTCTGCTGCTTGCCCGACAGGAACGGGTCCACCTGGCTCAACCATCCATACAGTTCCGAAATGTCCATCACAGACAGTTCATGAATGTTCTTGTCGTGGATGCGGAAATGCAGGGCTTCCTTGTTCAGCCGTGCGCCGTGGCACTCCGGGCAAACGTCCGTGCAGGCAAACTGTTCCGCCCATTTCTGCGCCGTGGCCGAAGCATCCTTCTCCTGCATCATCTGGATGTACTTCACGATGCCCTCATAAGGCACGTAATAATCCGATGAAGTGTGGATTAGCGCCGCCTTTATCCGGATGCGTTCATCCGAGCCATACAGTATTTCCTCTATCAAATCGTCCGGGAAGTCCTTGACCGGCTGCCGGATGTCCATTTCATGCCGTTCAAGCAAAGCGTCTATCTGCCAGAAAATCATCGTGCTTTTGTATTTCCCCAACGGGACGATGGCGCCATCATGGATGGACAGTTCCCGGTTTGGAATGACCTTGTCCACGTCAATGCGGTTCACATAGCCCAAACCTTTGCAGCGCGGGCATGCCCCCTGCGGTGAATTGAACGAAAAGTTGTGGGGCGCCGGCTCGCGGTAAGAAAGTCCCGTGACGGGACACATCAGCCTCCGGCTGTAATGCCTCGCTTCCATCGTGGCGGCATCCAATATCAGCATCAGGCCGTCGCCCTGCGTCATCGCCGTGTTCACGCTTTGCTTCAAGCGCTTGTCGTCAGGGTCGTCAGACACTTTCATCTTGTCCACCACCACTTCCACGTCGTGGTTCTTGTAACGGTCCAGCTTCATGCCCGGAACGATTTCACGAATCTCCCCGTCCACCCTCACATGCAGGTATCCTTTCTTGCGCACCTGCTCGAACAGTTCCTTGTAATGCCCTTTCCGGTTCCTCACCAAGGGGGCAAGCAAGAAAATCTTCTTCCCGGCATACTCGTGGATAATCAGGTCCAATATCTGCTCATCGGTGTAACGCACCATCTTTTCGCCCGACAGGTAAGAATAAGCCTCTCCCGCCCGCGCAAAAAGCAAACGGAGGTAATCGTATATCTCCGTCGTCGTCCCCACGGTGGAACGCGGGTTCTTGTTCGTGGTTTTCTGTTCGATGGAAATAACCGGGCTCAATCCTGTGATTTCATCCACATCCGGGCGTTCCAAGTTGCCCAGGAAATTCCTTGCATAGGCCGAGAATGTCTCGATGTAGCGGCGTTGCCCTTCGGCAAATATCGTGTCGAAAGCAAGGGATGACTTCCCGCTCCCGCTCAGCCCGGTAATCACCGTCAGGCTGTTGCGGGGAATCTTCACATCGATGTTCTTCAGGTTATGGACACGCGCCCCGTATATGCTGATTTGTTCTGTATCTTCCATGCTTGCTGTTTCCTCCTTTTTACTCTGTCACTGCCGTCGAGCCTCCCTCTGTGTAGCCCCGCAGCACCGTGATGTCGCCTTTGTGCTTGTACTGTATGCCGTCCGAGCCTTCGGCCTCCACCACAATGAAATACACGCCGTCCTTCACTTGCTTCCCTTTGTACGTCCCGTCCCATCCGTTGTCGATGTCCTCCAGGCCCCAATGGTAAATCTGCTGCCCCCATCGGTTGAACACATACGCGTTGAAGCGCACCAACGACTGGTAGGTCACTTTGAACACATCGTTGATGCCGTCGCCGTTCGGGGAGAAAGCATTCGGCACGTGCAGTTCCGACTCGCTGACGCGCACGATGTAAGGTTCCGACTCATCGGTCACTTCCCTCCCGTCGGCATACGTGTAAGTCACCAGCAAGCGGATATAATAAGCGCCTGAATCATAGAAATCCATCTCCGTGTCGTCCTCGAAGCGCACCAGTTCGTTGTCGGAAAAGTCCGGCTGCTTCGACATGTTCCATTCGCAACGCCACGTCATCCCTTCCGGTCCTTCAATGTGTGCCTCGCACACCACGGACAATGGCGCCGAGCCCACATATTCCACGCTTGCTTCCAAGGTGTCGGCCGGTTCCACGGGCTGGCCGTTGGCCTCCACGCAATAGATTCTCACGTTATGGCTGCCATACTGGCTCTGCGCCCGCAGGCCAAAGGCTGACAACAGGCAGGCGCACAGCACAATAAGCCTTACTTTTCCCAACATGCTACTCTGCTTCATGACAATTTCCAAGTATGTTCACACAATATGTAACGGCAATGGCCGCAAAATTAATGCATCGGCGGGAGATTTCATAGCATCATTTATGCATTTCCAAGAAATTTATGCTCGCTGGAATGCACCAGATGCCTAAGGCATGCCGCCCTTCAAGACAAGAATGGCCGGACACATGACACCCCACTACAAAGGGGGGGCAAAACCGTTGCTGCTTCCATCATCCTTCATTTTACGGCAAAAATAATCATTTTGTTCATCATAAAAGGAAAAAAAGGCAAACGATGCGCCGCATGCCATCAATATTCCAGGACATCAAAACGAGCTTGCTTTTATACGATTACTAATCGTCAAGCGATACGATTACTAATCGTCAAGCGATACGATTACTAATCGTCACGCATTACGATTACTAATCGTGCGGAAAACTGTTCCTGAAAAATCAGGAAAACTTCATGGAAGATTCCGAAAAACCTTTGAAGGTTTCCGCCAAAACATCAGAGGGCTCCCAAAGCCCGCGCTCAAGGGATGCCCCATGTTTTTCTTGCGGGATTATGCCCCGCAAATGAATTTGTTTTTGTACTTTTGTTCGATATTAAGTTTTCTCACACAAAAAAGCATCTATGAAACTGATAAACCGCCTGCTCCTCTTGCTGCTTCTGGCAAGCATGCCGCACGGGCGCGCCCTTGCGCAAAGCAACGGCGGCCCAAACCCTGCCTGCTTCCTCCACACGGTGCAGAAAGGGCAAAGCCTCTACTCCATTTCCAGCATCTACCAAGTGAGCCAGGACGACATCATCCGCCTCAACCCCGGATGCGAAACGAGGATATATGCCGGGCAAACGTTGAAAATCCCGCAGGCACAGGGGCAAAGCATGCCGCAATACCATACCATACAGGCGCACGAAACGCTCTACCAGTTGACCGTGAAATACGGCGTGCCCGCGCAAAGGATTTGCCAGGCCAACCCCGGGCTGAGCGCGCAAAACTTCAAAATCGGCCAAGTCATCCTCATCCCGGTTGCGGAAAAAGAAAACCCGGCCTCCACACAGTCCGCACAACCCGAAAGGGAAACCACGGCGCAACAACCCGCCGGTGGCGGCAGCCCGTCCCGGTGCCGCGACATGCACAAGGTGAAAAGGAAAGAAACCATCTACAGCATCAGCCGCCAATACGGCATCAGCAAGGAGGAACTCATCGCCGCCAACCCGGAACTGAAGAAAGGGCTGAAACGCGGGAGCTTCCTTTGCATCCCCTACCCCAAAGAGGAAGAATCCATCCAGTTCGTGGAACAACCCCGGCAACAGCCGCAAGAAAAGGAAACCGGCAACCGGGAACTGTTTGCCGCCAACAAGGAAAAGGGAGAGAGGCCGGCAACCATAAAAGCGGCCATCGTCCTCCCCTTCCTCCCGCAAGGGAACAACGCAGCCACTTCATCCAAAATGGTGGAGTACTACGAAGGATTCCTCATCGCGGCGGACAGCCTGAAGAAACAGGGCGTCTCCATCGACCTGCATGTCTATGACTCCGGCAACAATGAAAGCACATTGTCCGCCGTGCTGAACCGCGAGGAACTGAAAGACATGCACATCATCTTCGGCCCGATGCACGCCTCCCACATACAACCCTTGGCCAGCTTCGCGCACAAGCACGGGATCCACCTGGTCATCCCCTTCTCGTCAAAGGACGACGAGGTGTTCCACAACCCGGAAATCTTCCAAATCAACACCCCGCAATCGTACCTCTATTCCGAAGTGTACGAACACTTCCTCCGCAAGTTCCCCAACGCCAACGTCGTGTTCCTGGAGAACAAAAGCGACACGAAAGGCAAAGCGCAGTTCATCGAAGGGCTGAAAGAAGAACTGGATGCGCACGCCATCCCCTATGCCACGGCCAGCGCCAGCAGCACGTCCGCAGCATTGAAGCCGCTGCTCCGGGCCGGGAAAGACAACATTTTCATCCCCGCCTCCGGCTCGAACGCCATCCTCATCAACCTGTTGCCGCAACTGACCGTGCTGAAAAGGGAAAATGCAGGGGAAAGCATCAGCCTGTTCGGCTATCCCGAATGGCAGACGTACACGAAGGACCACCTCGAACGCTTCTACGAACTGGACACTTATTTCTATTCTTCGTTCTACACCAACAACCTCTTCCCCGCCGCAGTCCAGTTCACTGCCAGCTACCGCAACTGGTACGGGAAGGACATGGTCAACAGCTACCCGAAATTCGGAATGCTGGGATTCGACACCGGCTACTTTTTCCTGAAAGCCTTGTCGCAATACGGCACCGGCTTTGAAAGCAACTTGGGCGACATCCGCGTGCATCCCATCCAGACGGGTTTCAAGTTCGAGCGGGCAAGCAACTGGGGCGGGTTCATCAACCGGAAAGTGTTCTTCGTGCATTTCACGAAAGACTATGAACTGATAAAACTTGACTTTGAATAACGCATGAGACACAAATCCTTTCTTCTCGCCATAGCCTTGCTGTGCTGCCTGCCCGCCTTTTCCCAAGTGGGAGAGCTAAGGAACAACTGGGCCATCGGCGTGCATGGCGGCGTCAACCTCAACAAAGTGTCTTTCACCTCCGATGTCCGTGTCAAGGAAAAAATGCAAGTGGCGCCTGCCTGCGGGATAATGGTGCGCTACCTTTCCGAAAAATACTTCGCCATGCTCTGCGCCCTGCAAGTGGAAGTGAACTATTCGCAGAAAGGATGGCTGGAAGACCCGGACGGGAACCCATACACCTACGAACGGAAGATGCACTACCTGGACGTGCCTTTCCTCGTGCATCTAGCCTACGGCAAGGAAGAACGCGGCGTGCAAGTGTTCCTCAACCTCGGCCCGCAAGTGAGTTTCTTGGTGAAGGAAAAGGAAATATACGGCGGCCAATGGCAGGACTTCCCCTATGAACAACACGGGAAACTGGCCGACCGCAGCGTGGACTACGGCCTCACGGGCGGCGCAGGCATGGAGGTACGAACCGGCATCGGCCACTTCCAGATAGAAGGAAGATACTACTTCGGCCTGAATGACTTCTACAACAATTCCAAACGTGATTACTTCTCACGCTCTGCCCACAGCACCATCTCCGTGCGCCTCGCCTACCTGTTTGACATCACCAAGTAAACAAAAAGCCTGCAAGTCCTTGCAGGCTTCGCCGTATTTCTTGGGAAAGTTGCTCAACGAAGGCGGTCGGCGGCACGCACCAGCACTTCGTCCTTGCCGATGGCGCGGATGGCCAGATAGTTCAGCACCAAAGAGACAAAGGGCAGGCAAAGCCCCCACGACAGGTGGAACGAGGCATCCAAACGGCTCCTGAACACAAACAGGAAGGCCACGAACGCCAAATAGTAACCCAACAGCAACAGGCTGTTGAAGATGGTCATGCGGATTTGCAGGACACGGTTGCGGAAAAGGAAAATGGTGCCCAAGGCCACGATGGCGGAAAACAGCAGAAGGGCAAACATCCCCCACGAGGAAAGAAGGCGGCCGTCCTCCATCCGCACGCCAAGGTTCGTGAAGCCGGCCTCGAAACCGTTCGGGCAAAGGTAGCTGCCCACCGGGATGCACAAAGCCACCACCAGCAGGATGGCCACCAACAATAGGTAAACACTCTGTATTCGCTGTATCATGATTCTTCGTCTTTTTCGGTTACAAAAAAGGCCGCCAATGCACCGGCAATGGCAGGCCTTTCCATGCTAATGGTTATTGCAGTTTATCTTTCTCCTTTGCCGGGTTGCGGAAATACACTTTCCCCTCAACATATTCCTGCGTGGCAATCAAGGTGGGTTTCGGAAGTTTCTCGTAATAGCGGGAGATTTCTATCTGTTCCCTGTTCTCGAACACCTCCTCCAGATTGTCGTTGTAGGAAGCAAATTCCTGGAGTTTCTTCGACAAGTCGTTCTTGATTTCCTGGCTGATCTGGTTGGCACGCTTGGAAATGATGGCCACCGTCTCGTAAATGTTGCCGGTATCGGCGCACAATTCCATCAAGTCACGCGTCACCGTGTTGGTAGGAGCATTTGTCTTTTTATAATCCATAGTCCTCTTTTATAAATTATTCTTTGATGTTTTTCCTTGAGTTTTCAAATATCTCGTCCGCTTCTTTCTTGTACTTGCTGTCCGGGAACTCGTTGGTGAACGCGTAATACTCGTCCACTGTCTCGCGGTAGCGTTCCTGCTGCTTTTCATAAACGCTCTGCACGGCCATCTGGTACCTCGCCCGGAGAATCAGGATGGAAAGGTCCTCGCGCAAGGCCGTGTAAGGGTAATCCTTCAAGGCGTTCTGCGCCGTCACCACGCACGACAAGTAGTTGTTTCCCATATAGTTGCCCAAATCGTAATACAATTTGGCGGCATAATAGTCTTTCCACACCAGCTTGTCCTGCAACTGGAAAATCATCTCCTGCGCATCGTCCTTCTTGTCGCTCAGGGGGTAATACTCCATGAACAGTTGCAATTCCTGGATGGCAGCATACGTGCCTGACTGGTCCAGACGCGGTTCGGGCGAATCCAGGAACAAGGCCCGGCCCGCATTGAAACGTGAAAGTTCCGCATACGTGCCGCGAGGGTACGTGTTGTAATACGTGGTGAAATAATGGGAAGAAGTGGTGTAATCTTCTTGGCTGAAGTAAGTCATGCCCAGCATGAACAGGGACTCTTCCGCCTTGTCCGTGCCTTTCATGATGGTAATCAACTCTTCCAGCAAAGTGGCCGCCTTGGAGTATTTCCCGCTCATGTAGTAAGCCTTGGCCACCTCGTATTTGTATTCATAATCCGTGCATTTCACAATCCGGTTGTATTCCCCGCAGGAGGAGAACAGCAACGCCATTGCCAGCACGATAACGACACTCCACTTCATTTTATTCAAAAATAGTGTGCAAATGTACGGATAGGAATTGAATCATGCAACGAATCGCGCCTTTTTAATACTATTTACCAAGGGAAACCGGGAGTTGGCCGCAGCAAAGCACGAGTTTGTCACGCCAAAATGGGAATTGGAGGGGGCGGCAAACCAAGGGCATCACCGGGAAATGGCCGGAAAAGCAAGCAAGCAGGGCCGCACATCCAAGAAAAATGCGTAATTTTACGGCGGAAAACCAAAACAGGATACAGGATGGACTTTGAACTGACCTCTGAATACAAGCCCACCGGCGACCAGCCGGAAGCCATTGCCCAACTGACAGAAGGCGTGCTGCACGGCATGCCGGCACAGACTTTATTGGGCGTGACCGGCTCCGGGAAGACATTCACCATCGCCAACGTCATCGCCAACGTCAACAAGCCCACTTTGGTGCTGAGCCACAACAAGACGCTGGCCGCCCAGCTGTACAGCGAGTTCAAGGGATTCTTCCCGCACAACGAGGTGGAATACTACGTGTCCTACTACGACTATTACCAGCCGGAGGCGTACATTCCCTCCACCGACACCTACATCGAAAAGGACCTTTCCATCAACGATGAGATTGACAAGCTGCGGCTGGCCACCACCTCCGCCCTGCTCACCGGGCGAAAGGACGTGGTGGTCATCTCGTCCGTGTCCTGCATCTACGGCATGGGCAACCCCGCCGACTTCTACGAGAACGTCATCGAGATTGAACAAGGGCGCCCATTGAGCCGCAACGTGTTCCTCCGCCGCTTGGTGGAATGCCTCTACCTGCGCAACGACATCGACCTGCAGCGCGGGAACTTCCGCGTGAAGGGCGACACGATTGACGTGTATCTCGCCTACGCCGACACCGTCATCCGCGTGACGTTCTGGGGAGACGAGATAGACAGCATCGAGGAAATAGACCCGCTGAGCGGCCTGCGCACCGCATCTTTCAGCCAATACAAGATTTACCCCGCCAACCTTTTCATGACCACCAAGGACAAAACCCTGCGGGCCATCCGGGGAATAGAAGACGACCTGGCCAAACAGGTGGAATACTTCCGCTCCATCGGAAAGGAGATGGAAGCCAAAAGGCTCTATGAACGGGTGTCCTACGACCTGGAGATGATACGCGAGTTAGGCCATTGCGCGGGCATCGAGAATTATTCGCGCTACTTCGACGGACGCGAGGCAGGCACGCGCCCTTACTGCCTGCTCGATTTCTTCCCCGAAGACTTCCTCCTCGTCATCGATGAAAGCCACGTCACCGTCCCCCAACTGCAGGGCATGTATGCAGGCGACCGCGCCCGCAAGATCAACCTTGTGGAATACGGCTTCCGCCTTCCCGCCGCCTTGGACAACCGCCCGCTCACGTTCGACGAGTTCAACAAAATGGCCAAACAAATCATCTATGTCAGCGCCACGCCCGCCGACTACGAACTGATGCAAAGCGAGGGCATCGTGGTGGAACAGGTCATCCGGCCCACCGGCCTGTTAGACCCCGTCATCGAAGTGCGCCCCAGCCTCAACCAGATTGACGACCTCATGGAGGAAATCCAACAACGCATCGAGAAAGATGAACGGACGTTGGTCACCACCCTCACCAAGCGGATGGCCGAAGAACTGACGGACTACCTGCTGAAGAACGGGGTGCGCTGCAACTACATCCACAGCGATGTGGACACCTTGGAGCGGGTGAAAATCATGAACGACCTCCGCGAAGGGCTTTACGATGTGCTGGTGGGCGTCAATTTGTTGAGGGAAGGGCTGGACCTCCCCGAAGTGTCGCTCGTGGCCATCTTGGATGCCGACAAGGAAGGCTTCCTGCGCTCCCACCGCTCCCTGACGCAAACGGCAGGCCGCGCCGCCCGCAACATCAACGGGAAAGTCATCATGTATGCCGACCGCATCACGGAAAGCATGCAGAAAACCATCGATGAAACCAACCGCCGCCGCGAGAAGCAACTGGCCTACAACGAAGCGCACGGCATCACGCCCCGGCAGATACACAAGAAACGCCAAGCAGCGCTTCTCCCCAACGAAGCGGAAAACCGCCCCGCCGAACCGAAAGCTTATGTGGAGCCGGACGGCATCAACGTGGCCGCCGACCCCGTGGTGCAGTACATGACCCGCCCCCAACTGGAAAAGAACATCGAGGCCGTGCGGAAAAGCATGTACGAAGCCGCCAAGAAACTGGACTTCATCGAGGCGGCACGCTACCGCGACGAACTGCAGAAATTAGAGGACCTGCTGAAAGAAAAGTTCCCGGCAACTTGAAAAACATTTGCTTTTAAACAGAAAAAACTTATCTTTGCATCCCTCGCCGACATCATGAAACATGAAAGCATAAATCCGAAACTGCTGTATTGGATTGGAGGAACTGTTGTACTTTTTTGCTTCATCGTTGGATTAATATTTATAGCATTCTCCAAAAAAGTAAAATAAAATATGGAACTGATTATCTTTTTAGCCGTTGTTGGCGTTATTGCAGCTTGCATGGGAGTATGGACGCTTGTCCAGATGCACAAGGAATCGAAGTCCGCGCATTGAACGGATCTCCGCCCTGCCGTGGAAACAACGCCAAGAAAAAAAGGGATACGCTGCCATGCGTATCCCTTTCTTGCATCTTGCACGGCCTGTGCTTACCGCACCAGTACCTTGCGGCCCTTCGCCACATAAATGCCGCGTGCAAGCCCTTCAAAGGCTTCCGCGCCGACGCCTTCTTTCACAAAACGGCCATCAACGCCATAGACCTTCACCACTTCATCTGATGCCACGTCCAGATGCTCAATGCTGTTGGGACGGGAATTGAACGTGCCGGTAATCGTCACTGCGTCGCCATTCATCAAATAGGCATCCAAAACGGTGACCGTCACCGGCTGGATGTTGTAGGAAATGCCCGAAAGAGGCACGTAGGCCACATAGCCTTCGTAGTCGCTGTCCCATTCAAACGGTATCTCTTCCGCCGTCCAGCTGCGCATCTGCTGTCCGCCCCTCGCGTCAAACCACTGGAGTTGCACGCCGCTGTACAGTATCGGGTTGTTCAGCCATATCAAGATTTCCTTGTAACCCTCCAACGATTCGCTGCCGCTTTGAGGGTCAAAGTCGTAAATGAAGCTGATTTCCTGCTTCACCACCCCGTAGAAAGCCAAGATGGCACTCGTCCCGGCGTTCTCATAATTGGGCGAAACGCTGCGGCCGTCCGTTGTCTTCAGCCCGCTGATGGAGAGCGACACGCGGGTGGCGCCGCCGCTTCCGCGCCCGCCTTCCACTTCTTCCGGAATACGGATGCCCCGGATATCCACCGTCACTACGCTGCCTTCAATGGCAAATGCCGGATGATAAACCTCATAGGAACCGGCTTCTTGGTCGCCCCATGACAACACGGCATCCACGCCTTCCAGGCTTTCGTCCAACGCTTCCGAGAAAGTGAAGGTAATGAACCCTTCTTCGCCACCCTCCGGATAATAGGTATAAAGGTTGGAACCATCGGCCGGGTCAACGCTCACCAAAGTGGCAGGCATCTCGTCCAACTCAAGCGTAACGGCATACGTGCCGTCCGTGCCATACACCACAGAGGGGTCTGCGGCATCCGCAATGCCTTCCAGGCGGATGGTGAAGCGGTCGCCCACGGCAATTTTCCCGCCGTCCATCAGATAATCCACAAGGGCGCGGAGGTCAATCGTGTAATAATACTGCGTCACATAAATGGCATTGATGTAGCCCGTCGGAACGTCTTCCTGCTGCCCTTCGCCATATTCCACCAGCGTCCGTTCAATCGTGACCGGGCGATCGATGGTAATTTCAAGGTTGCTCCCCGTCATGGTGTACACTTCACCGTCCGCATAATTGGAAGAAAGCTGTATCGCGTTGTCGCCGCTTCCGTAAGCCACGGACATGGTCACCGGATCCACCACAAGGCTGGTACAGAAATAATACAACGTGCCTTCCTCCACCGGCAGGCTATATACATTGCCATTGCCCGTTGTTGACTTCGCAAGAACCACCTTGCTGTCTTCGCTGCCTGCCCGGTCGCATTGGTAAATCATCGTGCTGGACCACCCCACGCTAAACTCCAGTGTCCCCGTCTCTGGCGCCGTGAATTGGAAATAATTGACCCCCATGTCGAGGGAGAACGTGGCCTGCCCTTCCGCATCCAACGCAATCTCTTTGAATTGCTGCGCCGAAAGCGGCAGCAAGCCGGCCAGCACAGCCATCAGAATAAACAATGTCCTTTTCATACAAAACCGTTTTAAAGAAATGGAAGGAGGCCGTGGCACTGCCACCACGGTCTCCCCCGCTCATACTGATTTATAACCAAACAATGGAAGGATGCCTCATTTCACCACGGCCACTTTCTGTCCGTCCATGATATAGATGCCCGCAGGCAACAGGTCTTTCAGTTCGGCCATAGTGCCTTCGCCCACGCAAATGCCGCTTACGGTGTAAGCCTTCACCACGCGGTTTTCATCTGCAGCCACGCTGTCGATGCCGTCCGGGTTGCCAATCCTGAACGTATAGGTCAGTTCCGGGTTGTAATAATCCCCTTCCGGATTGCCATATTCATCCACAAAGCCGAAATTCGAATCCATGCTGTAAATGGTGCCTTCCGGTATCACCAAGGTATAAATGCCTTCTTCGGTGATGGGTTCATCCAAAGTAATGATTGCGGCTTCCATTACACTCCAATCATAATCCATTGAACAAACGGTTTCCGTTCCGGCTTGGTCGGTCACAACCACACGCTGGCTCATGTCAATCGTGCCTACATATTCGCTCATGAGCAGCGTGATGGTTTCAAGGCTTTCCACCGTTCCTTCCGCCGGATCCACCGATACCGGGACAAGCGTTGCGCGGTCGGTCTGGTAGGTCAGGATAATCAGGCTCAGCCCTTCTTCCGCATCCGCGCCGTACACAATCGGGGCGCCGTCCGCAGACACTGCGCTGACCATCACCGTTGCTTGCCCTGCATTGCGTGCCTCCTCGCTGATGCCGGAGACGGTCAATACGTTGCCTTCCACGGATACTTGCGCAATTTCCATGGTGTTCATGCCGTAGCGCACCGTGGCATCTCCCTGCACCGTGAAGTTCTCCGAACTCATCGTAATCTTCACTTCTGCCGGTATTTCGCTGTTGAACACGCCGCCGTTCGTGTTATAAGGTGCAGGATCCACGTTCGTCACTTCCACGATTTCGCTTACCACATTGAATGTCCATGCGATTTCCGGATTGCAACGTCCCTGCACGCCGCCCAAATCGCCCAGCCAAGGTGCGTTGGGGTCGAAGTTCCCGTCGCCGATGGATTGCTCGTCTATTTTCAAAGTATAAGTACCTGACTCAGTGATGGATGCCGGAACGGCTGCCTCCACATTGTCGTAATCCACCGAGTTCAATTCGCAAACCGTGGCAATGAAATAGCCGGTCGTTCCGGCGATGTAGTTCGGGTCTTCTTCCGCAGCCCTTTCATCATCCTGCGTGAGCAGCACGTCATACACTTTCACATCATCCTTATAGATGCCGGCATTAGCCTTGGAAGTGCGGCCATAGAAACCGTCTTGGTCTCCAGCGCCCGTCATGGTGAACGTCACTTTTTCAAGTGAAGACACATAACCGCCGTCTGCAGGCGCCACATCCGTGGCTTCCAATGACGTATCTGCCGTGCGGCCGTCTGCCACCGGCATGTCAAAGGAATAAGAATTGTTCCAGAACATCACGCCGTCCACAGCCGGGTTCTCGTCATTGAGGAGAAGGCCTTCCGTGTCCGTCACTTGCAACACGATGGCCAAAGAATAGTCGCTGGAACCAACAGGAGGCGTGCAGGTTATCGTAGCTGTGCCATTACCCTCGGTCGGCACATCGATGCTGCCTCCCGAACCCAACGCGATGGTGCAAGACACCACGTTGACTGCACCGCTGAAAGTGACGGTGAAACTCGGGTTCGCCACGCTCAACATATCCTCCAGTTCGGTGACGTTCGGGTCGGGCGAGATGCTCACCAGCTTCACGTCTGAATATTGGATGGCTTCAGAAGCCCCGTTATAGGTGATTGTCGTGGTCTCTGCCGGGGTTGCTTCCGGGTTTCCTTCCTGCAACCAATCCTCTTCGGTGGCATATGCCTTGAGGGTCACCGTGTAAACAATGCCTTCATACAGCGTGATGTCCACATAAGGCACCAAGTTCCATGTGGCCGACGTTGCCGGGGCTTCTTCGCCCGTTTCGCTTCCTTCCGTCACCATCACGGCCTCAAACGAACTCCATTCCTCGCCGCCTTGGATTTCGGCCATCACATAGCCCACCTCTTTATTGAAAGTGATTTGAACCGGTGAAGCCTCTGTGATGGAAGCAACGTCCGAACCTTCTGCCGGATTGGCAGACACCACATCAAGGGCATCCCCTGCGGCAGCAACAAAGCGCACGGTTATCTCATCTGCGGACCACGCAGAGACATTCGTCATAAATTCGTAGGTCCGTCCCTCCTCAAGGGCATAAGTTCCCGTATTTGTCCCATTATAATCAAAATTCGCCGCAGCCTGCCAAACGCCGTTCGCGTCCTTCACCATGAAAGCATGGCTCAGGTAAGTCACGCTTTGCAAGAAATCCACGGTGCCATTGGCAGGTGCCGTGAAATTGAACCAAACCTTTTGGTTTGCCGGAATGGAGAACGTCTCGCCATCCGCCACCACATAAGGTTCCGCTTCCGTGCCTGCGCCGGAAAGCGCCCAAACGTTCGTCGCGCAGCACATCACTGCCGCAACAAGCAAAAGTAAAGTTTTCCTCATAATACAAACATTTTAAATTAACAATAAAAATATCGGGAGGGAGCATGTGCGGAACCGCCCGCCCATGCATCCCTTGTTTTATCCTGCTTAACGCAACATCACTTTCCGCACCACGGAAGCATTGGCGGTGTTCACCCGGACGATGTACAGGCCCTTGCCGCCGCTTACCGGCACCATTACCGTGCCGTTGCCGCTCGCTGCGCCCGCCATCTGGCCATTCAAGCTGTAAACGGCCACGTCCATCGGCTCATCGCAAGCCACTTGCACTGCGCCGCCTGCCGCCATGACCTGTATGTCCGACTCGGCCGCCACTTCATCGATGCCCACGCCATCCACCGTGAACGGCACGATGTTGGCATTCACCACCCGGCCGCTATTGGCATCCACCAGCATGGCCACCAGTTCGCAGTTGCCCCAGTTGGAGATGTTGTCGTAGGCCGTGCGGGTGATGCTGAACGGCACCGGCTCGTCGGCGGCCACCTCCACGGGAATGATGCCCGACAAGCCCCTGTAAGCCTCGTCCACGACACGGCGGGCCACATGGTTATACACGCAAGACACAATCGGCTGGCCGTAATCGCCGCCTTGGCCCCACTCGCCAAGCAAGGGGTCGTCATTGCTGGTGAAATAGTTATGTTGCTGTCCCGGAAGGTTGTTTTCCGTGATGACCAACACGAGGGTATGGTTCAAGGAACTCATGTTGACCGCATAGTTGACGTTGCCTTCCAGCACCACTTGCTTGGAGCCCGTCAACATGTCGGCCTTCGTGATGTTGACATCGGCATCGGCCACCGGGTTCTGCTCGAACTCACGCTGCACGATGTCGAGCCACGTTTCGTTGCCCGCCTCGCTGTTGAAGCGGTAGCGCATGGCGTTGGCTTCCGCGTCATACACCTGCACGGCATCGGCATAAATCGTGTCAATGCGGTTGATGCGCCCGCTCGGCAGGCCGGTGGTACCCACATAGTTGTTGTATTCATCGTAGGCGTACGGGTCGGCCCCCATCGACACGCTGTGGATGGCGATGGGGATAAAACGGTCGCCGAACAGGGTTTGCAGGTTCTCGATGGCCAACATGCCGCGCGGGCAGTTGCCGCATCCCTGTCCCGTGCCTTCCTCCAGCACGACGCGCTTGGTGGTGGCAAAGGCCAAGTTGCGCACCACGCCGCTTTGCGACAACTGGTTGCCGTCCATGTTGACGGTAATCGTGTAGCGGGTTTCCTCGCCCACCTCCAACGGAAGTTCTTCGGGGAACTCGAAGCGGTAGGCATCGCTTCCGCTGGTCAGGCCCAGTCCTGTGGCTGTGTAGGTGGAAGTGAAGCTTCCATCCGCACTGACACACGTGGCCGTCAGGTCGTTGTAGGTATCATCGCCAGTGATGAGCAACGCAGCCGACACCGTGGCCGACGGCTGGTTCACGACGGAAGCCTCCGTGGTGTTGGTCAGCACGAAGTCGCCCCGGTAATGCACCCTCACGTTGTCCAGGAAGATGACGCTTTCGTCCTCGTTCCGATTGACGAAAGCAATGTAGATGCTCTTGCCGGAAAACTCCGCCAAGGACACTTCATACGAGGTCCAGTCATCATAAAGCCCGTCCTGCGAACCGCCGGGCGACAGCTGTTCTGCAAACACCGTCTTGCCCTCCGCCATGAAACGGTCGTAGAGGTCCTTCGTGAACGTGGTGTAGCCTTCTTCGGCTTCCAGCACGATGACTTCCAGCACATCCGTCTTTGTGAAAATGTAGGATTGCGCGTCGAACGTGAGATAATAGTCCGGGTTCTCGATAATAAGTTGCGGCAAAGCCATCCAGTCGTCCGACTTGCCTGCGGGATTGTACATGGAATGCGAGGCGGCAAAATAGTCGGTATCCTCCAAGCTTTCGCGCAACGTGAAGTTCCACGGATGGTTGTCGGCGTCGAACTCCCACTCCGCCGGAACGGAAGCGGGCGTGTTGTGGTCGCCTTCATAGAGCAGGTAGGTGGCCATCGACACGGACGGGTCATTGAAGTCGTCGAAGAAAAGGTCGGCATTGGAACTCGGTTCCTGCACATAAATGCCGTGGTAGGTGACGGTGATTTCCTCGTTGCCGCAGTCGCCCATGATGTCGGTCACGGATTCGGCCGGCAACACCACGCGGTAATCAATGCCGTTGCGCAGATAGCGGCGGAGCGCCGGTGCCAGGGCAATCCGGTTATCCACGACGGTGATGACCAGTTCGCACAGGGGCGATTCGCTGTCGGCTTCATACAAATAGCCCACGGCAGCCTGGTTGTCCTCCCCTGTTGCCACTTGCACGTTCATGTCGAACGTGATGGTCACGGCATTGCTCGTGCTGATTTCCGACACATTTGCGCCGTCTGCCGGCGATATGTTGGTCGCTTGGGCCGGCGTGTTCTCGCGCCCCACGTAACGAATGCGGATGTCATGGTTGGTGAAACTCTCGTCTGCAGCCAGGCAGAAGGTTCCCGCCGGGAAATAGAGCGTGTACTCCTTGCCCGCCTCCAGCGTCGTAGGCATGCCTCCTGCGTTGAAGCTCAACCCGTCGGCATTGGCCGATATGGTGAGCGAACGTACCGATTTGCCGCTTTCATCCAGCAGTTGCGCCTGCTTCCCGCTGACCAGCTTGGCCGGCTTCGTGAAAGCGATGGTGGCGGAACGGAAACGCGCGAACGCAGAACCCTCCGCAGGACTCACGGCATAAGCGGCCAGCGGATCGATGTTTGCAGCCGCTTCAGCGAATGTCTCCGGCAAGCGGACGATGTAGCCGCTTCCTGTGGACATGGACATGCCGGCAATGACACGCCCGTCGTCCGACACGTCGGTGACGGTTCCCGTTGTTTCCGAATTCAGGCGTTCTGCGATGTTCATGTTGTATCGCTCGCTCATGATTTCATCCAGGCCGAACCACAGGTTGCCGACCCGCACATAGGCATAACGCAACGGGTTGACCGCCGGAGAACAGGCGAACAACGTGCCGTCATTGGCAACGGCCTTGCCCGCACGGTCCATCTCGTCGTTGTAGGTGTTATACAATTCAAAAGCCTTTTCCTTTATATTATAACGGTAAGCCGACGTGTATTCTTCCGCGCCTATCACCACGTATGCGCTGCCGGTGATGTAAGCGCCGTCGTTGCTCATGTTGGACTGGTCGATGAACGACCCGGCTTGGCAGCCGTATTTCTCCATATAGTTGTCGATGTAAACCGTCTCGTGCGTGGTGCAATCATAGATATAGTAGCAGGCCTGTTGCGGGTAAACGAAATTCATCGCCCCGGCCAGCAGGTTGCCGTCCGCGCTCATGTTCTCAATGCGCACCATGCCGGTCAGCGCATCGTTCTTGTCGCGGATGGGAAAGCCTTCCAACTCTTCCGCCACGTCTATCTGCCGGTACGTGCCATCATCCTGCCGTTCCCACAGCAAGGCCATTTCCGCATAGTCGTCCGCGCCGAAATTTCCTCTGAATCCATAGCCTGCGATGCGCTTCCCGTCGGGTGTCACGCACCAAGCCTCCCCGGAAACACCAGTATCCGCCATAGGCAACTTGACCCAGGCTTTTGCATCCACATCGTAATAGGCCGCGCCGTCCGGGCTGCTTCCCACTACCGTTTTGCCATCATCTGTCACATCGTTGGCCGTATAGCCGGAATAATTCCCGCCTTCCCACAGTTCCGTCACTTCGCCGGTCGTGGCATTCACGAGAGAGGGATACGCGCTGGTCAGCGTGTTTTCTTCTTCCGTTCCCGCCGCAGCAATCCAAAGGCCGTTGTCGGACATTGCTGTGAAATAACTGGAAGAATAAGTGAAGTTGACAGGAATCACCTGCGCCTCCGCCGCTGCTTCTTGCGCCTTCAGGCCCGAACTGCACAGAAGCCCCAGCATGAGGACGGAAAGAGACAATTTCTTCTTTAACATAGTTACTGTTTTTTAGATTAAACAAACGTTTGCACGCAACAAGGTATTATCGCATATTGTTGCAAGAAACATGCAACAACCTTCTTTGCAACAAACCGCGTCCAAATGTAATAATATCTGTTAAACCGCAGCAAGACATTGGCGGGGAAAAAGCAAACAGTTAGAATCTTTTAACAAAGCAGGCATTCTGCTTAAAAAGGCGGGAAATGTTTTTAAAAACGTTGGAAAAGATGGACGGAAAATGGCAGGCAGCAGCCTGAATGAAGGAGCCAAGGAAGATTCCAGGTTCCAGAGTTCTGATTGCAAAGTTCAGGTTTCAGGTTGCAAGAGCCTGGATGCAGAAGCCATGCAGAACCGCAAAACCTTGCAGTCCCTCCAAAAAGAATGCACAGAACTTTTCAAAAAAAGTCCAGCAACAATTGCATGAAAGTTCAGGAACTTTTTCTAAAAACTTCATAGAAGAATTCCAAGATCCTCCCAAAGGTTCTTGAAAATCCTTCCAAGGTTTTGCCCCAAACCTTGGAAGGTTTCAGGCAACGCCCGACACGCTTCCCCAGCGACCCTCCGGGGGATGAGAAGCCACAATCCGCCAAATTCCTACCGAATTTGGCGGTTACACTCTCCAAATTTGGCAGAATTTGGAGGATTCACTATATTTGCAAACAAAAAAACATGATCAGCCGCATCATTAAAAACTCCATCTTGGCCGACTACCGCCGCAAAAAAGTCATCGTATTATTAGGCGCAAGGCAAGTAGGCAAAACCACGTTGCTCTCCGAATTGCAAGAAGGAAACGAGAAAACGCTTTTCCTGAACTGCGATAACATAGACGATGTTCTGGCACTGGAAGGAAAAACATCCACGGAACTGAAACAATTGTTGATGCCCTACCAATTAGTGTTCATTGACGAAGGCCAAAGAGTGAAGAACATCGGGCTGACGCTGAAGATGATAGGCGACCTGAAACTGCAAACACAAGTTATCGTGACCGGCTCTTCCTCTCTCGACATGGCGAACGAAATCAACGAACCGGCCACGGGAAGGCTGATTGAATACAACCTCTTCCCCTTTTCCTTGGCGGAATTGGCTCTGAACAGTTCGGAAAGAGAAGAAAACAGGCTGATAGAAAGCCGCATGATTTACGGCCTGTACCCAGAAGTAGTGACGGAACCCGGCGATGCGAAGCGCACTTTAATGTCACTGACCAACAACTATTTATACAAAGACCTGTTCGCTTACAAAGGCATCAAGAAACCCGAACTAATCCAAAAGCTGGCAAGGGCGTTGGCATTGCAGTTAGGCAGCGAAGTGTCCTACAACGAATTAAGCAACTTGCTGGGCGTGGACAAAAGCACGGTGGAAAGTTACATCAACCTGTTAGAGAAATGTTTTGTCGTGTTCAAGTTGGATTCCTTCAGCCGGAACCTTCGGAATGAGATAAAAAAGGGAAAGAAAATCTACTTTTACGACAACGGCGTGAGAAATGCCATCCTGTCCAACTTCGCTCCCTTGGAACTGAGGAACGATGCCGGGGCATTGTGGGAAAATCTCATGGTGATCGAAAGGGTGAAACGCAATGCCTATTCCGGCAATTTCGCGCAATTGTTCTTTTGGCGAACGCACGAAC
This sequence comes from uncultured Bacteroidaceae bacterium, assembly GCA_944320785.1. GTDB lineage: Bacteria > Bacteroidota > Bacteroidia > Bacteroidales > Bacteroidaceae > CASFPE01. Next base: position 56,100 of record CALUIR010000001.1, read on the forward strand.
AGCAAGAGATTGACTTGATTGAGGAAGAAGACGGCATGCTGCACGCCTTTGAATTCAAATGGAACGGAAAAGCAAAAAGCAGCCAACCCAAAACATTTGCGAACTCTTACCCCAACTCCACTTATGAAATCATCACGCCGGAGCATTATTGGAGATTTGTGAGATAAAAAACAACGTGTAATTCCCTAAAATTTTATGGGAAAAATGCACGCACTTTACCTGTGAAATCATGAATTTTATGCAGTAAAATCCATGATTTTGCAAGAACTGCTTTGCGAACCGCCCTGAAAAGCCCGCACGGCCTTTGCGACAACGCTATCCAAAGTTTTCGATTGCTCCATCTTTACAAAGCGGGAGTCCCGCCATGATTTTCATGCATAGTTATGCAACATGTATGCAACGCATGCGCACAAAAAAACTCCGGTCATGCGGGACGTTTCCCGCATGACCGGAGAGATGAAAAAGAAAAAGTTGAGATCGTTCCTTGAAATTAACGAACCACGCACTTGTGGGCTGCCACACGTTCGCCGTTCTCCACCACTTCGTAGAGGTAAATGCCTTTGCCCAAAGCGTTGAGCGAAACGGTGCCTGCCGTTTCCAATACTTCTTGCTTCACCAAAGCGCCCGTCACGCTATACACATTCAACTGCCGCGCTGCCGGTACATCGAAGCTATACACCACTTGGTTGCCGGCCACGAACACGGACTTTTCCGCATTCACATCGTCGATGGAGACGGAAGCATCATAATTGATTTCCGCCGTCACCGTTTTCGTCACGTCACCATACGAAAGTTCAAAACGAACTACGCTGTGACCCGTATCCTCCGTCCAAGCATACAACGAATGCACTTGAGGATCTATCTCCATTCCCGGCCCAGCCGTACTCGATTTCACCATTGGAATACCTAATTTTGGAAATATGCAACTGCCATCTACGCCACAATAAGGGAGTAATTCTCCTTCTAATATTGTAACGGACAATTCATAATCCAAAACTTCCGTTCCTGTATTGCGCAACATTATTGCCGGACTCAAATAAGAATTATGAAGTTCTGTAACTTCAATTTCCGCACCATTCTCCAATATCTTATCATTATGCACAAACTCCATGTCCTGTGCATTTACGCCCAATACCCCAAAGGCTAAAGTTGCCAAAAAAGTAAATTTTCTCATAAGCATATTCATCGTTTAAATTAAAAAAACTCTATTCCGTCTCACCGTCTTCTGCGGAAGATGCCGCCACGAGCGGCACTTCTTCCACCTGAAGCACCTCGTAAGTGGCGGCATCATACAGGATTCCCACCACGTTCATATTCTCGGCCACCCATTCTTCAGGCAACACGTAGGGCTGCGACACCACTTCTGTAGCATCGGGATAACCAATCTCCACGTCCACGCCCCAGTAGTTCGGCTCGGCATCCTGGTCGCCGATTGCCCCACGCAACACATGGTCATGCACATAGTTCTCTATCAACTGGCCATTACTGTTTTGGAAACTCACTATGCCATTCTCAGTAAGCAGCAACAACAACTTAACAGACTCATCTGTCTGTATTGTAGATTTGCCCAACAATGAAGCAACCGTCAGCGAACGGGTGGCTTCATCGTAAACCGTGGCCAAAGACAATTCATAATAGGTAGGCAATTGCACGGCAGAAGCCACCCATGAAGCCCATTGCTGCTGATAACCTGTGGAAACGTTGCCGTCACGGTTAATCATCGCAGCCGGATATCCTCTTTGGTTCCCGTCTGAATAAAAATGCTCCCAATATTCATTGCCTGCATCCGTCACAAAGGCTGAACGCCCCGCAAAAACACCGGCATGAATGCCTACAACTACTAAACCGAAATAGGTTTCCTGCAAACGATGCGCTTCCCTTGCTCCCTCAGGGCAATTTGGGCAATCCTGTCCTGTAAATTCTTCAAGCAAGACATTACGCTCGCCTGTGGGAGGCGTGTAGTCCAACAAGCGGTCGGCCTCGTCGATTTCATTGCACGCGCCCAACGCGAGCGCGGCCATCATCATCGTATAGATTCCAAACTTCTTCATCCCTTAGAAATTAAATGTGTAAGAAACCGTGCAGCCTTTGCTGGCCGGCACTTCGCGGCACACGCCGCCCGTACAGGTATATCCCTTGCGGGTGCGTCCGTAGCCCACCTGCAAACGATGGGAACGGTGCGTATAGACCGCCGTCACGTTGTAGTAATGTTCCTTGGTGGCCTCGATGTTGTACATGTCGGACACGGAGAACATCAGCGACGGCGCCACGGCCAGTTCCACCAAGCCGTACACCCAGTCGCCTTGGTTGGAGCGTTCCAACGGGGGAACTTCTTGCCCGCTATACGTCTCATACTTGTTGGCCAACAGGTATTGCACCTCGGCGCGCAGGGAGAGTTTCTGGTTGATTTGGTATTTTCCCTCCGCAATGAAGATGTTGGAATGCACCAACTTCTCGTCGGCATGGTTGTTGGCAGCAGGATTATACAACTGGTTGATGTACATCAGGTTCAACTTGAAATCCTTGGTGAGCTTCTTCTCCATGGCAATGTGCGCGTCCTGGTAGTAAAGGCCGCCCTTCATATCGAAGAAGTTGGCTTTCGGCCCTTCCTGCCCGCGCAGCATCAGCACGTTGTCAAACTGCCCATAGATGGAGCGGATGTGGGAGAAGTTGGCCTTGATGGTGGTTCCATAACGGCCACCGAGCGGCGTGCGCCGCTTGAAGTTGTAGCTGAACTCTCCTTGGAACGCCCACTCCCCTGCCGCCTGCGTGGAATAAGGATAGAGGGTGGCCAGGCTGTACGTATGCTGGTAAGCAAACACCGGCAAGTTGTTGATGAACGATGCCGTGCTGACCCCGTTCATGGTCCTGCGGCTGCGGAACGACATGTTGTCGCTTCGCTTGGCCTGAAGCAACAGGCTCATGCCGCGCTTGGAATAGGTGCCTGACACCATGAACGCGCTCCCGTTCTTATATACATAGTAATTGTCGCTGGAAGGGTCGCAACCCTTCAGCGCATAGTTCACCATGAAGTTGTAGTCGCCTTTCTGCAACTGCGCCCGGAAGTCGTAGGCATTGACCACGCCCGGCAGGTTGAGCCGCTTGCCGGGTGTCATCACTTCCACCACTTCATCGTCTTCCTGGCGGCCCACATAAGAGAGGCCCAAGGTGAGATACGTGTTGCTTTCCTGCATGCGCTTGAACCATTGTTCCACATTGAGTTCGGCATCCGCGCCAAACACGTAGCTGCTGTACGTGTCCTTGCTCCAGTAACGCTTTTGCCACAGATAGCCGTCGTGCCGCCAGTAATATCGCTGCTTTCCGCCCAACACTTTGATGCTGATGCCCTTGAACGGGCGGACCACCAAGCGCGCGCCGCGCAAAGAGTTGTCCACGCCCAAGCTGCGTTCCTCGTACGTGCGGTAAATGAAGCCGTTGCCGAACTGGTCGTAGAAGTCGCCCACTGTGAGTTCCACGCCCTTGTATTTCCCGGTGACATAGATATGGGGAACGCCCCATCCGGCAAAATCACGCTCAAAACCGGGCAGCGGATGCTCCAGATATTCAAAACGCGCTCCCGCCATTACGTATTTGCTCAGGAAGTTCACGTCCAAATACGTGTTGGTCAAGCCCCATTCATCGTAAGTCCCCGTGCCGATGGATTCATCTTCCTGCGGGAAAAGGATGTCGCTTTGCAGGCTTCCGCTGAGGTACATTTCGTTCCCCAACTGGATTTGCGCCCCCGCAGTTGCCGCGCATGCCGCAAAAGCACACCCCAACAAATATCTCTTGATTTTCATGCAGGCTGTGGTGGTTATTCAGCAATCAATTCGCGGACTTTCTCAATCAGATGGCTCTCGGAACCGTCGGTGTAGCCGCTGCGGCTCTCTGCAATCTTGCCATCGCCGTCGATGATGAACACGGCGGGTATCATGTTGACACCCATCGCACGCTTGAAATCACCATTCGGGTCGAGCAACACTTCGTATTCCCACCCGTAACCATCCACCAAAGGTTTCACTTTGGCCACGTTCTGCGCCTGGTCAATGGAGATGGCCACCACCTTCACGCCCGTCTCATCCTGCCAATCGGGATACACTTCATGAATGGCGTTCAGCTCTCGGTTGCAAGGCTTGCACCATGTGGCAAAGAAACTGATGATAAACGGCTTTCCATCATTGTTCAATTTAGCCGTATCCACCACCTTGCCGGAAATATCTTTCAAGGTCACAGAAGGCAATTGCGCGTAGGATGCCACGAAACCCATGAGCAGCAACGCAACAAAGAATAGTCTTTTTCCCATCTTTAAATCGAATTAACTTGTTTTCAGCGCAAAAATATGCAAATGTCACGAAAAGCCGCACAAAAGGGAGTTAAAATTTTACAATGCAAGCATTTCATATAAATATTCATCTATACAAACGGCCAAGAATCCCGGATTTGAAGCACAAAACGCAAGCAAACCACGCGACGAAAAGGCAGCAGAAGGTGCAAATGGATGACAAAACGTTTCAATCCACCAGCCTCAACGTTGCCACTTTCAGGAGGCGTTCACGCAGCCGCCCCATCAGGGAACGGCGGATGCGCAGCTTCATCAGGCAATCCATGTCGTAGGACTGCTCCACAATGACGGGATTCTCCTCCTTGACAATCCGCATCACATCGTTGAGGAACGGGTACTCAAAAGCCACCGCCACTTCTTCGTCCACCGTTTTCTCCACGATTTCCGCATGGGCAATGGCCTCGGCCGCCGCCGCACGGTAAGCGACAATCAGCCCGCTCGTCCCCAACTTGATGCCGCCGAAATAGCGCACCACGACAATCAGGATGTCTGTCAACTCGTTGGAATTGATTTGCCCCAGGATGGGTTTCCCGGCAGTGCCGGAGGGTTCGCCATTGTCGTTGGCGCGGAAATCCTTGCGCTCAGGACCCAGCATATAGGCATAACACACGTGGCGGGCATCGTAATATTGCTTCTGGCACCGCTCCAAATGGGATTTAATTTCTTCATGCGAGGAAACAGGCAAGGCCAAGGCGATGAACTTGCTGCGCTTTTCCGTGTAAACGCCTTCGGAAAGGGAACGGACAGTGCGATATGTGTCGGTCTGCTGCATGGGGCAAAGATACTGCTTCTTACGGGAAAAATCCCGCCCGTCCTCAAAAAAAGCGGGGAAATGCACTCCAAAAGGAATGCACTTCCCCGCCCAAAAGCCCAAGCCGACCCGTTTCTTTCACGACAACTTATGGATGACCAAGCCGGAACGGAGCTTCGGCTCGAACCAAGTTGTCTTGGGCGGCATGATGTTGCCCGTGTCGGCAATGTCCATCAATTGCTTCATCGACACGGGATACAACGCCAAAGCCACTTTCATCTCGCCGGAATCCACGCGCCTTTTCAGTTCCCCCAAGCCACGGATGCCTCCTACGAAGTCGATGCGTTTGTCGGAACGCAAGTCCTTGATGCCCAATATTTCATCCAAGATAAGGTTGGAAGAAATGGTGACATCCAGCACGCCGATGGGGTCGTTGTCGTCATACGTTCCCGGACGCGCCGTCAAGCTGTACCATTTTCCCTCAAGGTAGAGGGAGAAATTGTGCAAAGCCGCCGGTTTGTAAACCTCCGCGCCTTTCTCCTCCACGATGAAATTTTTCTGCAAGGCATCCAGGAACTGCTGCGGCGACAATCCGTTCAAGTCCTTCACCACACGGTTGTAGTCGATAATCGTCAACTGGTTGGCCGGGAAACACACCGCCATGAAGTAGTTGTACTCTTCATCGCCCCGGTGGTGAGGGTTCTGGCGTGCCTTCTCTGCGCCTACCAATGCCGCCGCCGCAGAACGGTGATGCCCATCGGCAATATACAAAGACGGGATGGACGCAAATGCCTTGGTGATGGCATCGATGTCTTTCTCGTCCCCAATGACCCAGAATGTGTGGCGGAAGCCGTCACCCGGCGCCACGAAATCGTATTCAGGTTCGGCCGCTGCATACTTCGCCACGATGGCATCCAATGCCGCATTGTCCGGGTAAGCAAAAAAAACAGGTTCAATGTTGGCATTGTTCACGCGGACATGCTTCATGCGGTCCTCTTCCTTGTCACGGCGCGTCAGTTCATGCTTCTTAATCACGCCGTTCATGTAGTCCGGCACATAGGCACACACGACCAATCCGTATTGCGTTTTGCCGTTCATGGTCTGGGCATACACATAATAGCAATCCTTTTTGTCCTGCACCAACCACCCTTTGTCCTGGAACTTCTGGAAGTTTTCAGCAGCCTTGGCATACACTCTCTCGTCATGCTCGTCCGTTCCTTCCGGAAAGTCAATCTCCGGCTTGATGATATGATACAATGATTTCTCATTGCCCGTCGCTTCGGCGCGGGCTTCGTCAGAGTTCAACACGTCATACGGACGGGAAGCGACTTCCTCCACCATTTCTTTCGGCGGACGAATGCCTTTAAAAGGTTTTATTACAGCCATTTCATGTATCAGATTTAGAGTTTGGCGTTTACACGGAACTTCTCACATCCTTCGGTGAAGTAACCCACAATCTGCTTGGCCGCAGCAATGCCTGCATTGATGTTGGCCTCTGCAGTCTGTGCGCCCATCTTCTTGGGAGTAGAAAAATACCTTCCTTCCAATTGGGAGAATCCGGCATGGTTCACCGGCATGATGTCCGTGACATACTTCAAGTCCGTGCGTTCTTCCATCAGTTTCAGCAGTCCGGCCTCGTCAATCACCTCTTTGCGGGCTGTGTTGACCAGCAGGCCGCCTTTCGGCATCTTCCCGACCAGGTCATAGCCGATGGAGTTTCTCGTCTCTGCCGTGGCCGGAATGTGCAACGACACGACTTGGCACGTGGCATACAATTCTTCTGCGGAATCCAGCGCCTTCACGCCGTCTTTCTCCATTACCTCCTTCGGGCAGAAAGCGTCGTAAGCATAGATTTCCATGCCAAAGCCTTTTGCAATGCGGGCCACGTTGCGCCCTACGTTGCCATAAGCATGGATACCCAGCTTCTTCCCTTTCAATTCCGTGCCGGAAGTGCCGTTATAGAAGTTGCGCACGGCCATGACCATCAAGCCAAATGCCAGTTCGGCCACAGCGTTGGAGTTTTGCCCCGGCGTGTTCATCACACAAACATTGTGAGCGGTTGCAGCGGCCAAATCCACATTATCATAACCAGCCCCTGCCCGTACCACAATCTTCAATTGCCGGGCAGCATCCAAGACTTCCGCGTCCACCACGTCGCTACGGATAATCAAAGCATCCGCCTCTTTCACGGCTTCCAACAGTTTTGCTTTCTCTCCGTATTTTTCCAACAACGCCAGTTCATAGCCTGCTGCTTCTACTTCTTTACGAATGCCATCTACCGCCACTTTGGCAAAAGGTTTATCTGTGGCTACCAATATTCTTTTCATGACTTTTTCATTTTAACCGAAGAAAGGGGAATGCCGCCTTTCTCCTTTATTATACTTAATGTGCTTTCTCAAACTCCTGCATGCAGCCAATCAAAGCCTGCACACTTTCTTTCGGCAACGCGTTGTAGCAGGATGCGCGGAAACCGCCCACCGAACGATGCCCCTTGATGCCGACCATGCCCCTTTCTGTGGCAAACTTCAGGAAGTCAGCTTCCAAGTCCTTGTATTCATCCTTCATGACAAAGCAGATGTTCATGTAAGAACGGTCGCCCTTGTCAGTCACGGTGCCACGGAACAAGCGGTTACGGTCAATCTCCGCATAAAGCATGTCGGCTCTTTCCTTGGCACGGCGCGCCATTTCCTCCACGCCTCCTTGCGCTTTCAGCCAACGCAACGTTTGCAACGCTGCATAAATGGGAACGACAGGAGGGGTGTTGAACATGGAGCCGCCATCGATATGGGTCTGATAGTTCAGCATCGTCGGGATATAGCGTGAGACTTTGCCCACCGCATCGTTTTTCACAATAACAAAAGTCACACCGGCAGGTGCCAGATTTTTCTGTGCGCCGCCATAGATGCATATATACTTAGAGATGTCCACCGGACGGGAGAAGATGTCGGACGACATGTCGGCAATCATCGGCACCGGGGAATCAAGATCCTCGTGCAGTTCCGTCCCGTAAATCGTGTTGTTGGTCGTGACATGGAAGTAGTCGGCATCCGCCGGAACCGTGTAACCTTTTGGAATATAGGTGAAATTATCAGCAGCAGAAGATGCCACTTCCACCACTTCGCCAAATGCTTTGGCTTCCTTGATGGCTTTCTTCGCCCAAGTGCCTGTATTCAGATAAGCAGCTTTCTTTTCCAAGAAATTATAAGGAACCATGCAAAATTCCAAGCTGGCACCACCGCCCAAGAACAAGACAGAATATCCTTCCGGAATATTCAACAGTTCCTTGAACAAAGCCACCGCTTCATCCACGACCGGCTGAAAGTCTTTCGCCCGATGGCTTATTTCCATTAACGACAAGCCGGAGCCGTTGTAATCCAAAATAGCCTGAGCCGTTTTCTCAATCACCTCACGCGGCAAGATAGATGGTCCCGCATTGAAATTGTGCTTTTTCATTTCTTACTCTATTTGTAGTTAAACAATTATTAATTTTGCCTTGGGGATTTCTCCTTTTCCGAAGACAATGCGAATTTAGGAATAAAATCCATTCCGCCCAACAAAAAAGCGTCAAAATTGATTTTTGGCGAGCAAATTTCTTTTCTGCACCTGAAAAACAGCCTTTTCACTTTCATTTTGCTCATTCTTATGCAAAATATTCCCAAATATCCATTGCTTTTCCATTCTTTTTTCCTAACTTTACCCTCAGAAGGAAACACATATTACTGAATAAGCCTAAAAGAGTATTGCCATGAAACTGTTTGCCAACTTTGCATTATCCGTCATTGCCGCTTTCATTGCGCTCCTGCTTCTCCCCGGTTTAGGAATCTCACAATACGCCATTGCCGTATTCATCGCACTGGCCATCGGATTAGCCAACATCAGCATCAAACCACTGCTCCTCATCCTGTCCATTATCCCTACTTTCACGACCATCGTGCTGGCTCTTTTCTTCTTCAACGGGATCATCATCGTGTTGTCTGACTGGCTGATAGAAGGATTCACCGCTGAAGGAACCGGCTACGTCATCCTGTTCAGCGGCGTAGTGGCTGTGGCCAACTGGGGCATACACCGCCTGCTCTGGAAGAAATGACGCGCACGCGACATTTTACTTATACTTTGTTAAAGATGAAAACCGAATGCGATAAATTAGTTTTCTTTGTAAGAAATTTCAAACAGCCATGCGCATCCGCCTTTTCAAATATCTCTTTTTGGGCATTGCCCTCGCATGCAGCCATGCCGTCCTGGCAATTACGCCTATCAGCAATGACACGCTGCCGCAGGCAAGCAAGAAAGAGCAACGCCAAGCCAAACGGGCGCTGAAGAAAGAGCGGAACAAGAACCGGAATTTCCACTACAACATATTAGGCGGTCCCAGCTATTCACCGGATTACGGGTTGCTGGTAGGCGGAAACATGCTAATGACTTTCAGCACCTCCCCCAAAGACAAAGAGTTGCCGCGTTCCGTGCTGCCCGTAGCCATGGCCTTCATCTTCAAAGGCGGACTAAATCTGCAAACCCGCCCCCAACTGTTTTTCAAGGAAGACCGTTTCCGCATCTTCGGACAATTGTTGTACAAGAACACGGCTGAAAATTTTTATGGCATCGGCTATTCCACCAACAAGAATTATGCAAGAGGAGAAGGATCCAGCCTATACAAATACAGCGGATTCCAAATCAATCCGCAATTCCTGTTCCGCATCGGGGAAAGCGATTTCTTCGTAGGCCCGCAAATAGACTTGAACTTGGACAAAATCATGAAACCTGCCGCAGGCATCATCGCCAATCCCGACTATGTGCTTGCCGGAGGAAACGCCGATGGATACAAACGCTTCAGTTCCGGACTCGGCATCATGGCTTCGTATGACACAAGGGATGTTCCGGCCAATGCCTACAAAGGCATTTATATGAACCTGCAAGCCAGCTTCTACCACAAAATATTAGGGAGCGACAACAATTTTTACCAACTGCTTTTAGACTACCGGCAATACAAATCCGTGGGAGAAAGGAAAACCTTCGCTTGGACCGTGCAAAGCAAGAACGTATTCGGCGATGTTCCCCTCAACAAATATGCTTTGAGCGGCACACCATTTGACCTGAGAGGGTACTACATGGGGCAATACCGCGACAAGACGTCTCATGTGGTCATCGCCGAATACCGCCAAATGATTAACACAGACCAAGGCAACTTCATAAAAAAGATGTTGCACCATCTTGGCTTTGCCGTGTGGGGAGGATGCGGGTTCATGGGTCCCAACCCCGTGAAATTAGAAGGAGTGTTGCCCAACTTCGGCGCAGGAATCCGAATAGAAGTGCAACCGAGGATGAACATCCGTTTCGATTTCGGGCGAAACGTCGTGAACAAACAGAACCTTTTCTATTTCAACGTGACCGAAGCCTTCTGAAAAAAAGCCTGGAAACCTTTTCCCGACACAAAATCACTTTCTTTCCCACAAATCCCGGAAAGTATATTGCATGCTACTGATTATTTCATACCTTTGTAGTCAAATTAACATTTATACATATATAGATAATCTCTATTACAAAGATGAGCAAAAAAGCACCTTTCATGGTATTCTCCGGAACCAAATCCAGATACCTAGCTGAAAAAATCTGCAAAAGCCTTGATTGTGAAATGGGAAACATGAATATCATGCATTTTGCAGACGGGGAATTTGCCGTTTCCTATGAAGAATCTATCAGAGGCTCACACGTGTTCTTGGTTCAATCCACCTTCCCGAACTCCGACAACTTGATGGAACTGTTGCTCATGATTGATGCAGCCAAAAGGGCATCAGCCAAAAGCATTGTTGCCGTCATCCCCTATTTCGGCTGGGCGCGCCAAGACCGGAAAGACAAGCCCCGTGTGTCCATTGGAGCAAAATTGGTGGCAGACCTGTTAAGTGTGGCCGGCATTGACCGTTTGATTACCATGGATTTGCATGCCGACCAGATACAAGGCTTCTTTGATGTGCCGGTGGACCATTTGTATGCATCTGCTGTCTTTTTGCCCTACATAGAATCCCTTCATTTAGACAACCTGGTAATTGCCGCACCAGATGTGGGCGGTTCAAAACGTGCCAGCACATATTCAAAATACTTAGACGTGCCTTTGGTGCTTTGCAACAAGTCACGTGAAAAAGCCAATGTGGTGGCTTCCATGCAAGTAATCGGCGACGTGAAAGGGAAAAACGTCGTGCTGATTGATGACATTGTGGACACGGCAGGCACCATCACCAAAGCAGCCAACATCATGCTTGAAACAGGCGCCTTATCAGTAAGAGCCATTGCCTCACACTGCGTCATGTCGGATCCGGCAAGTGAAAGGATACAAGATTCCGCATTGGAAGAAATCGTATTTACCGACAGCATCCCCTACACGCACAAATGCGCAAAAGTGAAGCAACTGACCATCGCGGATCTTTTTGCCGAAACCATACGGCGCGTGGTCAACAACGAATCCATCAGTTCGCAATACATCATATAACATAAAGCAGAAAAGCCACGAAAAAAGGCGGATTTGGAAATCCGCCTTTTTTCATACACGAAAGACATCAAGGTCACTTCACTTTCTTCAAAACAAGAGCCGTACGCGCCGGCACATACAACTTCAGCCATTCTTTCTTTTCTTTCTTGTAAAGCGGGTCGGACAATGTGAAATGCTTCACTGTGTCATCAGAAAAACCATACCCGCCAAACTTCACCGCATCCGTATTCAACACGACCTCATAAGTGCCAGGAGCAACCAAAAATCCATAATCCGTGAACGACTGCACGGGATTGAAGTTGAACACAAATATCAAATCCTTCCTGCGGTAAGCCAAAATCTGGTCACCGTCATTATGCCAAATCTCCACTACATCGGTCTTCTCAAATCCTTTCACACTCTTGATGACCTGCAACATTTCTTTGTCGAAATCACCAAGATAATGGTAAGCCAGATTCTTATTGTCCACCAAACTCCACTGGCGACGGGCATACTTATACGACCAATGATTGCCTTCGCGCGGAAAATCAATCCACTCAGGATGTCCAAACTCATTTCCCATGAAATTCAGATACCCCCCATTCATCGTAGAAGCTGTCACCAGACGAATCATTTTATGCAATGCAATGCCCCGATGCACGGTATAATTTTCATCACCTTTCTGCATATGCCAGTACATGTCGGCATCTATCAGTCTGAAAATAATTGTTTTATCGCCGACAAGCGCCTGGTCATGACTTTCCGCATACGAAATGGTCTTTTCATCCTTACGACGGTTCGTCACTTCCCAGAATATGCTGGAAGGCTTCCAGTCCTCATCAATCTTTTCCTTGATGGTCTTAATCCAGTAATCGGGGATGTTCATGGCCATACGGTAGTCAAACCCATACCCTCCATCCTCAAACTTGGAGGCCAGCCCCGGCATGCCGGACACTTCTTCTGCAATTGTGATGGCTCTCGGATTGACCTGATGAATCATTTTGTTGACCAACGTCAAATAGCAAATGGCATTGTCATCCTGATGGCCATTGAAATAATCGTTGTAATTGCAAAAGGCTTCGCCCAAACCATGGCTGTAATACAACATCGAAGTGACTCCATCAAAACGGAAACCGTCAAACTTGAATTCCTCTAACCAATATTTGCAATTGGACATCAGGAAATGCAGCACTTCATTCTTCCCGTAATCAAAACAAAGGGAATCCCACGCCGGATGCTCATGACGATCGCCCGGATAGAAATATTGGTCCGGGTCGCCGGCAAAATTGCCCAAGCCTTCCACCTGGTTCTTCACCGCATGCGAATGAACGATGTCCATAATGACAGCCAATCCCATGCCATGCGCCTCATCAATCAACTGCTTCAACTCGTCAGGCGTGCCGAAACGGGAAGACGGCGCAAAGAAACTGGACACATGATAACCGAAACTTCCGTAATATGGATGCTCCTGAATGGCCATAATCTGAATGCAATTGTAACCATCCGCCACAACGCGCGGCAGAATCTTCTCGCGGAACTCATTATACGTCCCTACTTTCTCTTCCTCCTGCGCCATGCCAATGTGGCACTCATAGATAAGCAAAGGGTCGGTATGGGGGCGGAATGCTTTCTTCTTGAATTTGTAAGGTTTCTCAGGATTCCACACCTGCGCGCTGAATATCTTGGTCTGCTCATCCTGCACGACACGGGTTGCCCATGCCGGAATCCGTTCTCCCTGTCCTCCGTCCCAATACACATGCAACTTGTAAAGGTCGCCATGATGCAAATCCTTTTCTTTCAGTTTGATTTCCCAATTGCCATTGTCAATGCGTTTCAAGGCGTATTTTTCATTTTCTTCCCAATGATTAAAATCACCCACCAGATAAATATGGGTTGCATGGGGCGCCCACTCCCTGAACACCCATCCTTTATCTGTATGATGCAGGCCGAAATACAAATGCCCTGAAGCAAAGTCGGACAACGCCATCTTTCCCCCACCGGTCAGTTCTGCTTCCTTATCCAACGCATGCTGGTGACGTCCGGCAATCGCAGTCTCGTAAGGCTCCAGCCAAGGGTCATTTTTAATGATACCTAACGTCTTTTCCATGATACAGGCATTTTAATGTTTAGCCAGCACTTTGACAATCACTTTCTTCACACCTGTGTCCGTCACTCCCGGAGCATGCCCGTCTTCCGGGAAAAAGATGGCAAACATGCCCGGCTTCACAATAACATAACTTTCTGCCAAACGTCCTTCCTCGTACAGCGTGATATCTTTCTCCGCATTGTATTCAGCCTGCGGAAGGTCAACAGCCGGCGTATAGCCCATTATTTCCGTACCGGACAACGGTATTTGGATGTCGATAAAATCCCTATGCGTCTCCAGTTTGGCCTGTTCTTTGGTTTTGGGCTTCGTTTGGGATACATTCACACGAAGGTCTTTGCCCTTCAATTCCAATTTCGTGCCTGCTTCCAAAGCATTCAGGTCTGCAGACTTCAAATATTCAACGGCCTGCGCAAACAACGGGTTCAAAGCCACATACTTCTCTAAATTCTCAAGTTTGTCCACTATCATATCCTTACGTTTTTAATTGTGAATATCCTTATTCTATAAAATCATCTATTGTATAATTCATAAAGTCGGCAAAACGTTTCAACTGCCGAAACACGGTTTCCGTCTTGTCAAGGAAATCCGACGCAAGGAAAAAATCGTCCGGTACGTGGCAAGTGCATGTATAATCCTTGCATTTCAGATAATCCATGTAAGGAAAATCTTTGGGAAACCCTTTGGGTGCTGTTTTCAAGAACGTTTCCCCTATTACGGGAAAGTATTGCCTGAACTGAGGGTCTTCTACAATCCCACGGTATTCGTCAATATTGTCGTACACAGATTGGCGGACGGCTTTCAACACCTTAGGTTCCAAGCAGTAGCCTCCTCCTGCCAACATGCAATGGCCATTCTCCAAATGCACGTAATAACCACAATGGTCGGATTTCTTTCCCTTCGCATTGATGTAACCGCCGAAATGGGTCTTGTAAGGAGTCTTGTCCGGCGAGAAACGTGTGTCGCGATAAATGCGGTAAGTGCAATCCTTGGCTTGGATGCCCCGCACCGATTCATCGAACGCGGCAATGCGGACTATCACGCCTGTCAACAAAAGGTCAAAATCTGCTTGTGCTTGTTTATACCAATCCTTATGCGCGTTAAACCATTCCCTGTCATTATGGCGGGAAAGCTCACGCAGGAATTGAAATATAGCGGCTACATCCATCACTTCCGTATTTTAGTCTCACAAACATACAAAATATTTCAATTATTGCAACGGATTGGCCTTAAAAATAAGATTTTCCCGATGAAAAATAAATGGCACAAGGCAAACCGCAATCGCCTGTACAATAAAGTCCAAGCGCCTTTGCCACTTTTTTAGCGGAAAGTTGCAGCATCTAAAGCAAAACCCCATATATTTGCAGGGACAATATTTATCACCATGAATATCCAAGCATTCAAACCGCCGACTTGCCTGACGGCCATCGCCATGCTTATCTGCCTGTCGCTCCCCGCAAACGCAAAAATGCAGGAAGGCGGGCAAGCCAATGACTCTACAAAAATATCAATGGCCATGGAAGCCTACAACCAACAAGATTATCCAACGGCCTTGGAAATGTTCAAATCATTGGCACAGAACGGGAACCACACCGCACAAGCCATGACTGGAATCATGTACGCCTCCGGGCAAGGAACAGCAACGAACCAAGAAGAAGCCGTAAAATGGTATGCGGCTTCGGCATACGGGGGAAACACAATAGGCCAAAGCATGCTGGCGTTGGCTTATTACACGGGGCAAGGCGTGCCAAAGTCAGCCAGCGCCGCACTCTATTGGGCGGAAAGGAGGATTGCCCAAGGAGACACCAGCGAAGACGCAAAACAATCGGCCGAACTGTACCGCATAGAGGCTGAATTAGAAAAAGAAGAAGATAAATACAAAAAATGGGACGAAATTGCCGCAAGCATGATGGCTGTGGGGCAAACATTAACGTACACGGCAAACAGCATGGCGGAAAGCGTTTCAAGCAACGGCGCAGGCAACGATGCATACGCAGTCAATGACAGAAATGCCCAAAGGGAAACGACCGGCGGAACGGAAAAAGGCAAGGAAGCAACCGCAAAAAGGAAAGAACAGGAAGAAAAGGAAATGGCAAACAAGAAATTCCTTGCAGCCTACCGCAATGCCAACCGTGCCTACAATCGCGCCGAAGACAACCTACGGGATATGCGCTACAACAGTGAAAAATTCCTTCACCTCTCCGTAGAGCAATATTGCAGCAAAATAGACCAGATACAGGACGAAATGCGGGCTCTGCGCGAAAAGATTGAAACCGAATACGACACACCCCAACGCAAATCGCCTCTGGAGGATTGGGAACCTGACTGTTGCCGGTGAACCGATGCGCAAAGTGACGCGAATGACCAATCATGGACAAAGACCATTTTAATATAATGACATGCTAATTATGAACAAAAGACTTATTCATGCCGCATCCGTGGCCGCCATCCTGTTGGCCGGATGCTCGTCCGGGCATTCCTACAAAGTGACCGGCACTGTGGAAGGCGCCGCCGACGGCGACACCGTATTGCTCCAAGCAAGCACCGACAATGGCTTGACCCCTATCGACACGGCCTTCATCCGCAACAGCAAATTCACCTTCACCGGGGAACAAGACTCGGCCGTGAACCGCTACATCACGTATGCGAAAGGCAGGCAACAGTTCCTCGCTGACTTCTTTTTGGAGAACGGGAACATCCAAGTACAGTTAGGCAAGAATTGCAAAGTAGCTGGCACATCCAACAATGATGGCTACCAGACCTTCATAGACCAGATGAACCAATCCGTGAAAGGGCAAAGGGAACTGTACACTTCCCTGCAAAGACAGGGGCTGACGGAGAACGAACGCCAAGACTTGCTGGATAAAATCAACGCGAAGGAAACAGAAAGGCAGGCCATCCTGGCGCAAAGCATCCACGACAACATCCAGAACGCCGTGGGGCTGCACCTGCTCAGCAACTTCAACTTCATGCTTGACCCGGAGCAACTGGCACCGCTGCTGGAAGAACTTCCGGCGCAATACCGCGACCGGAAAAACATCGCTGAACTGGCGCAATACGTGGAAGCCACAAAGAAAACGGCTGCGGGGCAGAAGTTCACCGACTTCTCCATGCAAGACCCGGAGGGGAACACCGTGAAACTGTCGGACTTCATCGCCAAAGACAAATACACCGCCATCGACTTCTGGGCAAGCTGGTGCGGCCCCTGCCGCCGGGAAATCCCGGAACTGGCCAAGGTGCATGAGAAGTACAAAGGCAAAGGCTTCGGCATCGTGGGCGTGTCGCTCGACCGGGAAAAAGAAGATTGGGTGAACGCCATCCAGGAAATGAAGATGGACTGGGCGCACATGTCGGACCTGAAGTTCTGGGAATGCGAAGGCGCACGGTTGTATGCCGTGAGAAGCATCCCCCACTTGGTGCTGGTGGCACAGGACGGCACCATTGTCGAAAGAGGGCTTCAAGCCAAGGAACTGGACGAAAAATTGGCGGAACTGCTGAAATAACATTCCCGCCTTCATGCACAACGGGGGCAAGGGCCACGTCCTTGCCCCCGTTCCTTTTCCCATAAAAGCGCGCCAAGGAAGCCTGCCGCGCCGCTTCTACGGATGAAGCAGCCGCATGGCCATGTCAAGGTAACGCGCCATGTCGGTGGTGAAAGGACCGTCATACACATCGCAACGCTTCCGTCCCAGCCGCACCACCACGGCATCTTCCGAAGGGATGGCGTAAACGTACTGCCCCAACATCCCCCGCATGCAGGGCAACACCTCCCCATTGTAGGGATACAACCATGCCTGCATGCCGTAATAGCTGATCGAATCCCGCCCCCATTGGTCCTTCAGCCAAGAGGCCGGGCGCAGCATCTCGTCCATGTACTCACGTGGCACCAACTGCCTCCCGCGCCACTCGCCCCGGCTCAGCAACAGGCGGCCCAAGCGAGCCACGTCGCGGGCCGTAGCGTGGAAGCAGCAGAATGCCTTCTCGTCGCCACCCTCCTTGTCGAGCAGCCAGTAGGCGTCGCGTTCCGCCTGCAAGGGCTTCCACAGCTTTTCTTCCACATATTGGCTCAACGTCACCCCCGTGGCGGCTTCGATGGCGAAGGCCAGCAGTTGCGTCTCCCCGCTGCGGTAGGAAAACTGCACGCCGGGGCGGTCTGCCACCTCCAAGCCCGTCACCAATTCATAAAGGTTGTTGCCATAATAACCCTGCGTGGTGACGGAGAACAGGGAGGCGTACGCCTCGTCCCACGCCATGCCGCCGCTCATGGTGAGCAGGTGGCGAAGGGTAACGTCGGCCTGCCTGCCCCGCACGTAACCCGGCACGTAGCACGACACGGGGTCGTCCAGGCTGTGTATCTTCCCCTCGCCGAGGGCAATGCCCGCCAGCAAGCCCACGATGGTCTTCGTGGCCGAATAGATATTGGAAGTCCGCGCATCATCCCACCCGCCGCGGTAGTCCTCATACAGGATGCTGTCGTGGCGGATGACGAGGAAAGCCACCGTGTGCAGACTGTCCAAATACGCCTCGTCTGCCGGGGAAAGGCTGTGCCGGTTGTACTCCTCCGCCCTCGGCCACAGCCACGCGCGGGCTGCGCCGCCATGCACGGTGTCGCGGTGGAACGTCTCTAGGTCATCGATGACGGGCATCCAATGCACCAACGCCTGCCGCGCATAATAGGGCAACGAGAAATAAACGGCCACGAGCAGCACCAGCACGCCCGCCGCCGTGTAAAGGGGGCTCGTTTTTTCTTTCATCGGTATCATGGCCATCCTCCGTTTGTTTACGGCCTGCAAGATACGCATTCCCCGGCAAAAACTCCCGCTTGCCCGCATAAAAAGTTCCAGTCACCCGTGCAGGAAGTTCATCCTCAGGCTGAGGATGTGCATCCTTAGGCTAAGGATGTGCATCTTTAACCTAAGGATGTGTATCTTTAGCCTAGAGATAAAGAATTTGCCCGCATGAAACGGGTTTCCCATGCGGACAAGCGGGACTTTCCTCCCGCCTGCGCCGAAGTTTCCCTGCGGGAGGACAAAAAAACGGGGCGGATCCCCAAGGAACCGCCCCGTGAAAAAGGAAGAGGCAATGCGGACATCCGGAACCCGGCGGCATCAATACCGCACCCGCACCGAGGCCGGATATATCCGCCAGCGGTCGTAGAAGGCGGAAAGGCTGCGCATCATGTCAGCCTCGCGGCATGTCACCCGCCCCCGGAACACCCGCCGCCCGTTGACCTTCACCGTCACTTTCCGGCGCAGGTCCACCAGATGCTCATCGAGGAAAAGCGTCAGTTCCCCGCCCGTGGCCGGGGTGAGCGTCTTCTCAAACCGAAGCTCGATGCCCCATATCGAATCCGTCAACACGGTGCGGTAACGCACATCCGATATTTCCATGTCCACCTTGTTGTCCCGGATGCGCACCTTGTACATCGTCCGCAGGGTGTCGCACGGGCGTTTTTCCACCAACAGGTTGTAAAAGCCCCGCCGGTGCCGCCCGTCCATCTCGAAATCCTCCCACACATATTCCGAAGGGGAAGGCTGACGCACGAACGACTTCAGCCAAGGGGTCGTGGGACGGTAGTCGATGGCATGCCCGCACCCCGGAACCAGTTCCACCCGGTGCGGGTACATGCCAAGGCAAGCATTTGCCAAGCTGTCAAAGGCTTCCGCCGTCCACCCGGTCAACAGGTTGCGGTAAAAGCCGTCGTCCTCCGCTCCCGTCAGGAGGCTGAACCCCATGCAACCGCAGTTCTCCGCCGGGGCGTTCTTCAGCGGCTCGCCGCCTGCCATCGGGCCTGCCGCCGCCCAATAATCGGCGTAAAACGAAGCCAAGCGCTGGCCGCCGTAGCCGCCCTCCGAGATGCCCAACACGTAAATCCGCCGCGCGTCCACTTCATCGCAAAGCATCAGCTGGCGCAACAGCCACTCCCATGCCCACTGCTTGCCCCGCTGCCACCAGCGGTAATACGCTCCTTCGTTGGGAATGCGGGGGATGAAATACAGCGACGGGGCATCTTCAAAACGGTTAGCCAATTTGAATCCTGTGGACCACTCTGCGTCCCTCGGCCCGGACCCGTGCAGATAGACAAACACTGGCAGGCTGCCAGCAAGGGTGTCCTGCCCCTTCCGCCCCCAATAATAATCCATCACCGCCGATGGTTCCAACGAGTCGGGCAGCACGATTTGCCCCGTCCGCCCGGCATCCAACGCCGCAACGGCAGGCAACTTCGGTTCCTCCACTTCGGCATTCGCCCGCCTCCATACGTCCCAAATCCGCCGCCTGGCTTCCGCCACATCGCCTGCCTCCAGCACTGGCGCATCAGCATCACGCTCCAACGGACGGCCTTCCTCTATGCTGCGCACAAACAGCCGCACCTGCCCATCTTCCGCCAAAACCTGTGCCTGCATCGCCACAGGAAGCAAGGCAAGGGATGCTCCCCACAACCATAATCGCATTTTCTTCATAATCCAAATCCATAAGGTTGACCATGCAAATATAGGATTTACCCGGCAATGGGACACCAACACGGCAGCACAAAATGCAATTCCCGCCTGAATAAGAATCCAAGCCGGGAACATGTTCACACAGGTTGAATGGCAAGCCACCCTTCCCGATGTCCAGATACAATATAGATAGAAAAGGAATTCAAACAACATTCAAGCCCCTGCGTCAGTCTGCCAAATGCGCATGGATGAAACGCCAAGCACCCTCCTTGTAGTAACGGTGGCCGCCCTCGCCGGCATACAGCTCGCAATGGCCGGGGACACCTGCCGCCTCATAAATCTCCTTGAGATGCCCGAAGGCTTTCTGTGCCTCAGCAAAAGGGAACATCGGATCATATCGCCCGTTCAAAGCACAAAAGAAACGCGGAGCCGTCAGCCCGGCAACATCTGCCATCTCCCCGTCATCCAATATGCCCGGCACATAATTGCACTCGCAATGGTACATCGCTCCGATGCTACCCGCAAATGTGCAGAAATAAGACGACGGCACGGAAATGGCGATGCGGGTGTCGCAGGCCCCGGCAAAGAGGGTGGCAGTGCCTCCCCCGGAATTGCCGGAAACGACAATGCGGGAAGCATCCACCGGCAACGTTTCCAACGCCCAATCTATCAACTTGGAGATGTCCCACACCCGATCGCCGATCAACGTCCTCCCGGCCAACAAACCCTGCACCGCCAACGTACGGCAAGAATAAGGCAAGCCCTTCTCCTTGTCCTCGGGAGTACGAGTGTCACCAAAGCCCCTCGCAGTGGGCGCAATGGCGATGAAACCGTTCTTGACCGCCTGCACGGCCACGTCTTTCTCGTTTTGTTCCGTCTCCATGCGTTCCTTTTCCGACCAATAGATGCCTGCATACAAGCCGGGGTGGCGATCATGCCCATGCGGGGTAATCATCAAAGGCAATTCCCCATCCCTGTCTTTCGGCAACAGAAGCACGACAGGCAAAGGCACGCCGGGTTCGGTCCATACCCGCCACCGCTCCCGGACGGCATAGCCCACGTCCTCCGAATCAACCCGCTCTGCTTTCACGCGATAAGAATCCAGGCGATTCTCCAAACGGGAAATCCCCAACCGATCTTTCAAAGCATCCCGGAATTCTTCCTGCCATTCTTCAAAATCGGCTTGCGTTTTCCCCACAAATGCATGCTTCATGTCGGCATGCTCATAAAGGTCCTTGCAATATACCCTTAAACTGAAGCTGTCTGCATAAACAAAGGTTTGCATCTGGGAGGGGACATCCTTTCCTGCCAAATTATCCTTCCCTTCCTTGGAACATTGCAGACATCCAATTGCGCACAACAACAATCCCATGCGCAAAGCTATTCCCGATTTCCCCATATCATTTTTTTTGCCTTATTCATTTCCATTTCCTGAAAGACAAGGGTTGCAATGCCACCTTGCCGGAAATCCCAGACGGGGCAGGCTGCCACTTCTCCGCGCTGAACCTGCCATCCTCGCCTACATTAACATGCCCCTTGGAATCCACATTGGCGTTATAGAAAATCCGCCACTTCATCCCGTTTTTATCCATATAAGCGATGCGGTTTGCCATCAGATTGGATACCTTCACTTTCAGCACATCGTCCCCTTTCAACAGTTCCGCCGGTATGTCCATTTCATAAGGAGCCTCCAGAAGCGTCCCCAAATATTCATCATTCAGATACACCGCCGCACTTTCATGGACTTCTTCAAAGCAAAGCCTCCATGCGTCTGCCCCCTTTGAAAGGACGGGAAGCTTGGTTTCGTATTCCGCCGTGCCTGAGAAACGGGCATATTCTTCCCCGTATTCCGTCCACGAGACCAGTTCATGTACCTGTTTCGTGGCTGGCAAGGTGGGTCCGCCTTTGACGAAAGACACCTCCCAATCTGCCAACTCCAAGCCTGCTCCGATTGCTTTGTAATAAGGATAAAGCCTGCCGCCACGGGCATCTGGGAAAGCCTCCACAACCATCGACTCGTGCGGTTTCAGTTCCAACCAGAACTCCGGTTGCCCATCCTGCGCCCTTACCTTCGCATAACCGCTTCTGCCGGTCATGGGATTGAACAATGCACAGGAACGGAAACCAGCGTTCAAAGAAACCCAGCCTGAAAAACCTCTCCCCGAAGGATTCAATATGAAATAACAGGAGCCGCCATCTTCCTTCAAGCGGCGGATGCACTGCAAGCCTTGGGCATACATGCTCTCCGGCTTCACATCCGTTTGCGCCAATCCATCCTGCAAGGCATCCATGATGACAATCCGCCCTTTCCCATACCGGCAGGCACGGACATTTCCTTCTCCTGCAAACGAAAGTTCTTCTTTCAAGTGTTGCATGCGCTTCCTGTCGCGTTCCAAATGAGCCAAGCCCGGCACGTCAGCAGGAAGCCCGCCATAGAACAGCACCGTGGCGCCTGCTTTCGACAAGTCCAGCAGTTTCGCGAATGTATTCACCGGCATGTATTCCAGTTCAGGCACCATGACCACCTTGTAGTGGTTCCCACCAGCAAGCAGCTTGCCATCTTTGACAGCCACCTCCTGCAACAATTTGTCGGACGCAGCATCCCATGAATAGCCGTTGGAAAGCAGGAAACGCCCGCACTCACCCATCGAGGCCGTGTCAAAGCTGTGGAAATAATGGAACGTCTTCTCAGCAGGGGCAGACCAGAGGTCGGAAATGCCGTAATAAAGCAAAATGTCATTGCACGGCTTGCCGGCCTGCAAGAAGCTTTGCGCACGGGCCACATAACGGTTCAACGCGCCGAAGTCGTCCCAGAAGCTGTTGGCCGGGGTGAAATGAACGGCTGCATAAAACAGGCGCCCGGGCCACGGCGCATCCATGGGGGAATAATCCGTGCCATGGTAGAAGATATGGTTGACCCCTCCCAGCAGGAACCGGTCATTGGCCGCCTTCACGTCTGCCAACGTGGACTGGAAATGCTCATTCAGCAATGTGCAGGATTCCGCAGAGGTCAGCCGCTTCCCCGTAAGGTGGGCTGCCGACGAGGCTGCCTTGATGTCGGAAATGGTACTTCCCTCCATCTCCGGAACGTCGCTGGCGGCATACATGTCCAAAGCATTAGCAGGAGAGCCGTGTGCTTGGTTGCGGATGCCTTTCCCTTGGCGGGCCGCCCATCGCTGCCACACCTTCGTGAAACGTTCCAGCATCAGTTCGGAGACCACCGCCCGGTAGTCGTGCTGCACCCTGCTGTTTTCTTCTTCACCTGCCATTCCCAGCAGGGCGGGAAGATGTTCCTTCAGGTCGTAACCGCATATCCGGCGGAACTCCCGGAACATTCCAGGTGTCCAGTCGGCGGTTCCTGCGGCATCGTCCACCTCGTAGGAATCGTTAAAATAGTACCGCAGGTAGCTGATGTCATGCCCCTTGAATGCTTCGTCAAACCGTTCCAAGTACTTCTTCACGGCTTGCTCCGAGAAGTGGTCGATGACATTGCCCTCGCCGCCGGGCGAGGCACGCTCCACCATCTTTCCATGCCAGCCTTGGAAGATGGCACACACAAGCCAATCGCCTTCGGGTGCTGTCCAATGCAAGATGCCGTCCTCCACTTTGCCGGTCAAATCAACGACCTCCACTATTTCTTTTCCCGATGCAGCATAGCGGTTCGCCGTCACGGCCACCAAGGGCAGGCTCCGCTCATACCATATCTGGGCGAAGTCGGTCTCCTGCAAATCCTCGTTTGCCGTGACCGGGTATTTCACGTCCTTCATGTCCACTTTCAGCCCGCTTTGCGTGTAAACCATCGGTTGCTGAATGTATTCCACCTTCTCTGAAAGGTTTTCCCCGCCTTTCAGGCGGTAAGTTTTTGAGCGGACAGACTTGCAGGCCGTATCTTCATCCACCCACGGGCCACCGAAGGGCCACCCCGAAGCATTGGCCAAGTCAACGCCCATGCCAAGGCGTTCCGCCTCCTTCAGGATATGCTCCAGCATCTCCACCCAGCGGGGGGACAAGTATTCGATGAACTGGTCCTCTATCCCCCTCACGCCATAGATGGGGGTCACTTCAACGCCACCCAAACCAGCCGCTTGGTAAGCCTCCAAGGTAGCCGTTATGTCTTCCTTGGTGACCGCGCTGCCTTGAATCCACCAGCGGGTCCAAGGCTTTGCCTCCATCGTCATTTCCGGCCATTCCAGCCCGCCGGGGCCTTCCGCGCCTTCCGGGAAAGCCGGTGTGCCAAAACCGCACAGCAGCAAGGCCGGCAAAAGGAAGCGTGTCCTCAAGTTCTTCAATTTTACCATTCTGCACATTCTTTTCTATCGTTACACATTCATTTTACTAAAGAAGCAGGCAGGAAAGGAAAGCCCCCCATGCGGGCAACAAACCCCGTCTGCCCGCATGGGAAACCTGGCTTGCACGGGCAAATTCTTTATCTTTAGGCTAGAGATACACATCCTCAGGCTAAAGATGCGCATCCTTAACCTAAGGATACACATCCTTAGCCTAAAGATAAAGAATCCTCCGGGGTGACTACGGTTTCCCATACGGCCTCGGAGGATTTTCTTTCACCGTTGCAAATGCTTTCCTCGCCGCCTGCCTAGAGCAAGCCCGTCACTTGGACAAAGAAACAGACCTGATTTGCACACGGGAGTCCACAGGAGCAGACACGACGAATCCCATCGTCACCGTCCCGGCTGCCTCCAGGCTGAACTCCATGCTATGCTGGGTTATCTCCGCTGTCTCATCCCATTGCACGAAGGCCAGCACGTCCGGGTCTGACGCCATGTCCTCGGCATCGGGCAGGCTCGTCCCCCTTGCCACTACGAAATAGCCATCACACTCCCCTATGAAGCGTGACGGGAGGAAGCCGGCATTGAAGGCACCGGCTGGCAATTCAAAGGATTGGTATATCTTGGCATTGGCCAATGCGCCACCTGTCGCTTCGTTCGCATAGAAGTCCATCACGCCGCCGTTGGTGTTCTGCCAGCCGCCGACATACAGGTCCTTGGACTTGTTGTAAGTAGATTTCACGTTCTCCGTGCAATCCCAGTCTTTCAGGCAATCCACACGGCCGGACACCAACTGGGCCCTCACGAACGGGGCACCGCTGTTCTTGATGTACTGTTCCGTGATGTTCTCCCAGATATGGACTTGCTTGGTCATAGTCACCAAGTTGCCCCTCGTGCCTTTTGATGTCAGCTTCACGTCATAAATGCCCACAGCGGGGAATACATGTTCCTTCGGGTCTTCCTCCGTCATGGCCGGCGAGCCGTCGCCAAAGTCCCACTCATAATCCAGGCAGAACAGCGAAGTGTTCGTTATCAGTATTTTCAACGGGTCGTCCTCGTCTATCGTGTACGTGAAATCAGGCTGCGCCTCTATCAGCCCGGCCGTGATGTCGAACACAATCACGCTCAGGTCCTCGTTGATGTCCACATTGGAATCCACGATTTTTATCCCCAACACATACCGCTTGTCCAAGTTCTCCAAAAGGAAAGGAATGTCCACCGCCAGGTTGGTAATCCCGAGATCCTCGCCGGAACCGATGCGGATTTCGCTGTCGAAAGAATATTTCCCTTCCGGCAGGATTTCCGGGATGCCGCCATCTTCGCCAACCAGTTCCTCCGACTCAATCAGCCCCTGTATCGTGTCGTTGTCAACGCCTAATTCCACCACCACGTCTTTCTTGCTCCACACCGAACCTCTGTACACGCCCAACGGGATGAGCAGCTTGTTGTTCTCGGCATCAATCTTGTAACGGAACGGCGCGTCCTCCGATGTAATCAGTTCGTCCACCTTGTAGATGACGCTCTCGTACACGCCGGCAATATACACTTTGTCGTTCGGGTATTGCGACCCCGCGTCATACACGTCGCGGTATTCGCAGGCAGAAAACATGGCCGCCACTGCCCCCAAAAGCAGGATTCTATTCACTATTTTTTTCATGACTTCAATTGTTTTCTTGTTAAACGATTATTCCCAAATCGGGTTTTGCGGCCAGCCTGCCGCAATGACCTGCTCATTCAGTATCACAGAGCCCGGAATAGGATAAAAATACATCTTGGGCGAGAACACGCGGTTTTCTACCGTGACTTTTTCGTATGCAAACGTGCCGTCTGCATCGTTCTTCACGATTTTCACGCCCTCCAGCGGCGAATTAAGCTCCGTCGTGGCCGTCATCCATCGCCGTGTGTCCCACAAGCGGTGATCCTCAAACGCCAATTCCACCCGCCGTTCGTTGCGTATCCTTTCCCTGATTTCCGCTTGGCTGCCATTGCCGATAGGAGGCATGTTGACATCTTTGCGTTCCCGCGTCTTGTTGGCATAAATCAAGATGTCGGGATTGCCCGGTTCCGCTTCGTTCAATGCCTCCGCATAATTCAGGTAAATCTCTGAAATGCGGAATATCGGCCAAGGATGGTTGCTCGTGGTTCCGCTGACCAGATTGATGTTCGTATCCACAAACTTCCTCAGGTAATACCCAGTCAATGTCCCGTTCTCGACATCCTTGTTGATGCCTCCTTCAAAAGTTTCAAGCACAACGTCCTTGAACGTGTCTCCGTTCATGAACACCGTCATGGCCAAACGAGGGTCGCGGTTAGCATACGGGTCTGCCGCATGCGCCGGATTGTTCCAGTCGAACTTGCTCCCGTCTGCCATCTCATATGCATCCACCAGATTCTGTGATGGCGTGATGCCTCCTCCCCCGTTCGGGAATCCGGAAGGAAAATTATTCCGCTCAAACGTGTTCGTATTGCTGCTGATGCGGCGCACCAAAATCAATTCCGGGCTTTGGAACGTCTTGCCCAAGTCCGTGTAACGAACCATCAAGCCATACCCGGCTTCGCTCTCCAAGTCAATGACAGCTTTGGCAGCCTTTGCAGCTTCTGCCCATCTTTCCTGACGGTCTTTCGGGTCTAAAGTTATCAATTCCGGATGCGCGTATCCTTCTGCCCATGACGATGTATTCCATAAGTCGCTTGCTGCATACAACAGCAAACGGCTCTTCAAAGCCAAAGCAGCTCCCCTGGTCACACGCCCCAAGTTGTCATTGTTGTAAACGACCGGCAATGCATCTTCTTCCCCGTTCTCACCTTCACCGCCCAAGATGGTGCATTCATCCGCAATGAAATCCACACACTCTTGCAGCGTGTTCCTTTGGATATTTGCAAAATCGGCATCCAAAGGCAAAGCTTCCGTCAAAAGCGGCACGCCGCCATACCGCTTTATCAGTTCAAAATAAAAATACGCCCTCAGGAAACGGGCTTCCCGCTTCCAATTGACAACATCTTCCGATCGTGTCTTGTAAATTTCTTGGGCATTCTCGCTCGGATCCAATTTATAAGCATCCAGATTCACCTCAAACCGTTCTGCTGATTCCAAATACGTGTTCACCCGCCGGATGTAAGTAAAGTAATGCGACCACACATCATCCGGGTTTACATACTGGTTCCAGGAGCCGGAATTAAACACCTGGGCATCCCCCTGCAACGTATATTCCGCCTCATCACTCAATGAGGCCATCATCGCATTGCCAATCAAAAAATGCCCATCACGCATTCCTGTATAAAGGTTGATAACCTGCCCCTGCAAATTGCCATACTCCGTCGCAATGGCTTCTTCATCCATTGTGGTCGGTGTTTCCCTGTCCAAGTCAGAGCATGAGCAAATCAAAGAGGCAACCAAAACACAACCGATGCCATATATATGTTTCATTGTCTTTTTCATTTTACTATCCTATTATATCAATTAAAACTGAACATTTACTCCCAAGCTGACCGTCCTCACAGCCGGATAACCTCCAATGCGTTCCGAATCATACCCCTCCACATCATCAATTGCAAAAAGGTTGGTTCCGTTTGCGAAAACTCTCAAATCAGCCTTGGCAGAAGGTATCACGTTCTTAAACGTATAGCCGATCTCCACATCACGAAGTTTCAAGAAATTACCATTCCGGGTCCAAAACGTGGACGACCTGTAGTTATTCTGCTCATTGGTCAACGACAAACGAGGATAGGTAGCCCTGTCGGCCATATCTTCCGAAGTCCATCTGCCTAATGCAAACTCTGAAACGGAACCATTATTCTGGAAAGCCTTGTAATAATTGGCAGCCAAATAAACTGTCCTGTTCAAAACGCCATGGAAGAAAGCAGAGAAATCGAAATTCTTATAAGTGAAGCCTAGATTCAGACCCAACGTGATTTCCGGAATTTCTGTATAGCCGAACGGATAACTGTCATTATTATCTATGACTCCGTCACCATTCCAGTCTTTGTACTTCAAGTCGCCCGGCACCACATCTTTCCATGTCGGCTTCGCCACATTAGGGTCATCAATCTCAGCCTGTGTGTAATAGCCTAAAGCCTCAAGATAATAAGCTTGGTCAATATGATGACCGGTCTTGTACAGGTGGGCATTGTTTTCCGCCTTAATTTCCTCAGACATGTACAATATTTTGTTCTTAGAAGCCCAAACATCTGCTTTCACATAATAGTTGAAATCACGCCCAACATGGTCATTCCACATCACGCTAGCCTCAACGCCTTGGTTCTTCGTTTTTCCAATATTCTGGTAAGGCAGTTCCGCGCCAATATAAGAAGGTATCGAACGATTCGGCAAACACAAGATGCCTGCACGGCGATTATGGAAATAGTCAACAGAAAGCCCTAACTTGCCCCATAAGTCTGCCTCTATTCCAATATTGAACTTTTGTTCCTTTTCCCATGAAATATCAGGATTTGCCAAACGCAATTGACGGTAACCCGGTATATAACCATTAGCGACACCGATATTGTAACCTTCCTTCTCACCGTATTCCTGCTCATACATGAAACGGGTATCTCCGTTGATTTTGTCATTCCCTGTCAAGCCATACGATGTCCGAAGTTTCAAATACTTCACCACATCATTGTCTCTCAGGAGATCCTCTTCTGAAATAACCCATGACACAGCACCTGCCGGAAATACGCCTGTGCGATGTCCCTTGGCAAATGTCTCCGTGGCTTGTACGCCCATTGAGAATTCAGCAGTGTATTTCTTGCCATACGTATAAGCAAAGTTTGCCCCCATGCCGACATGCACATACGGCTGCTCATTGCCATACGTTTCACTTTCATAGGAATACAGCAACAAGGCATGCACGTCATGCTTGCCGAACGAATTGTCATAATTCAACGAACCTTCCAAAGTCGTATTCCGCCATTGGTCAGACATGGAATCATCTATCGTGATTGTCTCTTTCTTGCCATACGGTTCAGAATACAAATAATTTCCACCGGCATCCTTGCCTAACAACGAATAATACTCATAATTGGCATATCGGTTGAAATAATTCAAATAATAGCTGTTGAATGAAATTGCGCCGGAAACACTCAAACCGGGAAGCAACATATCCAGCTTCTCCGTCAACCGCAAAGCCGAGTTGATATAACGTGAATTCTGTGTCCAATATCCACGGTCTACAATATTGGCCAACGGATTAGACCAATTGCTGCTGCCTCCCCATGTGCCGTTCGGGTTCCGAACCGGGAATGAATTCGCCGGAACAGTTTCCAACCGTGTGAACAAATCGCTCGTGTTTTTCCCCATGTCATCCGTACCGCCCGGAGTCTTCTTGTCTTCAATAGCTATGCCCAATGTAACATGAGCCGATAGATTCTTCGTAATGTTCACATCTACATTCGAGCGGACATTGTAGCGGTTATAAACTTGATTATGGGTATTATCGGACATATCCTTCGTACGCTTCATCAATCCAGAATTGCCCATGTAATTCAACAATACGAAATATTGTGCAATCTCGTTCCCGCCTTGAAAACTCAACCCCACTTTATACAACTCCGCCATTTTCCGCAATGTCTCATCATACCAATCCACATTCGGATACAGGAACTTGTCCGTCCCATTCTTATATGCATCCAATGCTTCCGTCCCATAATACTGGGTACCGCCATTGACCGCTGCATATGCTTCATTATACAATGTTGCATAACCATACGAATCCAAGAACTTCGGCATTTCGGTCGGTTGTTGGAAACCTACTTGAGCTGTGAAATTCACTTTCAATGGCTGGTTGCGCCCTCTTTTCGTCTTAATCAATAAAACCCCATTTGCACCTCTCATCCCATAGATGGCCGTAGCCGCAGCATCTTTCAGCAACGTAATTGATTCTATTTCCTCCGGCATCAATTGAGAAAAAAGGCTTCTCAAATATCCATCTGCATCCGTATATTGGGAAACAAAGCCATCAATGACAATCAATGGGTCTTTTAATCCTTGAAAAGTACCCAATCCTCTTGCACGCAATGTATTATCCACCACCCCTGCTTCATCTGAACCTTGGGTAACAGTCAAGCCCGGTAATCTGCCAGCCAATGAATTAATCAAATTAGGAGTGAATGATTTCGACAAATCTTCTCCTTTGACAGTAGATATGGCACTGCTCCTGTTATAACCTTCCGGCGTGTCATACCCTAACTGTGCTTTCACTGACAGGCTGTCGCCCACAGCCCCGGCAAACACCGGGACAGCAAAGAGAACAAAGCCTGTTATATATTTAAATACCGAATTCATAATATTAACAATTTAAGAAATAACTACATCAATATCCCGGATTTTGCACCAAATATCCCTTATCCATTTCACCGGTTGAGAAAGGATGACGATACATTTTCTTCGTAAAGGTTCTTACTTCAAAAACATACGGTTCATAACGGCATTCATTGCTTCCATCTATTTTGTATATTTTAAGACCATACATGTCACCCCGCATCACACCATCTTCTTCACAAATCTCCCAACGGCGTGTGTCATACAGCCGATGGCCTTCCATGCACAGTTCGATGGCTCTTTCATTCCGCACTTTCTCCCTGAACTCTGCCTGTGACAAACCTCTAGGCAAGGGCGGCATGCCGGCACGGTCTCTGATCTCATCCACCGCATCATACGCTTCCGTTGGAGGCGTGTCATAATACTCATTCAACGCTTCCGCATAATTCAAATAGAACTCAGCCAAACGGAAAATGCAACCTTTCGGATATACACGTATATTATCTCTCCGGCTAATCATATAAGGTACAGGTTTGTGCATATAGACTCCCGTAATGCATTTGTCAGCACCTGTCTCCGACATATCCATAGAAAGATTGTCCGTAGAGTTCCAAGGACGTCCTTGATAAGTAGCCGTCTGGCGGAAACGCGGATCCAATTCTTCAAACTTTGCCATCAAATCGTCACCGCCTTCCATGTTCCAAGTCTGCGGAGTACCGTCTTTCTTCTCATATTTCATGACGAAGTTGAAAGTCATCTGCAAACCACCACCTGATCCTCCAACCGTGCTAGGTATATGGCCATTCCACGGGAAATGCCCGGTTCCAACCAAGCCCTTACGCTGGTCAGCCAATATAACTTCTTCATTATCAGGATTATCCCAAACATATTGATAAGAAACATCCTCACCGGTATTAGGATCTTTCTGGTTCCGCACTAATTGTATCCCGGTACGCGCAGCCTCATCCAGCACATCCTTTGCCGCATCAGCCGCCAATTTCCAGCGTTCCCGATCATAATCACCTAAGATAATCAAGTCATTGTTGCTTCCGTTGTCCAAATAAGGCTTTGCCGTATTGAAAGTAGGACTTGCGGCATACAACAATGTCCGAGACTTCAAACACATGGCTGCCACGTTAGTCAACCGCCCCCTTTGAGCTGTTGTCAGTTCATTCGGTTTTGGCAAACGTGTAATGGCTTCTTCGCAATCATCCAAAATGAACTTCAACACTTCTTTCGCCGTGCTTCTAGGTACTTTCAAGTCACCACCTATATCCAACCGTTCCCGAAGGATAGGCACACCACCATATTTCCGGAACAATTCAAAATAATTCAAGGCTCGAATCAGATACGCCTCACCTTTTACCCTTTTCTTAAAATCCGGGTCATCAAAAGGCGCATCATCTATACGTTCAAGCAACGTATTGCATCTCCGAATTGCCACCCAATGCGTATTAAAGCGCAAATCTCCCGTATTGCTCCGGCTCATGGCGCCGGAGTTCCATGGCGCTTGACACCAATACCATCCCTGTGCCACTTCCGCTTCATCTGTTGCTGCGCCGGAACCAATATCGCTCATGTCCCAACTATCCCAATACGGAAAATCACTTTTTACACCCACAAAATAAGTACCTGCCACAAAATAATCCACTTGGACTGCAGAAGAGAAGATGGTATCTTCCGTAACGTCCACACCAGGTGCCTTTTCCAAATAGGCATCGCACGACCAATATACCGTACTCAGCGATATTGCCAAAAACAAAAAGGCGATTTTATATGTCAATTTTTTCATTGCAATAAGAATTTAGAAATTAATGTTCAATCCCATATTCACCGTCCTTGTCAAAGGATACGGTTCATAATTGTTGCCATCATAAGAAGGAACTTCCGGATCTTCACCCGGCAGCAATCCGCACCACGTGAGCAGATTGGTTCCATTCACATACACACGTGCCGATTCAATATGCAGCTTCCGCAATGCATTGGCTTTGAATGTATAGCCTACTTCCACATTTTTCAGACGCAAATACCTGGAATCACGAATCCACAGCGTAGAATTCTGGTAATTATGCTCTTGAGAAGTACTGGAGGATACATGCGGAAACGTAATTTCCTCTCCATTTTCAAATTTCTCTTGCGTCCAACTGTAATCTTTCAGATAATCCAACGCTGAGCCATCCTGATGCCATCCTTTTTGGAATTTCTTTGATGCCAGTTTGGATACATGGGCAGCCCCTGTGAACAAGACTGAGAAATCAAAGTTCTTCCAATTCCCACCAAATGAGAATCCGTAAGATATTTCCGGGAAAGGCGTATAACCGATAGGCACCATATCATATGAATCAATAATGCCATCCGCGTTCACATCCTTGTATTTCACGTCACCGGGTTGCAGTTTGTTGTTGTTCCATTGGGATACCGGACGGTTCGGGTCGTTCACTTCTTCCCATGTGTTATAGAAACCTTCTGCAATCAACCCGAAATACTGTTCAAATGGCTTGCCGGTGCGCTGCATGTAAGGATACTTCCGATCCACCTCGTCCATCTCAATAATCTTGTTGCGGGCAAACGTGAACAATCCCTTCACCCAATAAGAGAAATCTCCCACTTGGTCATTATACGTAAGTTCCCCATCAAAACCATAATTCTTCATTCTTCCCAAGTTATACGCAGGAAGTTCTGCACCCACAATCTGAGGCACAGTACCACGGTTCGCCAGAATGTTGTCCCTTCGTTCCATAAAGTAGTCTCCCGTGAAGTGGATCTTATTGTCCCAAAAATAAATATCTGCACCGATATTCATCTTCTTGGCACGTTCCCATGTCAAATCCGGGTTGCCAATCTTTCCTTCCGAAGCCGTCATTTCCACTTTATTGTAATCCGTCCCGCCATACCACGTTCCGAACCAATAAGCGTTATTGGCTGCAATGGCATTGCCATTATTGTCACCCGTATAATAAGTATAGGTGGTAGGCAAGTACAAGAAACGCTGGCCTCCAATCTTGTCGTTGCCGACTTCACCATAAGAGCCTCTGATTTTCAAGAAGCCCACTACTTTGTTTTCCGGGAAGAAATCTTCCTCGCTGACAACCCATCCTAATGAATAAGCGGGGAAGAAACCGAAACGATGGCCTTTCGCGAAATTCTCCGTACCATTATAACCAGCATTAAACTCTGCCAGATAACGGTCTTTATAAGAGTACGTGATACGCCCTACCAGACCTGTATAGGCACTCGGTATCTTATACAGCAAATCCGGGTCGAATTCCTTGCTTTGGTTATACAAGAGCAAACCGCCAATCGCATGGTCGCCAAACTCCCTCGAATAGTTCAAGCCTGCCTCAAAGTAAATCCGGCTCCGCTGTCCGAAGGTTTCTGTGATGTTGTAAGGCGACGGAGTACCTTGGGGAAGGAAGCTAGGTGATCCATCCGGCATCTTCACAGCCCGATACGTCTGCACTTCTTTATAATAGCGGGTTTGATGCCTGTTGTATTGCTGGTATGATACCGTGGCATGCGCGCTCAGCCCTTTTGTCAGGAAGCCAAGGTCGTAAGTTGGCCTTACGGACACGTTCAATTGGTTTGAATAAATCTTCAGGCCGCCGGCATTAATCATCAAGCGGGTCACCGGGTTTCTCGAATAATTGTAGCGGCCGTCCAAATTCTCAATCACCATGCCGTCATAAACACCGGGACCTGACGTAGGCGGGTGGGAAAATGCATAGGACAGGATAACTCCCGTGTCTTCGTCCGGACGGTTGTTGAACTCCATTTGGTCAGACACATTCAAGGTCACGCTTAAACGATTCGTCACCTTAAAGTCGAAGTTCGTACGGAAGTTGTAACGGTCGTAACGGACTTGCGCGTCATAGTCAGGCACCAGGTCGGTGTTATTATACAAACCGCCTTGCGTGAACACGCCCAACGACACGAAATACTTGACTCTCTCCGTGCCACCCCTCAGGTTGATGTTGTGCTGGGTCTGCAAACTCACGTCCTTGAACAACATATCCACCCAGTTGGTATTCGGATAGAAAACAGGGTCAGAACCGTCCTTGAATTTCTGCAATTCCTCATCGGTGTACACCGGGTCATAACTACCCGTCAGGTAACCATCATACTTGCGCGTCTCGTTCAGTTGGTAAGCCCAGTTGTAAGCATCCATCGGCTCACGC
This sequence comes from uncultured Bacteroidaceae bacterium, assembly GCA_944320785.1. GTDB lineage: Bacteria > Bacteroidota > Bacteroidia > Bacteroidales > Bacteroidaceae > CASFPE01. The sequence continues at coordinate 90,917 of CALUIR010000001.1, forward strand.
AAGTTGGTGAATGAATTGAGGGCAAAATTCGTGGAAACGCTCAACTTCGGCTTTTGCACCGATCCGCGTTTCGTGGTAATCAAAATCACGCCATTGGCACCACGCACACCGTAAACGGCCGTAGCGGAAGCATCTTTCAAAATGGCCACGTTCTCGATTTCGTTCGGATCCAAGTTGTTGTAATTATCTACTTCCACGCCATCCACCATGACCAAGGGATTCTGCAAATCACTGTCATACGAACCAGAGAAAGAGCCGATGCCACGGATACGGACAATCGACTGGTCGTTGCCCGGCTCACCCGATTTCTGCACAGAAATAAGACCCGGCAAACGTCCCACCAACGCGTTACTGATGTTGGCTTGTGACGACTGCGTCAATGTCTTTGTGTTGACAGAGGAAATGGCACCTGTCACCGTTTCTTTCTTCTGCACGCCGAAACCAACGACCACCACTTCGTCCATGATTTGCGTGTCTTCAGACAGGCTAATGGTCAGCGGCTTGAAGTTTTTCACAGTATAGGTCACCTTATCATAACCTAAATAGGTAAATTCCAATACATCCCCGATTTCAACTTCAATCGAGAACTTTCCATCCACATCCGTGATTGTGCCACGGGTGGTCCCTTCCACTACCACGGATGCCCCGATAAGAGGTTCCCCTCCATTAGCATCCAATACCACGCCTTGCAAAACACGAGGCGCGGAAGCCCTGCTTGCCGTTGTTTCTGCCCGCAAAGACACTGCCTGAACGAACAAAAAGGCCAAGCATACCACATACGAAATCTTATGCAAAAAAGACTTCATACCCAAACATTTGAATCTAACGTTCTTGTGTTCTTCCATCTTCTTAGATTTTTTGCATTCATACTAACTTTTATAATATAACTTCTGACTTCTTGACTGCTTTATCCAGTTCTGCTTTTTTGCTGACCCGGATGAAATCATTGTCCGATGCATGGATTCCCCGGCTGGTTCCTCCTTCCACCTTGATGAACAAGGGTACGGTTTCTTCCCCCGCCCGGAATCCTGACAAGGACACATCCGAAGCGTTCACCAAACGAACCACCGGGCTTCCGCCACGAGGCACGTCGGCTTGGAAATTAGACAAGGACACGCGATGCACGTCGTCAAAGACAAAAGCCGGACGGGCATCCTCATGACGCACCTCGCATTGGATGTTCTCCATGGTCAGGTTCTCCACATGCCTCACATAAAAACCATACGCAGGGAGGACAGGCCCGAACATGCGGTTCTCCGGGTACTGGTTGACCTTTTCCGGCACTTCCATCCGGGCATCTTCCTCGTTTGCGCCTCCGGCGTTAGACAAGAAAATGTCCCTCAACGTCACATTCTCCACATAGCTGCCCGGTATCCCGGTAATGGACGAAGTGATGAGGCTTTCGCTTTGCGCCACAACGTTCGATATCAACACATTCTTCAACGTGCCGCTGCCGCGCCGGTTTCCCAGGCGGATGAAAATGGGCGTCTGCACGTCCTGCATGGAAATGTTGCTGATGGCCACCCGGTCCATGACGCCTCCGTCCACCACTTCCAGCGCAATGCCGGAAATCACCGTGGTATCCGCCGTGATGCCTCGCAGCATCTTTCGCCACGAGCGGATGTTGTTTTCAGAAGCCTTTCTTATCACGCAGTTGCTGATGCTGATGTTGCGGAAGGCATGGAAGGAGCCGGTGCCGAACTTTATCCCGTTGCAGTTGGAGGCAATCACGCAATTGGAGACCGTGACATGCTCCACGTCGAAACCCGGTATCTCGGTCTTGAAGCAAATGCCGTCATCATCGCAGTCGATAAGGCAATCTGAAATCGTCACGTTCCGGCTGTTGACATCGATGCCGTCGCAGTTGTAGTTCCCATGGGAATATATCTTCACGCCGGAGATGCGGATGCCGTCTGAAGCCGCGCAACGCAAGGTCCATGAAGCGGAATTATACAGGAAAACATCCTTCACCTGCACGTTCCGGCAACGGTCAAAGAGGATGACATGAGGACGATTCCCCTTTTCATCCCCAAACTGGAAATTGGCATGGTTGCCTTGCCCGTCGATGCAGCCTTCGCCACGGACGGAGACATTTTCCGCATTCTGGGCCACCACCACGGCGCGGCTGTCACGGCTGTATGCCTGAGGGTCCGGAACGGCACGGAGCGTGCTTCCTCCGTGCAGGTACAAATGGACATTGTCTTTCAAAAAGACAGTCGAAGTCTGGTAAACTCCCGGAAGGACATGCACCGTGCCTCCGCCCGTCGCTGCGCAATGGTCAATGGCGGATTGTATCGCCTTCGCGTTATTGGCAGCATCCTGCGCCGCGCCAAAATCCAGTATCGAGGCATCATCGCCCCGCATATAGGCGGCAGCCAGGCAAAAAAAACCAAGTAGCAATATTTTTCTCATATTCTGAATTATTAAAGGTTCATACTGTATATCGCGCACACTTTTGCAGGCAGAAAATCCCGCGCAACGAGCCGGGAAGTTGCAGGAAACGGCGAGGAAAAGTTGAATTGCCCCGGTGGGAAGTTCATCCTTAGGTTAAGGATGTGTATCCTTAGGCTGGGGATGTGCATCTTTAAGCTAAGGATGTGCATCCTTAGGCTAAAGATAAAGAAGTTGCCCGCACAAAGCAGGTTTCCCATACGGCTGAATCGGGTTTCCTTTCCTGTCATTTCCCTGTTTGCCCCTCGTTGCCTTTTCATTTCTCCGTGCATCCTTTCCATGTATCTGTGCGGAAGGGCACGGCCATCAACCCTTCTTCGTTGCACAAATTAGCGCCCGGATTGTCAGACCAAGCGTAACGCACGGCTACCGGTTCTTTCACTTTGCCGGAATGAACCACCACTTCGTCCCCTCGGATAGAGGCTTTGGCCCATTCAAATTTCCGATCGGCGCCCGCTATGGAGAAGCCTGTCACGTAACCATATTTGTTGTCCTTCACGCACAGGCCCTTCCCCGTGTTGGCAAAACGAACGATTATCTTGTCACCGTCTATCCTGAAAGAGTCGCACACGGGGCCTTCGCACACCAAGTCTTTTTCGCCATACACATTGTTCCTTGCCAGCAAGGCTAACCGGCGGCCCACCTCCTGCTTGTTCACCGGATGGATGTTCAATGCATCGCCAATGTCATAAATCACAGCTTGCCCCGTGTTCGGCAAGGAAAGGGCCATTGTCTGCGCTTCCCGCAATTCCGCCCACTGGCTTTCCCGTGGAGCCTGGTCTTCCGGGTTCATATTGGCCAACGAGACCCAATAGAAGGGGAAATCATACCCCCATTGCTTCCGCCAGTCTTCTATCAATGCGGGGAACAGCGTACGGTAATCGTAGGCACGCCGTGTGTCATGCTCGCCTTGATACCAGATTGCGCCCCGGATGCCGTAATCCACAAACGGGTGAATCATGGCATTATACAGCAATGCCGGGGCGATATTGGGAAGCAACTCGCAATACCCGAAATCCATGCTCACGGCCGATTTCCTGCACTTCCATTTCCCGGACAAGGCGTAACGCACTTTGTCGTCGCCAGTCTCCAGGTAATAATCATCCGGCACGGAAATGAAACCTCCCGTATATGAGAAATTATTGACCTGCACGACAACGGCATTCTCACCGGCCTTCAGCACGCCCTGAGGCACCTCGTAGATGCGCCGCTTGCCGGCACCACGGCTTTCGCCCACCTTCACGCCATTCACCCAAGCCACATCGCCATCATCGATGATGCCCAATGACAGGATGCCTGGCCGCCCCTTCGCGCTCTCCGGCAACTGCACCTTGCGGCAATACCACACGTTGCCAAGAGAATTGCCTAATGCCGTGGACACCCATGCACCTGGCACATTCATTTCTTCCCAACCCGAAATATCCGTGTCCGGCTCATACCATTTCCCCGCCATTCCTTTGTCATGCGCCAACGCCTGCTCAAAGCGTTGCTTTTTCTCCGCATTCTCTCTCTGGAAACGGCCATAATCTTCCAAGGCCAACGGGTCATAATCACTCTTCATCCTTTCCGGCAGCGGGTCGAAAGCCTCCCGGCTCATCCATGTACGCACACCGGTGGACCCCCACGATGCATTGATGATGCCGACAGGAACATTCAATTCCTCATGCAAATTCAAGGCATAGAAATATCCCACGGCAGTGAAATTGCCTACCGTAGCGGGAGAACAGATTTCCCACTTCACCTCCACCTCATCCTGAGGAGACCCGGCCATCACATGCGGCACATTGACGGCACGGATCATCGGATAATCAGCCCGCTTCATCTCGTTTGCCGCATCATATGCCTCTTTCACCCTGAATTCCATGTTCGATTGCCCGCTGCACAACCATACTTCGCCAAACAACACATCCCTTATCACAAGGTTCTCGCCGCCCGATGAAACCCGGATTTCATAAGGGCCGCCTGCGTCATGAGAGGGCAAAACCACCTCCCACTGCTCCTGCGCGTCGGCCACCGTGCTGTATTCATCCCCGGATATTCCTACCGTCACCGTCTTGCCCGCCGTGGCGCTCCCCCATATCTTCACAGGCATCCCCCGCTGGAGGACGGCATGGTCCGAAAAGACCGAAGGCAACCACAGAGCGGCCGCTTCCACGCTGCCGCCCAAGAGGCAAAACAACAAAGCAAAAAACAGGTTGCGTTTCATAAACCTCTCCCTTTCCATTTGCATGACGCTCATTCATCCACAGCGGTAAGCAGGAACACAAAACTGTCGAACATCTCGCTGTCATTGATATTGATTCCCACTTTCATCAGTTCATCCCCCGTGAACACCATGCCTTCTCCCCAATAAGGTTTCCGGCTTTTCAGCGGGTTCAGTTCCGTCAACTTGTATTTCTTGTCCTTTTCCAGGCCGTCCAGCTTGAACTCCAAGAAACGGTCGCGCCCATGGAACTCAAAGCTGTAAGCCATCACCACCGCCGCATCCTTCTCTTTGGATACATACATGTGGGCTGCCCAGCCTCCTTCATCATATGGTGAAACCAAACGGTACAAATCCCCGAACTGGATAACGGGGCGGACTTTCTTGTAAGTCTCCACCGCATTCATGGCAAACACCCGTTCATCGCCTTGCAAATCCTTGGGTTGCAACTCCATGCCCAAACGGCCTGCCATGGCCACATCAAAGCGGTACTTCAAAGGAGTGTGCATGTGCGTCTGATGGTTCGGGCTGATGGAGACATGCGAGCCTGTGGCCATAGCCGGGAAAAACATGTTTGTCCCATACTGGATGAAAATCCGGCTCAAAGAGTTCGTGTTGTCACTGGCCCAGAACTCATCATGATACTTCAACGCACCGAAATCCAAGCGCCCGCCGCCCGAAGAACACAACTGGATAGTGACATGCGGATACATCTCCCGTATCCTTTCATACACAGAATACAAGCCTTTTATGTAGTCCACGTAAAAATGGGTTTGCCGGTCATCGGGAAGATATTCCGAACCCGGATTGTTGATGAAACGGTTGGAATCCCATTTCACATAAGTAATGTTCGGGGAACTGCCCAAAATATCGTCAAACGTTTCCACCATGTAATCCTGCACTTCCGGGTTTGTCAGGTCGAGGACGCATTGGCTGCGCACCAACAGCAAGTCACGCTCCCCGCTTCTCACCATCCATTCCGGGTGCTTCTCAGCCAATTCACTTTTCGGGTTGACCATTTCCAATTCCATCCATACGCCGAATTTCAAACCTTTTTCATGGGCATAGTCCGCCAAATAGCCTAAGCCATGAGGCAACTTCTTCTTGTTTGCCTGCCAGTCGCCCAAGCCGGCCCGGTCGTCATTCCGGGGATACTTGTTCCCGAACCAGCCATCATCCAATACGAACATCTCCACGCCGAAAGCCGCCGCATCATCTATCATGGCCATCACTTTCTTTTCATCGAAATCAAAATACGTGCCTTCCCAACTGTTCAGGACAACCGGGCGGATTTCATCACCATGCGCCAAAGCATAACGGCGGCACCAATCGTGGTAATTCCTTGAGACCTGTCCCCGGCCAGCGGAACTATACGTCCACACCATTTCCGGCGTTGCAAACGTCTCGCCCGGCTCTACTGTACGTCCAGAGGCATAAGGATGGATGCCACCCAGGACATGCAAGATGCCGTATTTGTCTATTTCAAAAGTCAGTTTGTAATTGCCCGACCAAGCCAAGGAACCGGCATACACTTCACCCGATGTCTCCTGTGCCGGCGCATCAGACGACACCATGAAAGAAGGATTCACCGATTCGGTGTTCAAAATCCCGTTCCGCGCCTCAATGCTTTTCACACCCGGCGTCAGCAATTCTTCTTTCATCTTCATCTCGCCGCCCCAACCGCCATAGAAATGGGTCAGGTAATACATCCTTTTATGCAAAGGAAGATAAGCGGAAGAAATCTTTTCTATCCACACGCTGCCCTTTTCATGATTGGCCAGCTCGACATGTTGCGCAATGACGTTTTCTTTCTGGTAAGCCCTGAACACCACCGACACGTCCAATGCATAAAGCGCATCCCGCAGGTTGATTCTTGTCTCCACCACATTCTCGTCAAGATTCGCCACCGCATGGTCCACATAATACAAATCTGTCGTGATGACCCCGTCGGCATGCGTCATCTGCAAAGCGGGATCCAAGAAATCTCCTGCCGCCGGATAGACCTCCGCATCCAGCGAACGTCCGTCGCGCCGGTTCTTATAATGCCGGTTCAATAGCATGTTTTCACTATCGGATGACAGTTTGTCGCCAAAATACTGGTAAACGACTTTCTTGTTCCCGTCAATGGCAAACACCATCTCCAAGGCATCTGTCCTGACATGAATTGCCTCCGCAACGGCGGAAAGGACCTTTGCCGGAAGAAGTGCCAAGAACAAAAAGGCTATCACACTGCGTTTTTTCATGGTTTTCATCATATTATATTTCCTATTGCTTTACTGTTAAAGAAAAAGGGAATGCGGGCAAACCGTTCCCGTTATACAAATTCGCTTTCACGTCATTATCCACTGCATAACTCACTTTAGCCACACCATCGATGCTTCCGGCCTCAACGACCAACCGGTTTTTATCGACATAAGCCTTCTCTATCTCCAGCCGGTTCCCTTCATGGTCATACAACACCACATCATTCACATGCTCTCCTTGGGCATGCAATCCTTTCGCACGCTTGAAGCCGACTTCTATCCGGCCTTTCTTCACCTTGGCTCTGTGCGCGACCGGATACGCCGCCGAAACAAACGCTTTCCCATACACTTTGTTCAACGCCATGCCCGCAAAACGTTCTCCGAAAGGAAGCTTGTTGTCAGGATGCACATCATCAGGATTGCCGATGTCAATGGTGCAGATGGCATATACACCGGGCATATCTTCCGCTTTCAATTGGGCATCCCTCACCATCGCAGCCCTTTCGGCAGAAGGATAGTTGAAATTCGTCAATTGCCCCACCAGGAAAGGAGCCTGTGAGGCAAATCCGTCCCGCCAGCTTTCAATCAGGTTCTGCAACTGGAACGCATATTCTTCCGACCATTCAATGCTGTTCTCTCCCTGATACCAGACAAAGCCTGAAAGGGTATAAGGCATGCAGGGATACACCATTGCATTATACAAGGAGCCGGGCTTGCAATGAGGACGTTCCATCATGTGGACGCTCTTGGGCTTCTTCACTGGCGGCAACTGCTCTCCAGCCTGCTTGCGTGCTTCCCACGCAGCCATGCTTGCCGCATATTTTGCGCTATCGGCAGGATAGGATTCCTTCCAACCTTCCCAACGTGCGAGGGGTTTCGACAATTCTGCATCCGATGCCTGCAATTCATCCGAAAGCCACGACTCGATGCCTGTGCCTGCCCAAGAAGCAGAAATGATGCCGACCGGCACATCCAATTCCTCCTGCAACGCTACGGCAAAATAATAGCTCATGGCCGAAAAATCCTTTACGGATGCGGCATCACACATTTTCCACGATGCCTTCTTCCCGAACGCCGTCTCCTTATCGTCAGAAACGCAACGGGGAACATGGAAAAGGCGGATACGGTCATGCTTTGCGGTTTTCAACACATTTTCTGCATTCCTTTCTTCCGTCACCGTCCAACCCATATTGGATTGCCCGCTGGTGAACCACACTTCACCAAGCATGACGTTTTCCAACACCACTTCGTCCGTTCCTTTCACCCAAATCCGGTAAGGACCGCCTGCCGACGCAGTGGAAAGCCTCACTTCCCACCGGCCGTCCGCACCCGCTCTCGCGGCATATTCCTTGCCATCCCACCCGGCCTTCACCCGAATATCCGTTCCCGGGGCATCCCAGCCCCAGAACATCACCTTGGATTTCTGCTTCAATACCATATTGTCGCCCAACAAGTCCGGCAAAACAATCCCTGCCTGCACATGGGCGAGCATCGCCAAGCAGAAAAAAAGGAAAACACCGTATCGTTTCAATTGCATGTCCATTGCTCCCGCCCGTAAAATCGTCCTGCAATTAATCTACCAAATATTTCCGAGAGAAAGCCTCGCCTCCACAGGTCAAATGAAGGACATAAGCACCCGGTTTCAAATGGCTGACAGAAGCAGCGGAAGTGTTCATGAAAGATTCTTCAGACATCAATTCGCCCGACACTTTATATATCTCCATCCGCACCTTTTGACCTTCGTGCCCTTTCAAGCTCACCCGGCCGGACGAATCAATCAGCACCGCATCCTCATTCACTTCTTCCACTTCCGGGAAATCAATGCCCAACGGGTCTTCATCGGTAATGATGTTCGCCACGTTCTTCGTCACATATTCCTGTTTGTTTGAAATCAGGAAACTTGATCCGTGGTCGCGTTCCCACGTAGCCGGTTCGATGGTATTCTTGTAGAAATAACCTCCGTCTATGGCATTGAGGAACACACATGGCTTCGGGCAATCCTTTATCGTATTGCGGTGGATGCTGATGTTGCGGAAACCGCCCGCATCCCCCAAGTCACCATTCGATGCCTCCAGCACCACGGAAATGGCCGCGCATTGGGAACGGTTATGGTTTTGTTTCCAGAAACAAGTTTCGATGGTGTTGCCGCTGATTTCCAAATCCGTGGACAATCCGGCTTCCATCCAGTTGAATTCCGGCGCAATGATGATGGCACCTGCCCCCGTGTTGCTTATCTTGTTATTCTGAATCTTTCCATTGGAAGACTTAATCAAGATGCCGCGTCCCGGAATATGCCCGATGGTGTTGTTGATGACTTTGAAGCCTGCGCCGATACGGTTCGTAGAAAAAAGCACATCGCCCGGCTGCACATCTCCTATCTTTTCCCATTCTTCTTCAGAAAAACGCACCACCACTTTGTTCACATAACGACGGTCCTTGATGTCATTGAAATAAGACAGGCATTTATTGATTTCATCCGTTGTCGGCGTCGTTGACAAACGGACACGATTAGGCTTGCCTTCACCCCGGCGCACGCCGCCATTGGATACCGCCACAATATTCTCATCTTGCTTGATGGTCACATCTGTCAGATTATAGTCCCGCGCAAGGATATAGATTTGCTGGTAATCTTCGTCCACGTCACACACGGGATAGAAGTTGCCGTTGATGGCCACTGGGTCGTCCGTGATGTATTGGATTGTGCATTCTTCAATCGTCGGCCCAATCGTGGCATGCTTGCTGTGGATGCCGTCCGCAATGCCTGCCCGCAACTGGTCGATGGGATATTTAGGGTCGTTCCGCCTGCGGTCGATCACGCAACGGTAATAATGCGAGTTCTCGCAATAATGCTCGCCAAAAAAGAACTGGGGAGAATCGTATGCCGTGACGTTGGAGAAAGTCAGGTTCTTGCAATAATTCGAGATAATCATGTGGCCGACATACGTGTTGGGGATGTTGTTCAACACAATGTAATCGCCCACGCCATACGTGTTCGGCTTGGGCATCGCCAACTTCACCCGTATCTTGCGATCGCTCAAGTATTCAATCGGCTCCGTAATCTGGTTGGCATACAAGTTCCATATCAGTTCCATTGTCTCGCCGTCATAGAAATGCACGCGATCCTGCTCTGTTTCCGGGTCGGGCAACGGGAAACCTTCGTGCATCTCAACCTCCAATGTCTTGGCATCATCGGTCATGGCTACCACCGTTCCCTGCGTGGAGCAAGGAGGGTCGTAATCGATGACCAAATCCTTGATGGTAAAATTCTCGCAATGGTCAATGCTGAAAGCCTGCTTCTGGTAATTGCAGATGATGGTGGAACCGTTCCCTTCCACCGTCACGTCTTTCAAGTTGCTGAACACGTAAGGGCCTATGTTGTTCTTCAAATCCAAGGTGTAGGTACCCTTAGGGATGTCAATCACGGATTTGCCTTTTTGGGCATCCAGCACCGCCCGCAAGTCACCCATCGTTTCCTGTCCCTGGGCATTCATCAGTCCCGCAACAGCCAAAGACAAAACGGATATTGCCAAAAATCGTCTGTTATTCTTCATGGTTCTTAATCATTTAATATATCTGTTCTACTACCTATTAAAACTCTTCGACTACCGAACGGCCTTCCATCCATGCAATCATGTTCAAAACTAAATAATTCCAATTCTGGAAGCCCGGATTCAAAATCGGCTCCCCGTTTTCCGGCTGGTAATACTCATGCATCGTGCCAAACCGTTCCACGTCCCTTCCAAACAATTGAATGGTCTTTGCCGCCAATTCCTGTGCTTCTGTTTCATAACCATATTTCACCAATCCTTTCCACACCATGTAGTTGGAGATGCCCCAAATGGGTCCCAACCATGACGAAGGATTGCCGGACGCTTTCAGGTTATACATTTTCTCCATTTTGGAAAGCGTCCTCACGCCATACGGCGCATTGAATGTCTTTTCATTCTTGAAATGCTCTTTCACCATGCGTTCCGCCTGTTCCGGCGTGGCGATGCCCGACCACATTCCCAAGAATCCGGACCACACGCCAATCCGCATAATCAGGCAGTCCCAATCCCTCGGCATGCCGCTATGCCTCTCAAAAGTGTCGGGCTGCTTCACGGGAAGCAAGTTCAAATCCACACTGTAAAAGAAGCCGTCCCGCTCGTCCCAGCAATGCTTCTGTATCGCGGCCTTCAGGTCAGCAGCATTCTGCCGGTATTGCAGCGACGTTTCTCCCAGATTCAGCCTTTCGCACAAATAAGCCATCGCCTCCAGTTCCTTATACATCAGGCAATTCAGGAAAATGGAACCCGAACTGCGCTTGGGGCGATAGTACGTGCAAGGGTCATTGTCCACACCAATGGCGGCATCGTCCTGCCAGAAATACAACCCCGTGGCACGGTCGCGGTGATGGTTCACATAGTTGTTCACGAACGTCTGGAGGAAATAGAACTTCTCCCGCAGCCATTCCGCATCGCCCCCGTCCTGTTTCGTCAGGAAAGCCGCATGCTGTGCCAGGCAAGGCTTGTGCATGTTCACCCGATAAATGTCTTTCGGGCGTATCTGTTCCCGCGTGTCGTTCCGTTTGATATTGATGGGCACCCATCCGTCCATGCCTCCGAAGTCCAGGAAATTCAGCACGCAGCCTTGTTCATACCGCACGGCTTCGCCCGAAAACTTTTCATTCCCCAAATCCTGCATAATCTGCCGCAAGGCAATGTTGGTCAGCCAAGAATCCCAATCCCACAATACATCGGCATATTGGGAACTGCCAGGCGTGATGAACGGATATTCCAAGCCGCCGCCTTCTTCCCGGAACATGCCTTCATAGTTGCCATAGATGTTTTCCTTCACCCGCGCAGCGTCTTCTTTCCATTCCTGGGAAGCTGCCGGGAGGATACACATGCATGACAAAACAACAATCAAGAGGTTTTTCATTATCCGTATTTATTGCAAAGGAAAATTACGATTCTTATTGACACAAGGAAGCAGGGAAAAGTGCCGCCAGGCACCCTTCCTGCTTCTTCTTATCGACTATTTCTGGATTTTGCTTGAATAAACGCTGCCGTCTTCCATTTCCATCTTCACGATGTAAACGCCTTGCGGAAGGCTTGCCACATTAAGGGAGCTTACATTGTAGCCTTCAGCCACGCAAGCGCCATACACGCTGTAAACCTTCACAGAAGTTGCTTCGCCTGTCAGGTACATCACGTCAGCCACCGGGTTCGGATATACGCGGATGGCAGAAGCCACTTCATTTACATCCACAGCAGAACCGCCGCCGTCAAACTCGAATGCGCCCAAGTCGCGGGAAACGCCAGAGATGGCCACGCCACGGATATCGGTCTGCGGAATCAACTCTTCGCCTTCATAAATCAAAGAAGCCACACCGTTGTCGATGGCAAAGCCTTCAGCAGACTCAATGGCCACGTAAGGAACGCCGGTTTCCGGCATCACCAAAGTGCGGCCCAAACCCAATTGTTCCAGTTTCTGGTCGGTTGATTTCCCGCGAACGCTCTTGTTGTTGTTGGCCGTTGCCGCATCCGTGTTGTTGAACATGAACAAGAAGCCTGCGCCCCAAGTCTCATCATAGCTTCCGCCCACGCCGTCATGCACATTGTTCTGGATGATGTACTGGCCGGTGCAACGCCCGTCTTTTTCGCGGACAGACCATCCCCAGCCTTGCTGGTCGATCATCTCACCTGAACCATTGTCAACCGGCTCGATCATGCAGTCCAACATCAGGTTGTTCACCCAAATCATGTCAAAATCGCCAGCGAAGTCAGAAAGGTTGATGGCATTCTGGTCAGGCAATATCAATGGCTCTATGCCAAGTTCTTCTATGCCCACGCCCGTGTTGTTCATGAAAGAGGTGCAATTCACGAAAATCAACGAACCCGTCACGTCAGGAATGGCGCTGCCTTGGCCGGTCAACACGTTGGCCTGCGGGCCGGAAGTGCGGTTCTTGTAGAACACATCGTTGATGAATTTCAAATTCATGTCGCCTACGGTCGGACGTCCCCAGTGAATCATGCTGCTCTGGCCTACGGAGTAGTTGCCGGCAAACGTGGTGTTCGTGAACGTCACATCCGCATCAGCCGGGATTTCTTCCGTGCCGTTCATCCGGATGCGGAGGGCGCCGCCCGTTGCATTGCCTGCGGTGTTCAACGCCTGGTTGTATTCAAAAAGGCATTTGTCAAATTCCATGTCCATCTCGTAGCCTTCCACATAGATGGCAGCGCCGCCTGCGCCGTCACCTTTGTCGGCTGCGCCGTCCACTGTCTGGTTTTTGGTGAACACGCAGTTGTCGAAGCGTGCGAACAAAGGATTCTCCCTTTCCAGGAAATAGATGGCACCGCCTTGGTAAGCCTTCAGGTTCTCGAACGTGCAGTTCGTGGCATACAGCTTTCCTGAACAACTGATGGCGCCGCCACGGATGCTCAACGGCGTTTCCGTGTTCTTGACGATGACGTTCTCCATATGCAATTCCGAATAAGAATCCACGAAAATCATGCCGCCGTCGTTGTGGCCTTCCACACGGCGGAGGTTCTTCAGCGTGATGTCCTTCAACGTCAGGTTGCCGCCCTTCACATCGAAGAAGGTGGAGTAGTTCTCGTTGACTTCGTCTGCCCATTCCTCATCGTTCAAGCCTATCAGAGCCGCTTCCGGGCTGCCGCCTTGGACGGTCAGCGTGTTCACGCCCGAAGGTTCTTCCTGGCGGTCGCCCATGAGGAAAGCAGGATCCAGGTAAACTTCGTCCATCACAATCACGGTACATCCGTCCGTCAGCAATTCAGGGTTCAGAGAATAAAAAGGAGCTTCCTCAGTTCCCGGATTGGTGTCGTCACCCATGGAACTGACATAGAAAGTGTCCTGCGCCCACAAACCGGTCTGTGCGCACATCGCTAATGCAAGCGAGTAAAGTAGTTTTTTCATGATCTTAAAATTTTAATGATTAACTAAAAACACTTATTATGGATATTTATCCTTTCCTTATTTTACATTCGACATTTCAAACTCCAGCGTGCCGCCGTTCATGAGGTCGTCGTAAGTGAACTTGAAGTCCTTCAGTTCCTGCCCGTTCATCTTCACGGACTTCACGTATTTGTTCTCTTTCGACAAGTTGTGGGCGACCACGGTGAAAATCTTCCCGTTGGACAATTTGATGGATGCCTTCGGCAACTGGGGCGCGCCAATCACATACTCCAGGCTGGCCGGATCCATCGGATAGAAGCCCATGGCACTGAACACGTACCATGCCGACATTTGCCCGCAGTCGTCATTGCCGCACAAGCCGCCCGGCGTGGGCAGATAAAAGCGGTCAAACACCTCGCGCACCAATTCTGCCGTGCGGTCGTTGCGTCCGAGCAACGTGTACAGGTAAATGACATGGTGGCTCGGTTCGTTGCCATGCGCGTATTGTCCAATCAATCCGGTCACGTCTTTCACGAAACCGCCCTGCTCCACCCGTGTGTCTATCACGAAGAGTGAATCCAGTTTGGCCAACGCCTTGTCCGTGCCGCCCATCAGTTCCACCAACCCGTCAATGTCCTGCTGCACATGCCACGTGTATTGCCAGGCATTTCCTTCGGTGTAATCGCCGCCTATCGTGCTGGCATGCGAGAGATGGAAGGCGTCAAACGGCGTGCGCCAGCGGCCTTTGGAGTCCTTGCCGCGCATCAGCCCGGTCTCTGCGTCATACAGGTTCTTGTAATACCGGGAACGTTCCATGAAAAACGCATAATCCTCCTCCTTGCCGAGCTTCTTGGCCAGCAACGCGGCGCAATAGTCATCGTAAGCTCCTTCCAAGGTGCGTGACACGGATTCATTCTTCACCAAGTCGAAAGGAAGATAGCCATGCTTCGCATAGAGGCCGGCATCGTAGCCCTCATGACTCGTGGTCAGGCTTTTCTTCACCCATTCATAAGCCCACTCCGGGTCGATGTCGGGAAAATCTTTCAGGCAGGCTTCCACCACCACGGGAACACCATGGTTGCCAATCATGCAATAAGTCTCTTTGCCCCATACCGGCCATATCGGCAGGCAACCGTACTGCTCCGCATGCAGGAGCATGCTGTTCACCATGGCCGGCACCACCTCCGGCGTGAAAAGCGTGTACAGGGGATGGGCGGCGCGGTAAGTGTCCCATAAAGAGAAGGTGGAAAAATATTTCCCGAAGGGCGACATTGCCACAGAGTCCTTCGGATTGCGGTAACGCCCGTCGGTGTCGGCAATGTTGTTCGGCTGTATCAACAGGTGGTAAAGCGAGGTATAGAAATTGGTCTTCTGGTCGTCCGTGCCTTCTATCTCGATGCGCGAGAGGTAGTTTTCCCATTTGCTTTCCGCGTTCCTTTTCACGCCTTCAAAGTCCCAGCCTTTCGCCTCCGAATCCATGTTGTGCTTCGCATTGTCAATGCTGACCATGGAAAAGGCCACTTTGGCCATGATTTCCTTTTCGTCCGGGAAACGCACCAGCTTGCCCGGCACTTCCCCTTCCTTCACGCCTTTCACTTCCTCAACAGAAACCATCGGCCGGTCGAAACGGACAATGAAATACAAATCACGTTCCACCCAGTTGTTGATGCGTTGGTAACCGCTGATGGTATATTCATCTTCTTGCTGCACTTCGCAACGAAGCACGCGCCTGTCGTAACCATTCTGGCTGCCGACCACGCCGCTTTGGAAATTGAAATAAACCGCCGGCGCTTTGCCATCAAAGGTGTAGCGGTGCATCGCCACATGAGGCGTGGCCGTCAATTCCACCTTCACGGCATTGTCGGCCAGCTTCACGGCATAATATCCCGGCGTGGCCACTTCCGAATCCTTGCTGAAGGTGCTTTTGAATCCTTCCATCGTGCTTTTCCCACAGAAAGGCATCATCAGCAAGTCACCCATGTCGGGGCATCCTGTCCCGTTCAGGCGGTTTTGGGAAAAGCCCTGCATGATGGTGTCCTCATAACGGTAGCCGCCGTAATAATCCCAACCGATGCAACCGGTCTGCGGGCCGGGCTGCATCATGCCAAACGGATATACGGCGCAGGGGAAAGTATGGCCCGTGTAAGTAGTGCCGATGAAGGGATCCACATATTGCGTATGGCCTTCAGGAGCTTGCTTGCCGCCGCCTGTGCAGGCCGACAGCACGGCAACGAATGAAAGGAAAGATACCAGTTTTCTCATCTTTATTAAGACTAAGGCGTTCGTAAATTAAGTTAGCATTCAATCAATCCGTCCGGGCAACGCACACCGGCAACCTTGCCATGCCTGCCAAAACGTGTTGCGAAATTACAAGGGGCGGGTTAACAAAACCTTAACCATGCATTAATTTCCAAATAAATTAAAAAATATTTTTTAATCCATTGATTTTACGCCGATTACGGGATTGTTGCGGCATATTAACCACACCTTAACAAAACATTAACAGGAAGAATGCGGCCATTAATTAAGGCAAAATTCATGCAGGCTGCGGGCAAAAAGCTGCGAGCCACGGGAACATTTAACCGCAGTTGCGGGAAGATTCAACGGGCAGGCTTGCAAGGCCGGGAAAACGGTTCACAGAACTTTTCAAAAAAGTTCAGCAACAATTGCATAAAAGTCCAGCAACTTTTCGCAAAACTTCTTAGAACCATTCCCCAAAGCCTCCCATGTCCTTTTCCCACTTGGCGGGTTGGCAAGGAGACAAGGTTCCAGGGATTTCGGGTTCCGGCACCAAGCTTCAGGCAAAACCTTTCAAGGTTTCAGGAAAAGCCTCCTGACGTTTGGGGCAAAACCTTGGAAGGTTTTCCAAAAAACTTTGGGAGCATCTTCCGGGAAGCCCGGCAGGACACTTTCGCCTTTCCCAATAAAATTTTGATTTTTACCTGAAAAGTGGGCGCATTTTACCTGAAAATTTCCGGATTTTATTGGGAAAAGATTCCGGCAACTTGCCCGCCTGCCGGAATGCCGGAAGGGAGGAACGCTACGGGCGAATGAGTTCATCGTAGGCCAGCTTCGGATCGGAGCCGAGGATACGGCGGTAGTCCTGCACGAACTTGTCGTAGCAAAGCTTGGAACTCCCCTTCTGCCCCAGCCGGAACAAGGCTTTGCACTTGACCTGCACCGCTTCCTCATCCAAATTGTCATGCAGCAAGATGGCATTGGCTATCCTGACCTGAAGGTTCAGGTCGGCCTCCACCTCCGGCAAGGACATGGAACGTTGCAAGATTTCTATCAGCAGGTTGGAATAAGACGACTTGTAGTCGTCCACCCATTCATTGGTGACGTTGGGAAGAAGCATCCCGCCCTGCGCGATGTCCAAGATGGCATCCAATAGGCCGAGGTCCATCCTTTTCTCCTCTTTCTCTTTCTGCAGGAGGAGCATGATTTCACGGTAGTCGCACCTCACCCCTTCGCCGATTTCAATGAACCAATAAGACTTCCGGTTCACCACCAGCACATTCCCCACCTTCTCCAGCAGCAGCCGCAGCTTTCGGATATTCACGCTGCGGTTGTTGGATGCCTGCGACTTGCTCATGCCCATCCAGAACGTCTCGTCCAATTTGTCGGAAGTGACTTTCTTCCCGTCACGGATGGTGTTCAACAGGATGAACAGGAACAATTGCTTCACGACGGAAGTGAAACTGTCGGTGATGTCATGCCCTTCCTTGTCGAACACTTGGAAACCGCCCAAAAGCTTGATGGTGGAAACAGGGGACTTCAGTTCCACCGGCGGCACGCTCCCCGCCGACTGCGCCGGAGAAGACGGCGCATCTGCCGGATGCCTGCGCTTCTTCTTCCGCCAAAGCAACCAAACGATGCCGCTCCCCGCCAGCAGGACGGCCGCGACAATGCCCGCCCATGCCCGGAAGCCCAACGGAAAGCCGCTCGCCTGAACCACGTCCGACACCTGCAACGGCGGATAAGCCAACGAATAAATGTCCACGCTATAACCGGCCGCATCCTGCTTTTGCAGGACAATGGCGTACAGCAAGGATTTCTTCCGGTCCAAAAAGAGATTGCAGCACGACTCCATGTCATAGAAGTTGTAAGGAATGGAATCGGCAATCAACGAGACGGAAGCATCCGAAAGGCGGATTTCACACAAATTCAAATGGGTATGGAAACGATTGTTGTTGTAGGACAATGCATAGAGCTTGCCGCCATCCAAGACCATCGACGAAGCAAAGGCGGCAGGCTTCTTGGGGAAATCCAAGTCGAAGAGCTTCCGGCAAGTGCCTTCCCGGGAATCCAACTCATAGAGGTCATTGAAATTCTTGGGATATTCCTCCTGCCGCCCGGATATGCTGCCATAACCGCCCAATATCAGGAAACGCCCTTCGCCCAAATATCCCAATGCCGACAGGTAACGGGGAGAGATGGAGTCCACCAGGTTGTTCATCACCCAATCGCCTCCTTCCAATGGATGAACCGTCAGCCATGCCTTGTAGAACTGGTAGCCATAGCCCCCGAACGTCACCAAGCAATCCCTTTCTTCATCGATAAAGCGGTTATGGTGATGGGCAGGGGCAAAGCGTTGGTCTTGGCGTTCGCCCGACCATGCCTCTTTTTCAAAGTCATAGAAAATGAAGTCAGGGTACAACAAATCGTAAGATATCAACCTGTCCCTCTTGGCATCGTAAATCATCTGGCTGGTGGCGCCCGCTGCAAACGGCGAACCGCCCTGCGTCTTCACCCGGCGAAGGCGGTGGCTTGCGAAATCAAAATAGAACATCGAATCGGTCGTGGCAATGAAAAGGCGGTCGCCCACCGAGTCAAGCGCCAATTGGGCATACCGCTCCGCCACGGGAATGGAGTACTCCTTCCGCCATTTGATGTACCGGTCTATCTCCCAATTCCCGTTCTCCACAAGGGCGGCCCGATGGGCAACCTCATCATACACCTTCCCATCCGCATACCTGTCCAGCCGCCAATGATAGCAGGTGTCGCCGTCCACATCCCGAAGCACCACGTCCTTTATGGTAATGGGAGGCACATCGGTGCTATAGTCTTTGCCGAACACGACCCGCACTTGCCGCAAGGAAGGGAGCGCGTAAGGGATGGACGCAAGGCTGTCGTTGATGAAACAACGTGTCGTGTCACGGAGGAATTCCAGTTTCACCTTGCTCCAGTCATCCACATCCTGCGGAGGCTGAATCTGGAAATTCACATTGGCCAAGGCATGGTCGCCGTCTATCAGCACGCAATTCAGTTTGCGGCCGTTGATATTGGAAATGACATCCAAGCTCACATCTTCAGAAATGACACGGCACACATAACCGTAGGTCTGCACGAAAAGGTTGAACTTTATGTCAAACTCCAAGGAAAAGCCACGGGGAAACGACAAGGGTTTGCCGGGGGCAAGGTCCAACGACGTGCGCACATCCTGGTTCACGTCATGAGAACTGAACGTCAACCCATAATGAGGGACTTCCCCGCTAAGTGAAAGGGAAAAGAAAACCCCAAAATAGCATAACAATAACTTTCTTATCATAAAAGCCCTCTTCCGTAACGCTCCACAAAGATACAAAAGTTTTTTATCCGATATTGACATATCCCGAAAGAACTTTTACACGCAGCATTTTAACCGCCTCTCAGTCAACAAGGCGGGCAAGCCTCCGTACCGCAGCCCCCCGGCACACAACCGAGGAACCGGCATCCTTGCAATCCACCAACTCAAGGTAAGAACCGTCTTGCGACTCGAAACCCACCTTGTTGCCGAACGAAAGGCAACCGTACAGGTACATGCTGTTCTTGTCCGCGCCGGGGCTGCCGGATGTGTTGACCCAATAGCCCGATTCACGGTTCGCCTCCGAAACGCAACCATAGGCAAACATCTGGCTGGCATAGCCTCCCTCATCCTGCAAGATTTCGGAACAAATGGCAAAACCGTAGCGGTTCTTCCGGCATACCGCATCGTAAACGGTCTCGTGGGCGCCGTACCCGCTTCCTATCCCGAACTTGCCATTATACTCGAAAAGGCCGCCACGCACCACGCCTTCACAGCGTTCATGATTGGAATAGCCGTCGTCATAATTGTCGTGCGACCAGCAATCCACCAGCGTGACACTCGTGTGCTTCGCCTGCGGATGGTTGCCTTCCAGAAGATGCGCATGGCCGTTGAAGCCGTCGCCATTGCCGCTTTCCGTGAAGGCACGGGCCGCCTCGCAACGCACCAGCTCGATGCCGGACGACATGTGGTACATGAAGCAACCGCCGGCAAACACATACATCGCCGCGCAATCCACAATCCGTGCGCCCGAGCAACGCGACAAGTCAAAGGGGGCATACAGCGACTCGATGCCTATCATGGACAAAACCACCGCATCATTCCCGCCATAAACGCCTTTCCCGCCGGGCAAATACAAGGGATGCCCGGCCAAGTCCGTCCCTTCCGCAAGGCTGAAGTACAAGAACCCTGCGCTTTCGTCATAATAATAGGAAGGGGAAGAAGCAGCTTCCACCGCCTCAATGGACGCGACACGGGCCAAAGGCAGCGAGGAGCAACGGTACGCCTTTCCCCGCTGGAGGGGATGATGTTCCGCTGCAGGAACCAAGGTGGAAGGGTCGTCCACGTCATGTTGGAAGATTCTGTAGTGCGGAGACGTGCTGGGCAACCCGGCACGCGCCTTCAAGACTTTGCGGTAGCCCGGCAACGGTTCGGCCTTGTCCACGCATTGGCCGCCCAGCAGGCGCACTCTCTCGCCGGCGTATGCCTTGATGAGCAGGCTCCGCCGTCCCGGCTTTTGGGAAATATTGATAGCTTCGTGATAATCGCCGCCCCGTATCACAAGGGTGGCATCGGCGGAGGTTTCCTCCAACGCCTTGCGGATGGTGCGGTAAGGGCGGGAGAACGTCCCGTCGTTGGCATCGCTCCCGGTGGTGGAGACGTAGGCGACCGCGTTGCCGCTCCACACAAAGCCTGCGCCGCAGAACAGGGCAAACAGGCAAAAGATTATCTTTTTCATGGCACTCGTCTATTAAAAGTTGAATGGGTTCCTGATGCTTTCCCGTCAATGGATGGTCACCAACGTGGCACCGAAGCCGTATTCGCGGAAAGAGGCATCCTGGTAGAGGCACGACTTGTAACGGCGCTTCAGTTCGTCGATGACGGCCTTGCGCAGCACGCCATCGCCTTTCCCGTGGATGAACACGATTTTCTGGCCCCGGCGCGCCTTGTGCTGTTCCATCACTTCGCGGAACTTGTCCAACTGGTAATTCAGGATTTCCGAATTGCTCATCCCGGCCGTGGAGTCCAACAATTCGGAAGCATGCAGGTCCACTTCGAGGATTTCCGGCTTCGCCACGGGCTGCTTCTTCTGCGCTGGCTTCGGCTGGATGTCCTCCTTTTTCTTCCAAAATGCCTCTTTCAGTTCGTCGGCATTGGCCAACATCTGGCGGGCCGGCTCGTCATTGCTCACAATGTCGCACATGAGCGACGGGACGTCAAAGAACACAGATTCGCGGAAAGCATGCAATTTGTAGAATTTCACCGTGTCGAGCCTCAATTCCACACACATGGCAGGTTTCATCAAAAAGGTGCGGCCCGGCTTGAAAGGCAACAACTGGACGGCCACATGCTCCAATTCGTTCAAGTCCTCCCGCCCGAAAGTTTCCAGCCAGTCCTTCATGTTCGGCTCCAAGAGGCCGTGCGCCCGCACTTTCCATGCATGGCCTTCTGCGCTCAGGTAGGTGTAATACAGGCTGTAATTGCTGTCGTTCACCAGATAAGCGTCAAATTTCGTCGAGGAAATGGCCTTCACGTCCTCCGGCACGTAGGCCAGCGACACGTTCAGCACGTTCCCTTCCCTCCGCTCCGGGGCACGGAACGTCACCGGGCGGTCGTCCTCTTCCTCATGCACCGGCTGGGGCATCTTCTTCGCCTCCGGCTTGGGCGGCTGCGCCGGTTTCCGCTCCATGTTGTAAGCATCCGTATCCACCACCACGCATTCGCGCACCGGCATCGGAATGTCGAAGCCGTCTGCATCCTCCACCAAAACGATGTCCTTGCCTTGGAAGCCTTTCACTTTGCCGCCTCCCACTTCGTTCAGGAAGCGCACTTTGTCTCCTATCTTCATGTCTTTATCCTTTCGTCTATATGTACAAATACAACAAGTTCCTCAAAAAAACAGTTCATCCGATGGAGGGAACTTGCGCCTCCAGCAACTGCCTCAGTTCCTCCACCAAGCGGCCGCGTACCTCCTCGAAGCGGACTTCCTGCCCCAATTCCCGCTGCAGGGAGGTGACTCCTTTATCGATGAAGCCACAAGGATGGATGTAGCTAAAGTAACGCAAATCAGTGTTCACGTTCAATGCCAGCCCGTGCATCGTGACGAAATGGCTGCTGCGCACGCCAATGGCGCATATCTTCCGCGCACGTGCCGTGCCGCCCTCCAACCAGACACCCGTTGCCCCGGCCAAACGCCCCGCCATGATGCCATAGGAAGCGCAGACGCGAATCACCGCTTCTTCCAGCAAATGGACGTATTCTTTCAAGCCGAGGCGGAACTCTTCCAAGTTCAGGATGGGATAACACACCAACTGCCCCGGCCCATGGTAGGTGATGTCACCGCCACGGTCAATGTGGAACAAGGCGGCTCCGATGCGTTCCAACTGCGCTTCCGTGAGCAGCAAGTTCGCCTCTTTCCCGCTGCGCCCTAATGTATAAACGTGCGGGTGCTGGCAAAGGACGATACGGTTCACGCAACGTCCATGTCCTTGCTTGGCGAACACCAGTTCGTTGAAATATTCCGTCTGCCTCTGCCAGGCTTCAGGATAAGGGACAACCCCCCAGTCTTCCACGTTCAATTCCATGCCCCAAAGGTACATTTATTCTTCGGAAAGCCGCGTCCATCGGGCAAAAAAGTGTGCCTGCCCGGCAAAAATGCACAAAAAAAGGATGCGCCGCACGGCACCCGTGCAACGCATCCTCTGCTATGATTCAGTTATGAAGCAACCACTATTTCATCGAGCCGCCGATGATATCCAGCAATTCATTGGTAATGGCCTGCTGGCGCGACTTGTTGTAGGCAACGGTGAGTTCTTGCAACAGGTCGTCGGCATTGTCGGTGGCAGTCTGCATGGCCATCATGCGCGCCGCATGCTCTGCCGCGTTCGAGTCGAGCAACACCGTGTAAATCTTCAACCGCAGCACCTTCGGCAGGAGCGACCGGACCAATGCCTGCGGGGAAGGCTCCACAATGTAGTCCACGGCAAAGCCCGAAGCATCTTTCCGCACTTCCGACAAATCAACGGGCAGGAACGTCTCGTGCGTCAGCACTTGCACCGAAGTGGAGCGGAAATGGTTGTAAACCAGTTCCACCTTGTCCAATTCTCCGGCTGCGAACAAGCCCATGACCTGCGAAGCCAAAGCGGAAGCGTCGGCATACGACGGGTGTTCGGCCATCTTCTGGAAGTCACCTTCTGCCTTCCATCCCATGCGCTTTACGGCATCGGCCACCTTCCGCCCGACCGGATAAACCAAGACGTTTCCACGGCCTAAGTGACTGTAACCCTCCAACACCTGCGACAATTGCTTGATGACCGTAGAGTTGAAAGCCCCGCAAAGGCTGGAATTGGAAGAAAAAGCAATGACCGCCACCCGCTTCACCTCACGCTTCTCCACATAAGGCGAATGAATGGAAGCAGACTCCCCGTCCAAAAAGCAAGACAAAATGCCGCTCAGCTTCTGTTCATACGGGAGCATGTTGCCTATCGCCGCCTGTGCCTTGTGGAGCTTGGCCGAGGCCACCATCTTCATGGCCGAAGTGATTTTCTCCGTGCTGCTGACCGAATTGATTCTTTCTTTTACTTCTTTCAGGGATGCCATGGCTGTCACGCTTTATATTGGACGGATATTCCTGCGGCCGTTTTCTCAATGATGGCAGCCACTTCATCGTTCAGCACGCCGCCGGCAATCACGTCCAGCACGTCCTCCTTGTGGTTCAAACGGATATTGTCCAAGAAAGCATGCTCAAATTCTGTCACTTTCTCCAAAGGCACGTCGCTCAACAACCCGTGCGTGCCGCAATACAAGATGGCCACTTGTTCGGCCACCGGCATCGGGGAATACTGAGGCTGGACAAGCAAGCGCGTGTTCTTCCGGCCACGGTCAATGGTCATGGCGGTGACAGGATCCATGTCGCTGCTGAATTTCGAGAAAGCTTCCAGTTCACGGTACTGTGCCTGGTCTATCTTCAACGTGCCGGCCACCTTTTTCATCGGCTTGATTTGGGCATTGCCACCCACACGCGATACTGATATGCCGACATTGATGGCCGGACGGTTGCCTTGGTTGAACAAATCCGTCTCCAAAAATATCTGCCCATCGGTAATGGAAATCACGTTCGTGGGAATGTAGGCCGACACGTCGCCCGCCTGCGTTTCGATAATCGGCAAGGCAGTCAACGAACCGCCGCCCTTCACCTTTCCCTTCAGGCTGTCCGGCAAATCATTCATCTGGCTGGCCACTTCCTGTTGGCTGATAATCTTGGCTGCACGCTCCAAAAGGCGGGAATGCAGGTAAAAGATGTCGCCCGGATAAGCCTCGCGCCCGGAGGGCCGGCGAAGAATCAATGACACTTCACGGTAGGCCACCGCTTGTTTCGACAAGTCATCGTAAACGACCAAGGCATGACGGCCTGTGTCGCGGAAGTACTCTCCTATGGCCGCGCCGGCAAACGGCGCAAAATACTGCACGGCGGCAGGGTCGGCCGCCGTGGCAGCCACCACAATCGTGTAGTCCATCGCCCCATGTTCGCGCAAGGTGTTCACGATGTTGGCCACCGTGGAACCCTTTTGCCCCACTGCCACATAGATGCAATACACCGGGTCGCCGGCTTCATAATTGGATTTCTGGTTCAATATCGTGTCGATGGCAATGGCCGTTTTTCCCGTCTGACGGTCGCCGATAATCAACTCACGCTGTCCACGCCCGATGGGAATCATGGCATCCACCGCCTTCAAACCTGTCTGGAGGGGTTCATTCACGGGTTGCCTGAAAATAACGCCCGGCGCTTTCCGCTCCAAAGGCATCTCACAAAGCTCCCCACCTATCGCACCTTTTCCATCCAATGGTTCGCCCAATGGGTTGATGACACGGCCTAACATGCTTTCACCTACACGGATGGAAGCGATGCGCCCCGTGCGCTTCACCACCATTCCTTCCTTGATTTTGTCAGTAGCGCCTAACAAAACGGCACCTACATTGTCTTCCTCCAAATTCATCACCACCGCCATCACGCCGTTCTCAAATTCAAGCAACTCGCTCGCTTCCGCATGACGAAGGCCGTAGATGCGTGCCACACCGTCGCTCACCTGAAGCACTGTCCCCACTTCATCGAACTTGAGACTCGTATCGATGCCTTTCAATTGCTCCAGCAATATTTCGGAAACTTCACTTGGTCTTATATTATCAGACATATTTCTTTCGTTTTCAATCCTCGTATTAAACTATTCTTCTGTTCTTTTCTATAAACTGCTGCTTCACACGCCGGAACTGGGTGGCAACGCTCGCATCCAAGCGGTAAGTCCCGACCTTGAAAATGAATCCTCCTTCAATGGAAGGTTCCACCTTCATGATCAGTTCCACCTCCCCACTCGTATGGGCATGCACCAAGGCTTTCAACCTTTCCTCCACTCCCGCCTCCACCGGGCAGGCAGTGGTCAGTTCCCCAATGGTGATGTTCTTCATCCTACGATACAAATCAATGTACGTCAAGCACATCAACTGCAAATAGGATTCTCTCCTCTCCTGCAAGACAAGCTTCACGAAACGGACAAATTCTTCGCACACTTTCCCACCTGCCGCCTGGCAGGCCAAAGAAAGCTTTTCCTTTACATCAAGAACCGGATTATTCAATGCGGCACGCAGTTGGGGCATGGCCATGAAACAATCCGACAGGCGCGACAATTCCGCATAAACTTCCTTATCCGCGCCGGTGCCGGCCGCATATTCCAGCAATGCCTTCGCATAACGTCTTGAAATGATTCCTACATCCATCTCCTATCAGATTTATGACCGGGAAACGACTTCATCGAGCAAACGGTCAATCATCGCCATCTGCTCCTGCTTCTTATCCAAGTTCTTGCGGAGGACTTTTTCCGCAATGTCCACAGACAGCACAGCCACTTGGCGGCGTATGTCACGGATTGCTTCCTCTTTCTCGGCCGCAATCTGGCGTTTCGCTTCCTCCAACTGTTTCTGCCCTGCCAAACGGGCCTGCTCTTTTGCTTCTTGGATGATGCGGTCGCGTGTCGCCATCGCTTCATTCAAGATTTTCGTCTGTTCTTCGTGTGCTTTTGCCAAAATAGCCTCGCTTTCCGACTTGATGGCCGAAAGCTGGCGGTTCGCCTCTTTTGCCGCATCCAAAGACTGGTCGATATAGTCCTTCCGGCTTTCCACCATTTTCACGATGACCGGGAAACCATATTTCGCCAAGATGATGAATACCACTCCAAAAGAAAGGAGCATCCAAAAGAGCAAACCGCTATCAGGAACTAACAATGACATAAGCTACCTATCTTCTTTTTACAATGCCAAGAAACAAACCACGATGGCAAACAAAGCCACACCTTCCAGCAAAGCCGCAATGATAATCATGTTCATGCGGATATCGCCGGAGGATTCCGGCTGGCGCGCAATAGCTTCCATGGCAGAACCGCCAATCTTTCCAATGCCCAAACCTGCGCCAATCACGGCCAAACCCGCACCAAGTGCTGCACCAATCTTACTTAACCCTGCTCCGGCTGCTGCCTGTAACAATACTGATAATAACATAATTTCTGGTTTTAATAGTTTATATTTCTATCTATTTATTCAATCCTTTATGCTTTTTCCGGCTCATGTTTGGCCTGTGCCAACCCGATGAACACGGCCGAAAGCATGGTGAACACGTATGCCTGAATGAATGCCACCAACAATTCCAACATGTTCATGAAGATGCAGAACAGGACGGACACCACCGTCATCGTCCCATTGATGAGCGGCCCCATGCTGACCGTGATGAATATCAAGCTCGTCAACGCCAGAATCACAGAGTGGCCCGCCATCATGTTGGCAAACAAACGAATCATCAAGGCAAACGGCTTGGTGAACACACCGAACAGTTCCACGACCGGCATCAACGGTACCGGCACTTTCAACCAATTCGGCACATGCGGCCAAAAGATGTCTTTCCAATACTCTTTGCTCCCGAACACATTGACGGCAAGAAGGGTAAACAACGCCAATACGAACGTCACCGCAATATTGCCTGTCACATTCGCGCCACCGGGGAAAACCGGTATCAGGCCCATCACATTGTTCAGGAAAATAAAAAAGAAAGCAGTCAGCAAGTAAGGGGCAAAACGCCTGTAATTCTCGCCCACGCAACTCTTGATAATGTCATCATGCACCATCATGATGAACATCTCCATCAATCCTACGAATCCTTTCGGAGCCGCAGCCTCCGGCGTGCGTTTCCTGTACCATCGCGCCACTCCCAAAATAATCGCCACCAACAGGACGCTGTTCATCAGCAAAGCCAACGTCACTTTGGTGATGGAGATGTCCAGCGGGCGCACATCTTCACCCGAGGAAGTGCGTTCCACAATCTTTCCGGCATATTCCCCTTCAGTGGCAATGCGGAAGCCTTCATATTCTTCTCCCCCTTCCAAACGGGAAGAAAGGAAGGCATGCCAGCCGCTTTCCTCGCTCCGCACAATCACCGGAAGCGGGACAATGATATCTTTGTCTCCCCATTTCGTGATGTGCCATTCATACGCATCGCCGATATGGCCGAAGACAATTGCCTTCACGTCTACGTTGCCGTTTCCCTCCGTCGCTGCCCCGCTTGCCTTGGCCATGCCTGCAAATGCGAAACAAACGAACAATGCTATGACATATTTCAATTTATCCATTCCGCTTCTCCAGCTTTTTCTTCAAATTCCGTTCAAAAAGAGAAAAGAAAACACTTTCATTCAGCAACGTCAGCAGATAGAACACAAAAAACGTCAAAATGAAAGCCGTCTTCTGTTCGCCGACAAACCATATGTACAAAAAAAGCAACAGCACCGAAACAGCCATCTTCACGAACTTCATGCCCATGTAAACCGAAAGCAATTTCTTGGACGCACGCTTGCGGTAAAGGTCAAACATGTAAATGTAATACCAACTGAACAGGTAGAAAAACACCGGTATGGCCGGATACCATGCGAAATAATACTCAGGGAAAAAGGCGGCATAAATGCCCCAGATGCCCAAGCTCACCACCACCGCGAAAAGCGTGGTCCACAACAGATAGCGTTTCTTTGTCAGTGTAATGCCCATGATTGCCTCATTCTTTTTATTCCACACACACGGTCATCTCGTTCTTCTTGAACTCGATGAAGCCGCTTTTCATTTCCAACGATTTCCTCACGCCTCCCGAAACATACTCCACCGCCCCGGCTTCCAAGGAAGAAATGACGGGCGCATGGTTGGGAAGCACCGTGAACGAACCGCATGTGCCCGGCAATGTCACGCTTTCCACTTCCCCTTCAAAAAGAGCCTGTTCCGGGGACACGATGGCCAAATGAATCTGTTTCATCCTCTAACCCTTCTTTATTTCCCGGATGCCTGTTCCAATATTTTCTTGCCCTTCGCGATGGCATCGTCTATCGTGCCTACATTCAGGAACGCCGATTCCGGCAGATAGTCCACCTCGCCGTCCAATATCATCTTGAAGCCGCGAATCGTGTCTTCGATGGACACCATCACGCCCGGCACGCCGGTGAACTGTTCGGCTACGGCAAACGGTTGCGACAAAAAACGCTGCACACGCCGTGCGCGGTTCACCGTCAAACGGTCCTCCTCCGACAGTTCCTCCATGCCGAGGATGGAGATGATGTCTTGCAATTCCTTGTTGCGCTGCAAGATTTGCTTCACGCGCTGCGCCACTTCGTAATGCTCTTGCCCTACAATCAGCGGGTCCAAGATACGCGAAGTGGATTCCAACGGGTCAACGGCCGGGTAAATGCCCAATTCGGCAATCTTACGGCTCAATACCGTCGTGGCATCCAAATGGGAGAATGTCGTGGCCGGCGCGGGGTCGGTCAAGTCATCGGCAGGCACATACACCGCCTGCACCGAAGTGATGGAGCCGTTCTTTGTGGATGTGATGCGCTCCTGCATGGCGCCCATCTCCGTGGCCAACGTAGGCTGATAGCCCACTGCTGAAGGCATACGCCCCAACAATGCCGAGACTTCGGATCCCGCCTGCGTGAAACGGAAGATATTATCGATGAAGAAAAGGATGTCGCGAGGGCCATCGCCGCCTTGGCGGTCACGGAAAGATTCCGCCAACGTCAAGCCCGAAAGCGCCACACTCTGGCGCGCGCCGGGCGGTTCGTTCATTTGGCCGAACACCATCGCCACCTGCGACTTCTCCACTTCCTTATAATCCACTTTCGACAAATCCCAATTGCCCTCCTCCATGCTCTTGAGGAATTCGTCCCCGTAACGGATGACGCCGGACTCAATCATCTCCCGGAGCAAGTCGTTGCCTTCGCGGGTGCGCTCCCCCACACCGGCAAACACAGAGAAACCATTGTGGCGTTTGGCAATATTGTTTATCAGTTCCTTGATAAGCACCGTCTTGCCCACGCCGGCGCCTCCGAACAAGCCGATTTTTCCTCCTTTCAAATAAGGTTCCAACAAGTCAATGACCTTGATGCCGGTGAAAAGGACTTCCTGCACGGTTGACAGGTCTTCAAACTTCGGCGGATCGTGGTGAATCGGCATGGCTCCCTCATGGTCAAGCCCTTTCATGCCGTCAATCACGTCACCCACCACGTTCATCAAGCGTCCTTTAATCTGCGCGCCCACCGGCATGGCGATAGGTTTGCCCGTAGGCACCACTTCCAATCCGCGTTGCAAGCCGTCCGTGCTGTCCATGGCCACGGTGCGGACGGTGTTTTCGCCGATATGCTGCTGCACCTCCACCACCAATGTCTTGCCATTCGGGCGCTTAATCTCCAACGCATCATGGATGCTGGGCAGCAACTGCTCGGCATCCACGTTCTCACCCTCGAAATATACATCCACCACCGGGCCGATAACCTGTGATATATGTCCTGTTATTTGTGGCATAAGTCTTTTTTTATATTGATAATTAATTTTCCATCAAATGTCCTTTTTCCCGTATCCCCGCCCCATGCGGTCCTAAGGGATATTTTCCACTCCTGAAAATGGTGTCACAAAGATAGCGGGAATGGCATTCACGTATTCACACTTTTTGTTATTAAATGTTTCAAATTATTATCCAAGCAACCACCTTACTTTTCCAAACTTGGCAGGGCAGCATCAAACAATCAGCTTATCAACTGCTTTCAGAAATTTCCGCAACATTTTCCATCCGTCCGGCACCCCCGTCCGGGCAGGAAGCGGAATGGCAGCAAAAACCTTTCCAGTGTCCTGTTTTTCCACTTGCCGCCCCTTTAAAGAAGTTCCAAACAATCAATAAACCTTAATCAACGAGGCGATGGCTTTTGCCTTGTCGCGCAAAGCATCCATGTCGCTGCCCAAAGGCTCGTAACACAACACCACGCCCATCCGGCGGTTGAGCTTCGTATAAGGCTTCCCGAAAATGCGCACATATGTCCGCTCATGCGCCAGCGCTTCTTCGATGCCGCTGTAACGGGGTTCCTCACGGCTCGCGACAGGCGAAAGCACCACTGCGCTGGCGCCCATGCGCTCTTGCGTGACGGAAGGGATAGGCCAGCCCATCACCGCCCGAAGATGCAACTCGAACTCATTCAGGTTTTGCGTCCCCGCCAAGGTGACCATGCCCGTGTCATGCGGGCGGGGCGACAATTCGGAGAAATAAACGCCCTTCTCGTGGCTCAAGAAGAACTCCACGCCCCATATCCCGGCGCCGCCCAATGCCGCTGTCACCAGCCCGGCCATGCGCTGGGCTTCCTTCAAATGCTCCGGGGAAATGGCGGCAGGCTGGTAACTTTCACGGTAATCGCCGCCTTTCTGCACATGCCCGATAGGCGGGCAAAACAGCGTAGGCCCGTTTTTCTGCGTCACGGTCAACAACGTGATTTCGCTGTCGAAACGGATGAATTCCTCCACAATCAGTTCTTTGATGTCGCCACGGCTGCCGGTGCAGCCGTATGCCCATGCCTGCTCCAGCTCGCTTTCCTCTCGCACCACGGACTGCCCTTTGCCGGACGACGACATCAACGGCTTCACCACGCAAGGGAAGCCAATTGTGCGGGCGGCCTCCTTCAACTCGTCCAAAGAGGAAGCGTAAAAGTAACGGGCGGTCTTCAGCCCCAGTTCTTTCGCCGCCAGGTCGCGGATGGCCTTGCGGTTCATCGTGAAGTTCACGGCACGCGCACTCGGCACCACCTGCATTCCTGCCGTCTCGTAGTCGTAAAGACGCTCTGTGCGGATGGCTTCTATCTCCGGCACGATGATGTCCGGACGGTGCTTTGCCACCACTTCATCCAAGCGGCCGCCGTCCAGCATGTCAAAAACTTCGCATTCGTCCGCAACTTGCATGGCAGGCGCCCCGGCATAAGCATCGCACGCCACGACATGCAAGCCCTTCCGCTGGGCAGCAATCACAAACTCTTTCCCTAACTCTCCCGAACCTAATAGCAGTATTTTCTTTGCCATATCCTGTATGCTTGATTTAATTTTCCCGCAAAGGTAATGCGAATATTCCATCTGTCCATACGCGGAAGGCTACAAAATCGAAAACAAAATGCATGCTTATGCAAATAAATTGGGAAAATTTTCCACACATTCGCAAAAACATTTAAATTTGCCCCCGTTAACCCTAAAAACTCAAAAACGAAAAGACATGTTACGGAAACAGACCTTTGCCCTCACGCTGTTCCTGTGTTTCCTCGCCCTGACGGCAAACGCAGCCCCCATCGATGTGAAAGAAGCGCAAGAAATAGCGGAAAATTTCTTCAAGAACCTCCCGCAGGCACGCGGAAAGTCCATGGTCCCGCGCCTGCAACCCTTGCAGCCTTTGCAGCGCATGCGCCAGGCAGGCGATGCGCCTTACTACGTGTTTGCACCCGCTGACGGGAAAGGGTTCGTCATCATCTCCGGCGACGACGAACTGCCCGAAGTGGTCGGTTACTCCTACAACTCGCCTGCCGATGGCGGCACGTTCCCGCCCGCGCTTGCCGCTTGGTTGGAATCGTTCGGCCATTATATAGAAGATGTGCGCAACGGCCACGCCAACCTCCCGGCGGCACGCGCCGAAGAAGGGAAAGCCACCATCGGGCCGCTCCTCACCACGAAATGGAACCAGGACATGCCTTTCAACGGCCTGTTAGCCAAAGATTACGTGACCGGCTGCGTGGCCACCTCCGTGGCGCAAATCATGAAATACCACAACTGGCCCGTGCAAGGCGAAGGTGTGCTGGAATGGTACGGCAACTTCTCCGGCGAACATGAAGTGGTGGATCTCTCCACCTACACGTATGACTGGGAGAACATGCTCGATGAATACCCCGTCGCATGGGACGAAGCGGGCAACCCTGTCCCTGACGGCTACAACGAGACGCAAGCCGCCGCCGTGGCCACCCTGATGCGCGACTGCGGCTATGCCGTGGACATGAGCTACAGCACAGAGGGAAGCGGCGCAGTCACCGCAAAGGCCGTGGGCGCTTTGTTTGAACATTTCAAGTACTCCCCCGGCATGCAGTACCGCCAGCGCAACGTGTATTCCAAGGACACATGGACAAGAATGATACGCGCCGAACTGGAAGCCGGACGGCCGGTCAACTACTCCGGCACGTCCACCGGCGACAATGTGGGCCACTCGTTCGTGTGCGACGGCATCGACGGCAACGACCTGCTGCACATCAACTGGGGATGGGGCGGCCTGTTCGACGGCTTCTTCGACATGGATGTCATGGCGCCTGAAGGCGCAGGCATCGGCGGCGGCAGCGGA
This sequence comes from uncultured Bacteroidaceae bacterium, assembly GCA_944320785.1. Lineage (GTDB taxonomy): Bacteria > Bacteroidota > Bacteroidia > Bacteroidales > Bacteroidaceae > CASFPE01. The sequence goes on from CALUIR010000001.1 coordinate 123,706, forward strand.
GGCTACGTCCGAAACCAGGCCATCATCACCGGCATACGCCCCATCACGCCCGAAGAAGAAGGCCAACGCCCTGTGGACCGGCTCATCTTTTCCGGGATGACCTTGCAACTGCTTCATTACAGCGGGCTGCCCTACTCCATAAGGATCAAGGCTTTTGAAATCGCCAACAACTCCACCCGCACGCTGCCCGTGAACCCCGCCATCCTGTGGCACGCCACTGCCCAAAGCGAGGAACGGCTGCAAATACTCCGAAAAATGGGCGACATGCAGGTGGGCTATTTCTGGGACGAGCCGGAATTCAATCTCAGCATTTACGAGAGCGACTTCCACGCACCGGGAGAATACCCTTTCACCATCGTGAACGCCACGGACGAATCCGGCACAGGTTACGAACCTTTTGACACAGGCGAAGGCGAAAGCGGCGGCATCCTCACGGTGAACGCTGACGGGACGATGAGCCTGCAACCCGCCAACCCGGAGGCAACGCCCGATGTGCATCTGGCCGCTCTCCGCACAAAAGGGACAGTCTATGCGGGGATAGGGTTCTGGATGGCCGCCACGCTCCGCAACGAAGGCCTCAACACGTTCACCCAACCCCTCTACACCGTGGCCATCCCCGAAGGGACGGACGAATCCGGCATCACGGACTATTGGGACTACATCCAATGGGAAGCCAGCCTGAGCCGTGGCGTGGTTGATCCTATTTACGGAAAAACCACGCTGGAGGTTGCCGCAGGTTGCGCAGGATTGGAGGCTGGAAGATACAAGATACATTTCTGCCGGGAAATCACATTGGACGATGGAACCACCGTGTACCGCCTGATTCCTGAAGACGCACCACAGGTCATCGAAGTGGTCCCCATGCCGGAACATCCCGTATTGGTGATGGACGAACGCCCGCTGGACATCTGGGAGGACGAATACAGGCAGGAAAGCAACGTGTGGTTCGGCGCAACGGTGTGGGTGCATGCCCTGTCGCAAGCCTACAGGGGCAAGCTGGAAGTCTGGGCCTTGCGGGAAGGCGCCGGCCCATCGGAAGAAGTCCTCGTGTTCTCCCCGCAGGAAGACCTTGCCATCAACATCTATACTGAATACTTGGAATATTATTACGGCTACACGGATGCTTTCTTCAACTTGGAGGAAGGCACCTATACGGCCTACCTGAAATATGAAGTGAATGGCGAGATGCAGCGCATCGAGGGCGACTACAACCAAGACACGTTCCGCGTCATCCCGTCTGACAAGCCGCAACTCTGCCTCGCCGCGCCCCTTGTGGTAAACGGCGGCGATCCGGTGCCGATGGGAAGCACCGTGACGGTGGAAGCGAAGATAGCCGCCCGCAATGCCTTCAGCGGGACCGTCACCCTGTATTCCTCAGGGGAAGCTCCCTATTATGCCACCGCGCTTTACAGCAGCGATGCCCACGTGTCGCTGGCGGCGGGCGAGGTGAAAGACGTGACTTTCCGCTGCCAGGCAGGCTCTCCGGGCTACGGGCTTACGGCAGGACGCTACCAAGCGGAAATGATGTTCCTCGACGACAACCGCGAATATTCAGGCAACGTCCAGCCGGGCGATTACGAAGCCTCGCTGTGGTTCTCCGTCACGGAAGCCATCGGCAACCTGTTCACAGTCGTGGACTACCCCACTTTCAACGGGGGATTCAATACGTATGCCGGGCAGAGCGGCACCATCCGTCTCAAGATTTACGCAGACGCAGCGGCAGATGCCACGTTCGGCATCCACGCTTACGAGTACAATGCGCCGAACATACCCGTGCTGCAAGTGACGGAACAGGCGGCACATTTCGAAGCCGGGGAAACACGTGCCATCGAGTTGCCCTACGTTTGCCCCGAAGGGACGGCCAACGGCTTGTATTATTACGAGGTGTATGCCCGGATGAACAGCCAGGCCGCCATGCAGATTCTGTTCACCAATGCATTCGACGTGAGTGAAGAAGCCGGCGTGGAAGCCCCGGCATCGGCAGCAAACGGCTGCCGCCTGGCAGCATTGGACGATGCTTTCCTCTTGGAGGGGCTCGCCGCCCGCTCGCGTGTGGAGGTATTCTCCCTGAGCGGCATGCGGCTGTTCCAAAAAACGGCGGACGATGCCGCGATGCTTGTCCCGATGGCAAAAGCAGGACGGGGCGTTTACCTTGTCCGCGTGACCGCGCCCGACGGGACAACCGCCCTGCTGAAAGCCGTGTTGCGATAAGGCGATACGGGAATTTTTGCCATCCGCCTGCCGCCAATGCGTACATTGGCGGCAGGCGGATTCGTTAAAACAAGATGCCGTAAGAGCTGAACCTCATGACAGGACTGCCCTCGGCAAACAGCACGCAACAGGCAACCGCTGCGGCCAGCCACACGATGAACAGCGTCCATTTCAGCTTCTTTCCCATGGGTTTCCACGAGAAGAACGAGGACAGCACGAAATGCACCGCCCCAACGAGCGGGACAATGCCCACCACGGCCATCAGGAAAAAGGCCATGAACGCCATGCCGGGCGAAGTCATGGAAAACCATTCTTCCAAGGAAGGGACCTGGCTGTAAAGGAACGCCCCGCCGCCCATTGCCAAGGACACCCAGACGGCAAGGAAAACAAAGGCCATGAAGGCCACGAACAGCACAAAAGGAATGCCCGCAATGAGGAGCAACACCAAGCAGGCTTTGATGAGGAAGCCCGCAATGCGGACCAGCATGTCGCCCAGCTTTTGCAGGAAGTTGCGCGGTTTGCCGGACTGCACATAGCGGTTCACACCGTCCGACGCACGCTCAAAACCGTCGGCCACCGTCCGTCCGATGCTCTCCACCGTCACGCGCTCGCCCCGCATCGCCAGCTTCTCGGCCGCCGTGCGCGCCAATGGAATGAACATCCAGCACACGACATACACCAGCGCGATGGGGAAACGGACGAACGGCAGCACCAATGCCAGCAGCATGAGGACGCGCACCCACGTGGCGTCCCAGCCGAAATAAGCGGCAAAGCCGCCTGCCACGCCGCCCAGAATCTTGTTGTCGGGGTCGCGGTACAAACGGTGCGGCACCGGCCCGCCCGCCGTGTCCCGGCTTTCCTGCCCCGCATTTTCGCCCGAAAGTTCCTCTGGCCGCCCCATGCGGGCCATCATCTGCTCCACGTCGTCCTTGGTCACCACCTCCCCGCCGGCCTGCAACTTCTCTTGGAACACTTCAGAGATGCGCCCCTCCAGGTCTTTCAGAATCTCCTCCGCGCCTTCTTCCTTGCGGAAACAGTGCTTCAGGTCCGCCAGGTATTTGTCCAACAAGAAGTAGGCATCCTCATCAATATGGAACACCCTGCCTCCAAGGTTCACCGTCAATGTCTTTTTCATACGCTTCAATAATTGTTTGAAATATGTTCAATCGTCTCGTTCAGTTCCCGCCACGCCTGCTCCAGCTCGCCCAGCAATGCCAAGCCTTCTGCCGTCAGCCGGTAATACTTGCGCGGAGGCCCTTGGGTGGACTCCACCCATTCATACTCCAGCAACCCGTCTTTCTTCAGCCGCATCAGCAAGGGATACAAGGTGCCTTCCACCACAATCAGCCGGGCTTCCTTCAAACGGCGGATAATGTCGGAGGAATACAACGGCTGCCTGCGCAGCAGCAACAGCACCCCATATTCCAACACCCCTTTCCGCATCTGGGATTTCACATTGTCCGCATTCATACGCTTCCTTTCTTTTTCATGCGGCAAACATACAAAATTCCAAAATACCTTGCAATGCATAGTACCATGCATTTGCATTATTTATAAAAACGACCGTTCATCACATTATTTAATATGAGAGACATGCCCGGGCGCCGCGCCAAGATGCCGGGGAAATGCCGTCACACGCCCTGCCACGCAGCGGGAAATGCCTGAAAGTTCATGAGGAAAAAGCGATACACCTTACCCGAAAGTTTCCACACCCATCACAGGAAGTTTTCAATACGATTAGTAATCGTCAGGCAATACGATTAGTAATCGTCAAGCCGTACGATTAGTAATCGTACAAAAGAATGTTCAGGAAAGATTCCGGCAATCATGGGAAATATCTTGAAGAAAGCCTGCAAGACAACCCGCAATGCAGGCATGCGGCATGGAAACAGGCTCTTAAAAACTCCCAAAAAACTCCCGGTTGCCCATCCATTCATTATATTTGCGGCTCGAACGGCAACCGCCGCGTTTCACCCTGCTAACCGAAAAGAACATGAAAAAGACCTTGTTGCCCATCCTGCTCATTGCGGCAGCTTGCTTCCCCGCTTCGGGGAAAGACTACCCGCTATCCTCGCCCAACGGCGAAATCCAAATCACCCTGTCCACCGGCGACACGCTTTCCTGCCAAGTGGCCTACAAAGGAATGCCCTTGTTTGAGAAATGCCACCTCCAACTCTTGGCGGAAGGAAAAGGATGGGAACGCGGACCGCACGTGGCAAAAGCCCGGCGTGAATCAGTGGACGAAAGGCTGAAGCCCTTGTTCCCGCTCAAGGAATCGTCCGTGCGGAACCATTACAACCAACTGCAATTGCTGTTCAAAGGCGGGTACGGGCTGGAACTCCGCGCCTTCGACAACGGCATCGCCTACCGCTTCTTCACCTCCTGCCGGGACTCCATCTGCATCGAAGACGAAAAGCTCCGCATCACGTTCCCCGGTTCCTGCCTGCTCCACCTGCAACAGGCAGGGTCGTTCCAGACATCGTATGAGGAGCCTTACACCCATGTGCCGAGCGAACAATGGAACGACAAGGCAGCCGTGGCCGTGCTGCCCCTGCTCATCGACACGCAGAAAGGCTGCAAGATACTGGCCAGCGAATCAGACGTGAGGGACTACCCGGCGATGTTTTTCAAAACAGACGGCAACAACGGGCTGGCCTCCGCCTTCCCCCAAGCGCCCGCCCAATGGGAACCGCAAGGCGACAGAGGCTCGAAAATCCTGGAAGAATGCAGCTATATCGCCAAAACCACGGGGACAAGGCGCCTCCCGTGGCGGTATTTTGTCATCAGCGATGACGATGCGGCCTTCATCGAGAACACCATGACCTTCCAATTGGCCGGGGAAAATGCCTTGGAGGACACCGGATGGATTCGCCCCGGGCTGGCAAGCTGGGAATGGTGGAATGGCGCCACGCCCTACGGCTCCGCCGTGGATTTCACGGCAGGCTGCAATACGGACACCTACAAATACTTCATCGACTTCGCCGCACACTACGGCATTTCCTACATCTTAATGGACGAAGGCTGGGCGGAAGACACGAGGAACCCGTTTATCCCCAACCCGGATGTGGATATGCAAGCGTTAATCCGCTACGGGAAAGAGAAAAACGTGGGCATCTTGTTATGGCTGACCTGGCTGGCGGCAGAGGAGCATCCCGACGTGTTTGAGAAGTTCGGCCAATGGGGCATCAAGGGCGTGAAAATAGATTTCATGGACCGGAGCGACCAATGGATGGTGAATTTCTATGAACGTGTGGCAAAAGAGGCCGCCAAGCATCATTTGCTGGTGGACTTCCACGGTTCATTCAAACCTTCCGGGCTGGAATATGTTTATCCGAACATCCTCTCCTATGAAGGCGTGAGAGGCATGGAACAGATGGGAGGCTGCCATCCCGACAACAGCCTTTACCTCCCTTTCATCCGCAATGCCGTGGGAGCGATGGACTACACACCGGGCGCCATGCTCTGCATGCAGCCGGAAGCCTATGCGTCAAACCGCCCCAATGCCGCCAGCATCGGCACGCGCGCCTACCAGATGGCACTGTACATCGTGTTTGAAAGCAGCCTGCAAATGATGGCAGACAACCCCACACTTTATTACCGCAATGACGAATGCACGCGCTTCATCACGCAAATACCGCAAACATGGGACGAAACCATTGCTTTAGAGGCGGAAGCAGGGGAATATGCCGTTGTCGCAAAACGGAAGGGAGACAAATGGTTCATCGGGGGCATCACCAACAACCGGCAACCTTGGCGCGGCTTCACCATCGCGCTTGACTTCCTTGAAGAAGGGAAAACCTACCGCATGGTTTCATTTGAAGACGGGGCAAATGCACCCCGCCAAGCCATGGACTACCGCAGGAAAGAAACCCTCATGAAAGCAGGCGGCACATATACCCTCCGCTTGGCGCGCAACGGAGGCTTTGCCGCCATCCTTGAAGAAACGGAATGACAAGACCCTGGAAACATCCCTGAAGCAACTCGCCTTCGCAGGGCGATGGCTTCATTCTCCCTTCAACGCCATGATTTCCTGCAGGATGCCGATGGCTTTCTGCACGGACGGCACTTCCTTGACCACCATGCTGCGCTTGCCGTTCTGTTCGCGCAGGTTGCAGAGACGGGGATGGCTGCCCATGTATTCTATCATCTTGCCGAAAGCGGCGCTTTGGTAGTAAAGGCTGTCGGGATTGCTGACAAAGAACAGCACCATCCTCCCGGCTTTCAAAAAGACTTTTTCCACACCCAGTTGCTTGGCCATGCGCCGCAAAGGGACAACAAGGAGCAACTCTTGGCCCTCTTCGGGGATTTTCCCGAAACGGTCTTCCAGTTCTTTGCGGAAACGTTCCACGTCCTGGTCGGATTCCATGCTGTCCAACTCCCGGTAAAGCAGCATCCGCTCGCTGCTGTTGGGGATGTATTCATTGGGGAACAGCAGTTCAAGGTCGCTTTCAATGGTGCAGTCATCCACAAACTCCCCGCCATCGGCTTTCTTGCCGCCGGCCGCATACAGGTCGGGGAACTCCTCGGTCTTCAGTTCTTTCACCGCCTCGCCCAGAATCTTCTGGTAGGTTTCGTAGCCCAAATCGGCAATGAAACCGCTTTGTTCGGCACCCAGCATGTTGCCCGCGCCCCGAATATCCAAGTCCTGCATCGCGATATGAATGCCGCTTCCCAAATCCGAAAAGTTTTCAATGGCTTGCAGGCGGCGGCGCGCCTCGCTGGTCAAATCAGACATAGGCGGCGCCAGCAAATAACAAAATGCCTTTTTGTTGCTTCTGCCCACGCGCCCCCTCATCTGGTGCAAATCGCTCAGCCCGAAGTTCTGCGCTTCGTTGATGATGATGGTGTTGGCATTGGGGATGTCGATGCCGCTCTCGATAATCGTGGTGGCAATCAGCACGTCGTATTCATAGTTCACGAAGTCCAGGATGATTTTCTCCAGTTTTTCCGGCTCCATCTGCCCGTGGCCGATGCAAATGCGCGCGTCCGGCACGTTGCGTTTCACGATGGCCGCCAGTTCGGGAAGGTTCTGGATGCGGTTGTTCACGAAAAACACCTGCCCGTTGCGCCCCATTTCAAAGGAGACAGCCTCACGGATGATGTCTTCGTTGAAGGCATATACTTCCGTCTGTATCGGGTAACGGTTGGGAGGAGGCGTGCTGATGACCGAAAGGTCGCGCGCGCCCATCAGCGAGAATTGCAACGTGCGCGGGATAGGCGTTGCCGTCATGGTCAGCGTGTCCACGTTCACCTTCAGTTGCCTTAGCTTCTCTTTCACCGCCACGCCGAATTTCTGCTCCTCATCCACGATGAGCAAGCCCAAGTCCTTGAAATGCACGTCCTTCCCGATAATGCGGTGCGTGCCTATCAAGATGTCCACGTTTCCTTCCTGCAAGTTCTTCAACACTTTCTTCGCGTCAGGCGATTTGCGGGCGCGGCTCAAGTAATCCACCCGGCAAGGGAAGCCTTTCAAGCGTTCGCTGAACGTCTGGTAATGCTGGTAAGCCAGCACAGTGGTAGGCACCAGCACGGCCACCTGCTTGTTGTCGGCCACGGCCTTAAAGGCTGCGCGAACAGCTACTTCCGTTTTCCCGAACCCCACGTCCCCGCAAATCAAGCGGTCCATCGGGCGGTCGGCCTCCATGTCCTGCTTCACATCTTGGGTAGCCTTCAACTGATCCGGGGTATCTTCATAAAGGAATGACGCTTCCAATTCGTGCTGCAGGAAAGAATCTTTGCTGAAACTGAAGCCTTTTTCCTCGCGCCGCTGCGAATACAGTTTGATGAGGTCGCGGGCTATGTCCTTGATTTTTGTCTTGGTGCGTTCCTTCATCTTCTCCCACGCGCCGGTGCCTAATTTGCTCAAGCGGGGAGGTTCCCCCTCTTTCCCTTTGTACTTGGACACCTTATGCAAGGAATGGATGCTGACAAACACCACATCGTCGTTCTGGTAAACCAGCTTGATGGCTTCCTGCGTCGTGCTTCCATTGGGCAAACGCACCAATCCCGCAAATTTCCCGATGCCGTGGTCCGTATGCACGACATAATCGCCGGGCTGGAACATGTTCAGTTCCTTCAGGCTCAATGCCACTTTGCCGCTGCGCGCCTTATCGCTTTTCAAGTTGTACTTATGGAAACGGTCGAACACCTGATGGTCGGTGAAAAAACAGCAACGAAGCGTATGATCCACGAAACCTTCGTGCAAAGTCTTGTCAATGGCGGTGAAAGGAATTTGGTCGCCCCGCTCCTCGAAGATGGCACGAAGCCGGTCAGTCTGCTTCACACTGTCGCTGCATATGTAAATGGCATAGCCTTTGGACAGGTAATCCAAGAAGGAAGCACTGGCAAGATCGAAATTCTTATGGTAAATCGGCTGCGGGGAACAGGCAAAATCATACGTGGCCTCCACGCCCGCAGACGGCTTTGTGCCGAACTCTGCCCGGCGGAAACGGCACAATTGCTTCATGAAAGGCTCCACATCCACCAAATCGCAAGACGGATGCCCCGCAGAAGCGCCGTTATCTTCCGGCGGAGACGCCAACAAAGATGCCGCCTCCTCATGCATCATCTTCGCGCGTTCGTGAATCCACAGCAGTTTTTTCATGCACACCACCGTATGCGGAGGCAAGAAATCCAGGAAGCACACTGTCTCTCCTCCCGAAGCTGTTCCAGATACAATGGAAACGCCCCGTTTCTGCTCCTTCGACAACTGCGACTCCACTTCAAAAGTACGGATGCTGTCTATCTCATCACCGAAAAAATCAACGCGGTACGGATATTCACACGAAAAAGAAAACACATCGATGATACTGCCCCGAACGGCATATTGCCCCGGTTCATACACATAATCCACCCGGCTGAAACCCAACTCCTGCAAGGTTTCCGTGATGCCTGAAATCTTCCTTTCCTGGCCTACTTCCAAATCCAACGTCCGGGCAGACAAATCACTCATGGACACGACCTTCTCCACCAATGCATCCGGATAAGTAACCATGCACAAAGGGCCTTCCTTTTTCATCAGGCGGCTCAATGCCTCCATGCGCAACACTTCATTGGCCGCATCCTTCTGACCGTACTTCAACGAACGCCGGTAAGAAGACGGGAAGAACAAAATATCCTTGTCTCCCTGCAACTGCACCAAATCATGATAAAAATACCCTGCTTCCTCCATATCGTCCAGCACGAACAGGAAAGAAGCGTTCTTCTTTTTGAAAAAAGGCAATGAAGAAAACAAAAGAGCCGGAGAAGACGCGCATAACCCATGCAAAAACACATGTTGCACCACCCCTTCCTCAAGCGACCCAGACAACAAATTTACATTCGGATGATTCGAATATACCGCCAGCAGCTTTGCTATTTCCATACTCTAAGTAATGACGGCGCAAATTTACGAACTTAAATACTTTGTCCCTGTGCCGGCAAAACAAAAATATTCTAAAAACAACCGGGGGCTTACACCTGCTTGCACAAATAGTTGTACTTTTGCTCACGTCTTTTTAACCATAAAATATGCCACAATCCGACAGCCTTATCATCATCCCGACCTACAATGAAAAAGAGAATATCGAAAACATCATCCGGGAAATATTCAAACTGGAGAAGGTTTTCCATATCCTTGTCATTGACGACCACTCCCCCGATGGCACGGCGGATATCGTAAAACGGCTGCAAACAGACTTTGCAACGCAGTTGTTCCTCCTTGAGAGGAGCGGGAAATTGGGACTAGGCACGGCTTACATTGCCGGTTTCAAATGGGCTTTGGCACACCAGTATGCATACATTTTCGAAATGGATGCCGACTTCTCGCACAATCCTAAAGACTTGCCCCGCCTATATGCCGCCTGTGCAAACGAAGGCGCCGATATGGCCATCGGGTCACGCTACGTGAGCGGCGTGAATGTCGTGAACTGGCCCATGGGACGTGTGCTGATGTCGTACTTCGCATCCAAGTATGTGCGGTTCATCACCGGGATACCCATCCACGACACCACTGCAGGCTTTGTATGCTATCACCGCCAGGTGCTTGAAACAATCGGCCTCGACCAGATACGTTTCAAAGGATATGCATTCCAGATAGAAATGAAATTCACCGCATACAAATGCGGGTTCCGCATCAAAGAAGTCCCCGTCATCTTCATCAACCGGGAACAAGGCACCTCAAAGATGAACAGCAGTATCTTCGGAGAAGCCATCACAGGCGTGATTCGCCTGAAAGCAAACAGTTGGTTCAAACAATTCCCGCAAAAGAAAGCATGAGAAGGACACTCATCAAGAACGCACAAATCGTCAACGAAGGCGAATGCTTCACCGGCTCCGTGGTGATTGAAAACGAAGTCATCTCCGAAATCCTGAAAGAAGGGCAAATGCCTCAAGAGCCTTGCCATGAAACAATCGACGCGCACAATTTTTATCTGATTCCCGGAATCATCGATGACCACGTGCATTTCCGTGAACCGGGGCTAATGCACAAAGCAGACATGGCAAGCGAAAGCAAAGCAGCAGCGGCAGGGGGCGTGACTTCTTTCATGGACATGCCGAACGTGATGCCGCAAACCACCAGCCTTGAAGCATTGGAAGACAAATTTGAACGGGCGCAAAAAGAAAGCCTCATCAACTATTCTTTCTACTTCGGCGCCACGCACGAAAATATCCGCCTGATGAAGTATTTGGACAGGAGCAAAGTGTGCGGCATCAAACTGTTCATGGGTTCCAGCACCGGGAACATGCTCATCGATGACATGGATACTTTGGAATCGTTGTTTGAAGAAGCCCCGATGCTGATTGCAGCCCATTGCGAAGATTCCCACCTCATCGCAAGAAATGCAGAAAAGATAAAGAAACTTTATGGAGACGACCCGGATGTATCCCTGCATCCTGCCATCCGCGATGAGGAAGCCTGCTATTCATCGTCCGCACTTGCCGTCCGGCTGGCGCAAAAGCACCATGCACGCCTGCACATCCTCCATGTATCCACGGCAAAAGAATTAAGACTATTCGAAGACAAGCCTTTAACAGAAAAACGAATCACCGCAGAGGCCTGCGTGGCCCATCTGCTTTTCACCCATAAAGACTATGCCGCCTTAGGCACGCGTATCAAATGCAACCCTGCCGTCAAGGAACCTTCCGACCGGGAAGCTTTGAGGAATGCATTAAGGACAAACAAGATTGACGTGATAGGCACGGATCATGCGCCTCATCTCCTGAAAGAAAAAGAAGGCGGTGCCTTGACTGCGGCTTCCGGCATGCCGATGATACAATTTTCATTGGCCGCCATGATGGAATTGGTACGAGAGGAAGTCCTTACCATCGAGCAATTGGTGGAAAAAATGTGCCATGCGCCTGCCCGGTTGTTCAACATAGAGAAGCGCGGCTTTATCCGGAAAGGCTATCAAGCAGATTTGGTGCTTGTTGACCCGGACTGCGAATGGACGCTGGCCTCCAACCTTATCCTAAGCAAATGCGGATGGAGCCCGTTGGAAGGAAGAAGGTTTCATGCCAAGGTAAAGAAAACATTCGTCAACGGGAACCTTGTTTTCGACCATGACGAAATAATCCCTAACCACAAAGGCCAAGCCTTGACATTCAATCGCCCCGCATGATTGTGAACTATACACCCCGTGAACTGGCCGGTTACATCAATTGGATATATTTTTTCCATGCATGGGGATTGTCCATCGGCTTTTCTGACCTGGAAAGGCTCGTTGCTGATGCATGGCCCGCCCCGCAAGCAAGTTCAGACGGAAGCAAAAAAGATGCCTTGCGCCAATTATCCAAAGATGCGCAACACCTGCTGCAGAAGGACGGCGCATTCAAGGTAAAAGGCGTATTCAGGCTATTGGATGCCAATGCCGACGGCGACAATATCATTGCCGGAGGAGTCACCATCCCTTTCCTGAGACAACAAGAAAAGCAGCCCGATGGAACGCCCTATCTCTGCCTGAGCGACTTCATACGCCCTTTGAAAGACGGGATAAAAGACAAAATCGGCATCTTTGCCACCACCGCTTCCATCCAAGCAGCCTGCATTCCTGCCCCGGATGATTATCAAAACCTTTTGTTGCAGACATTGGCTTGCCGCTTGGCAGAAGCCGCCGCAGAAAAGATGCATGAATACGTACGAAAGGAAGCATGGGGCTACGCCAAAGAAGAACGGCTCAGCATGAAAGAACTGCATCAGGAAAAGTTCCAAGGCATACGCCCTGCGGTAGGTTATCCTTCCATCCCCGACCAATCCATCAATTTCCTGATAGACCAAATCATCGACATGCGACAAATCGGCATCACCCTGACCGAAAGCGGCGCCATGCATCCGCAAGCCTCAGTCAGCGGCTTCATGATTTCGCACCCGCAAGCCCATTATTTCCCGATAGGGCAGATAAGTTCGGAACAATTGGCTGACTACGCCTCACGAAGAGGCTTCAGCACCGAAAAAATGAAACCATTCCTTTGTGCAAACCTGACATAACAACCCGCCATGATACAAAAATTTTTCTTCCTTTTATTCATTGCATGGGCAGGCACAGAAGCATATGCCTACTTCTTTTTCGCAAGGAAACGCGCCGCTTCTTCCCTCATCCGGAGGCTTTATTTCCTGCCTTCCGCATTTTTAATCATTTTCGTGCTGCTCACATTCCTGCTCCCAGAATGGGGGGCTGTGAACCGTTACCTCGATTGGGCGGCCACCATCACTTACCTTCTGGTTGTCATTCCCAAACTCCTGTTCCTCCTTTGCACCTTGCCGGGCATCCTTTTGCAATTCCTGTTCAAATGGCACTGCAAGCTCTTTTATTGGCTCGGCATCATCGCGGCCTTCGTTTGTGCAGGAGGCATCTTGTATGGGACAACCATTGGGAAAACCAATTTGGAAACCAAGGACATCGATTTCCATTCCACGGACTTGCCCCCTGCGTTCGACGGCTACAAAATCGTGCAGATATCCGACCTCCACACCGGAAGCTGGAGGGACAAAAAGCAATTCATGGAAGAAATCGTGCGAACGGTGAACCAACAACAGGCAGACCTCATCGTCTTCACCGGCGACATCGTGAACCAACGCGCCGTGGAATTAGACGGATTCCAAGGCATCCTTTCCCGGCTCAAGGCGAAAGACGGCGTGTACTCCATATTAGGGAACCATGATTACGGCACTTACCATCCCTGGAAAAGCCCGCAAGAAGAAGCCGACAATTTGGCCGATCTCCAGCAACGCGAAGCCGACATGGGCTGGAAACTGCTGAACAATGCGCACGTTTACCTCAAGCGCGGCAACGACAGCATCGCCCTTATCGGCGTGGAAAACTGGGGAAAGCCGCCCTTCGACGGCAAAGGAGACCTCAAAAAGGCCATGGAAGGCATCCGTGGCAACGGATTCAAGATACTGTTGAGCCACAACCCTACCCATTGGGATGCAGAAGTCATTCCCCAAACGGACATCAACCTGACTTTGTCGGGACACACACATGCCATGCAGTTTGCCCTCGGAGACCTGTCGCCCTGCGCATGGTTCTACGATGAATGGAAAGGGATGTACGAGAAGGAAGGCCAATACCTGTATGTCAACATCGGGTTAGGCTTCGTCGGAATACCTTTCCGATTGGGCGCAAACCCGGAAATCACGGTCTTCACCTTGAAATGCCGCAACGGCAAACAACCGCAAGCCATTGATGAATCAAATTAATCGCTTACATTTGCACCCATAAAAACGACTCGCACATGAAATACCTTTACCGCATCTACCAAATATGCATTGCCCTGCCGGTGCTGTTGGTCCTCACCGTGCTGACCGCTCTCGTCACCATCGCAGGCAGCTTGTTCAATGCCCATGTATGGGGCTATTACCCGGGAAAGATATGGTCGCAAATCATCTGCTATGTCTTGCTCATCCCTGTAAAAGTGAAAGGGCATGAGAACATCGACCGCAAGACCTCCTACGTGTTTGTGGCCAACCACCAAGGCGCATTCGACATATTCCTGATATATGGCTTTTTGGGACGCAACTTCAAATGGATGATGAAGAAAAGCCTCCGCAAAATCCCGTTCGTGGGGAAAGCATGCGAGGCGGCAGGACATATTTTCGTGGACCGTTCCGGCCCGCGAAAAATCTACGAAACCATCCAAAAAGCACGCTGCACGTTGACGGACGGCACCTCACTGGTGGTCTTTCCCGAAGGCGCGCGCACTTTTACCGGCCACATGGGCTATTTCAAGAAAGGCGCGTTCCAACTGGCCGATGAACTGCAACTGCCCGTAGTGCCGCTCACCATCAACGGCTCGTTCGACATCCTGCCCCGCACCGAAAGATGGATAAAATGGCACCACCTCTCCCTTACCATCCATGCCCCCATCCCGCCGCAAGGACAAGGAGCAGAAGACATCAAGGCCACCATGGAGAAAGCATACGCCACGATTGAAAGCGCGCTTCCTCCCGAGCGCCAAGGCATGGTGAAGAACGCCGACCAAGAACGCCCCTGACGCAGAGGCAGCCTCCTTAAATGTGGCTGATTATTTCTAATTTATAATAAAATCTTTTCCATGGAAAAGGATTGGATATACCTTTGCGCCATACAACGGTTACACATGCATCATGAATAGATTCATTACGGCTTTCATACTATCTGCATTCACCTTGGCATCTTGTTCGCCCAAATACAAAATCGAAGGCGAGTCCTCCATTTCCTACCTTGACGGGAAAATGCTTTTCCTGCGGCAATTCCAACACGACCGGTTCACGACCATCGATTCCGCAGAAGTGGTGCATGGGTTCTTCAACATGAAAGGGCATATCGACTCCACGCAAATGGCCATGCTGTTCATGGACGACATGCCCGTCATGCCTGTCGTATTGGAAAAAGGAGGCATCCGTGTCATCATCAACAACACGGAAATACGCGCCAAAGGCACCCCCATGAATGACTCCTTGTATAACTTTTTCGACCGTAAAAACCAGATAGAGTTGCGGATGACAGAACTGAAAAGGAAAGAAGCGAAAATGATTTTAGACGGGGGAGACATCGATGACATCCAAACGGCATTGCACCAAGAGGCACAGGCCGTCAACGAAGAAATGAAGCAACTGATAAAATCCTTCCTCGCGCAGAACAGCGACAACGTCTTGGGGCCGGGCGTGTTCCTCATCCTGTGCCAATCGTCCTCGCCGGCCATGATGCCGCAGATAGAAGAGATGATTGCCGAAATGCCCGAAAGCTTCAAAAGCAATCCCGCCATAAAAGACTGCCTCTCGCAACTGCAACGGCCGGAATAACAGGCTCACCCTTTCTTTGGCAACTGCGAATAGCGTTTCCTGCCTTTCAGGTAATATTGCACTAAAATGCTGAAGCGATACCGTTCCGGGATAGATGCCTCACGGCTTTCACGGAGATTCTCTGCCCGAATGGCTGCATACTCTTTCTTCATGCGGGCATAATCCCTCCTGGCTTTGGCCACCGAACGCGCCAAAGGCGTTTTCCCGGAAACAAGGTATCCGAGAGCCGCCACATAATCCAGCACGCAACGCCAGGCCATCACCCGCGCCAGTTCATTTGGCGGCAGGTTCTTGTACAGCATCAGCAGGTTGTTGCGGAAATTGAGATAGACTTTGCCGGGGCTTTCCTTCTTCAGTGTGCCTCCCCCCACATGACGCACCACGCTTTGCGGCACGCAAGCAATCCCCCGCCCACGGCTGCGCAAACGCCAGCAAAGGTCTATTTCCTCCATATGCGCGAAGAAACGCCCGTCCAGGCCGCCTGCCGCCCAATAATCCACGGCACGCACCAGCAAAGCCGCGCCGCTCGCCCAGAACACAGGAACGACGGCATCATACTGCCCTTCATCTTTTTCCAGCATGCCCATGATGCGGCCCCGGCAAAAAGGATAGCCCAAACCATCGATGAACCCGCCACAAGCGCCCGCATACTCAAATTCATCCGGCCGGTGCCAACTGAGGATTTTCGGCTGGCAAGCCGCCACTTCCGGGTGCGTCTCCATATAATCCAACAACGGTTCCAGCCAATGCCCTTCCACGGCGACATCCGAATTCAGCAACAAATAATAATCTGCCTCCACCTGTGAAAGCGCCCGGTTGTAGCCTTCCGCAAAACCATAATTGCGGGAAAGCACAATGCGCCCGACAGAAGGGAAACATGTTTCCAACATGGCCAACGAATCGTCCGACGAACCATTGTCGGCCACATAAAGGCTTGCCGCCGGAATGCCTTCCACACTCGCGGCAAGCGAGGGAAGGAAACGGCGCAACATGCCGCTGCCGTTCCAGTTAAGAATCACAATCGCTACTTTCATGCCATTCTCATTCAAAGCCTTTCCACAATTTTTCCCTGAAGGGCCGTATGTTCTTCATTGAAACCGCCCAGCGACACTTCCACCAAATGGTTGTCCAACGAAGCGTCCCCGTCCACTTCCACCCGGATGTAGTTCCGCGTGAACCCGTGCATCCTGGAAGCAGCTTTCGGCTTCTCCAGCAATACTTCCATCGTCTGCCCTATGTGTTTGGCGTAAAACGCATCGGATTTCTGCTCCGACAGTTCCAAGAGGCGATGGCAGCGGCGGCGCTTCTGTTCCGGGGAAACCACGTGGCCAATCTTCAAGGCTTGCGTGCCGGGACGTTCCGAATAAGTGAACACATGCAGTTGCGAGACATCCAGTCCCTTTATGAAATCGTAAGCCCGCTCGAAATACTCATCGGTCTCACCCCGTGTGCCGACAATCACGTCCATCCCGATAAAGGCATCGGGCATCAATTCCCTTATCCATCCTATCTTATGCGCGAACAAAGCCGTGTCGTAACGCCGGCGCATCAGGCGGAGTACTTCATCGCAACCCGACTGCAAAGGGACATGGAAGTAAGGCACAAACCGGCGGGAAGCAGCAATGTACGCCACTAACTCGTCCGTCAACAGGTCCGGTTCGACCGAAGAAAGGCGGAAACGCTCGATGCCTTCCACCCGGTCCAACGCCTTGACCAAATCCAAGAAAGTCTCGCCGGTGGATTTCCCGAAATCGCCGACATTCACGCCGGTCAACACAATCTCCTTGCCGCCTTCACGCGCAGCCTGCTCCGCCTGACGCACCAAGTCGGCTATCGCCCCATTGCGGCTCCGGCCACGGGCGAAAGGAATCGTGCAATACGTGCAGAAATAATCGCATCCATCCTGCACTTTCAGGAAGAAACGGGTGCGGTCGCCACGCGAACAGGAAGGCGCAAAGGTGCGGATGTCTTTCACAGGAGAAGCGGCAACCTCCCCTTTCTCCCGCTTGGCCAGGTTCCCCAGATGCGCCAATATATCTTTCTTCTGCTCCGCGCCTAACACCAAATCCACCCCATCGATGGCGGCAACCTCCGCAGGCTTCAGTTGCGCATAACAGCCAGTCACCACCATGAAGGCGCCCGGATGCTGGCGCACCAGGCGATGAATCACCTGGCGGCACTTCTTGTCTGCGATGTCGGTGACGGAACAAGTGTTGACAATGCACAAATCCGCCTTTTCCCCCTTGCGGGCCGTGCGGACACCCAACTCTTCCAAATGCCTCGCAATCGTGGAAGTCTCCGAGAAATTCAACTTGCAGCCCAAAGTATAATAAGCCGCCTTTTTATTTTGAAACACATTTGTATCAATCATCTGCTCCCGAATTTGAATACAAAGTTAAGCATTATTGGCCGAATAAGCGGAAAGCCGGCCCGGATTTTCCTTCCCATGACGGGATAATGCCATCAGAGGATACTGGAAGGCATATTTCCCCTTCCCGCCGCACCCTGCCACCGCCAAGGGGGCAAGGCCGCCGCCACCCCGCCAGGTTTTTAGATAAAGTAGGAAAAAATATAAAAAAATATGGCAAGTCCGTACAACCAATCGAAAAAGTATCTACCTTTGCATTGTTTTTAATCGCAACATTATTACAAAAATTAAAAAGCAAAGAAAATGAGAAAATTAGCATTTTTATTCGTTGCAATGGTAGCAGTATCATTCGCTTCTTGCGGCGGCAGCACAAAGTCAAACGCTGACGCTGAAGCTGCAAAAGCTGATTCTATCCGTATCGCAGATTCCATCGCTGCTGTGGAAGCAGCCGCTGCTGCCGACACCATGGCAGTTGTAGCGCCTGCTGACAGCGTGAAGTAAGCAACTGCCGGAACGAGAGAATTGAAAAGTCTGCCGTGCATTCCTGCACCACAGACTTTTTTTTTATGCCCTGCGGGCTCCCGGAACGGCTGCATCCTCCCGGATGAGGCAGAGGAAAAATGTCCGTTCCCATTCCTCGTTTTTCGGGACGGCATACGGGAAAACTCAATGCGACACCATCTTCAAGCCCACAATCGAGGCTATCAGCGTGGTGATGAAAAACAAACGTAGGAACGACACAGGCTCATGGAAAAACACAATGCCCAGCAACACCGTGCCCACTGCGCCGATACCCGTCCATATCGGATAGGCAGTGCCGATGGGCAATGCCTGCACCGCCCTGGCAAGCAATAGCATGCTGAGCGCAAGGCTGGCAAGGAAACCGGCGCCCCATAAATACCATTCTGCGCCTGAAGTTTCCTTCATTTTCCCCAAACAAAAAGCAAAGCCGGACTCAAAGAATCCGGCAACAATCAGAATAATCCAGTTCATACGGCTTCCTTTTTCTTTTGGCATGTGCAAAAACCTGTGGCAAAGGTAGCGTTTTTCCCGCGTGTCCCGTCCTGCATTAACAAAAAAACTCGTTTCCCGCCAGTGGCTTTCCCGACTTATCCCCCGGCAGTTCCGCGAAGCCTCTTGGAGAGACATGCGCCCCTTCCCAATAAATCCCCCCACCCATCACGGAAAATTTCCCGGACGATTACTAATCGTATGGCATGACGATTACTAATCGTATGGCGTGACGATTACTAATCGTATCAGGAATTGTTCCTGAAGAACCCGGAAAATACATGGAAGGTTCAGGGCAAAAGCCTCCATGCGTTTCCCCAAACCTCCGGGAAGAAGCGCAACCGAAAGAGGAAAAAAAGGAGGCATCCTCTCCGGATGCCTCCCTGCACTGCTTCCAGAAGCCGTGCGTCAATAAGCAAAAATCGGGTAATCCTTCATCATCTCGTTGACCCGCTGGCGGACAGAAGCGATGACCGCCTCGTCGTCCACATGGGAAAGCACCGTTTCAATCATCTCGGCAATCTCAAGCATCAGGCCTTCTTTCGCGCCACGCGTGGTGATGGCTGGCGTGCCCAAGCGGATGCCCGACGTTTGGAAAGCCGAACGGGTGTCGAAAGGCACCATGTTCTTGTTCACGGTGATGTCGGCGGCCACCAAAGCCTTTTCGGCCACTTTTCCCGTCAGGTCCGGGTATTTCCCGCGCAAATCCACCAGCATGGAATGGTTGTCCGTGCCGCCGGAAACGATGGTGAAGCCACGGTCCATCAAGGCCTGCGCCAGCACGGCGGCGTTCTTCTTCACCTGCAACGCATATTCCTTGAACTCCGGCTGGAGGATTTCGCCGAATGCCACGGCCTTGGCCGCGATGACATGCTCCAACGGGCCGCCTTGGATGCCGGGGAAGACAGCTGAATCCAGCAGTTGCGACATCATCTTCACTTCGCCCTTCGGCGTCTTCTTGCCCCAAGGGTTGGGGAAGTCTTTCCCCATCAAGATGATGCCGCCACGCGGGCCGCGCAACGTCTTATGGGTCGTGGAGGTCACGATGTGCGCGTATTTCAGCGGGTTCTCCAGCAGGCCTGCGGCAATCAGCCCCGCCGGGTGCGCCATGTCCACCATGAAAATGGCCCCTACCTCGTCGGCAATCTTGCGCATGCGCGCATAATCCCATTCCCGCGAATAAGCGGAACCGCCCCCGATAATCATCTTCGGACGCTCGCGCAAAGCCACCTCTTCCATCTGGTCATAGTCCACGCGCCCGGTCTCCTTGTCGAGGTTGTACTCACAGGGCGTGTAAATGATGCCGGAAGTATTCACTGGGGAACCATGCGAGAGGTGTCCCCCATGCGCCAAGTTCAGCCCCATGAACTTGTCGCCGGGGTTCAGCACGGCAAGGAAAACCGCTGCGTTGGCCTGTGCGCCGGAATGTGGCTGCACGTTCGCCCACTCCGCCCCGAAGATTTCCTTCACGCGGTCTATCGCGATTTGTTCACTTTGGTCCACCACTTCGCAGCCTCCGTAATAACGCTTGCCCGGATAGCCTTCCGCATACTTGTTCGTGAGGCACGAACCCATGGCCTGCATCACTTGGCTGCTCACAAAATTCTCTGACGCAATCAGCTCAATGCCCTTCAGCTGGCGCTGATGCTCCTTTTCGATGATGTCGAAAATCAAATCGTCTCTTTTCATTCCTACGGGTAAATAATTTGTTGGTTCAAGAATCGTTGAATCATGCCACAAATATACGCAAAATACGGATACCCCCCGATGGAAAGCCCGGTTTTATTCATGCAAACCCGCAAGAAGCCCCGCATCCACGGCAAATATTCAAGGGCCGCCCGGCAAAAAAAACAGGCAAACATGCTTTTTGCACGGACCTTTTCCTATCTTTGTCGATAAATAACCGATGTACGAACTTCTATCAATTTGCAAAATGATTATGAAAAAGCATGTTGCCTGCTTGCAGGCGCTCATTCCCTTGGCAGGAATCGTCCTTTTATCCTGCAACGGCCATAAAAACCGCCAATATGACAATATACAATTCGACAGCATCTGCGTCAGCCAGACCGTCCCGCTCATAGAGAACGACACGGCCTCGCCATCGTGCGACCTGCAAATCACCTATGTCTATCCCGCACAGGCAGACACCGCCGCCTTAAACATAAAAAAGGTAAGGGAAAGCCTCCTCCTTTTCTGCTTCGGAAAGGAAAACATGCAGCCGGATGAGAAAACAACCGTGGAATCCTTCCGGGATGCCTACGTCCGTGAATACCGCAACGGCTTGTCGGAACTCTATCTCGAAGACGTGAAAAGCAACAAAGACGGCGAAACCGGCACACGGGCATGGTACACTTACTACCAGACCATCGAGGCACGCCCCGTATCCGCCGCCAAAGGTTACCTTGCTTATGAGGTGAACACGCACAACTACCGGGGCGGCGCACACGGCATGTACGACACCCGTTACCTGAATTTCCGCATGCCCGACGGGCATCTGATGGAAATAGAAGACGTGTTCCAGCCCGGTTACGAGGCAGCCGTTGACTCCATGCTGTTCAAACGGTTGCTGGAAGCCACCCACAGCGCTGACCGCGAGGAACTGGAAGACAAGGCATACCTGCTGGACATGGACATGTATGCAAGCCGCAACTTCAGGCTGGGGGAAGACAGCATCCACTTCTTTTACAACGTATATGAAATTGCACCATACAGCTGCGGCACCACAGAACTGGCATTGCCTTATGGAAGCATCAAAGAATGGATGAAAACCGAACAATGAAAAAACGCATGCATACATGGAACGGATATTGAAGTATTTCCCGGACATCAGCGAAACACAAAAGCAACAGTTCGCAGCCTTGTACGACCTGTATCAGGACTGGAATGCGAAAATCAACGTGATTTCCCGCAAGGACATCGGCAACCTGTACGAACACCATGTGCTGCATTCATTGGGCATCGGCAAGCTCATCCGCTTCAGGCCCGGCACATCCGTCATGGACATGGGGACAGGAGGAGGATTTCCCGGCATACCGCTGGCCATCCTGTTCCCGGAATCCACGTTCCACTTAATCGACGGCACAGGCAAGAAAGTGCATGTGGCCAGCGAAGTGGCGCAGTCCATCGGCCTGCAGAATGTCACCTGCCGGCACATCCGGGCGGAAGAAGAAAAAGGGAAATTCGATTTCATCGTCAGCCGCGCCGTGATGCCGCTCCCCGACTTCATCAAAGCCGTCCGGAAAAACATCTCTTCCAAACAATCCAACAACTCGCTGCCCAACGGCGTCATATGCCTGAAAGGCGGCGAAGTGGCGCTTGAGATCCAGCCGTTCAAGCACATCGCCATGGTCACTGACCTGAAAGACTACTTCAAAGAGCCTTATTTTGAAACCAAGAAAGCGATATACGTACCTTTATAGAACCACCCTACGCCATGAAAATCAAAAGATTCGAATTCAACATGTTCCCGGTCAACTGCTATGTGCTGGCCGACGAGACCAAAGAAGCCGTGGTGATTGACGCAGGCTGCTTCACCGAAGAAGAAAAACAAACGCTGAAAAGCTTCATCATCGGGCAACAACTGAACGTGAAGCATCTGCTATGCACGCACCTCCATTTAGACCATATATTCGGCAATTCATTCATGCTGAAAGAGTTCGGGCTAAAAGCAGAAGCCAACCAAGCCGATGAATTCCTGCTGGAACACGCAGCGCAACAATCGCGCCTGTTCGGCTTTGAATTGGAAGAAAAGCCCGCGCCGGTCGGCAGGCACATCTGCGACGGTGACATCATTGAGTTCGGCAACACCACGCTGGAAGCCATCCACGTGCCGGGACATTCACCCGGAAGCCTGGTGTATTATTGCAAGGCTGAAAAATGCATGTTCTCAGGCGATGTGCTGTTCCAAGGAAGCATCGGGCGCGCAGACCTTGCAGGAGGCAATTTCGATGAACTGCATGAAAGCATCTGCAGCCGCCTCTTCATCCTGCCCGACGAGACAATCGTATATCCGGGACATGGAGCCCCCACCACCATCGGAACAGAAAAAAGGGAAAACCCGTTCTTCAGATAAACATTCATTTTTAGATATTAGCTATGAAAACAGATTTATTAGCAGGCAGGCATATCGGCATCCAAGAACAGGACTTGCCGGGAATGCTGGAGAAAATCGGCGTCAAAAGCCTGGACGAACTGATTGACAAGACCATCCCGGCCAACATACGCCTGAAGGAACCGCTCAAGCTGCCTGAAGCCATGACAGAAAGAGCCTTTGCCGAACATATCGCTGCCATTGCCGCCAAAAACAAGATTTATACGACCTACATTGGCGGCGGCTGGTACGACACCATCACGCCCGCCGTGATACAGCGCAATGTGTTCGAGAACCCGGTATGGTACACCTCTTACACTCCTTACCAGACAGAAGTGTCGCAAGGACGGCTGGAGGCACTGATGAATTTCCAAACCGTCATCAGCGACCTCACAGGCATGCCGCTTGCCAACTGTTCCCTATTGGACGAAGCCACGGCTGCTGCCGAGGCAGCCACCATGATGCATGCCCTCCGCACACGTGACCAGCAAAAGGCCGGCGCCAACGTGTTGTTCGTGGATGAGAACATCTTCGCGCAAAACCTTGCCGTGCTGCGCACAAGAGCCATCCCGCAAGGCATCACGCTCAAGATAGGGAAATACCAGAACCTGGAGTTCACGCCGGACATCTTCGGGTGCATCCTGCAATACCCCAATGCGGAAGGAAACATTGAAGACTACCGCGAATTTGCCCGGAAAGCGCACGAAGCCAACTGCAAAGTGGCCGTGGATGCCGATATCCTGAGCCTTGTGCTGCTCACCCCACCAGGAGAATGGGGCGCCGACATCGTGTTCGGCAGCAGCCAACGCTTAGGCATACCGATGTTCTACGGAGGGCCTTCAGCCGCCTATTTCGCCACACGCGATGAATACAAACGGCAAATGCCGGGACGCATCATCGGATGGTCCAAAGACAAATACGGGAAACTGTGTTACCGCATGGCGCTCCAAACCCGCGAACAACACATCAAAAGGGAAAAAGCCACTTCAAACATCTGCACCGCACAGGCTTTGCTGGCCACCATGGCCGGATTCTATGCCGTATATCACGGGCCGCAAGGGCTGGCCGCCATCGCGCAGCGCATCCACAACATCGCCTGCTTCCTCGAAAAGGAAATCACCCGATTGGGATACACCAACAATAACAAATATTTCTTCGACACTTTGCGGTTTTCATTGCCCGGCCACATCCCCGTGCAACGGCTGCACACCGTGGCCCTCAGCAAGGAAGTCAACCTGAAATATTACGAGAACGGGGAAGTGGGGCTAAGCATTGACGAGACCACCGACCTGCACGACATCAACGTGCTGCTCTCCATCTTCGCCATCGCCGCCGAGAAGAATTTCCAGGAAATGACCGCCGACATCCCGGATGCCTGCCGCATCCCGGCCCTGCTGCGCAGGGAAAGCGCGTTCCTCACCCACGAGGTGTTCCAAAAATACCACACGGAGACAGAGATGATGCGCTACATCAAACGGCTGGAGCGGAAAGACATTTCCTTGGCACACTCCATGATATCCTTGGGATCCTGCACCATGAAGCTGAATGCTGCCGCCGAGATGCTGCCGCTCAGCCGCCCGGAATTCATGTGCATGCACCCGTTGGTCCCCGAAAACCAGGCAGAAGGCTACCATATCCTGATAAACAACCTGAGCGAACAACTGAAAGCCATCACAGGTTTTGCCGGCGTGACCCTGCAACCGAACTCAGGCGCGGCAGGGGAATACACCGGGCTGCGCATCATACGCTCCTATCTGGAAAGCATCGGGCAAGGGCACCGCAACAAAATCCTGATCCCGGCATCCGCCCACGGAACCAACCCAGCATCGGCCGTGCAGGCAGGATACGAAACCATCACCTGTGCCTGCGATGCACACGGGAATGTGGACATCCATGACCTGAAGGCAAAAGCGGAAGAGAACAAAGGGCAACTGGCCGCGCTGATGATAACCTACCCCTCCACACACGGCATCTTCGAGACCGACATCGTGGAGATATGCCGCATCATCCACCAATGCGGGGCGCAAGTTTACATGGACGGCGCCAACATGAACGCGCAAGTCGGGCTGACCAATCCCGGCACCATCGGTGCAGACGTATGCCACCTGAACCTGCACAAGACCTTTGCCAGCCCGCACGGTGGAGGAGGCCCCGGCGTGGGTCCCGTATGCGTGGCGGAACACTTGGTGCCGTTCCTGCCGGGACACCCGTTATGGGGAAGCAGCCTGAACACAGTAGCCGCCGCACCTTACGGAAGCGCAGGCATCCTGCCCATCACCTACGGCTACATCTGCATGATGGGCGCCGACGGCTTGGAGAAAGCCACCAAAGCCGCCATACTGAATGCCAACTACCTGGCTGCCTGCCTGGACGGCACGTATGGCATCGTGTACCGGGGCACCAACGGCTTCGTGGGACACGAAATGATACTGGAATGCCGAAAGGTGCATGAAGAGACGGGAATCAGCGAGAACGACATCGCCAAACGCCTGATGGACTACGGCTACCATGCCCCCACGCTCTCGTTCCCCGTACACGGCACTTTGATGATAGAGCCTACGGAAAGCGAGAGCAAATGGGAGTTGGACAACTTCGTGGATGTCATGCTCCAAATCTACCAAGAGATACAAGAAGTGAAGGAAGGGGCTGCCGACAAGGCGGACAACGTGTTGCTGAACGCCCCCCATCCCGAATATGAGGTGGTGGCCAACGAATGGAGCCACGCCTACACCAGGGAAAAGGCTGCCTACCCCATCCCCTCGGTGCGAGAAAACAAGTTCTGGGTCAACGTGGCACGCGTGGACAACACATTGGGCGACCGGAAACTGCTCGCCACCCGCAACGAGACGTTCTGACCTCCTCCCCCAACACACGCCGCAGCGGCTCCAAGGATGCGTCCTTCGGAGCCGCTGTTGCTATCCAACGGCAGGAGAACATCGGCTTGCATGCCCGGCAAACGTTGCTTGCATGCATGGGAAATCCCGTTCATGCCGCCAACTTCTTTATCTTTAGGCTAAGGATGAACTTTCCACCCGCATGGACGCAACTTCCCACCCCGCTGCCTGAAAGTCCATGCCCGTGCAAACAGGACCTGCACGGCATGAAAAGCGGGCGTCACATCCGCTCCACCGTGTAATCCTGCCCGGCCACCGTCTCCAAATCGTATTCATAGATTTGGTAAAGCACCGGGCGCTGCGGGCGGATTTCGTCCGACACCAAAGGTTCCTTGATTTGCGCCCGCCGGAACAGCGGGTTGGGATTCTCGCCCGAAGCAGGCTTCAATCCCTCCCCTTTCAACGGGACATAGGAGCGCAGGCGCAGGTTGCCGCCTATGCGCGAATGGATGGTGGCAGTGGAAAGCTGGCCGCCGTCCCAGTCCATGCCGACCACGAAAGCGCCGCGCGCCACCAAGCCTTCCACGCTTCCCTCCGGCCATGCGTCCGGCAATGCGGGCAGGAGATGGACCGCACCATCATGGCTCTGCAACAGCATCTCCGCCATCCCGGCCGTGCAGCCGAAGTTGCCGTCTATTTGGAAAGGCGGATGCGCGTCGAAAAGGTTCGGGTATGTGCGGCCTTCGGGGTATTGCCCTTCCTCGGCGTCCGAAGGAAGGAGCTTCAGCAAGTTGCCTATCATGCGGTAGGCATGGTTGCCGTCCAAGAGACGCGCCCAAAGGTTGATTTTCCACCCGATGGACCATCCCGTGGCCTCATCGCCCCGCTGAAGCAGGGTGTTCTTGATGGCTTGGAAAAGCAATGGGTGCATGTAAGGCGATATCTGGTTGCTCGGGAAAAGGCCGTATGCATGCGAAATGTGGCGGTGGCGGTCACGTGGGTTGTCCATATCCTCCAGCCATTCCTGCAATTGGTTGTGGCGGCCTATCTGCATAGGAGGAAGCTGGCTAATCATCCGGCGCAACGAATCTTGGTAAGCAGTCGGTTCGCCCAAGATGCAGGCGGCCTCCAAGGCATTGCCCAGCACATCAAACACAATCTGGTTGTCCATCGTGCAGCCCGCCACGATGGTGGATGCCTTCCCGGTGTTCTCCCCCTGCGGGCCATGCTCCGGCGACATGGAAGGAGCCTCCACCATCCAGCCATAACGCGGATGCGGGACGAGGTATGCCAGGTAGAAATCCGCCGCGCCTTTCAGGACGGGATACGCCCGGCGCAAGAAACCTTTGTCGCCCGTATAGAGGTAATGCTGCCACAAATGGGTGGTGAGCCACCCCCCGCCGTTGGGCCACGTGCCGTAGAAAGCCTTGTCCACCGGGCCGGTGCAACGCCAGATGTCCGTGTTATGGTGGGCCACCCACCCTTTGGCGCCATACATCACCCGCGCCGTCTCCTGCCCCGTGCGGGACAGTTCCTCCACCAATCGGAACAACGGCTGATGGGTCTCACTGAGGTTCGTCACCTCAGCAGGCCAGTAGTTCATCTCAGTGTTGATGTTGATGGTATATTTCCCGTCCCACGGTGCGGAAAGGCTTTCATTCCATATCCCTTGGAGGTTGGCCGCCTGCCCGCCCGGCTGCGAGGAGGATATCAGGAGGTAACGCCCGTACTGGAACATCAATGCCGCCAAGCCCGCGTCTTTCCCCTCGTTGAAACGGCGGACGCGTTCGGAAGTTTCCCATGCCTCGCCCTCGCCGTGGCCCAAATCGAGCCTCACCCGGCAGAACTGCTCCCGGTAGCACGCCTCATGGTCGGCCAAGGCTTGGGCGTAGGGTTTCCTCATGGCTTCGTCCAGCAGGCGTTGCGCCTTGCGGCGGGCATTGCCGCCCACGTCGTCGTAGGCGCGGAAATTAGTGGCGGAGGCGATATAGAGCGTCACCGTGTCGGCATCCTCCACCTTCAGCACGCCACCCTTGGCGATGACTTCCGCCCGGCCGCCTTGGGCAAGGACCTTCGTATGCGTCTCCATGCGGATAGCGCCTTCCACGCCTTCATGGCTGCTGCCACGGCCTGCCAGCACCAATGCCCTGCCCCGGCATTCCGCCTTGGCCTCCTCCACCGGCGATTCATAGCGGAGGGAAAGGGAGAGCATCCCCGGACGGTCAGCCGTGAAGCGCACAATGACCACGCGGTCGGCCAGCGAGGCGAAGGCTTCCCGGCGGTAGGCCACGCCGTCCACCCGGTAGGCGGTGGTGGCCACGGCGCGCTCCAAGTCGAGGTCGCGGTAATAATCCGTGGCCGCCTCATGGCCGGGCTGCTCTATCAGCAAACTGCCCACGGTCTGGTAAGGCATGCCGTTGCGCCCGGAATAGAAAGTACTGTCTATCAACTGCTGCGCCTCCATGTTGCGCCCCTCGAACACCAGCCTCCTCACCTCCGGCAGGGCATCCAACGCCTCCGGGCTGTCGTTGCGGTGAGGCCCGCCGCCCCACATCGTCTCCTCGTTCAACTGGAGCCTTTCCACGCCGGTGCCTCCATACACCATCGCGCCCATGCTGGAATTGCCAATCGGCAAGGCCTCCACCCAAATGCGGGCGGGCTGCCGGTACCATAACTTCAAGTCCTCCGCCCCTGCCATGACAAAGAGGAAGCACAGGAGGCTTCCTAAAAAGATTCTTTTCTTCATCCTGTCTTTATATATTATATGTTATTATGTGCATGCGCAAAAGCCTCCACGCTCAAAACAGGTACAGCACCGACAGCACGCCCCGGTGGTTGCCCACGGAGCGGGAGGCGGCGACGCGCCCGTTGCCGAGATCCAAGGCCCCGTACCACGCCGCGCTGTACATGTACTCCGCGCCCACCTTCCAATGGGGAAGGTTGTAGGTGAGTTCCACGCCCCCGGCGGCCAGTTGGCCCACATCTGTGCCGGTGCCGTACAGTTCGCCGGAAGCCAGCGGCTTGCCCGTGCCGAGATTCTTCACGTAGCCGGCAAAGAGGCCCGGCCGCCAACGGCGGCCATATACCACGTTCGCCCACGTGGAGGAGTGACGCAGGGGAGCGTACTCCCGCTGCCCAGTGCGGGTGTCGATAGCCGTCACGCCGTAGCCGCCCAGCATGGAAGCCTGCGTCAGGTTGCTGGCGATCAACGTCTTGGCCGCCGCCATCCACAGGCCGCCGGCATATCTCACATGCGCCTCGCACGAGACGGAGGTCACCCGCTCGTCCACCTTGTAGGCACGGCCTTCCACCTCTGACTGCGTGCGCGGCACCAGCGACAACACCTCCACGCCCGCCCCGGCCAGCCATCTGCCCCGGCGGTAGTCCACGCCGGCATACGCCTCCGGCACGCAACTGTGCTTCAGGTAGTCGCGGCTCTTGCCGCCGGGGCCTGCCGAGAGGTACTGCGACTGCCACACAAGAGCCGCCGTGAGGCTCACGCCCTTCGCGCTGAAGCGGTAGCGCACCATCGGGGCGCGACTGAAGGGCTGGAAAGGGGCGCCCGTGGAGAGGTTCATCACCTGCGGCGCTACGTCGCCATAGAGCGGGTGCCACGTCTGCCCCACCAAGAGCGATGAGCCGGGCCAGTCCAGCTGCACATAAGCCTGCCGGACGCGCGGCAGGGAATAGTCGCTGCCTGAGCCACGGAAGTCGGCCTCTATCTTGGCCGAGGTGCGGGCCTTGCCCACCTGCGGTCCCGCGAGGTCCACGCCCAAGCGGGTGTACAGCACGTAGAAGCTGCCGTTGGGCGTGGCGTTCAGGTCGCGCCCGCCGGCATCCGGCGCGATGTCTTTCGGGTACATGTAGAACAGGCCGTCCACCGTCTCCTCGTTGGCCCGCGAGTTGTAGAAAAGGTCGGCGCGCACCTGGCCGTAAAAGCGGAAGGCGAAGTCCTTCCCCCAGGCCGCCACCGCCGCAGCCGCCAAGAAGGCGGCCATCAGCACGAATCGTTTCCTCATAACGTCTCCATTTGTGTTTACGGGGCGCAAAGATAGCACATCCCTGCCACATCGCCGCCGCCCGCCGGGCAAAAAACGCAAAAGGGGCGCAGCCCGCGCCGCGCCCCTTCCATTTATCCGTAGGCAAGGTCAACGAGCCACCTTCAGCACTTGCCGCTGGCCGCCCTGTTCTATACCTATTATATATATGCCGCCGGGCAAGCCTGCGAGGGACAGCGAGGTGCAGTGCGCGGCATGCCGCACCTGCGCGCCGCTCTGCGCATATACCGTGATGGCGGCGGGGGCGGAGGTGGTGACGATGCCATCCGCATAGCGGGCGATGGGGGCATCCGCTGCCACGCTGCCGATGGCGGTGGAGGGAAGGTCGCCAAGGATGTGCTGGAACAGTTTCCATCCTTCGGCAACTTGGTAGTCTCCCAATGCATCGGATGGCATGTGGAGCATAGCTTCCGCATAGGTACGCTCATCGAAGGTGTCTGTCTCGATGCTTGGCGGCACGGCGGCATGGCAATAGACATCCGCCAGCGGGCAGTCATAGAACGCCCAGCCGCCGATGTACTGTAGCCCTTCGGGGAAGGTAACGTAGGCCAAGGCAACACAGTAAGAGAAAGCAGACTCGCCAATGGATTGCAGCCCTTCCGGCAGAGTGACGCTGGACAATGATGTGCCAATAAAAGCATGGCCGCCGATGGTTTGCAACCCTTCAGGGAAAGTAGCACTAGCCAAGGACGTGCAGTTATTGAAAGCATAGTCGCTGATGAATTTCAGCCCTTCAGGGAAGGTGGCACTAGCCAAGGTAGCGCAATCATAGAAAGCCCCTCGGCCGATGGTTTGCAGTCCTTCGGGCAGGGTGATGTTTTCAAGGCTCCTGCAGTATTCGAAAGCACTGCTGCCGATGCTGGTGACGGGATAGTCCGCCCCGTCGTATGCCACGGTGGCGGGGATAACGATGTCCACAGGGCTGCCCTCGTAGCCGCTGACGGACGCGGTCTGCCCGTCCGTGTGGATGGTGTACGTGATGCCGTCCAAGGTGACGGTCTGCGCCCGCAGGCTGCCGGCCAGCAAGAGGAACGCCGTGCCGGCGGATAAAAGTAATCGTTTCATCATGGTTGCATTGTTTGTGGCATGAACATGTCAGCAAAGGTAAGGATTCCGCATGGGAAAAGCAAGCCTCCTGCGGGGAAATGCCCGCCCACCTTGCCTTGTATGAACTATTTAACATGACGCAGGCGGTTCGGAGACCCATGCATGGGTGAGGCAGAGACCCATGCATGGGTGAGGCAGAGACCCACGCATGGGTGGCGAGGTGACCCACGCATGGGTGGAGGGGTGACCCACGCATGGGTGGAGGGGTGACCCACGCATGGGTAGCGTGATAGGGCATGCGTCCCCTCCCGCACCCCCTCCACAAGGGCCTGCAGGGCATGTTCCGCAGGGCGGCCTGAAGGAAAAGGCGGCGTGCGGACGGGCGGGAAAGGCAACGGGGCGGAGGCTCGGCGGGCTTCCTCCAGGGCGGGCGGCGGGGAATGCAGTGTATGAATCTATTACTACCCGAGATGGCATGAGACGCGACAAATCGCGCCTCTGCATTATTCGATGCCCATCCATTGCCCCAATAATCAAAAGAAATGCCTACATTTGCCCGCAAAACGTTACGAACATGAGAACAAAGAAACACCTCCGCAGCATCCCCGCCCTCGCCGCCGCCTTGGCCGCAGGGTGCGCCATCCCCTTCCTGATGGGCAACGCCAACCTCCCCCAAGATCCGCCGGAAGCGGCCCCCCGCCACAGCCTCGTGCAGACGCCCGTCCTGCCCGCGCAGGTGTCGTTCGCCGGGCAGGCCGTGGACCTCGGCCGCTACGACCTGCGCGAACGCTTCGACCGCGAACTCACCGCCTTCTGCTACCTCCACTCCACCACCCTCCTCATCCTGAAGCGCGCCAACCGCTACTTCCCCGTCGTGGAACCCATCCTGCGGGAAAACGGCATCCCCGACGACTTCAAGTACCTGATGGCCATCGAGAGCAACCTCGACCTGCAAGCGCGCTCGCCGCGCGGGGCGGCCGGCCCCTGGCAGTTCATGGAGGCCACGGGGCGGCAGTTCGGCCTGGAGGTGAACCGCAACATCGACGAACGCTACCACCTGGAGAAGGCCACCCGCGCCGCCTGCAAGTACCTGCGCCAAGCCTACGGGAAATACCACGACTGGGTGAGCGTGGCCGCCTCCTACAACGCGGGGCAGCACCGCATCTCCACCTCCCTCGCCAACCAAGGGGAGGACACGGCCCTCGACCTGTGGCTCAACAGCGAGACCTCGCGCTACATGTTCCGCATCCTGGCGCTGAAGACGGTCTTCACCCACCCCGCCCGCTACGGGTTCCGCCTCCGCGCCGAGAACCTCTACCCCCCGTTCCGATACCGCGACACCACGTTCCAGGTGGCCATCCCCGACCTCGTGGCCTTCGCCAAGGAGCAGGGCGTGAGCTACTACCAGCTGAAGGATGCCAACCCTTGGCTGCGCGGCACGCACTTGGAGAACAAGAGCGGGCGCACCTACACGGTGAAGATACCGCTCCGCGAATCCGTGTGGTACGACCCCGCCCGCACCCCGGTGCATGACCCTGCCTGGGTGCAGCCGTGACAGGGGCGGGATGCTTGCCGCCTGTACGCAAAAACGAGGGATGCCGGGGAATTATCCCCGGCATCCCTCGTTTGCATTCCTCCACAGGGAAGACTATCCGTAGATGGCCTTCTTGCCCGCCAGCAGGGTGTTCTTCATCAGCGACACGATGGTCATCGGCCCCACGCCGCCCGGCACGGGAGTGATGAAAGAACACTTCGGCGCCACCTCGTCGAACTTCACGTCGCCCGTCAACTTGAAGCCGGACTTGCGGGTAGCGTCCGGCACGCGGGTGGTCCCCACGTCAATCACCACCGCGCCCTCCTTCACCATATCGGCCTTCACGAAGTTGGGCTGCCCCATCGCCGCAATGATGATGTCGGCCTCGCGGCACTCCTTCACCAAGTCGCGGCTGCGGCTGTGGCAGACGGTCACCGTGGCATCGCCAGGACAAGCCTTCTGCATCATCAGCATGGCCATGGGCTTGCCCACGATGTTGCTACGCCCCAGCACCACGCACTTCTTGCCCTGCGTCTCGATGCGGTAGCGGCGCAAGAGTTCCATGATGCCGTTCGGGGTGGCGGAGATGTAGCAGGGCAAGCCGATGGACATCCGCCCCACGTTGATGGGATGGAAACCGTCCACGTCCTTGCGGTAGTCGATGGCCTCAATGACCTTCTGCTCGGAGATGTGCTTCGGCAACGGCAGCTGCACGATGAAGCCGTCCACGTCGGCATCCTCGTTCAACGCATGCACCTTGGCCAGCAGTTCCCCCTCGGTCACGTTGTCCTCGAAGCGGATGAGGGTGGACTTGAACCCGCACGCCTCGCATGCCTTCACCTTGTTGGCCACATACGTCTCGCTTCCCCCGTCGTGACCCACGAGGATGGCAGCCAAGTGGGGGCGCTTGCCCCCATCCTTCACAATAGCGGCCACCTCGGCGGCAATCTCTTGCTTCACCTGTTCCGCGATGGCCTTTCCGTCTATCAATTGCATATCTTCCTATTGTTTGTTATCGTTATCTCTTCATGCGGGGCATCATCTTCCCCATCTTGTTGCCGGTGACCATCTTCATCATCTTGCGAGTCTGGTCGAACTGCTTCAGCAGGCGGTTCACCTCCTGTATGTTCGTGCCGCTGCCCTTGGCAATGCGGTTGCGGCGACTCCCATTCAATATCTCCGGGTTGGTGCGCTCCTTGGGTGTCATGGAATTGATGATGGCCTCGATGCCCTTGAACGCGTTGTCGTCAATGTCCAAATCCTTGATGGCCTTGCCCACGCCGGGAATCATGGAAGCCAGTTCCTTCAGGTTGCCCATCTTCTTGATTTGCTGTATCTGCGCCATGAAGTCGTTGAAGTCGAACTGGTTCTTCGCAATCCGCTTCTGCAAACGTCTTGCCTCCTCTTCGTCGTACTGCTCTTGGGCGCGCTCCACCAAGGATACGATGTCGCCCATGCCCAATATGCGGTCGGCCATGCGCGCCGGATGGAACTGGTCCAAGGCATCCATCTTCTCTCCCGTGCCAATGAACTTGATGGGCTTGTTCACCACGGAACGGATGGAAAGGGCGGCACCGCCCCGGGTATCGCCGTCCAACTTAGTCAGCACCACGCCATCGAAGTCCAGACGGTCATTGAACTCCTTCGCCGTGTTCACCGCATCTTGGCCGGTCATGGCATCCACCACGAAAAGGATTTCATTCGGATGGATTCCCTCCTTTATTGCGGCAATCTCATTCATCATCTGCTCATCGATGGCCAAACGCCCCGCCGTATCCACAATCACCAAGTCATACCCCTTTGCCTTGGCTTCCTTGATGGCGTTTTGGGCTATCTGCACGGGATCCTTGCTGTCCGGCTCGCTATAGACAGGCACCTCTACTTGTCCGCCAATCACCTTCAATTGCTCAATGGCGGCCGGACGGTACACGTCACAGGCCACTAACAAAGGTTTCCTGTTGCGCTTGGCCTTCAGCATCCGGGCCAGCTTGCCGGAGAAGGTGGTCTTACCTGAACCTTGCAGGCCGGACATCAATATCACAGAAGGGTTCTCCGACAAATCAATGTCCGCCGTCTCGCCTCCCATGAGCATGGCCAGTTCGTCATGCACGATTTTCACCATCAACTGGCTAGGCTTCACGGCAGTCAGCACATTCTGCCCAAGAGCTTTCTCCTTGACGGTATCCGTGAATGACTTTGCCACTTTGTAGTTCACGTCAGCATCCAAAAGTGCCTTGCGCACGTCCTTCAAGGTCTCTGCCACGTTGATTTCGGTGATTTTCCCTTCACCTTTCAATATCTTAAACGACCGTTCTAATCTCTCGCTTAAATTATCAAACATATCTTTCGGATTAAGTTATAGTTCCTTGTTGAGGCTGCAAAAGTATAAAAATAGATTGAATGAACCAAAAAGGCATTGATTTATATTCCCTTACCTAAAGCATATCCACGTTCAAACGGCATTTGAACCTCATTTAAAGGTGAATCACTTCATCACATGCCTCCACTACCCCGGCATGATGGGTGACAAACACCACCGTCTGCCCCGAACAACACTTACGTAGATTGGCCATCAGCCTACGTTCCGTATGCACATCCAACGCTGAGGTCGCCTCATCGAAAAGCAACACCCGCCCACGGCACATCAACGCCCTAGCGATGGCAATACGCTGCATCTGCCCCTCTGACAATCCGCCGCCCGCTTCTTCCAACACCGTATCCAAACCGTCTCTCCACTCCAGCACGAAACCTGCCTCCGCCACCCGAAGCATGTCCGCCATCTCTGCATCCGTTGCCTGAGGATTGCCCATCCACAGATTCTCACGGACAGTGCCGCTGAACAGGGCATCGCCTTGCTGCACATACACAAAATTGCCCCTTGTGAGCGGTGACACCGCCACCACGCCGTGAGCATCGCACAAAGAAACACTCCCCGAATCCGGCGGCACCAAAGCCAGAAGCAAGCGAACCAACGTGGTCTTGCCCACACCACTCTCTCCCACCACGGCAGTAAAACGGCCTGCCGCAAAACAAGCATTAAAGCTACTAAACACCTCCGTGCCACCTGGATAAGAAAAAGACACCGCACGGAATCGGATGGATGGAGCCTCCTTCAGCAAAATAGGCGAGCCACTTTCCTCCTCCGGCAACGCCTCCAATTCTTGCAAACGTTCTATAGCGGTATAAGCCGTGACGAACGAAGGGAATAAAGACACCAAATCAAAAGCCGGGCGCTGGATATAGCCCACCAATTGCAGGAAAGCCGCCATCGCACCAAAAGAAATCTCACCCATACCCAAGCGATAAGCTCCCCATACAAAGACCAGCAAATAACCTCCGCCGAAACCCACAGAAAGCATCATCCTTGAAGCAGCAGACAAACGGACACGCTTCCTTACATGGCACCTCAACCCGTCCTGCAGCTTTCGGAGAATCTTCATCCTGTCATCCACCCGCCCCAAAGCTTTCACGAACGCATGGTGCTGCAAATTCTCTTGCATGGCAGATTGGATCCGGCTCTCCTCCTCACGTACGGCACGGACATGGCGGTGCATCCGTCCTGCATACCATCTGCCACCTGCCAGACATACAACCATCAACACCAAAAGCCACCAAGCAAGAGCCGCATCAAGGCTGCACAAATAAACAAATGACAACAGGAACTGCAACGAGACAATCCCCACATCAGGAAGTACCACGGAAGCGAAGCGAGCCACATCCTCCACATCCCGGTTTGCCCTGCCCAATAAATCACCGGTATGATAACGGTTCAAGTTCCACCAACGGCAACGAAGCAAATGCGCGTAAAACCTATTACGAAGGCTTACTTTCATCTCAAAAGGCAACATCCCGCTCTGCCAATCACCCATAGAAGCAAAAGCCAGACGACCCACGATGAATCCCGACATCACCAAAGCCGCCTGTTTGAAAGAACCGTCCTGCGCCCCTGTCGCAATATCAACCATCCATTTGGAGGCCATCACAAAGCCTAAGCTGCATGCTATCTCCAGTCCACCTGCCAGACCGCTGAACAGCACCTTCCATCTCAGCCCTTGCATAGCATCGGAAAGCCACTGCCCTTTCAAATACAAAACCTTTAACCTGCTTGCCATTTTGTCAATCCAATCCTCTCAATTTCTTCAACATGAAATTCAACACCCGCCAATATGGATACGAACTCACCAATGCCGGGCAAAAACCCTTCATCCCGTCGCACCGCTTCCTGATACGAAAGAAATTACGCCACACCGTCCTCCATCCCCCGGCAGCTTCGCCATAGGAACGTTTCTTCCCCCAATTCCCTCCTTCCAACATGTCGGCAAAGAAAGCGTCTCCCCTCCCGGCCGCCTCCTCAAGGCCGGCATGGACATAAACGGAAGGCAACCCCAAATAGCGCACAGCAATGTAGCCGAACACTTTATAAGCATCCTCTATCCCCAAACGGCGCAAATCCCGTTGCAAACAGGCTGTGTCTATCTCATCCGCACATTCCCGCAGCACGACTGCCCAGTCCATGACCTGCCGCAAGGCCACTCCGTCGGGAATAAAATGGAGCAGGATATGCACCAGCAGGTACACGGCATTGAACTGCCCCGGCGGGCATTGCACCTCCATGCCGCCAAACGGCACCCGCGCTTCCTTGCCTGGCAAGTGCTGCCTCACCCAAGCCTGCAAACGCCAGTCGTACAAGGGGTGATAGAAACAGGCAGCCCGGCGATGGTTCTCCACCTCTACGTCTTGATAGAGGTAACTCAAATGCTTCTCCCCCTCAGTTGCCATCTTGATGCCCTGCGTCCGGGAGAGCAAGACCTTGGCTTTCCGGTAATCACGCCCCAAGAACAAATCAATGTCACCGCACTGCCGGTGCGACGGGCAGGGATAAAAACGTGCCACCCCCCGGCCTTTCAGCAACACCGGGCGGATGCCCTCCCCGGCATACAAGGAAAGCAACGATGCCAAAGCGGCATCGGCCCGTCGGTTGGCCCGCTCCGTCTGCAACACAAAGGCATACCACTTCAAGATCATCTCCTGCGGCGGGCGGCAGTCTTCCGGCAACATCTCTAACCCGTCGAACGCAATGCCGGCCACTGCCTGTTCCTTGGAGAGCCGGAACAGTCCGCCCCAAGCGACCTTCCGCCCACGGAACAAAGCGGCATCCACCGGCATTTTCCACAATCCGGCCCGAAGCAAAGCCAAGAAACATTTCACGTCCGCTTCCATTCGCTTCCCCTATTCCTCCTGCACAAGGCCTGATTCCCGCCAAGCCGCCAACAATCCTTCCGCATCACGGAGTGCCGTGGCCGCGTCCACTTCATAACGTCCCTCCAACAATGCCGCCAAGGTGGAGGCATCAAACGGGATGCCCTTCACCTGCTGCCACAGCCAGGCCGCGCTTTCATTCAAGGCGACCAGCTTGTTGAAATCCACTTCTCCCGCCCCGCAGGCCATGACGGCCTTGACACCGCAAATGTCCCGCAACACAAATCCTTCCTTTATTCTCATTCCCAAAACTTTTATTATAACCTTCGCCAAATGGCCAACAATTCCCGCCGAAACGGGCGAAGCAAGTGCCAAACGACGGTATAGGATTTCCATAACCGGCCTGCGCAGGAGATGTCTTTTCCCTTCCGCACCACGCGCCCCGCCACGCCCAGCACATCCGCCACAGGCACCTGCTCCGTGGCAGACACATTGCCGTCGCCCTGCAACTCCAACCGCGTGCCGCTCACCCGGGCCACCCGGTGGAGGACATAACGCCCGTTGCCCAAGCGCGCAAAAACCACCATCCCGGACTGCACGCCGTCCACTGCCCCTGCCAACGGGTCCAGCACCACTTCATCGCGCCCGTCCACCAAAAACGGGTTCATGCTGTCTCCCCTCACCTTCATACGGACGGAATGGCCTTGACGCAACAACTCGCCGACCTGCGGATAAAACACACGACCCGGCACCTGCATGCATTCCTGCCCTTTCATCGCGCCACCGTTTTATGCGAAAGGAGCGCCGCCTCCTTGTCAGGAAGACATTCAAAATGATACACCGGCACCGCTTCTGCCACATCAGAAACGATATCGCACAAAAGGCCGAAAGCCGCATCGTCCCACCGCATGTTGAAACAGGACGGAAGCAGTTCGGCAAACCCGTGAAGGGCGTCACGCCTGCTTATCACATTCGCCCGCCCTTGCTCCAAGCGCACGAAAGCGCCTAACGGCATGCCCACGTCGCGGTAGCAAGGCGTTTTCCCGCTCCACGGAGTACCGTAAGCCATCACGCTGCCTCCTGCAAGGCGCACCACCGGGTTGTCGTCGTTCAGCAACTCGCTTCCCTCCACATGTTCCCGCCACAGGCGGGCATGGGTGCTTTTCCCCGTCCCGCTCTTCCCCAAAAACAGGTAAGCCTTGCCTTGCCACGCCACCGCCGCCGCATGGAGCAGCAACGTTCCCCGGCGCAAAGCCGAGAATGCGTAAGCCAGCATCAGGAAATTGTTCAGCACAAGGGCATCATAGGGCGTGCCGCGCAAGCAGGCCGTAACTACTGCGAACGAAGCATCGGCGTGCATCACATACGGCTTCTCGGCATGGGGCGGGCGGATGCAGAAATAATGCTCCTGCCCGTCCTGCCGGATGAGGCACGACAGCCCGTCCCACTCAAAACGCCAAACCTCACCGCCAAGGGCGGAAACCTCCTCGCGGAAAGAAAAAGTGAACAGCGGAGACGGCCCCGCCTCCTCCGCGCCAAGGAAAGGCTCGTAGGAGGGAAGGAGAGCGCGCAACCGTCCCGGGAAGCGGGCGCAGACCTCGAAAAGATGCCCCGCCACCTTGTATCTGACCGTCCTGATTCCTGCGTCTTCCATGCCATCCATGAAGCGCAAAGATACGCAACCCCGGGCAAATCGGCACGCCTACAAGCAAAAAAAATTCCACTTGCACGGGAAACAAACCCGGTTTGCCCGCATAAAAACTTCATCCTTAGGTTAGAGATGCACATCCTTAGGCTAAGGATGTATATCTTTAGCCTAAAGATGCACATCCTCAACCTAAAGATAAAGAAGTTGCCCGCCTGAACCGAAGTTTCCACACGGGCAAGCCGAAAAGCCCCTGCGCACAAACAAAAAGAAACGGGATATTTACCTTTTCCTACCTTCCTTCCTAGCATTCACCAGCAGCCTAATTTTCTTCTGCCGCTCACAGGCTGCCCATTTTTCATCATCTTCATTGCCTGCCTTATTGATGCCCCCTGATGCTTGGCACTTCCGGGTACATGCTTTGCACAATAATATTCATCAGGTTTGCCCATTAACTCAATCCACGCCTTTGCTTCCCAATAGTCAATCTTCATTTCCAGAGAATCCTGTCCTTGCGGAGTATATGTGGAATCAATATCCCAACCATGAAAGAGCGCATCAATGGAATCGATTTTTTCTTTCCGAATTTGTTGACAAATGACAGGCAAATCAAAACTGCTCCCACGAGGAACGCTGATTTGGAAGTGGCCGCCTTCTACTCTCTGGTTGACTTGTGGGCTGAAACAATCGAATCGTCAAAAACAAATGATAACACCTGCCGACAGGAAAACGAAAACAATACAATGAAAGTATGACTATCGGCTCATTTTGCATCACCCCTTTTCACGCAAAACACCATATGGGGCATATCTGCTCCACGATAATGTTTGACAATAGTATCGATCAAACTCATGCCATTACGAAGGGCAACTTTGCGAGAAGCAATGTTCGTATCTCGGATAATGGAATATAATGCATCAAAATGCAATGTACTAAATCCATATTCGCGGCAAGCAGTTGCGGCTTCAATCGCATAACCATTATGCCAATGCTTATATGCAAGCAAATAGCCGATTTCGGGAACTTGTGCCGCCTTGTACTCCTGCATGGTAATGCCACATTGACCGATCATCTCACTTGACTTTTTATTGAATACCCCCCATAAGCCAAAGCCATACTCTTTATATCGCTGCAGTTGCTTTTGCATCCATATCATAGTATCTTCATCGTTGAATGCTCCATTGTATGCATACATAACTTTTTCATCTTGAAGCATTAAGGATAATGCTTCAAGATCAGAAAGATTCATTTCTCGCAACTGCAGCCTCTTTGTTTCTAAGATGACAGGTCTCATATTACAATTATTTTTATTGCTTTTTTTCATAAGAACAAAAACGTTCTTATAACCAATTATCCTAATGGCATTCAAAGATAATAGAAAAGGAATAACCCAATCAATTATTGGTCTGCTTCTTTCCCGTTAGGTTTAAACAAATTAACTCTCTTATTGCCTGAGTCCTTTCCTGCTTAAAGGTGATATGATGTTTTTTCGCATGGATATGTACAGTCTATCGAACGATTAGGTAGCAGTTTTCCTGCTGTAATCCGCTTTGAAACGGTTTTCACCCCTCTACCCAACCTCTGCGATTTCCTTCCAATTATTTAAATATCAACCTCTATTACGTTAATCTGCCATTTTTTTCGATTATTCCAGCGATATTTCGTAACTTTGTCCCGTGTAAAAAACACCTAAAGTTATACTTTTAAACAAAAACAGTAAGATTATGCAAACAATTGACAATTTCAACTTTGCAGGGAAAAAGGCTTTTGTGCGCGTGGACTTCAACGTGCCTTTGGACGAGAACTTCCACATCACGGACGACACCCGCATCCGTGCTGCCCTGCCGACCCTGAAGAAAATCTTAGCCGACGGCGGCATGCTCATCATCGCTTCCCACATGGGACGCCCCAAAAAGAACCCCGATCCCAAATATTCCTTGAAACATATCTTGGCGCACGTTTCTGAGAAACTCGGCGTGGAAGTCAAATTCGCCGACGACTGCATGAAAGCCGATGAACAGGTGGCTGCCTTGAAACCGGGAGAAGCACTCCTGTTGGAAAACCTGCGCTTCTATGCTGAAGAAGAAGGCAAGCCCAGAGGTTTGGCCGATGATGCCACCGACGAGGAAAAATCTGCTGCCAAGAAAGCCGTGAAAGAAAGCCAAAAAGAATTCACCAAGAAACTGGCTTCCTATGCAGACTGCTACGTGAATGACGCGTTCGGCACGGCGCACCGCGCACACGCCTCCACGGCCTTGATAGCCCAATACTTCGATGCCGACCACAAGATGTTCGGATACCTGATGGAAAAAGAAGTGAAAGCCGTGAACAAGGTGATGAACGACATCAAACGTCCTTTCACAGCCATCATGGGTGGTTCCAAGGTATCTTCCAAAATCGATATCATCGAGAACCTCCTCAACAAGGTGGACAACCTCATCATCGCCGGCGGCATGACCTACACGTTCACCAAAGCCACAGGTGGGAACATCGGCCTCTCCATCTGCGAGGATGACAAATTGGACCTCGCGCTCGACCTGATGAGAAAAGCCAAGGAGAA
Source organism: uncultured Bacteroidaceae bacterium (assembly GCA_944320785.1). Taxonomy (GTDB): domain Bacteria; phylum Bacteroidota; class Bacteroidia; order Bacteroidales; family Bacteroidaceae; genus CASFPE01. The sequence continues at coordinate 165,524 of CALUIR010000001.1, forward strand.
AGGCGTGAACCTTGTATTGGCCGTTGATGCGAAAGCAGCCGACAGTTTCTCCAACGATGCCAACACGCAAATCGTCCCCGTGAACGAAATCCCCGACGGGTGGGAAGGCATGGACATCGGCCCCAAGAGCATGGAACTGTTCAGCAACGTCATCAAGGGTTCCAAAACCATCCTGTGGAACGGCCCGACCGGCGTGTTTGAGTTCGACAACTTCACCGACGGCTCACGCGCTGTGGGCAATGCCATTGTAGAAGCCACGAAGAACGGTGCCTTCTCATTGGTAGGCGGAGGCGACTCCGTGGCTTGCGTCAACAAGTTCGGCATCGCTGACAAGGTGTCTTATGTTTCCACCGGTGGCGGCGCCCTCTTGGAAGCCATCGAAGGGAAAGTGCTGCCGGGCATCGCTGCCATCCAAGGATAAGCCCCCGAGCAATCATAACGAAAAGCAGGCGGGAATGTTCCGCCTGCTTTTTTCATGTCTCCGCGCACCACAAACACGCGACTGACAAAAAAAGAATGGCGTCCCGTTTCGGGACGCCATTCTCATATTCTGCAAAGCCAACACAGATCAACGTACTACAATCTTATGGCAAACGACCTCACCGCCAGTAGTCACGCGAACAATGTAAATACCTGTCTCCCATCCATCGGCAGACAATTCTCCGGCTTCACAACCGGCCACATGGCGCCCTTGCGCATCGAACACATCGATGCGTTCTGCACCGCCAGCCTCAATCCGCGCATTCTCCACGTCATAAAGGAAAGCCATTCCGCCGTCCACTGTATCGATGGCATCCGATGCCTCTACCGTAAAGACAATCTCCGATTCGTCCGAATACTGCATTGTCCCGTCAATGTTCGTGTAAACCGCCGTCACCGTCGCAATGTGGTCGCCCGGCGCAAGGCCGGCCAGCTCATAACTGTTCGTGCTGGTCATGCCAGCTACTTCTTCATCAACAGCCACTTCAAAAGCTGCAAGCTGTTGCGCCAACGTGGTTTCATAGCCGATGAAAATGTCGTCCACCAAGAACATGAACCCGCCGGCTGTCACATGGCGCAATACCACATGCTTGGCCTCTTTCGGCACATCGTAAGAGAACTTCGTCCACAAACCGCCCGCTTCCTGCGCTTCTTCCGTGAACCAAATGACACCCTCCACAGACACATCGCCCGTGGTGTAGCCCGCCATGAACTGTTCGCTGCCCAGCATGCCGGAATACCCGGCCATGGCATAGAAACTGAACGTGAAGTCGTCTTCATACGCCAGTTCAGGCGAGAACAGGTAATCATCGTTGGCCGTTGCTGCATTCACAGCCACAGATGCCAAGACCTTGTTGCCGCTGTGCGGACGGACATATTGGAAGGATGCCGGCGTGGTGTGAGCCGGGTTATACACGATGTAGGCCATCGGCTCAGCCTCATTTTCAAATGACAGGTCGGCAAAATCGCCAGTGATTTCTCCATCACCATCAATGTAACTCCAGCCCAAATCGCCTGCACAGTCCACGGCAAAGTCCGGCATGTCCTCAAAATCTTCCTCAATGGCATCTGCCGTATTCCATGTCAGGCGCACTACGCTGCCATCCTGTTCGGCACGCAAGTTCACCGGTGCTTCCGGTACCAACGTCATGCTGTAAGAAGCCTCGTAAACATCATCTTGGCTCAAGTCAAGCTCCACATTCACCGCCTCGAAACCTTTCTTCTCTATGGACAACGCATAAATGCCTTTCCTTATATCGCGGATGGACAATGCCCCGTCGCCATCGATGCTCCCCGTGTAAACATATTCGGATTCCGACTGGTTACGCAATGTCACCAAAGCACCTTCCGTCAACCCGAAGCCTGCCGGCGTGGAGACCACAAAATCCACTTGAGTACGCATCTTGTTCTCCACTAGTGACGAATAACCGTAATCCGATACATTGTCGTCATCGAAATAAGCCTTCAACGCATAATAATAGTCGCCTGCCGGCAACGACTTGAAGTCCCTGTCGTAATACATTGCTTCCGCCAAATCCTCGCCCAGCAAGGTACCTGCCTCTGCGTTGCCTTCCAAAGATGCCTCATATTCCTCTTTGGTCATGCGCCACAGGTTGTAGCTTACGCCTTCAGCCGTTGCATTCTCAGGGGCTCGCAATGCCGCGCCACGGAATGTCATCACCCGTTGGCGGTCACCGTTTTGGGGAATGCCCAGCACATAGCCTTCGCCTCGAAGCAACAGGTTGCCTCCCAAGTTCGGCAAATCAAAATCCCACGTCAAATAATCGTTGTTCGTATAATATTGGTACGAATAAGGATAGACAGGATCTTCGCCAGAATCCCTTGCGACAGAGAGGTTTGCCCCCATGATAGCCACAAGGCAACCGTTGTCGGCCTCTATCGGTTCTTCAAACAAGTATTCACTCCATTGCAGGTTCCCGTCATAATCATATTTGAGCGTAGGCACGCCGGATGCTTCATGCAGGATTTCGTCGGTGATGTTCCCATTCTCATCCAAAGCATACACCCTGACCCCGACCGTCGTTGCCGCATAGTCGCTGGTCAACACCCATTTCATCCCATTCAGGATTACGGGCTGTGCAAACCTGACACCTACGGCTGCGTTCTCGCCTTGCACGGAAATGCGGCCATAGTAAGAACCATTGTCATAGCGCAGTTCCTGCTCACGCAGCGGCATCATCCAAGTCACCATGGCACCGTCTTGCAAGATGTCAGCCCGGATGTTTTTCGGCGACATCACGTTCGTCTCCAGCGTGATTTCACCCAAGTCCAAAGTGTTTTCCGGCAAACCTTCCGCCAGGGTTATTTCTTCCGCATAGGTCTTTTTCAGGTCTTTCAATATCGTTATCTCGCAAGGAGCTTCCCGGCACAAGATTCCTTCAATCATGAAGTCACCGTTGCCGTCTGTCTCAACCCTGTACGTCTGGTCGGCATGCAGGATTACTTCCGCGCCTTCCACCGCCCGGCCGAGCGAGTCAAACACTTTCCCTTTTACGTTTGCGCGGGGCATGTAGGCCATCGCCAGATCCTTCACGGCATCCACTCCAGCCTCAATTTCCACCGTGCTTTCCGCAGGGTCGTAATTCGTCATCTCCGCCTTCACGGTGTATGTGCCTGCCGACAGTTCCGCAAAAGCATACTTCCCGGCATCATCGGTGGTTTGGGTCGCAGCCTCGTAGCGCTCGCCTTCCAAAGTCACCGTGGCACCCGCAACAGGATTGCCTTCCGTGTCTGCAACAGTTCCCGACAAACCGCTCATGACATTGTCGGCCACTTCAAAGCTATGCACATACATGTAGCTTCCGTCCAACATCGCATTGTAGCACTGGAGGCCGAAATAATAATCGCCCGGCTGCGTGCCTTCCGGAAGGTTGAAGACGTAATACACTTTTTGCCCGGCTGTGGCAAACGGCCCGAAGTCGTTCACCACCGTAGCCTGCGCGGCACTTGTGGGTTCTGTCCCCATCGTGATTTTCAGTTTCTCGTTGCTCGGAGAGGTGTGCAGCAAAATGCGCACACAAAGATCCTCCGGGTTGCTGATGGTGATTTTCGGGCTGATCATCCATGCATCGTGGTCAACCCACCAATCGTTTGCAGCGCAAAATTCCGCATAACCGCCGTTTTGCCACTTCCATGCTTCAACACCAGCGTTGGTTTCCACCGTCCATTCGTCAAATTCCTCTTGCGTGTCAAAACCGCAATAATAATCGTCCACATAAGCATTTTCCTGAGCCCATGCGCCGTATTGGCAAAGCAGGAATGCCGCCAACAGGCTGAACAAATACTTCATTTTTCCCATAATCATGAATTTTTAATTGGTTATTTAATGAACTTGAATGTATGGTTGCCTTCTTGGCCGAAAAGCCTCAATACGTAAACACCCGGCGCAAGCCCGGAAATGTCCATGCCTGAAGCTGAAGGGAACACCTTCACCAGACTGCCTGAAACGGCATACACCTCGGCCTGCCCTTCGCCGCCTTCCACTTCCAGCACGTCCCCCCAGCGACGGATGCGCGGCTGTCCCGGCAAAGCGGGAACCTCATCAATAGCCACATTTCCGGCAGAGCTTCCACCCAACCGCACTTGGGCTGCATTATAGACCGCGCAGTTGTTGGGGACTTCCAAATCCGCGTTCGCAAGGAAAGCCACGATGCGCATGTTCTCCGGCTGCCATCCTTCGGGAAGAACAAATACATAAGGCAGAGAAGCGTAATTGCCCTCCGAGTCAAACGTAACGGCATCGCCCCACACGCCGGTCAAGACCTCGCGAAGCACGTTGTCGTGATGGTAGTCTTCATAAACCGTATTAAACAGCCCCATCTGCATGCCTCTCAGGCTGTCTTCCACGAGATACAGGTTCAAACGGATGTCGTCACCTGACAGTTTTCCAGCATCTTTGGAAGGAATGCCGCCGGACACTTCCACCTCCAGGCGGCGGCTTTCAGCATCAAATGAAGAAGCTATGCTGACCGTGACGTAGGCTGGCGCATTGTTTTCCTCTTCCAACAGCCTTGGAACGATTTCCGTCCCCACTTCAAAGGCCGGCCCGGAAGCAATATCCGCACCGTAACGGTAGAAATTCGTGCGGTCCAGCATCATGGCCGGGGCATAAGAAGGTTCACTGCCGAAGAAATAAAGGTAGTCTTGGCTGGCCGGAATGGAATAGTCATCTGTGCCGAAACCACTGTGATGGGTCACCCAAATCACATTGCCCTGCTTTTCCATTGCCCGGCGCAAGGTGCTGTGCGCCGTAGGGCAGTTGGCGCAAATGGCCGTGGAGAACTGCTCCAACAGTATCATCCGATTGGCGTATTCCGCCCGGCAAAGCAGGTTCTCGGCCACGTAGGCTTCTTCCTCATACGTGTTGGGATACCCGTTCACGGCCGTTATGGCCACGGAAAAGTCGGAGATGCCATTGTAACCGACCACGAAATCATCCAACGACAGCCGCTGAAGCCCGTTGGAAGGAATCGCCAAGCCCGTCAGTTCAAATGATTGCGTCCCGTCCTTCATCGTGCAATCCAGCGTGACGCTCTCCACGGTGTTCGCCCCCATGTTGCGCACCACCACGTCCACCGGCACGGCTTCTCCCACCGGCACGCACTTGGCAATCCGGACGGAAGCCACCGAAAGCGCGTCCTGCGGCAAGTTGTCCCCTTCCACCACGGCCTGGATGTTGAGGCTGCCGCTGCCCGTCTCATGGTGCCACGAGGGGGATTCGCTGTCCAACTGAGAAAAGGCAAACCAGTCGCCCATCCCGTTGGATTCTTCCCCATCGAAGGAAACCACATACCCCCTGCTCTTGCAACTGAAGCCTACGTACAGTTCCCGTGCGCCCGTTATCTCGTAAGGAACCTCCAGCACCACATCGTTCCAGCCGGCATCGAACTTATCTACCGGCTGGGTATAAAAAGGAGTCCCGTCCAAATCGTAGGAAAGGAACACCGCATTCTCCTGGTCGGTCAGCGTGTCGGCAAAGGCCACGCGAATCCGCGTCAACTTACTGCCCGCCAACCGCTCCATACACGACGAGGGCAATTGCATGGCACCGTCCATGTAGATGGAATAATTACTCTCGCCTCGCGGCAAGTCAGTCTCCAAGTTGCCGCTGCCATAGCCGAGAACCATCGTGCGGCTCTGCGCTGCCAAACCCACAGGCAGGCAAAACCCTCCCCATGCAAGGAAGGCCGCCGCCATTAAATGTAACAATCTTTCCATATCATTCATATATTAAAGTATCCGATGCGCGTCCACACGGCAAGCAATGGACTTGCCTTATAAATAAATCAATTTAATAATTGCGCCTAAGTTACAAATAAAATTAATTAGCAACCACTTATTAACTTCTTTTTAATACAAAAATTGCATGATTTTCTAAATGAAATGCGAAACAACCATCTACGAGTCAAACAGAAAGTATATAACACCTGCAGCATGACGGATATCCACGCAAACACCCCTAAATATTCCAGAAGGAGCATCCCGTCCGTTTGCAGGCATCTTCCCGGAAAGCGCAAAGATTTGACACAAAAAAAATTGGGAATTGACAAAAAGAAACTCCCGGCTTTCCGCAGAAAACCGGGAGCAACCTCCCTGCAAACGCCAACAGGCATCCCTTCTACAATGCATACCCCAGCACAAGGCCAAGCGTGAAAGTGCGGTCGCGCTGCGCCACGCCTGCCAAATTCGTATAGGCTTTGTCCGCTGCCCAAGGATAACAGAAATTCAAGCCGACGCGCATTTTGCCCACGGCACACGTCAGGCCGCACACGCAATCCAGCCCGTAAAGCACATCCTTTCCCTCATTTCCTTCCCAATCCGACACGCCCGGATGGGAATGCGCAATGCGGTCGCCCACTTTGATGTCCAAACGAGGCCCGGCACCGGCATACACCGTCCACCGACCTTCCGTGAACTTCACGCGGAACACCGTGTTCATCGCCAAGTAACGAAGCTGCAAGTCCACGTGTTCCATCGACTTCAACTCCCCAAGTTGGTCGGTGACCGGCACGTCCTCGCGGCCTCCACGCCCCAGCAAACCCACTGCACTGGAAAGGCCGAACCATCCTTTGTCGCAATAATCCACCCCAACCTTGAACTGGTAAAGGGCCATCTTCCCGCTGTAACGGTCGCCCCGCAAGGAAGACAACGACACCCCGTTTTCCATCCAAACGACTTGCCCCACGGCAACCTATGCCGCCAGCAAGCAGGCAAAAGCCCAACAAAAACGTTTCTTCATGGCATATCTGTTTTAGAGTTAAAAATCCATTGCCTCGTCTAATCCTATAACGCCCGGATACAAATATTATTACACTTTCCCAAAGATTTTAAGGGCAGGCCGCGCGCTTTCCACGGATTTCCCTTACCTTTGCCACACAAGGAGGAAAAAGGCAAAGGATGGGCATCACAATCGATACGGGCAACAAGGAATTCCAGAACGCGCTGAACCTGGTGCAATACACGCGCCAGTCCGTGTTCCTCACCGGGAAAGCCGGGACAGGCAAGTCCACGTTCCTGAAATACGTGTGCCAAACCACCAAGAAGAAGCACGTCGTGCTGGCACCCACCGGCATCGCCGCCATCAACGCCGGCGGATGCACCCTGCACAGTTTCTTCAAGCTTCCCTTCTATCCCCTCCTGCCGGACGACCCCAACTTCTCCCTCCAAGGGAGCAAGCTGCAAGGTTTCCTCAAATACACCGCCGCCCACAAGAAATTGCTGAAGAACATCGAACTGGTCATCATCGACGAGATATCCATGGTGCGGGCCGACATCATCGACTTCATCGACAAAGTGCTGCGCGTCTATTCGCAAAACATGCGCGAACCGTTCGGCGGCAAACAGATGCTTTTCGTCGGCGACGTGTACCAACTGGAGCCGGTGGTCAAGGCCGACGAGCGCGACATCCTCAACCGTTTCTACCCCTCGCCCTACTTTTTCTCCGCCCGCGTCTTCCGCGAGATGGAACTGGTTTCCGTGGAACTGGCCAAAGTTTACCGGCAAACCGACCCGGTGTTCGTGGGCGTGCTGGACCGCATCCGCAACAACACCGCCGGGGCTGCCGACCTGCAACTGCTCAACACCCGTTACGGCGCCGCTGACGATAAAAACGAAGCGGAGGACCTGCGCATCACCCTGGCCACCCGGAGGGACAACGTGGACTACATCAACGAACGCCGCCTGGTCGAACTGCCGGGAGAGGCCGTCACGCTGAAAGGGGAAATCACCGGGGAGTTCCCGGAAAGCAGCCTGCCCACCCAGATGGATCTGGAACTGAAGCCCGGCGCACAAATCATCTTCATCAAGAACGACCCCGAACGCCGGTGGGTGAACGGCACCATCGGCATCGTGTCCGGCATCGACGAGGAAGGCACCATCTACGTCCTCACCGACAATGGCCGCGAATGCGATGTGCAGAAAGAACTGTGGCGGAACATACGCTATATCTACAATGAAAAGGAAAAAAAGATAGAAGAACAGGAACTCGGCACCTTCACGCAATATCCCATCCGCCTTGCATGGGCCATCACGGTACACAAAAGCCAAGGACTGACCTTCACGCACGTGGCGATAGACTTCACCGGCGGCGTGTTCGCAGGAGGGCAAACTTACGTGGCCTTGAGCCGATGCACCTCATTGGACGGCATCCAACTGAAGAAGCCCGTCACCCGCTCCGACATTTTCGTGAAGCCGGAAATCGTGAACTTCGCCCGCCAGTTCAACAACCAGCAAGCCATCGACCGTGCATTGAAGCAGGCGCAGGCCGACATCAAATACCGCGAGGCAGCGGAACATTTCGACAAAGGCGAGTGGGAAGATTTCCTGGAAAGCTTCTTCATCGCCATCCACGCCCGCTACGACATCGAAAAGCCCCTCGTGAAACGCTTCATCCGGCGAAAGCTGAACGGCATCGGCCGCCTGCGCAGCGAGAACAAGGCACTGAAAGAACAGTTGCGCCAAAAGGACAAGAGCCTGGAAAAGTACGCCAAAGAATACTACCAGATGGGCAACGACTGCGTCACGCAAGCCCACGACCCCCGCGCCGCATTGGCCAACTATGACAAAGCCCTCGAATTGAATCCCCGCTACACGGACGCATGGGTGCGGAAAGGCATCACCTTGCACAACGAACACCTCTTCCACGAAGCCGAAGCCTGCTTCAACGAAGCGGTCAGGCTCAGCCCAAGATTGTTCAAGACCGTGTATAACCGGGGCAAGAACCGCATGCAACTTGGCCACTACGAAGGGGCTGCCGCCGACTTCGACCACGCCACGGCCATCAAGCCGGAACATGCAAAGGCGCATGAATGGTTCGGGGACGCATTGGCAAAAATCGGGAAAACCGAAGAAGCCGCCCTGCAATGGGAGATTGCCGAACGGCTAAGGGAGCAACAACAATAACCATCAATACCCGACACTATGTTACTGAAACTGTATGAAAGAGACAATGACCCCGCCACCATCTACCGGGTTGTGGACGCATTGGAGGAAGGGAGCCTCATCATCTATCCCACCGACACCATGTATGCCATCGGATGCCATGCCCTGAAGGAAAGGGCGGTGGAACGCATCTGCCGCCTGAAAGGCATCGACCCGAAAAAAAACAACCTGTCCATCATCTGCTACGACCTGAGCAACCTCAGCGAATACGCGAAAGTGGACAACAACACGTTCAAACTGATGAAAAAGAACCTGCCGGGGCCTTTTACCTTTATCCTCAACACAGGCAACAAGCTGCCTAAAATATTCCGGAACCGGAAAGAAGTGGGCATCCGCATTCCCGACAGCAACATCATCCGGGAGATTTGCCACGCATTAGGCGCACCCATCCTCACCGCCACCCTGCCTTATCATGAAGACGAGGAAATAGAATACTGCACCAACCCGGAACTGATTGACGAGAAGTTCGGCAAGGAAGTGGCCTATGTCATCGACGGCGGCACAGGGGGCATCGAGCCGTCCACCGTCATCGACTGCACGGAAGGCCAACCCGAAATCGTCCGCCAAGGGAAAGGCACGCTTCATGAATAAGCCTCCTTGAGGGGAAACCTGGATAAAAAACAAGCCCGGCACGGAAAACCATGCCGGGCTTGCCCTTGTTTATGCGGTTCTGTGATTACATCATTCCGCCCATGCCTCCCATACCGGGATTCATTGGCATTTCAGGCTTTTCTTCTTTCTTTTCCACAATCACGCATTCCGTGGTGAGGAACATGCCGGCAATGGAAGCCGCGTTTTCCAAAGCCACACGAGCCACCTTGGCCGGATCTACGACGCCTGCCGCATGCAGATTCTCGTATCTGTCCAGACGGGCGTTGTAGCCATAGTCGGCTTTCCCTTCACGCACTTTCTGCACGACCACTGCGCCTTCCTTTCCGGCATTGGCCACAATCTGGCGCAAGGGTTCTTCGATGGCGCGTTTGATGATTTCAATACCCGTGGTTTCATCGTCGTTCTCGCCCTTCAGCTCATTCAGCTTCTCGGCTGCACGGATGTAGGCCACGCCGCCGCCCGGCACAATGCCTTCTTCAATGGCGGCACGGGTTGCGCACAACGCGTCGTCCACGCGGTCTTTCTTCTCCTTCATTTCCACTTCGGAAGCAGCGCCGACGTAGAGGACTGCCACGCCGCCCGACAACTTGGCCAGACGTTCCTGCAATTTCTCCTTGTCATAATCCGAAGTCGTGGTCTTGATTTGCGCCTTGATTTGGTTGACACGTTCCTGGATGTTCTCCTTGGAGCCCGCGCCGTTCACGATGGTGGTGTTGTCTTTCGTGATGGTCACCTTCTCGGCCGTGCCCAGCATTTCAAGGGTAGCCTGTTCCAGTTTCAAGCCTTTTTCCTCGCTGATCACGATGCCGCCGGTCAACACGGCAATGTCTTCCAGCATTTCTTTCCTCCTGTCGCCGAAGCCCGGAGCCTTCACTGCGCAAATCTTCAGGTTAGAACGCAAGCGGTTCACCACCAAAGTAGTCAATGCTTCGCTGTCCACATCCTCTGCAATGACCAGCAACGGGCGGCCGCTCTGCACTGCCGGTTCCAAGATGGGCAAGAAATCTTTCAGGTTGGAAATCTTCTTGTCATAGATAAGGATATACGGGCGTTCCATCACGCATTCCATCTTCTCCGTGTCCGTCACGAAATAAGACGACAGGTAGCCACGGTCAAACTGCATGCCTTCCACCACGCCGATGGTCGTGTCCGTGCCTTTGGCTTCCTCGATGGTAATCACGCCGTCTTTCGACACTTTGCGCATCGCGTCGGCAATCAGCTTCCCGATGACAGGGTCGTTGTTGGCCGACACCGTAGCCACTTGTTCAATCTTGTCGTAATTGTCGCCCACTTTCTCGGCCTGTGCCTTGATGGAATCCACCACGGCAGCCACAGCCTTGTCCATGCCACGCTTCAAGTCCATCGGATTCGCGCCGGCAGTCACGTTCTTCAAGCCGACATTGATGATGGATTGCGCCAGAACGGTGGCCGTTGTCGTGCCGTCGCCGGCATCGTCACCCGTCTTTGAGGCTACAGACTTCACCAACTGTGCGCCGGTGTTCAGGAACGGGTCAGCCAGTTCCACTTCTTTGGCCACGGTCACCCCGTCTTTCGTCACTTGGGGCGCACCGAATTTCTTTTCGATAATCACGTTGCGTCCTTTCGGGCCTAACGTCACTTTCACTGCGTTTGCCAACTCGTCCACGCCTTTCTTCAGTTGGTCGCGGGCATCCATATTGAATAATATTTCTTTTGCCATTTCTCTTTTGATTTAAATGATTGAACAATTATTGATGATAGGTTATCCCAAGATGGCCAGCACGTCGCTTTGGCGCATGATGAGGTATTTCGTGCCGTCCACTTCGATTTCCGTGCCGGCATATTTGCCATACAGGACGGTGTCGCCCGTCTTCAGCACCATTTCTTCGTCTTTCGTGCCGTGGCCTGCTGCCACTACTTCACCTTTCAAGGGTTTTTCCTTTGCCGTATCCGGGATGATGATACCGCCGATTGTCTTTTCTTCTGCCGGAGCAGGAAGAATCAGGACTCTGTCTGCTAATGGTCTAATGTTCATAATCTTTTTATTTTAAAGTTTTCTTGTTCACAACTTCGCTGCTATTGCGCAGCACTTGCCGTTCAGCGAAAAGCGTGCCAAAGGCACATTTGCAAAAACTTTTTTTGCATTCTTATTATATCTGCTGGTAGGAAGCCGGGACAGGCACTGCCATTATGGCCGCAGGCAGGGAACAGCCCGGCCGCAGACTGACGTTATGGCAAGCCTCGCCCCGCAAGGTGCCGCACGTTCCTTCCCGTCGTCTGCCAGATGCCTCATGAAAGATGCGCGGAAACTTCCCAAAGGTTTTGCAAAACCATTGGAATGTTTTGCCCCAAACCTTCCAATGATTTTTGACTTCTTCTATGGACTTTTGCCTGCACGATTAGTAATCGTCATCGCATACGATTAGTAATCGTCGTGCCAAACGATTAGTAATCGTATTGGGAATTGTTCAATCAGAGCCGGGGGATTCCACCGGCAACGTGCGCCGTACTCCAACAGGGCGCAAACCGGTTTCCTAAGACCCTTTATTCCTCTTTTTCCTTTTCGATGCAATTTAATCTACGTGCTTTTCTTGTAAAGTCAGAAAAACGAATTACATTTGCAATGTAATTATCATTTTATAATAATTTGAAGATGCAAACATTTAAAACTGTGTCTTTTAATGACAGAAAGACTAGAAAATCCAAAGTTGTTTCAATTGCTTTTACATTAAAGGAACAGCCGTTATATAATATTGTTGAAAGACTGACTAGCCAAGAAATCCGGACTCTCATAGGCATTGATTATTACGACCAATTATGCAATGAAGCGCATGAGGACAGACGGAATCTCAGCCAATTTATCAAGGTTTTGCTAGAAAAAGCATTAACAAACACAAGAAATATAATGCCAATGTCTGATGTGACATTTAAAAATAGCAAGAGCATTCCATTTCAAAGATGGTATCCTTATATAGAAGGATACTCTCCAGACTTTGTAAAATCAATAATAAGCCAACATTTGCATCGAAGTTGCATAATATATGAACCTTTTGCAGGAACGGGGACGACTTTATTTGCAGCTGACAGCCTTGGATATAATACATATTATTCAGAGATAAACCCTCTATTGCAATTTCTAATAACAACAAAAATTCAAGTTTTAAAAATGCCAATTACTAATAGGCTAGAATTGCATGATCATGTACAATCGATATTGCCCCAATTATTCAGCCTAGATATTGCAGAAGACAAGGGACTTGATTGCAGTTATAAAAAAGTTTTCAAGAACAGCATCTATTTTCCTGCCACAAACTACTCAAAGATACTGAAAACAAGAGCTTTTATTGATACCGTCAAAGATGATTCTATAAAGAATTTATTGCTCGTAGCAGTTTTAGCCTCTCTGATACCATCATCATTATTAAAAAAGCAAGGAGATCTACGATTTAAAACCCCCAAAGAACAAGCCAAAGGGATTCCTGATTTTACAGAAGTATTACGAAGAAATATTGCCAATATCTGTGATGACTTAAAAGCCCCAACAGGTGAGGCAATGCGACAAGAGCATATATGCCTTATTGAAAATGCAAAAAAAATCAAAGAAACCAATGGCAATAAAATCGGCTGTGTCATTACAAGTCCTCCATATTTGAACGGCACAAATTATATTCGCAACACAAAATTGGAATTATGGTTTTTAGGTTATCTCAAATCAGATAAAGATCTTCGATATTTTCGAGATGAAATTCTTACTAGCGGCATAAATGATGTCAAATCATCCACTATGCCCAAATTTGACATCAAGAAAGCCAGTGCTTTATTTACGACTACTTTAGATGCATTACAAGCCAATGCTTATGATCAGAGAATACCGAAAATGGCAAAATGTTACTTTTCTGAAATGTATATGTTTTTTAAGGGGCTCAGGGATAAACTGGAAGATGGAGCCGACATTTTTATTGACATAGGGGACTCGATATTTAATCATGTACATATAAAAACAGACATAATTCTTCAAGAAATTGCAGCGTTTATAGGTTATGAGCTTGTAGAAACAAAAAAATTGAGAGAAAGACGTTCAAGAAACGGGCAGATAATTTCTCAAAAACTTATTCATCTGAGATACAATTACGCTTAATTATGATAACGCAGCCTTTAAAATGGAGCGATGATTGGACAAATTTCAAACAAAATTTACCACACCAAAGCATACCGTATTCAAAAAAGAATTGGGGTAATGCGAGACATTCATTATGCTCATATCAAGGGAAACTAAAACCAGCGCTTGCCTACCATCTAATTAAAACATTTGTTCCCAATGAGGGGACTATGTTTGACCCTTTTGCAGGAGTTGGCACTATACCTTTTGAAGCAGTCTTAAATAATAGATTTGCTTATGGCATGGATATAAGCATAATGGCCTATTACATTGCCCAAGCCAAAGTTGGCCATTCATCATTTGATTTATCATGCAATTATATCAGTCGCATGGAGGACTATATTTGCAGTAATACAATTGCACATGAAGATTATGAGAAATACGCAACCTTTGGACTCAATAAAAAATTGGCAGATTATTATGAGGCCAATACATTTAAAGAAATTCTTGCTGCAAGAAAATTCATACAAGACACACCTCCATCTAATCCCAGTGAAATGGTTGTTGTTTCATCACTTTTGCATATTTTACATGGAAACAGGCCGTATGCACTGAGCCGCAAATCACATCCAATAACCCCATATGCTCCAACAGGAGAATTTGTGTATAAAAACCTTATTGCGAAGTTGAAAGAAAAAGCCAATAGATTTTATGATAAAAAAAACACTGTTCCGCTTAAATCCGGAAAGATTTTTTTGCAAGATTCCACGACGGAATGGCCTGAACAAATATCCGAATTAGATGCTATAATAACATCTCCGCCATTCTTTGACAGTACTCGTTTCTATAATGCAAATTGGATTAGATTATGGTTTTGCGGTTGGGAGCCCGAAGACTTTAAGACGAAGCCACAACTATATGTCGATGAACGCCAAAAACAGGATTTTGATGTTTATACGCCAATTCTCAAACAAGCCAAAGAACGACTAAAATCCGGTGGAGTCTTCGTTTTTCATTTAGGCAAAAGCAACAAATGCAATATGGGAGAAATTCTTCAACAAAAAAGTCACAAGTGGTTTAACCATTCAGAATTATTTGTTGAGAATGTTGAACACTGTGACACCTTTGGCATTAGTGACATCGGAACGGTCACAGAACATCAATATTTAGTACTTTATTAAATAATTTCTCCTAAGATTAATCGGTGTTCATCATCCAATAGGTCTTCTAGGTTATATTGTTGGATAACTTTTTTAAGTTCTATTATGCGTTTAGAAATATCAGTATTAGAATTCCTCACGTTTAAATATCTGTCAACTCCTCGATTAACGTTAATGTGCGTATTAATAACAGGAGTAGGGCTTGACAGCAGGCTCAAGTCCGCACCTGTTATTTTTGCCAATTCAACAAGTTCTTGAGGCGTATAAAATTCACTGGGCCACCGATCTCTCTTATTGCTATTAGCTTCACTTGATAACAACGCTGCATTCCGCACTGTTAATGGATAAAGATATTTTGAAGGTAAAATATGATCAATATGCCATGAGCCGGTTTTATTAATATCAAGTATCTTACCTGTCTTAAAACATTTCCCTCCAAACCTATCAAAAAGTGCTTGAACATCTATTCGTTCATTGTATTCTTCAACAAACATATCAGCAATACGTCGTCGAATAGACGATTCCCTTAATTGTTCCGAAGTACGTTGACAATTTAACACAGCATTTATAGCACCCTTACATGCCCGACATTCCATCTGCTTTTCTAAAGGGCCAAAACCTTTATGCTTACTAAATGCACTATTGGGAAGTATTCTACCACAAACATTGCATTGCTTCCAATATGCTTCTGGCTTTTCTGTCGATATTCTGAAGAAAGCTTGCCAGAATCTTTCTGCCGTTAATTCTTCTTTTTCAAGCAATTCGGGTTTCCAATTTATCCAGCTACTAGGCAAATCAGCTTCTTTTGAATGAACAAAACCACAGACTGAACATTCCCACTCAAAATTTTGATATGCAAATGCAGGAGAGACGAGTTCTTGACCTATGTGTACAAAATTAATAGTTTTGCAATTTACGCATGTATATACACTCCAAGCATCATGAACGTTACTGTTTTCTAACAAAATTCTATCTATTCCGGTTTCATTTTTAATGGGACGTCTTGCCATATAGATGTTTTTCTTGCAAAAATACAAATTTATTGCGTCGGCATCTACAAGCACCTGCAAATACGCTTAGTCAAACTTGTTTAGCCGTCTTCGATTTATACTAATCAATAAATGCATAACCACAGGTGAAGCATATGGAATTGAGGACATTGAAGTCCATGGAAATTATGACGATAACCAATTAGTACAAAAAAATGTCGCTACTTTTTCATCATTATCTGCAAAAAATCATTTACTTTTGCAACATTAAAACAAGTATATTCCAGTTGAATAACATGACAATCCGAAAATTACTTCTCACCCTCACCGTCATTCTGGCTTTCGCCTGCCACGGAATGGGCGACAATCTCGACAGCACGCAATATGTGCTGGCCGTGGAATATGAAGGAAAGTGGTATGCCATGCGGCAATCCATCAGCAGCGGAGGGGCAAGAGCCACCGAAATTGAAGTGGTGGACAACAGCTACACGACCGCCAATGATGACAACCTGATTTGGATATTAGGCATATACAATAATCTATACAAAGAAAATGAACGGCATTTGAAAGCACAAAGCGGGAAATATTTGTGTTATCATGAGAAAGACGGCACAAACTTGTCTTTTTCAACAGGTTCAGACACTCAATGGACTTTTGAAGAACAAGCAGATGGGAGCTACACCCTCACCCCGGATGCTGACGCGAATCGCAGATTAGCCTTTTCATCCAACAGTGGCAATCCCATATTCAAATGCTATACAGACGGTTATAACTATTACATCTACAACTTCCGCCTTCTCCCCGTTTGCCAACAAGACAGCGGAACCAAAGCAATAACCTTGAAAGCCACATGGGACGCGGAAAGGCTCGGCCAATTAGACCTGAGCAATGCCACCAGCGTTGACTTGCGGCAGATAGAAATCCCGGCCAATGTGCAATGGGACGAAGGAAGAAACCCGAACTGCCTGGTTTATGTTGCCCCAAATGCAGCGAACACCGAAAGTATTCCCAACTTGATTCAAGTGGACGAAAACGGCAACGCCGCCGCACCGCACGAAATCATCCTGCAAGACGGACACGATTTCTGCAACAAACTGCCCTTTACCGGCAGCATCCGCTACACGCGCCGCCTGTATGAAGGATGGTCCACCTTGGCCTTGCCTTTCCCTTACCTCCTGCAAGGCGAAAGCATGGAGGAGTTCAGCAGCGCGGACGATGATGCCGTGACATTCACAACAACTGCCGCCACCACATTGGAAGCCAACAAAGCCTACCTTATTTATATGGATGCGGAAACCGACAAGGTGTTCGCCGCTGAGAATGCCAACGTGCCTGCCACCTTCATCGACAAAAGCACGCCATTCATGGCCAACTTCGTCACCTTCACGATGGCCAACGATGACCATCTCTACAAACTGAACAATGACGGCACTGCTTTCAACCACTCTGACGGCACAGCCCCTGTGAGTGCTTTCAGGGCGTATTTGGATTTAAACGGATATACGGAGGCAAGCAGCCCCAAAAGAATTGTCCACCGCAAAGAGAACCCGACAGGAATCCATGCAAAAGATGGCGGTTTCCCCGCCATCACCTACCGGGAAGGCACGCTATGCATCACGGCCGATGCCCCACAAATGCTGCACATCTACACGATGGATGGCAAAATGGTGCAGTCCGTGCGCCTGCATGTCGGGACAAACCACATCCGCATCCCGCTGAAAGGCATGTACCTCCTCAACAACCGGAAATTCATCTTCTAACAATATACCGACATGAAAACAAAAGAAACGTACATCAAGCCGGAAATCACCGTCATCGAAATGGAATGCCCGGAAGTGATTGCCGCTTCCCACACCGACATCCCGTTCGATGAAAGCTACGACAACAGCCCTGCGCGCTCCGCACGACGCGACTTCTGGGGCAACGGCGAAGAATAACATCACCCGCTTCCCACTTGGGATTTCAGATGAATCTTCAGGCAGCAGACTTGCCTCCCGTCAGGTGGACAGCACGAGTGCCCGCACACGGTCGAAGCGATGTTGCCGCAAATCAGCAGGAGAGATTAAGAAATCAAGCACGCCGAAATCCATGAAATTGAGGTTGAAATCCATGCCATAAAACGAATCCACCTGGAACAGGATGAGCCAGTCTTCATAAGGAGCATCCCAGGTTTCCCACGGACGATGCGCTGGCGGCGCAAAAAGCATGTGTTCTTCCGACAAGGGCGGCACCTCATGGCTGTAACCGATTGCCAGTTCACCGGGAGCAAACGGATTGTCGTCATCGTCCAACAACACCACTTCATCCATGCCATCAAGCGACGGGAAATAAAGAACCCTCACGGCATCCGTGCTGCTGATGCTTCCGCCGATGCAATCCGTAGCCGCACAATAGCCCATATAATGGTCTATCTTGGCGAAAAAAGACAACAATCCTTCGTGCGGCAACAAATGGCCGGCATCGTAAGGCGCCACTTCCGCCAAATTGATTTGGCAGACAAAGAAATAAGGAAATTCATCCCCTTCATCGTCGATGTACATGGGATATTTGAAGCCTTTGGGCAAATCAGGATTTCCCCAAAAGCGGGAAGCCCCTACGGGCAACTTCTCAAAAGGGACAGAAAGCGTGAGATGAACGGGTTTCATATTTTCCAGGATAAGTTAATCTTCTTCAATGATTTGTTCCGGCTCCCAAATGGCATCCATGAGGTCGCGGGCAATTGTGTTGCCATCTTCAGCGGCAGTGGCCAACAAGTCGTAGTAACGTTCCATGTCGTCCATGAAAAGAGCAGGGTCATTGTTGACAGCCGCCACTTCCAACCATTCCCACGACAAGGCTTTCCCGGGAGCAAGGCATCCTTTGTCGATGCCTTCAAGCAATATCCGGCGGAACAATCCTTCGCGCACAATCAGGCAACTCGACCAATTATTGGATGCCGCCAGCAAGGCTTTCAAGGGATAAGCTTCCACCATTCCTTCTTGAATGGCCCTGTCCAAAAGATGCAAAGCCTTTTCTTCTTGCCGGGTAGTCTCCAGATAAACCGATTTCTGCTCCCTGCAATGTTCATCGCTTATCTCGGATATGATGTCCAATGCCTGGTAGTAAGGAGGCATTTCATGATAGCTGAAGACAAGGCACGCCCTGTCGGAACTCAAGCCGGGATTATCCACCAAATAATACTTCGTGGACAGTTCCCCGCCAAAATCCAATGAATATTCCTCCTCGCCCCAACGCAACAAGAGTTGCTTTTCCGACAATTGCAAAACCTCTATCTTCCCAACCCCCAATTCTTCGGATTCAATGAATCTCTTTTCCTGCAAATCCTTGAAAGGGACAAACAACTTTTGCTCGTAGCTTCCTGCCACCGACATGTCCTGCGTCATATGCCGGGCTGCTATCTCAAGTTCTATGGGCGGATATTCCACAGGCCGTGCGCCAGCCTCTCCCTTCTCGCCGCCCGCATCTTTATCCGCATTGAGATGGGTGTCCATATATTGCAAGTCGCCAACACAGCCGTTCAGAATATCACGGACAGTTGACTGGTCGTCCTCATCCATTTTGTGAATCTCCATGGCCAAGTTAAACCGTTTCCGGACATCCGACAACAGGAGGTGTTCATCAGCAATGCCCCGGCTCCGGGCAAAATCCTGCAAACGAACAGGAAGGGTGGCCAAAATGAAACACCATGGCGTGGCCGCATCATCTTCACGTTCAGATATACGCTGGATGGAATGATATATCTGCGCCAGATGTTCATTCCGGGTGCATACCTGCCAACCGTTTATGCAGAAGTGCTTCTCTTTGATAATGTCGCGGGTATCCATTCCAAACTTCCTTTTTCAGTCAAACCTGACTCTTGGATTCATGACAGATGGAGAATCCCATTGGATGCCATACTTCCCCAACACATTCCCTTTGACCATCCAATACATGAAGCAGAAACCCATGCCGCGCCTTTCGCCTTTCAGTTTCTTTTCGCATTCTTCCTCCACTTTGCAAATAATGTCTTCCCACTCTCGTGTCCGCTCCACCGGGTCGAACTTCAGGTGCCGGCCATACTTCTTGCAGTATTCCTCCATCGGCAAATCCAGATCGATGAAGTCCCGCAACTGTTCCAATGCCTTGCGGTTGCTTTCATCTCCGGCATCCAATGCCTGCATATACTCACGAACTTCGATGCAAAACCTTGGCGACAGGGTTTCTTCCATCTGCCCCAGCATCTTCCCCAACAATGCCGCTTTTTCTTCCGGCGTGTCAAATTCGCCTTCCACCGTGTCAGGCAAAGCCTTCATCATCTCGAAAGCCTTTTGCCCCAAGGCAATGTTCTTCCATATCGCGCCGAAAGTATAATGGTTCTTCACCATCTTCTTGAACAGCTTCGCAAGCTCCTTGACTGTCGATTCCATACCTGTCTTCTTAAACCAAGCCATGTCCGTTATCTTTTCAGTTCTCAACTACATACCGTTCGGATTCTCAAATCTAACAATATAAGACTCCGTTTAAAGCATGCATGCTGCCTGCAAATATAAAAAAAATTCCATACAGGCTTCATGTTTTCCATTACAATGTTTCAACAAAACTTCTTATCACATAAATTCCGTAATCAACCCCGTCCTTGCGCAATGTAGCCAGTTCCTCCACTTGAGCGACACGAAAGCCATTTCCTTGCAGGATAGCAGACAAATGCCCAGAAGCGAAACCGTCATGCGGAACAATATCGTTCTGATGGAAAGGCGCTTCACAATTGGGAGACATTTCACAAATGACAAGTTCTCCATCTTGGGCAAGCAACGAACGGATTTTGGATAGTTCAGCCATTATATCTGCCACATGATGGAAGGAAAGGAAATAATAAATCAAGTCATAAGAACCGCCCATTGAATGAATGGTGCTGCAAGCAACGGCAACCTGACGGTTGTGCCGCCACCGATGCCGTTGGCCGTCAACCACAGATTGCGAAACATCAATCAATGTCATCCTTTCACCAAGTGCGCACATGCAGGCAGCCGCAATCCCGTAACCGCACCCCACATCAAGGATACTGCGGTAAAGGAATGGATGATGCGCCTTTACTGCCTCATAAAACAATTGCCCCAAAGCCTGCTGGCCGGTTGCCCAATTTACGATTCCCATCTTCAGATGCTTCAAAATGTCCAATCGGGCGGATTCACGGGAAAGTCCGCATCAAGATGAAGGAGGAATGATTCCAACAACTTAATGCAAGAACCTATATCCTTCAAAGAGCATTGTTCGTAATGCGTATGCATGTATTTGCACGGAATGGAAATATCGGCCACGGCTGTTCGAGGAGAAAACAATTGGATGCGCGAACTGTCCGTTCCTCCGGTTATATTACGCCCTACAGCCATCTGCAAAGGTATATCCGCCGTATGTGCAACGCTTTCCAACGCTTGGCGAAGCACAGGATTGCTGTCCGCATTGCGGTAAAGGACACTGCCATCACCCAACTTCGGCAAATGTTTCTTGTCCATTTGGCAAGCATCTGTCACATCCACATTCAAACAAACAGCAGGCATTGTGTTTTGTGCAAGCACGGCCATTCCCCTCAACCCTATTTCTTCTTGCACAGTCGTTGCAACAGAAAGATGGACATGATGCAATTTGCCCGCCAAATGGCGGAACACTTGTGAAAGGACAAACACGCCCACCCGGTCGTCAACGGCTTTTGAAATGAGCGTATCTCCTATGACACGTGCATTGGGACTGAATGTGGCAACATCACCGAGACGCACCCACTGCATTGTTTCCTCCTTGCTTTGGCTGAAAATGTCAATGAAACAATCATCCATGTCGGGAACGGCATTGTTGTTCCCCGCAGCGCGCGACACGACAATTCCCGGCCGGATGCCTTGAAATGTATGGATTTCCACCTCCTGCCCTATGGCATGCAAAAGAGCCATGCCTCCCAGTTTCCTTAGCCTCAACAATCCGTCATCACAATATCCTGTCACCTGCAGGCCAATTTCGTCAATGTGCGCAGAAAGCAGAATCCGATAATCCCCTCCGGCATTGGATGCAACAAGAGTGTTGCCTATCATGTCTGCCACCACTTCATCCGCACAAGCAGAAAGATATTGACGGAAAAGCGCACTTGGCCGATGTTCATCCGAAGAAGCACCTGCCGCCTGCAATAATGCAAAAAGAAAATCTTTATCCATGCAATCCTTCCCCATCATAATATTCCCGCATTAATGTGGATCTTCTCACCCGTGATGCAATAACTTTTCTCACTTGTAAGATAATCAATCGTATTTACCACAGAATCCGTGTCAATGAGTTGCCCAAGGGCGGATATCGATTTCAATCCTTTTGTCAGCCGGTCGTTCACGGTGGAACGCATCCCTATATTCATCAGCCCAAGCACTACGGTATTTGAACGGATGCCGAAGCGCCCATATTCATAAGCAGTGTCTTGCGAAAAGGTTTCAATGGCTGCTTTCGTGGCTCCTATCATCGAAAGGCCATAAAACGAACGGTGGGCGCATATCGATGAAACATGCACGATAATCCCTCGCGTCTTATGCCGCAGGAAATTGTTAATCACCATTTTCGTAACCACAATAGGCGCAACCGTGTTTATCATCACCATCTTTGCCATTTCTTCCGCTTGGATGCGATGGACAAGTTCCTTATAAAGAATTGCTGCATTGTTTATGAAAACATCTATCTTTTCCTCGCTTAGGTGAAGGGCTGCTTCCAAACGGCTCTCCATGCCGGACAAATTGCCCAAATCAAATGGACACCATTTCAAGGCACTGCCAAATTCATTCATAAGCATTTCCAATTCATCGCTCATGGTACGGCTAAGCCCTATGACCCGGCATCCTTTCTGCAAATAATGCCCGGCAAGCTTCAAGCCCAATCCACGCGATATTCCTGTTATAAATACGGTCTTCATGATTTTAGATTGTTTTGTTTCAGAAAATGGCAATACTCCCGCAAACCGCCTGCTCCTTCGGCTTTGCACCGTTCTTCCAAACGTTGCAACAACGTTTGGAGGATCATCCCTTTGGTAAACCGGCACACTTCATCAAGGTATTCCTCGTCATAGAGATCGTTCGGACACATGCAACCGCCCGCGCAATGCCATTTGGCAAAACACTTTTCACATTTTGCAAACGAATAGACATTGATGCCGTTGATGCGTTGGAACTTTTCTTCATCTATCTCTACCCCTTTCGCATCCACCTTGCCATAAACGCGTTGTGCATACATCTTTTCTTGCGGAGATGAGATGCAGTAACAAATGGAAAGGTCTCCTTGCGGTGTAAGTGTCAGCTTGCTGGGGCATCCTCTTGTCAAAAGAGAATCGACATTTTTAAAAATGCGGCAAGTGACATTCTTGCCCACCATTTGAGCCATATTCCTTGCTGCAAAAAAATGTTCCAAGTATTTGTCATAAAACAAGCCTAATTCCCCGGAAGTGGCAAACAATTCATTCGACACGACAGGTTCAAACACCATGTCTGTTATCTTCGGGAAACGTGTATCCATGAATTGGAACATTTCCGTCATGCGCTCCACGGTGTCCGGAGTAATCGTGGCATTCACCACCGGCACCAATCCGCTTCCGCAAAGTTTGTCAATCGTATTGCACACTTGGTTGAAATGCTTGCGGTACTTATTCTGTACTTCCTCAATGATGTCGAAAGAGATATTGGGAAGAACCTGGCAATCTTTCAGGCAACGGATAATGCCATCGTTCATGATAGACCCATTGGTCGTCAATGTCATCAGCAAGTTGAAGCCATGCCGCAAGGCCAATGCATGGGCATAACGGATGCCATGCTCCACCAACGGCCACGACAAAAGAGGCTCTCCCCCTCCAATGAAAGAAAGACTGAGATGGCGTTCGCTCAAACGTTGCGGATTGATGAAATATTCCAAAGCTTTATCCAGCGTTTCTTGCGACAACGAAACGTTGCTCCTGCCTTTTGCCGAATAGCAATAAGAACAACTGAAATTGCAAGCATGGTTGGGCAGGACAGACATTTTCTGCAAATCGCCCGCCGCGTTCACTTTGCTCAATAAGCGGCTGGCATCGCCATCAACTACAAGTTCCGGCAATACATCCGGCAATTCTTCCAATCCTTCTTTATCGGCCACAAGCATTTTGCCTGCCAATGGGGAATAAACAAGGCAATATGCCTCATCTGCTGCTTCCAAATAAGAACCGATAGGTATAAGGAATATGTTATTACGGTACAATATCTCTGTATTCATCCCTTGGTTGATTTAAAGTCCAAATATTCTTGTTTAATTTCCGCATCAGGCAATGGATGATCTTTCCGAACCAAGATGAAAGCGTTTTCTTCAAACATTGCCACCGAACGCAAATTCCACTCCTCCAACAAAGGAGCAAAGAAATACCGGTAAAGCTTCAATTTGCGGGAAACACCCTTTCCGGTTTCATTGTCTTCGTAGCTTCCACTGATAACCATCGCGCTTTTAGAATCATCTTCCATAAAATGCCTGACGAAGATGGCAAGGCAAGTCACAGCCAATCGGCGCATATTGACTGCAAAACCTTCCCTGCTGGTGAACCGGCGGAAGCAACGTTCATCATTTTCAAACATTCTCGGGAAAATGTCTGTAATATACAAATAATCACGGAAACGATAAGAACGGAAAATGTAATCCAGCACTTCTTGCCGGTTGACACAAGGCACCGTAAGGACATAATCCACTGTTTCTTCAAACGGGAATTTTCCTTTCTCCTTCTTATCGAAACTGTATTCAAATAGCTGCATACGAAACAAACAATTAAAGGTTTCCTGTATCTTCACGCAAAGCGTGCTGCAAACGACGGGTAAGAATCTCTTTTGTGAAACTTCTTGTCCAATCGCAAATGATGTCAAGCTGCTCTCGGTTGTAGATAGATGCTTGCGCCAAACATCCCCCTCCGCAATGCCACTTCACGAAACATTGGGCGCAAGCTTCGCGGGCATTAATGTCGTGAGCAATCAAGCGAGAGAAACGTGCGGCATCAAGATGAACCGTCCCATCCTCATCAACCTTCCCATAAACAAAATCTTCGTATCCAGGCTCTTTAGATGATGATTTCCGATGGCAAATGGTAATCGTCCCTTCCGGGGTAAGGCACATTTCACCCCCGCAATAATGTTCAATGAGCATGTCTGCATACTTAGAGGCGAGTACATACACATCTATGCCCAAATCACGGCCTGTGGCCTCTGCTTGAAAGAAATAATGCGTGAAGTCCGCATAAAACATTTCCATCGTCTTCCGTTCGGAGAAAATATCCGGGTCTTCCACTATCTGCAACTTATATTTCTTCACAAGAGGGAAAAGGCGATGCATTTCCATCACCATTTCATTCAAACGAAAGACATTGGCAGGTGTGATAATCGATTTTATGGTTATATCCACTCCTGCATCCATGTATTTTGCAACGGTTTCCACCACTTTCCCGTAATGTTGCCTTTGTTGGTTCTGGATTTCTTCAAGCACCTCGAATGAAACGCCAAGCGACACTGCATTCTCTACCATTACCCGTGCCAAGTTCTCATCATACAATGAGCCATTGGTTGTAAGCCCTATGCCCAAATTGAATCCTTGTTCTTTAGCCCGTCTCCGGGCATGGACAATAATTTCAGCCGTCAGTCCCGGAGAAAGGAAAGGTTCTCCGCCTCCCAAAATGGCAAGCCAAAGGTCTGTAAGCGAAGTGCGGTGTTTATCGATGAAATAATCAATCATGGCGATTGCTTTTTCACGCGTCAAAGTCTTATTTTGCCGTCCTTCTGAAGAATAGCAATAACTGCATCTGAAGTTGCACCGATGCGTTGGCAAAATAGTAAGTTTGTGTATCTCGCTTGGAGAATGCTTTGCCGGTATAGTCCTGCGCCCTTTCCTTTCATGATTGATATATGCGATAAGTTCTTCCGCTTCACGGTCTTCAGAAGATGTGGCCAGATGATTTTCCAATCGCTTCACTTCATCTGAAGCCATTGGCATCATCAATCCTGAAAGCGGCGCATACACCAAGAAACCGTCCTCTAATGGCAACGGATAAATCTCTTGTTCATATAGATGGTGAAATTGAACCATATCGCTAAATGTTTGTAATCCCTAAAAGTTGCCTGATGCTTTGACCTTGTTCTTTCTTAAAACTGGCATCCAACCGTTTAAGCAAGATTTCGGTTATTGCATAAGCCGTAAATCTGCACACAGCCTCAAATTGCTCCTCGTTGTAATTCATCCGGTACATCATGCATCCGCCTGCACAATGCCACCGGGCAATACAGGAATGGCATCGTGGAAGCAGGAAATTCTCCTTATCAATAAAAGACTTGAACTTGCCTGTATCAAAAGCCAACTGCCCGTTGCGAATCTCACCATACACGACTTTCTGATAAGCAGCCTCACGGGGCGAGGAGACACTATGGCAAATCGATATCTTCCCTTCCGGCGTAAGGCAAAGTTTTCCTTGGCAATAACGTGGAAAAAGCTTCTCTGCTTTACGCACCACATTGCAATCCAGCGTCATCCCGTATTTCTTGCACAACTCTTTGGCCTTAAAAAAATTATGAATGAACTTTTGGTAAAAAGCATCCAACCTTTCTGAATCAGGGAAAATATCGCTGCTCATCGCCGGGTCAAAGTTGAGATGGCGGATGCCTGGATAAGAAGCAGCAACCGTATCTGCCATTTCCTCCATCCTGTCCACATTCAAGCCGGTGATTACCGAACTAATATTAGGAACGATGCCCATGTCAAGCAAAAGCCGGATATTCTGTGACACTTTATGAAAGCTTCCCCGTTGGCTGTCCTGCACATCAGGCAAGATTTCGAATGACACCCCAACATTCACATCTTGCTCCTTCAATTCATGGGCGATATCGGAGGTAATAAGAGTACCATTGGTCATCAGGAAGATGTCGAGTGTGAAGCCTTGCGCAACTGCTCTTTGCCGACTGTAGCCCAAAATGAACCTTAACTTTTCCCACGACAGAAGCGGCTCGCCTCCACCGGATATGAAGATTGACAAGTGACGGCTGCTTGTACGGCGGCAATCAATGAAGTAGTCAAGCATAATTTTAAGATGACTTTCATCTATCTCCATTTTGGAACGACCTTTTGCCGAATAGCAATAAGCGCAAGACAAGTTGCAAGTAAGATTTGGAAGGATGGACAGGCGCGTAAATTGGGAAGGTTCTTCCACGATGCTGCTTCTGTAATCCTCCGAGTTTTCCTTCAACTGCGCCCAAAGTTCTTCCATTTCTTCGTCGTCTCCGTTCTCGACAAATGCTTCAAGACGTTGCACCGTATCAGCATCTGCAAGGAAAAAGACTCCTGCAAGGGGCGCATAAACCAAAAAGACTTTCCCCTCTTCGATTCCATAATGGCGGGACAAGTCTGCCAATTGTATGTTATGGTCATTAAGATTCGGCACCTGCATGTTCCAAAATATTTTGTCCTGCCATTTCATTCAGCAATGCCACTAATGAGAACTTCTGCTGAAAACGGCACATTGTTTCGAGCATTTCCTTAGAATACGTTTTCGCATGATAAAGGCAACCACCGGCACAATGCCATTTCAGGAAACATCGGTGGCATTTTTCCTGCTTGTTGTCGCTTGCCTCTACCAAACGACGGAATTTCCCAGTGTCAAACACAACTGTTCCATCCTCCACACGTCCATAAACGAAATCAGGATAAAGCGTTTCCTTGGGCGACGACACAAAAAAGCACATGCTCAGTGTCCCTTGCGGAGTGAGGTCAAAACCTCCGGCGCAAGCCCTCATCTTGATTTGCTCCAAATTGTGGTATTTAATACTGCTTACACATAGGCCAAACTCTTTCCCGATTCCCTTTGCCTGAAAAAAATGCAACGTGTAATCATCATAAAAAGATTGCAGTTCTTCTGCTGTCTGAAAAAGATTGCCATCCACAACATAATCAAAACTCAATCGTTTCAATTTCGGGAAACGACAATGGACCTCTCTTACCATCTCCTCTTGCCTCATCACATTAAAGGGGGTGATGACAGAATTGATAGTAGGAATAATGCCGTGTTCAAGCAAAGTGTCAAGTGTTTGGCACACCTTAGCATAATGCTTCCTTTGCACATTTTGGACATCTTCCAAAATATCAAAAGAAATATTCGTTTTTATATTATATCTTTGAATAAATTCTATGATTTCATCATTCATGACCGAACCATTCGAAGCAAAGGAATAATGCATTGTAAAGCCTTGGCGGCCTGCCAACTCCTCTGCATGCAAAATTGCCATTCGCACTTTGCTCCACGACAACAGCGGCTCTCCTCCTCCGCCAAAAGAAACATAAAGATGCCGCCTCTTTGTCCGCCGGGCATCAATAAAGAAATCAAGGACAGCACGCAGCGTGCCTTCATCCAATTCATCATGCCCATGCCCCTTCGCTGCATAACAATAACTACAAGAGAAATTGCAGATATTGTTAGGCAAGACAGTCAGCGCATAAACCTCGCCAGGACTGTTGACATAATTAGGAACCGGCTTTTCCTGTTCATTCACAAGGCACTGCATTTCCGCATCCAAGAAATGCCCGTTTGTTTCCAGTTCTTCTTTAAGACGCGACAGTTCATTCTCGTCCACAGGAACAATATGATGAGACAAGGGAGAATAGATGATGTATGATGATTGTGCATACGGCAAAAAATCAGCCACACGCACCGGGAAAAGATTCCTTTGATAAAACAAGTCCAAATCGGCCATTTATATGCTCTCCACCGCTTCTTTTAATGACATGTTGCAATATTTCCGATATTCCTTGTCAAGGTTGCGCAACAACATCCGTTTGCAGAAATTGCGCATGTACCGGCAAATTTCATCACGAATAGCTTGATTGTAGGTATGCTTGTGTACCATGCAACCTCCTGCACAATGCCATTTGGCCCAACATGACGAACATTGCGGGTAATGGTAAACATTTAGGCCAATAAGATGGTTGAACTTTTCACGGTCAATCTCCACACTTCCATCCAAATTCACCTTGCCATAAATGCTTGCACTGTAACCCGCATCCGCAGGTGCGCCCACACGGCTGCATACACTAATCTCACCGTACGCTGTAAGCGTATTATCGCCCGGGCAAAAACGCTGGATAAGCAAATTAAAGTTACGGTAAGCTGAACAGTCCAGCAAAAGGCCGTGTTGGGCAGCATAATCATGGGCTTCAAAAAAGTTATCGATATATTGCTCGTAAAAGGCTCTCACATCAAGAGGATCTGTCATCCTTTCCGGGTCGGTAACATATTCCATCATCACTTCACGCGTCCCGGGAAACTTCTCAAGCACTTCTTCAATCATGCGTTTCATCAACGATATGTTGTCTTTCGTGATGCATGCGCGAAGCTGGGGACGGATGCCTTCTGAGATAATCCAACGAATGTTTTCGCTCACCTTTTCATAATGGCCTCGTTGAAGGTTTTGAATATCCTCTAAAATTTCAAATGAAATCGATACCGGTATCTTGTATTTTTTAATCACATCGATCATCTCTTGGGTAAAGATGGAACCGTTGGTCACGATATTGATATCTATGCCACGGAATCCCATTTGCATGACCCGCTCATTCGAGTATTCAATGATAAAGCGGACCAAATCCCACGACAACAAGGGTTCGCCTCCGCCCAAGATAGATATGGCCAGTTTATTGTCAGCACTTACCCGCTTATTATCCACAAAATGGTCCAAGGCGGCTTTCAGCAATTCTTTGGTGATAACTTTGCCGGAACGCCCATGTGCCGAATAACAATAACTGCATTTGAAGTTGCATACATTATTGGGCAAGACAGCCATCCGGGTATACTTGTCAGGGTCTTCCGCAAGAGGCGCAGGCTTTTTGCGGTTCTCAAAGTCGGTGAGCGCATCCATTGCCTCTACAACGTCTTCAGGCAAAGTTTTTCTATTCTCCGGATGCAACAGGTATTGTTCCATGGGCTGGAGATATGCTTGTTTCACCAAGATAGCTTTGTCAGTCAAAGGAGAATAAACAAGGCTGAGTTCATCCGGCATCTTCCCGAACTCGTCTCCTACCGGTATAGGGAATATATCATTCTCAATTAATTTAGCATACTGCATGACACTATTGTTTTAAGTTCATATTCTTTAATCCACAGCTATTGAGCAACCGATGGATTTCGTTCTCGATTTTATTGTTTGATTCAAATTCAGATTTTCCTTGGTACATATCATTATTCAAAATACTGGAGATATGGAACAGTTCCTCGGACAACACCACCGAGAAACAAAACAACCTATTGTTCACCTCGACAGACCTTTGATGCCCGCTTTGCAGGATTTCGCTTTGGTAAACATCTCTGATTTTCAATTCACGATACTTATTAAAGATATTCGACACACAAGCCATTACATTCAAAAATGTTTCATCTTCCATGTGCATACGCAAATAACCAAATTGAAAGATCAATGAACTAAGCGATGTGACATTCTCATAAGCTTTTTTGTCATTTCCCCTCAGGCTTCTCTGAAGCATCGTGGCAATGATGTTTCCCAATTCTTCCAAGAACGCATAATAGGTTTCCTGCTTCTTCTCAAATTGCCTCATATGCCTTTCCTTGGAACTTTCCACCTCTGTTTGCCGGTTCAGCAGGATTGCTGTCACTGCAATCGTTATCAACATGCCAACAAAAGCGCTCAAAATAGCAACAACGCCATCCGAAGTTTTCTCGGAAGGTATTGACAAACTATCTGCATAGACAATGACTAACGATAGCAACATTACCATTATCAGAATAACGCTCCACGAAATGGCGCTTCGGTTGATGAAAAACATTCCTTCAAATTTTTAAAGTGAAAACAAAGAGGGGGAAGTATCCGCGCCTTAAAACGCAGATACCCCCTCCATCAGATTAGTTGTTGCATTGGCAACCGCCGCATTGGTCACAGCAACCATATGCGTTCGTGTTAGTGTCTTTTACTTTGAAAACTTTTGTCAACATAGCAATTTCACTTTAACATTAGTTCCTACTCTGTTAGGGCTTTTCGGAATCCGCCTTTTATCTTTCTTCCTTTTTCTTCAAATAATCCGCACTTGCGTATGCCTCCGCGCCATTGTACTTAATCTTGGCAAATCCATTGGCCATGCCATACACCTCCACAGCATCACCGAATTTCAAACTTCCTACCACCTCTGCGTTAAGGTCAGGCGCAGAACGTACATTCAGGGAAGACCTTGCCGTGCAATAATACAATGTAGTTTGAGGCGCAGCCGTTTCCGTTTTCACAGACCATGGACGCTCAGGCAAGGCGCTCACGCCGGCAAATATTCCCACGACTGCCAATGCAATCAGGAAAGTTGTGCCGGAATAAAATATGTAACGGATAATCGCAAGAAGAATATTGCTTATCCATGTAAAGATGCCGACCACAATCATGGCGGCATAATAGACGATTCCCCCTAAAAGGATGCCTGCCACAATTCCCCAAAACAAGCCCAACGATATCAGCCATATAAGGAAAGATATGCCCATGCCTGCCAACAGCACAATGGAAAAGATGCTCGTGATTCTTTCCGAATAATCTGCAAACCAGTTTCCTATATTGCCGATAAAGCTGTCAAAGCGGTTCCAAACCGTTCTCCGATAAACGTGAGTTCCTGTGTTATGGCTGATGGGAATAGGGCCGGGGCCAAGAGGAGTCCGTATCTCCCCTTGCTCCATGTCAATGCTGATGCCGCTCGGCAATCTTATCATCTTAGCCATAACCGTAGTACTTGTCAATAATTCCTGCATTCGTGGCAATCGCAACTCTTTGGGAATTTCACGCCATACCACTGCAATATGGTCGGCTTTTTCCGCCCCGGATTATGATTGAACGGCGCCCAATTGGCAAAATGCAATTCACGGCGGTTGGCCCACATGTAGAAATCATAATCCAATTCCTTGTCCAGTGTCGTGATCAGGCATTCCGTTCCTCTCGACAATTCCTGAATGGCCAATTTGACGACCATCGTGTTGATAGGAGCGATGTCGGTAGACAAACCGACTTGCACCATGGCATCCGCATCTTCTTCTGAAGTGTAAGCAGGAATCACACCTGTTTCCCGCGCCCTGCGCAAATCTGTGATTTCTTCCTCTTGCGTGTACCACTGGCTTCCCTTCAAGCAAGCATAACAAGGTCCTCCGGGACGCACCCTCAACACATCTCCGCCTTCTGCACGGGTGACAGCCCGCCCGAACAGTCCCGTTTTCTTATGTTTTATAATCAAAGAGTTCAACAGATATCTGCTGGGAAGGCTGTCTGTAGCTGCTATCACCAAATCTGTTCCCGACACAAGCTGTTCTATCAAAGGAATATCCTTCATGATGTCAACAGGATGCGTGCTGATATTGGCATAAGGATTCTTGCCCAAGATGGCATCACGGACAATGTTTGTTTTCAATCGTCCCAATTCATTGACTCCGGCAATATGACGGGCAATGTTATGCAACTCCAAACGGTCGAAGTCCACTAACGCAAAATTGCCGACTCCTGCCTTGGCCAGTTCCACGGCTATCGTTGCACCTCCGCTGCCCAACCCCACAATCAGCACATGCCTCTTTTCCAACGCCCCAACTTCAATCAGGCCTTTGCTGCGCGTATAAAGGTTGCTCTTGTCAGGCACATATTCAATCCGGACGCAACGGGCTGAATCATTGGGTACAAATGCGCGCTTCAGCAGCCGCCCGTTCTCCATGCAAAAGACAACCACCATGCCTAACCGCGCCATGGACGCGTCTTGGTTCATCAGATTTCCCGCAAAACATTCGGCATTTTCGTAATCTGCCTTGCAGGCTGCCTTCAAGAACAGGCAAGCCACTGCATAGCCGGAAGGGGCTATTTGCGGATATTCCAAATAAGCATGGTACACGTCTTCCCCTTTCCATTCATAGGCAACCCCCAATTGGGAACCGGCAGAAGAATTGACGAACTTCTGTATCTGGTATTGGTAAAGGTAGAGCAGGCTTTCCATGTCAAGGCATGTTTACAATAATGTATAATAGTCTTTCTTTGCGATTTCAGTGGCCTTGATGCCGTCCACTTTATCAACTTGGGAAGCCGGGACAGCCACCAATTCCCCGTCATCATTCATGACTAATTCAACACCGCGATTGCCATCATGCTGGTCTTTGATGACTTGGCTCACATCCGTGCAGTCATCTGCTTGGTTTTTCTTGAAGAAGCTCATCGAAATATCTTTTTAATGTTCAACAATCTCAAAGGCATTCATCCCGCTGCCGTCGTCAAATATTTATCAAGCGGATAACCGGTCTTCAAATGATTCTCATAGACCTCAAGCCACACCCTGACCTTGACAACCACTTGATAAAGGTAAACGCCCGGATGCCATTGGGATGCCCCATAATGGCAAATGCGCGTGCATCCGTTCTCGCCGCCCAAAGTGTGCATGGGATGGCTTGCATCCAACATCGGATTCCCGGAACGGTCCAACAAAGGTTTCGGGTTTGTGATGAACACTTTAGGCACTTCATACGGATGATTGGCCAAATCTATCCTCACGGTATAAATCTTTTTGGAATTGGTTTGAAGCGCAATGGTCAACGTATTGCTCGTCAACTTGAACTGCTTGACTGAAAATGCTTGCGAAAGCAAGTAAAATTCGTCTTTTAATCGTTCTTCTGTCATCATAGCCTGATGGATTTAAAGTAATGAATAAATGCTTCTGACAGGCTCATCCCTTCTGTCGTCCATTCCGGGACAAAGCTGCATTGGGGCTTCTTGCTTTTGAGGGCCAAAAGTTTGGGCGCCTCCTTCGGGAAAGCCGCACCGAAAACGAATTTGTAAGGAACCATTGAATCCATGATGCGCACTTCCACCGTAGCATCATCAACCTGGAAGATGGAAACGGCATCAAACTCTGCTTTCAGGAACTTGACAATAGCGGCAAATTCCTTCCGGTTCTCCGCAACAGACAACCAATAGCCAGGTGCAAACACAGGCCGTTCCTGCCGGCCCAGCTGTCCGTCGTCTGCCAACTTGCAGGCATCGAGCGGCATCATGCAGGGTTCGCCCGACGGCTCATACACCAAATCGCCATGCATGTTGTCGTATGTCTTGCGGAACGGGCTGTCGCCATCCAGCACAACCCACTTCAATTTCACATAATATCCTTTGCTATCATAGCGGAAAGCATTGACCGTGGATTTCCCATGACGGTAATTGCCTATCAGCAAAATGAAACTCGGAAGATGGCATTCTTTCATGCCGGACAACGTGGAATCAGTATCACCGCTGCTGGGTTCGGCCAAGCCCAACGAATGATGCGAATGCCACGAACCAATATGATGCAAGGCATGCTCTTTCACCAGATAGTCCGCATTTTTATCCAAGAATGCGAAATCCTGCCTGAAATGCGTTGGCTCATGCACCGCTTTCGGGCCAGGCCCTACCACATAATGAATGAACGGGATGCCAAAAGGTGTCCACAGCCCGAACAAGTTCCCGCCTGTTTCCCTGCGTGGCGATTCCAAAATGCACTTGGAAAGATAATCCAATTCACTCTGGTAGGTGATGATTTTCCCTGTGTTCGTCATACCGGCATCCGACATTGTTTCTATCCTTATCCATGCACCTATGATTGCCGTTTTGCCATAAATCCGCAATAATCTTTATTTTATCTGCGGGAAATGCCATTATTCATATCATAGTTTTGCAAGTTTCTCGAACTTTTAGTAAATTGTATGCATTTACGCTCTAATGCAAAACTACAAAAAAGAAAATAAAGTTAACTACATTTCAAGAAGAAATACCCGTTTCATGCTGAAGAACATAAAACAGGAACATGAAGCCTTTCCTTCACAAAAAGGCAAAAGGACCGTGACTTCCGCTTAAAACTCCAAATGGAGACGCTGGCGGCGGGCTTCTTCCAAGGAGACTTTCGGCCTTTCACGGGAGGCTGCTTCCTCCCGCAGGCGGGCATGTTCCCGATTGATTTCGTCCACATAGCCGGCTTTCAAGGAAGGGTTCATCAGTTTTCCTGCTATCAACGCCACTTGCGAGGCATCACGTGCGTAAATGACCGGGCCGCTGTAGGCCGGGGCTATCTTCAAGGCCGTGTGCAATGGCGATGTCGTGGCCCCGCCAATGAGCAAAGGCAACCGCAATCCTGCTTTCTCCAGTTCCGACGCCACATGCGCCATCTCTTCCAGCGACGGGGTAATCAGCCCGCTCAAGCCGATGATGTCCGCTCCATCTTCCTTGGCGCGCCGGACAATCTCGCCGGCAGGCACCATCACGCCCAAGTCGATGATGTCGTAATGATTGCACGACAGCACCACCGAAACGATGTTTTTCCCGATGTCATGCACATCGCCTTTCACGGTGGCCAGCAGGATTTTCCCTGCGGGACGGAATCCTTGCTTCTTGCTTCCCTCAAGGTAAGGTTGCAAGAAGGCAACCGCCTTCTTCATCGTGCGGGCGGCCTTGATGACCTGCGGGAGAAACATCTTCCCGCTCCCGAACAAATCGCCCACACGGTTCATGCCTGCCATCAAAGGCCCCTCGATGATGTCCACCGGCCGGCGGCATTGCGCAAGCGCTTCCTGCAAGTCTTCTTCCAGGAAACTGCTGTCGCCTTTCACCAAAGCATGCGCCAGACGTTCTTCCAACGGCGCATGGCGCCAAGCCATTGCATCACCCTGCGGCTTCGCGGCTGCCGTCTCGCGGCTTAATGCGTCCGCTATTTCCACCAAGCGTTCGGCAGCATCCGGCCTGCGGTCCAGCACCACGTCCTCAATCCGTTCCAACACATCGGCGGGAAGGTCGTCATAAAGCACCGAAGCCCCCGGGTTGACAATGCCAAAGTCCATGCCTGCCTCGATGGCATGGTACAAGAACACGGCATGCATCGCCTCACGGATGTAATTGTTTCCCCGGAAAGAAAACGACAAATTGCTGACCCCGCCGCTGACGTGCGCCCCCGGAAGATGTTCCTTTATCCAGCGGGCCGCCCGGATGAAATCCAAAGCATACGCGGCATGTTCCTCCATGCCGGTCGCCACGGCCAAGATGTTCGGGTCGAAAATAATGTCAAGCGGGTTGAAACCCAATTCATCCACCAGCAAATGGTAAGCTCTCTCGCAGATTTCCACCTTGCGGCTGAAGGTGTCGCCTTGCCCGCGTTCATCGAAAGCCATCACGACAACGGCTGCCCCGTAACGCTGGATGAGCCGCGCACGCCGCAGGAACTCGCCCTCCCCTTCTTTCAAGGAGATGGAATTGACAATGAGTTTCCCTTGCAGGCATTTCAGCCCGGCTTCAATCACTTCCCATTTCGAGGAATCAATCATCACCGGCACCCGCGCAATGTCCGGCTCCGAGGCAATGAGGTTCAGGAAATTCACCATCTCCTGCCCCGCATCCAAAAGGCCGTCGTCCATATTGATGTCCAGCACCAATGCGCCGTCGGCCACCTGCTTGCGGGCAACGGCCAGCGCTTCCTCGTAATTTTTCTCCTTGATCAAGCGGAGGAATTTGCGGGAACCGGCCACATTGCAGCGTTCTCCCACGTTGACGAAACGGATGTCCGGCGTTACCTCCAAGGCTTCCAAGCCGGAAAGCGCCGTATGCGGCAAGGACGCAACCGGCACATGAGGCGCAGCCCCCTCCACCAAGGAAGCGAAACGGGCGATGTAAGCATCCGTCGTGCCGCAGCAGCCTCCGACGATGTTCACCCAGCCTTCATCAATGCATTCTTTCAACTCCCCGGCCATTTCCTCCGGGCTTTGGTTGTATTGCCCCATGCTATCGGGCAAACCGGCGTTCGGATACAGGCTGACGTAGCAAGGCACCCGTTGCGCCAGTTCCTTCAGGAAAGGTTTCAGTTGGCGCGCCCCGAAAGAACAATTCAAACCTACGGAAAAAGGACGGGCATGTGCCACAGATGCGAGGAATGCTTCCAATGTCTGCCCGGAAAGCGTGTGTCCCGCCACGTCGGACACCGTGACGGAAAGCATCAGCGGCAGCTCGCGTCCCGCCTCCTCCATGCACTGCCGTGCCGCAAAGATGGCGGCTTTGGCATTCAACGTATCGAAAATCGTCTCCACCAGAAAGGCATCCACGCCGCCTTCCATCAAAGCTTTCATCTGCTCCATGTAGGCAGCGGCCAGTTCATCGAAGTGCAACGCCCGGCTGGCAGGGTCGTTCACGTCCTGCGACAAAGAACAAGTCTTGTTGGTCGGTCCGATGGAACCGGCCACGAAACGGGGTTTCCCCGGCGTGCGCCGCGTGTATTCATCGGCCATCTGCCGGGCCAGCGCGGCGGCCTTCACATTGATTTCATACGCCCATTCCCCGGCGTTGTAATCGGCCAAAGAAATTTTTGTGGCGTTGAACGTGTTGGTCTCAATGATGTCTGCGCCCGCCTCCAGGTATTTGCGGTGTATGTCGGCCACCACGTCCGGGCGCGTCAGGCACAGCAAGTCGTTGTTGCCTTTCTGCACGCCCGGCAAATGCCGGAAACGTTCGCCCCGGAAATCTTTTTCCTCCAGATGATAGCCCTGTATCATCGTCCCCATGGCCCCGTCGAGCAAAAGAATCCTGCGGGACACTTCCTGAACCAATGTACCCTCCATCGCTGACAATCCTTAATGTTTAAACATGCGGTCCATCTCGCGCCGGTCGTCTTTCTCCTTCAGCGCCTGGCGCTTGTCGTACTGCTTCTTCCCTTTTGCAAGGGCAATCACCAGTTTCGCCAGCCCTTTCTCGTTGATGAACAGGCGCACCGGCACAATGGTGAAGCCGCTTTCTTTCGTGGCACGTTCCAATTTGGCCAGTTCCTTCCGGTTCAGCAGCAGCTTGCGGTCGCGCCGCGAGTCGTGGTTGTTGTAGGAACCATAAAAATATTCGGCGACGTGCATCCCTTTCACCCACAATTCGCCACGCATGAAATAGCAATACGTGTCGGCAAGGCCGGCCTTTCCTTGCCGGATGGACTTTATTTCCGTGCCAGTCAGCACGATGCCCGCCGTGTAGGTGTCAACCAGTTCGTAATCAAACGTGGCACGTTTGTTCTTAATATTCACAGGAGAGGGTTTCATCTTCTAATCCAACCAATTCATCAGTTTGTCAAACACAAAATCTATCAATGCCGGGCAGGCAATCAGCAGCACGGAAGCCATCACGGTGTAGGGCAATTGCCTGTTGTCGGCTATCGCCACCAACACGCGGACGCCTTCCCACACGACATACACGAGGTAGAACTGCAAAATCCAACTCAAGATGAGAAAGCCCGGGAACAAGCCCACGATGATATCCAGCAAGAAAGTGACGACCAAGGAATACCCGCCCAACTGCTGGGCCTGCTGCACATCGTCTTCCTGCCCGAACAGCTTCATGCCCAATTGGTTGATGCCATACGCAGCGAGGAAATAACCGCCGAAAAGCGAGACAAAGACCGCGCAACAGGAGGTCATCGCACGCTGGAAGACCGGTGCCGCCAGCCCGTCGCCCGCCAACAAGGTGCCGATGAACACGGACAAGCCGCACAACCCCATCATGGGATAGACGAAAGCCGACAGCACACGCCGCCGGTCTTCCTCCTCCGCAATCTCTTTCCATGCCTTGCCCGGAACTGTCAGCAAAAGGATGGCCCGATGCAATAATCCCTTATAGTCCACTGCCTTATTCCAACTTATATTTGCAATACCTGTATTGCGTCTCGCTCTGGTAGTCTTTTGCCACCTTGGCAGCCACGGCAATCACAATGGAGTCGCCCACAGGGCGGATGCCTTCTGCCTCCAAATCCCCAGCTTCAGGCAGGCGGAAGCTGTTGTACGAAGAAGCGATGCCCAAATAGCCCTCGTTCTTGTAAAGGTTCGTGTTCAAGCGCATGTACAACGTGTCGTTGCTCACCTTTTCTTTCACCATGTCGATGAAAGTGCGGCGGTACACATAATAATTGGCCGCCGTCGTCACATAGTCGCCATACGCCCAAATGCTGGAAAACGACGAGATGGAATCATTGCGCAACGTGTCTTGCTGCGTGCAAAGGTCCTTGGTCTCTATCGGGAAAGCGCTGCTGCTGTAAACCAAATCGATGTAATAAATGCCGTTTTCGCCTTGGGCCAGCGATTCATCGTCTTGGTAGGAATACACAAGGAAAGCCCTTTTCACGTTGTCGAGGCGAACCATCCCGATAGATTCCAACGAAGGGAAGTAACGGTCGCCGGACATGTCCTGAATCAGTTCATAGCCGGAAGCAGAAGCGGCGCTTTTCTGCACCGTGAAGAAACTGCCGAAAACAGGCGTGTTTTCTTCATTGTCCAAACAAGAGGCAAACAACACGGAAACTACAGCCAACACGGCTGCCCAACACAAAGATTTCATTTTCAATAAATACGTTTTTTAGGTTAGGAAATGCAAAAATACAAAAAGATAAAACACGCCGGCGTTTTTTACCTTTTTTCTTTCAGTAAATGCATCTGTGCGCCAAATATTGCATCGCCGCGCCACAAAAAAAAATAAAGCCCGCAAGCCGGGTCACGCGGGAACTGCCTCGCCCATGCACTTGGCCACAAGGAAAACTCCATGCAGCAAAAATCGGAACTTCACCTGAAAAGCAAGCGCATTGCATGGATGAAATTTCAATCTTCACATAGAAAAATTCCAAGACGATTAGTAATCGTCAAGCCATACGATTAGTAATCGTACAAGCAAAAGCTCATGATGTTTTTGAAAATGCACTTAGAAGATTTGCGGAACCATCAGCAGGATTCCGCCCAACCTTCGGGAAAACCCGGCGGAAACCTCCAAAGAATTTCAGGAAAACTTGAAGATGCAAAATCCATAGAATATCGTATCTTTGCACTCATCAAATAATCTTGAGATAAGACCTTATGACCTATTTTGAAACAATCAAGAAATTAGCGGCAAATATACCTGCTGAACTGGTGGATTTCTCGCAAGAAAGAACACCAGCCAATGCTCCCACCCAAGCTTCATCCAATTTTATCACGAATAAAGAACAAGGAGATTGGGCAGAGCATCTTATCATGCAAGCCATAAACGATGCTTCACATAATTATATAGCAGTCCATTATGGCAAAAATGACGATTTGGTAGCAGGCGACACTGGTTTTGACGCATTCTACCAAGAGTTTCAAGACGAATTAGACACCATAGGGAAACGCCCAGACTTGTTGATATTTAAAAAGGCCGATTTCAGAGATGATTTAGGCTTCGACATCAGCAAAATTCCACACCACAAAATTGACGATTATGTCAAAAAAAGCCATAGCTGGCATCGAAGTAAGGTCAAGCGCTTTTCTTATTGAAAAATATGAAAGGTCAATGACCGAAAGGACAGAGCAGAACATCGCCCGTGCAATGAAGTTGAAAAACGATATCTTATCATCTTACAGCAACTTGCTCAACCATCCGTCACGTTTAAATTATATCAATGTCCTTAATGCCATAAATCCGGAAACAATCCACATTTCAGATTTTAAAGTACCCGGATGGCGTTCCACAAATGCATTAACGGAATTAAACAGCAAACTGAAAGAATTAAAAAGCTGCATCAAGGAAATCCAAAAAAGAGATTATCTGTCAATCACACCGAAAGTAGAAGATATCAAAGTTGTATATAAATGGATTGAGACATTTAATGTGCCTCATTGCTATTTTCAAGTATTTTTTGACAAGGTATATGGTATATCATTTAAACAAATACTAAGTATTATTTCTGATAGCGACAACGAAGGAAGTGTCTTTTCAATAGAACAAGATACCAAAAACCAAAACAAGACGACCATAAAAATCCGTTCCAACGCAGGATGCGAAATAGCCTACAAAGTAGACGAACCTTGCCACCACAGCGTAAGGAAGGAAATGGGGCGAGGAAGGCTGCTGTTCTATGTGTCATTCCAAGGCGGCATGGCATATCTGGATTTGGACAACTTGAAATCAATGCTAAGCATAAAAGACGACGAATTTTAATGGAAATCAGCAACAACATAGAATCCGAGTACTCTTCCACGGTTTCATTTGAACACAGGAAAAAATACGCCCAGTTCTTCACACCTATTGAAATTGCGGATATCATGGCAGAATGGCTGCTTGGGAACAATGCATTATCCAAGGTCCTGGAACCGGCTTTTGGGTTAGGAGTGTTTTCCAGAATCTTACTGTCCAAGAAGCCGCATTTGTCCATAACAGGATATGACATTGACGATGCCATCTATGAGAAGGCATCAAATGCGTTCAAAGATTCCCGTTGCATCAATTTAATTTTGGAAGATTACATCAGCAACGACAATAATTGGGACGAAAAATATGACGGCATCATATGCAATCCCCCCTATTTCAAGTTTCATGATTATGACAACAAATGCCTTATCCCAAAGGTCAACCAGAAGCTTGGCACCCGGCTAAATCTCCATACAAATCTTTACGCCCTGTTCTTGCTGAAATCGATTCACCAGCTAAAGAGGAATGGACGATGTGCCTACATTGTCCCTTCCGAATTTTTAAATTCAGACTACGGGGTGAACATAAAGAGCTATCTGGTCCAATCAAAAAAGCTCCGGCACATCATCGTTTTCAATTTCAAAGAAAACGTTTTTGACGATGCCCTGACAACATCCGCCATCATACTGTGCGCGAACGACGAGTTTGCCGACACGATAGCATTCTCGCATATCAATGACGCCACTGGATTTGGAAGAATAAAGGAAATCGTTTCTTCGTACCCCAATACCAAATATTCAGACTTCACCTACGACAGCAAGGACATACACGCTGATGTGAAATGGAAAAGCTATTACGCGCCGACAGAAGTACCCAATTTCAAAAGCCTTGTTCCATTTACGGCATACGCCAAAGTGATGCGCGGCATCGCAACTGGGGCTAATGAGTATTTCTCGTTCAACTTGTCAAAAGCAAGAAACACTGGAATTGACATGGCAAACATGCAACCATGCATTTGCCATTCTACGGATGTCCGTGGGCTCTGCTTCACGCCCGATGATTTCAACACGCTCCTAAACAGCAACAAGAACGTATATATATTGAATCCTATAAACAAACAAGACAAAAAACTAAATGCATATATCAGCGAAGGGGAAAAACAAAAAATAAACCAAAGACACCTTACCTCCAAACGCATCCCGTGGTATTCCATGGAGAAACGGGCGCCTTCTCCCATTTGGGCCAACGTGTTTAATCGGAACGGATTACGATTCGTAAGGAACGAAACGCCAACCATGAACCTCACGACATTCCATTGCATATACGTCAACAACAACCTGTTCGGGGTTGATGCAGACTTATTATTCGCCTATTTAATATCCGATACGGCAAAAACATTTTTCTCCACATCCGGGAGAGAATACGGCAACGGATTAAACAAATTTGAACCCAATGATTTGAACAAGTCGCTGATGCTTGACATTGGCAGCCTGAGCGAAGCCCAAAAAGAGAGACTCAGAAGCATCTACCAACAAAACAAGAAGAACGATGATTTGTCATACATCTGTGAAATAGACTCTATCCTAATCGACAATTTTTCCAATTAACTCCTGCCCGGATTGCCCGCCTGCAATATTCATCTCTCGTTTTGCCGGTTCTTTCGTTTTATTGTCCTATCTTTGCAAGATTAAAGGAAAAACAGCAGGACGCTTCATGGAATGGATTAGCAACTTGTTTCTGGAACAATCGGCCTTGCAGGCCATCATTGTCATCGCACTGATTTCTGCCATCGGGCTGGCATTGGGGAAAATCCATGTCATGGGCGTGTCGTTGGGCGTCACGTTCGTGTTCTTCGCCGGGATATTGGCCGGGCATTTCGGGCTGTCCATCCACCCGGAGATGCTGAACTATGCAGAAAGTTTCGGATTGGTGCTGTTCGTCTATGCATTGGGGCTGCAAGTAGGCCCCGGATTCTTCAGTTCCTTCCACAAAGGCGGGGTGAGGCTGAACATGCTGGCCTTGGCCGTTGTCCTGGCCGGAACCGCAATGGCCATCGCTTTCCACTATGCATCCGGCGTGTCCATGCCCGACATGGCAGGCATCCTTTGCGGCGCCACGACCAACACGCCGGCTTTAGGGGCAGCACAACAGACGTTGAAGCAAATAGGGATGGAAAGCAGCGGTGCCGCGCTAAGCTGCGCGGTGACCTATCCATTGGGCGTGGTGGGCGTCATCATCGCGCTCATCGCCCTCCGCAAGCTGTCAGCCCAAGACGGCAATGCCGTGCCGGCGGAACAT
Organism: uncultured Bacteroidaceae bacterium; assembly: GCA_944320785.1. GTDB lineage: Bacteria > Bacteroidota > Bacteroidia > Bacteroidales > Bacteroidaceae > CASFPE01. The sequence continues at coordinate 208,557 of CALUIR010000001.1, forward strand.
GAAGACGCACACAACACGTACATTGCCGCATTCCAGGCACACAACCCTGCCATCTTCGAGAAAACAGTGAAAGACGTGGCGCAATGGGGACACGTCCCATTCGTCATTTCACGGATATGGCACAACGGGAAGGTATGCATCCCCACCTCTGCCACCATCATCCACGAGGGCGACCGCCTGCTTGTGATTACTGCCGAAAAAGATGTGCCTGCACTGACCATCCTGTTCGGCGAACAGGAAAACACGGACTGGAACAAAGATGACATCGACTGGAACGCCATCGACAGCCAACTGGTGTCGCAACGCATCATCGTGACCCGCCCCGAAATCAACGGGAAAAAGCTCGGTTCACTGAAATTGCGCAATCATTACGGCATCAACATCAGCCGGGTGTACCGCTCCGGCGTGCAACTGCTGGCAACGCCCGGGCTAATCCTCCAGATGGGCGACCGTCTCACCGTGGTAGGCGAGGCCGCCGCCGTCCACAATGTGGAAAAAGTATTGGGGAATGCCGTGAAAAGCCTGAAAGAGCCCAACCTCATCACCATTTTCATCGGCATCGTGCTAGGGCTGGCGTTAGGCGCCATCCCCATCCACCTGCCCGGCATCAACGTGCCGGTGCAACTTGGATTGGCTGGAGGCCCCATCATTGTCGGCATCCTCATCGCCACTTTCGGGCCGCGCCTGCACATGGTGACCTATACCACCCGCAGCGCCAACCTGATGCTAAGGGGCATCGGACTGACCATGTACCTCACCTGTCTGGGATTAGACGCAGGAGAACACTTCTTTGAAACGGTATTCCGGCCCGAAGGCCTGGCATGGATAGGCATCGGGTTCGCCATCACGTTCGTTCCCGTAGCCCTCATCGGCTTCATGGCCGGCCGGCTCATGAAGCTGGATTTCGGCTCCACATGCGGCATGCTGTGCGGAAGCATGGCCAACCCCATGGCGCTGACATACGCCAGCGAAGTCGCATCCAACGACAACCCGGCAGTGGCGTATGCCACCGTTTACCCCCTGTCCATGTTCGCAAGAGTCATCATCGCCCAAGTGATGCTCCTGTTTTTCCTATAAATGCAAACTAATTTTCCACACCATGAGCGAATACAACCATATCACACCGGAAAACATCCTGAGCGACCTGCGATACCTTCAACTGCTGTCGCGCAGCTTTCCCACCGTGGCGGATGCTAGCACCGAAATCATCAACCTCGAAGCCATCCTCAACCTGCCCAAAGGGACGGAACATTTCCTGACCGACCTCCACGGGGAATACGAGGCTTTCCAGCATGTGCTGAAAAATGCTTCGGGCGCCGTGAAAAGAAAGGTGAACGAAATATTCGACAACACCTTGCGGGAATCGGAGAAAAAGGAACTATGCACCCTGATTTACTACCCGAAAGAAAAGCTGGAATTGGTGAAGAACGCAGAGCCGGACATCGAAGACTGGTACCGCATCACGCTGAACCAACTGGTGAAAGTATGCCAGAACGTGTCATCGAAGTACACACGTTCAAAGGTGCGCAAATCGCTCCCGCCCGAATTTTCCTACATCATCCAGGAACTGCTGCACGAATCGTCCATGGAACCGAACAAATACGCATACATCGACGTCATCATCAACACCATCATCAACATCAAGCGGGCAGATGATTTCATCATCGCCTTGTGCAATTTGATTCAACGGCTCACCATCGACTCGCTGCACATCGTGGGCGACATCTACGACCGTGGCCCCGGCGCACACATCATCATGGACACGCTTTGCAATTACCACAACTTCGACATCCAATGGGGAAACCACGACATCCTGTGGATGGGAGCCGCAGCAGGCAACCTTTGCTGCATCGCCAACGTCATCCGACTTTCCATGCGCTATGCCAACCTTGCCACATTAGAAGACGGCTACGGCATCAATCTGCTACCCTTGGCCACCTTCGCCATGGATACATACGCCGACGACCCATGCACGGTGTTCATACCCAAGACATCCTGCACGGACAACACCTACAATGAGAAAACCATCCGGCTGATTTCGCAAATGCACAAGGCCATCACCATCATCCAATTCAAATTGGAACAACAAATTGTGAACCGCCGCCCGGAATTTGAAATGAAAGGCCGCAACCTGTTGGACAAGATTGACTACCAGAAAGGCGTGCTACGGTTAGGCGATGAAGAATACCCGCTGAAAGACTGCCGGTTCCCGACTATCCACCCGGACAACCCCAGCGAACTGACCGAGGAAGAAGACGAACTGATACGGAAACTGCACCATTCGTTCCTCAGCAGCGAAAAGCTCAAAAAACACATGCGGTGCCTCTTCGCCCATGGAAGCATGTACCTCGTATGCAACAGCAACCTGTTGTTCCACGCCTCTGTCCCCCTCAACGAAGACGGAAGCATGAAACATGTGCGCATCCAAGGCAAGGAATATTGGGGGAAAAGCCTGCTGAGAAAGGTGGACCAACTGATACGGACGGCTTACTTCGATGAAGAAGACAACGAAGAAAAACGTTTCGCCATGGACTACATCTGGTACCTGTGGTGCGGCAAAGACGCGCCTCCTTTCGACAAAGACAAGATGGCGACATTTGAACGCTACTTCATCGAAGACAAGAAGCTGCACAAAGAAACGAAAGGATATTATTACACGCTACGCAACGAAGAAAAGGTATGTGACATGCTGCTCGATGAGTTTGGCGTGACGGGGCGGCACAAACATATCATCAACGGGCATGTGCCGGTGAAGACCATCAAAGGGGAAAACCCGATAAAAGCCAACGGGAAACTGCTCGTCATTGACGGGGGATTCTCTAAAGCCTACCAGCCGGAAACCGGCATCGCAGGATATACCTTGGTGTACCACTCACGAGGCATGCAACTGGTGCAGCACGAACCTTTCACCTCTACCCAAAAAGCCATCGAAGAAGGGCTGGACATCAAGTCCACCACCATCGTCGTGGAACTCAGCTCGCAACGGGTCATGGTGAAAGACACGGACAAAGGGCAGGAACTGAGGACACAAATCGAAGACCTCAAGAAACTGCTGTACGCTTATCAAAACGGGTTCATTAAAGAAAAGAAATAGCAAATAAGAAACAACTGCCATGAAAACAAACATCAAAACAGCCATCCTGATGGCAATAGCTGGAATAGCATGCACGGCAGAAAGCCATGCATGCACAGGCATCACACTGAAAAGCCAAGACGGCGCCACTGTCTTGGCACGCACCATTGAATGGGGAGGCAGCGACCTGAACAGCCAATACGTGATTGTGCCGCGAGGATACGAGTCGCAATCACTCACTCCAGAAGGAAAAAACGGAATGAAATTCACCGCACAGTGGGGATACGTCGGGTTAGCGGTGGAGCAAAAGGAGTTCATCGCCGAGGGCATCAATGAAGCAGGCTTGTCAGCCGGGCTGTTCTACTTTCCCAACTATGGGGAATATGTACCGTATGACCCGGCACAAAAAGAAAAGAGCATCAACGACCTCCAATTGGCAAGCTGGATATTGGGAAAATGCGCCACCGTGGATGAAGTGAAAGAAGCAGTAGGAAACGCCCGCATCATCCAGCTCGACCCACGGGCATCCACCGTACATTGGCGGTTCGCTGACGCAACAGGACGGCAAATCGTACTGGAAATCATTGGAGGGGAAGCAAAATTCCACGAAAACAAATTGGGCGTGCTGACCAACTCACCGGGCTTTGAATGGCAACTGACCAACCTCAACAACTATGTCAACTTGTTTCCCGGCAGCGCGCCAGGCCAGCAATTAGGGGAAACAAAGCTGGCTTCCTTCGGAGCGGGAAGCGGGTTCTTGGGAATGCCGGGCGACATCACCCCGCCCTCACGCTTTGTGCGCGCCGCCTTTTACCAAGCCACTGCGCCACAACAAGCCACCGCATTGGAAACCGTGCTGCAATGTTTCCAAATACTGAACAACTTCGACATACCTGTAGGCATTGAGTTTGCCGCAGGAAAAATACCGGCACACATCCCCAGCGCCACGCAATGGACTTCGGCCACCGACATTGCCCACCGCCGCATTTACTTCCGTACCATGTATGACAGCACCATCCGCAGCATCGACCTTCGGGAAATAGACTTCGGGAAAGTATCCTATCGCGCAGAGCCATTGGACACAGTCAAGCAACAACCCATTGTCCCTGTCCCAATCACGGAATAACCACTACCGCCTGCGGGCATCCTGCTGGCATGCCTGCAAGCTCTTTCCATTCCCAAATCTCCATGTCTTATGAACAAAACCCTCACTGCACTGCTGCTTCTCTTCATTTACGCGCAAACATCCGGCGCACAACAGAAAATCACCCTGCTCTTTGCTGGCGACCTCATGCAGCACCAAGCTCAGATAGATGCCGCCCGGACAGACAGCGGATACTGCTATGACGAATGTTTCAAATACGTGCGTGATGAAATAGAAAAGGCCGATATCGCCGTTGCCAACCTTGAAGTGACGTTAGGAGGAAAGCCCTACAGCGGATACCCGCGCTTCAGCGCACCGGATGAATACCTTCACGCCATCAAAAAAGCAGGATTCGATGTGCTGCTCACAGCCAACAACCATTGCCTGGACACCGGGAAAGACGGTTTGGAAAGGACGTATGCACAATTAGATGCCGCCCGAATACGCCATGCCGGCACTTATCCCGACTCCATCAGCCGCCAAAAGCAATACCCGCTGTGCATCCGAAAGAACGGATTCACCATCATTTTCCTGAACTACACTTACGGCACCAACGGAATCGAAGAACAACAGCCAAACGTAGTGAACCGCATCGACAAAAAGACAATCCTTCAAGACATACGCCAAGCAAAAGCCTTCCGTCCCGATGCCATCATCGCATGCATGCACTGGGGCATCGAATACCAATCCCTGCCTGAACAGGGAACAAGAGAAATGGCAGACTGGCTATTGGAGCAGGGGGTCACTCATGTCATCGGGACACATCCGCACGTGGTGCAACCCATAGAGGTGAGAAACAATCCCCATCATCCCGACAAGAACGTCGTAGCGTACTCCTTAGGCAATTACCTGTCCAACATGTCAGCCAAAGGAACTGATGGCGGCATCATGGTGAAATTGGAACTGGCCAAGACACAAGGCATCACGCGGCTTTCATCCTGCTGTTATTCATTGGTGTGGACTTCACGCCCCGCCATCAGCAGCAACAAGAACTTCATTATCTATCCTGCCAATGCAACCCCTGAACGGCTCTCCCCGGAAGAACAACAGCGGATGAGCGCCTTCATGAAAGAAACGCGGAAACTCATGAACATGCACAATAAAGGGGTTATAAACGAATATCCCATCCAATAGGGGCAAAGGCCAAGGAATTTTCATTGCCGGAAATAGGAAAACCGGAACAACATTACGGAAATACAAGTCACCCGGCTTCAGAAAATATTCCATTACTTCGCACCTAAAACCTTCTTTGCATGGAAAAAGACACTACCACCGTAAATACAGGAAGCACCCATTTGCAAGGCATTGCCACTTACCACGATGACCGGCTGGCCATCATCGACAACCCGTCCAAGGAACTTCCCCGCAACAAGCCTGTGCGGACAAATGCCTTCATCGCCACATTATGCCTGAAGGGCGCAGGCACCGTATGCATCAACGGGGAGAGGCTCATCGTCCACGCGAACGAACTGATGGTTTACCCTCCCAACACGATTGTGGAACACGCCGACGCCAGCAAAGACTTGGAAATCCGTTGCCTTTATATTTCGCCGGAATACATGAAACAATTGTTCACCCTTGCGAAAAACCCGCTGGAGGCAAAACTGTTTTTCGAGCAGAACCCGATTCTCAACCTGCATCCTGAAGAAGTGGAACTGTTTTGCCAATACTACGACCTGCTTCGGAAGAAACTGACCTGCCCTCCTTACAGGAACCAGCGAAAAGTGACAAACGCCCTGCTGCAGGCTTTCCTCTATGAGTTCCAGAACATCATGGACCGCTTCATCCATATCCGGCCTGCCCGCTATAATGCTGCAGAAAGCATCTGCCACGCTTTCCTTGAACTGCTTGCCTCCTCGTATCCCAAGAAAAGGACTGTAAGCGACTATGCCGACCGACTGTGCATCACACCCAAATACCTGTCGGCCGTATGCAAAGCCACAACCGGGAAAACGGCTTCCGACATCATCAACCGATATGTCGTGGAAGACATCCGCCGCCTGCTGAAGCAACCGGGAAAAAGCATCAAAGAAATCGCCAACGAACTGGACTTCCCCAACCTTTCTTTCTTCGGAAAATACGTGAAGAAGCATTTAGGCACATCGCCCACGCAATACCGGAATGCCAACATGAAAAAAGGAGAATTGCCCGTTCCTGCTGAATAAGGCAAAAGCAAGGGCAAGCCGCGCCTCCCGGCGTGCCTGCCCTTGCCACATCTGAAATGATCAAAGCTATTTCTTCAACGAAGGATACAGGGAGGTATCCACTGCCGGATAAGGGGCATACATCTTGCTGTCGTCCCACGTGCCGGTCACTTGCACCCGTTCTTGCAAATACAACTCATCCACCGTCACCAAGTCTGCCTTGTCCGGGTTCTCACGCAACCATTGCTTCACCACCTCTATTTCCGGATTCTGCAAACGATACTCGAAATAATCCTTCAAACGGTTCATGCGCCGCTGGTCATGGTAACGGGTCGCCACATTGCCACGATAATAACCGGCTATTTCCCATCCATGCTCATTATAAGCTGCCTCCGCCAATTCATCATAGCTCATGCCCTCTGAATAATAATTATAAGTGGCATCATTCCATTTTCCGTCAGCACGTCGGCGAACCAAGTTCAGCAATTGGATGGCCTTTGCCTTGTCGCCTTGTCCGGCACGTCCCACAGCCTCAGCATACCACAAATACACTTGGGACAAACGTATGAAAGCAGCCGTCTGATCGCTCCACCCGTCGGCCTGTGCGCTGTAGCTCTTCGTCTGGTCATACTCCACCTCATCGTTGGCAAAAGCGAACATCACGTAGTAAGGGTTGTTGCAATTGGTCACATTGTCGTAAAACCAAGGAACCACTTTTGCATCTTGGTTATGGTAATACACATCTCCGAAAATAGCTTTCTTGCGTGGCCCTGCCGGGAAGTCTGCCCAGAACTTTATCTCTGCACGCATGTCACTGAAGCCTCCGGTTTCCTCCGGCAGTTCGGCCAAGCCACGGGCTGCCTGCGAGGCATCGCCTGTGCCGAAGTCTTTCGTGAAATAAACGCCCAAGACGAGTTCCGTGTTGCTTTTGTTGTACTGGCGGGAATAAACCTTCCAATATTCATCAAACAATTGGTAATAATAGGTGCCTTTCTCCACGTCATCGATGACTTCCTTTGCCTTGTTGGCCGCCATGACATAATATTCCGTGCCTTTGTTCAGGGGCCATCCCGCCATCGTGAGGTACACTTGCGCCAAGGTAGCTTGCGCGGCGGCCTTGTTGGCAATGGTGTACACGCCATTGATGCACCACGGCTCTGTGGTGTAATGTTCTGGAAGGTAGTTCTCCGCAAATTCCAAATCGCTCACGATGAACTTATAGACATCTTCCTCGGAACTGACCGTGGCCTCGATGTTGATTTCATTCTTCTCGATGATGGGCAATTCACCCCAACAGCGCACCATCCAGAAATAAAAGTATGCCCGCCAGAAGCGCGCTTCGGCGATGGCGAAATTGATGTCGTCCTCGGTCACGCCCGGCGTTTGCGCCACGCCGTTGATGATGTAGTTGGCCGCCTTCACCACCGACCACATGCAACTCCAGCAACCCACGCCGCTAGTCATCATCGGATTACCGTCGTTGGAAATGAACTGGTCCCAATCCGTGAAGTTGCTTTTCGAAACAATGCTTGTCATGTCATCGCCTTTCAGCAACGGGGCATAGATACCGATGTAGCCGCTCGCCATCTTCACCTGATAATACAAGGCATGGATGGAGCCTTCCAAGTCGGACGGCTCGGTGAACGATTCCAGGTTCGTCATCTGCCCTTTGGGGTCTTCTTCCAAGAAGTCACTGCACGAAGCAGACAGCAAGCCCATCATGCAAACCCCTGCCAGAATATATTTCGTTTTCATATTCTTATATATTATGCTTTAGAATCCTAACTTGACTGTAAATGTGAATGTCCGTGCCGACGGATAGCTGCCGTAGTCCAATCCCAGTTCCTTATCGGACACCGCGCCAGTGGTCGTGGCAGACGTAGTGGAAGCTTCCGGGTCAAGCCCTTTGTACTTCGTAAGGGTGAACAAGTTCTGTGCGCTCACGCCCAACGTGATGTCAGCAAACTTCGTCACTTTCCGAGGCAACAGGTAAGACAGGCTGATGTTCTGCAAGCGGAGGAAATCAGCATCTTCCAACCATTGCGAGGAACGCGGCGTGGAACGGTTCAGGGAGTTTGAACTGCTGGCAAATTCCGCATCCGCCTTGTTGGCCACCACATCCCAGTTCTTTTCATACCCTTCCTTGGAAGTGATGAAACGGCTTTCGGGAATCATCGTCGTCATGGCAAAACGGGTCACATTCAAACGTTGGAAGCCGGTGCTGGCCCTGAAGAAGATGTTCAGTTCCCAGTTTTTGTAGGTAAGGGTGTTGTTCCATCCCAGGTTCCATTTCGGGATGGGGTTGCCCATCACCACGCGGTCAGCATCCACCGGCGAGGTGGTCGTGCCGCCATCGGCTGTCTGGTAAAGATTGGCGCCGTTCTCATCAAAACCTACCCATTTGAACAAATTGAAGTTGCTGATGGGCAATCCTTCTTTCATAATGAACACGTTGCCCTCCATCAGGCCGCCACGGGTGGCATCGGGAATCAGATAATCTTCGCCGTCCAAGTCCGTCACCTCTGTTCTCAAATAAGATGCCGTGAAAGAAGTGTTCCATTCAAAGTCGAGGGTGCGCACCGGCGAAGCCTCCAAGGTGAACTCCCAGCCCGTGCTGTACATTTCGCCCACGTTGCTCCAGTACGAACCGCCACCGTTGAAGTAAGGGATAGTCTTGGCAAAAAGGAGGTCGCGGGTGTTCTTCTTGTACCAGTCCACGGTGAGGAACAGGCGGCGGTTCAGCATGCTGATGTCGATGCCTGCGTCATACGAGTAGGTCTTTTCCCACGTCAGGTCGGGGGAGGCATACGTGCTTTCCCAATAGCCAGGATAAAGCGAACCTGTGCCATAGGAATAGTTGGCCAACGTAAGCAAGCCCAACGTGCCGTATGCATTGATGGCTTGGTTGCCAGTCACGCCGAAGCTGCCGCGCAACTTCAGGTCTTGGAAGATGTCCTGCCCTTGCATGAAGTCCTCCTGCGCGATGTTCCAAGCCACGGCTGCGGATGGGAAGTACCCCCACTTGTGGTTCATGAACTTGGATGAGCCGTCAGCGCGGATAGTGCCGGTCAGGTAATAACGGTTCTTGTAGTTGTACATCACGCGGGCAAAGGCCGACACCATGGACTCTTTCGAGTAATTCGTGGCGCCGGTCAGTCCGGACTGCACGGAATTGATGTTCCAGTAGCCTGTCTTCTCCGACAAGAGGTCCTGCCCGCTGACACCCACGTTCTTGTATTCCTGCATGTAGATTTCAAACACGCCGGTAGCCGTCAGGTTATGCCCGTTGAAATCCTTCTGCCACGTCAGGTTGTTGGTCTCTTGGTAGGTGACGGTGCGGTTCATGCTGTTGCCCATGCTGCTGATGGCACTCGGCTCGCGCTTCGTGGACGAGAAAGAATAACTGGACGCATTCAAAAGGTTGAAGGCGCCTTGAGCTGAAAAAGTCAGCCCGTCGATGATATTGAAACGGAAGTCCACGTAGCCCTTCACATTGTAGTTCTCGCCATCAGAATCATTCACTTTCAACGCGCCGTAAGGGTTGGCGCTGATGGAGCAGTAAGGATCGCGCTGATACACTCCGTTCTCGTCCGTCAGGTCCATGGCAGGCGAATAGTTGGCCATCACCATGAGGTCGGCGCCCGTGTTGTGCGTGGTCTCCGTGGAGCCTTCGATGTTGGTCACCACGTTCAACCAGTCGGTCACCTGCGAATCCATGTTGGCATGGAATCCGATACGCCGCAGCTTGGATTCCGCCGTCATGCCCGTCTGGTTCAGGAACAGTCCCGAAACCATGTATTTGTTCCTCGCGCTGCCGCCGGAGATGCTCAGCTTGTAATCCTGCGAAATGCCCCTTTGCAGCATCAGGTCCTGGTAGTCCACACCCTTTGTGCCGTTGCGGAAGGCTTCCATGTCCTCGGCGGAGAACCGGGTGTCCGTCATCTGCTCCAAAGCCTGCGCGTATTCGTAAGCGTTCATGATGTCAAACCGCTTTGGAAAGTTCGACAGGCCGATTTCGCTGCTTATCTGCACCTGAGGCCTCCCGACCGAACCACGTTTCGTGGTCACCAATATCACGCCGTTGGCACCGCGCGAACCGTAAATTGCCGTAGAGGAAGCATCCTTCAGCACTTCGATGGAAGCAATGTCTGCAGGGTTGGTCACACTGCCGCCTATCACGCCGTCCACCACCCACAGCGGGTCGTTGCCGAAATTGATGGACGACACGCCACGGACGCGCACGTTGGCTTCCGCGCCCAACTGGCCTCCCGTGTAGGAGGATGCCTGCACGCCTGCCATGCGCCCTTGCAGGATTTCCGTCACGTCCTTTACCGGCTGCGCCTTGAACTGCTCGTTCGTCACCGAACTGACCGCCCCCGTCAGGTTACTCCGCTTGGCAGTGCCGTAACCGATGACGACCACTTCCTCCAACGTCTCAGTGTCTTCGCTCATCACCACCCGCAGGAACCTTTGCCGCCCAACCGGCACTTCCTGTTGCGTATAGCCCAGATAAGCGAAAGTCAACACGGCGTTGCGGTCCACGTCGATGGCGAACTTCCCGTCAATGTCCGTCGTCGTCCCCTTCGTTGTGCCGTTCACCACGATGGTTACGCCGATAATCGGTTCCCCATCCTTGTCAGTCACAATGCCTTGCACGGTCTGCACGCGCTGCTTGTCCGCATCATTCACCTCCGTATTCTCGTCTGCCGGAGAACCACCGTCCGGCAAAGCTGCCCAGCCGCTCCCCGCAGACAATATCCAAAAAGAAAAGATGCCCAATACAAATTTCTTCATCCTTATTCAAAATTAAAAACAAGACTTGAGAAAGCAATTTCCATACCACGCATGCAATTGCGCCGGGGCACAATACCAATACATTCATATACAAAAATATACAATAAGAATGAATGTCCCATGCCACCAACCGCATGAATGTGGAATTGAGGAATTAATCCACACGGGAATGCCCAATACGTTACAAAACCGCCCGATGCTCCCGCACAAGGATTCCAACCCGCCCGCATGGAAAGCCCTGCTCGCCCGCATGCAAAATCCCGTTCATGCGGCCAACTTCTATATCTTTAGGCTAAGGATACACATCTCTAGCCTAAAGATGCACATCCTCAGGCTGGGGATACACATCCTTAGCCTAAGGATGAACTTTCCGCCCGCATAACCGGAACTTCTTGCCCGCATGACAGGAACTTCCCAGCCCGGCAATTGGATTTTCCCTCCGGGGCAAGCCCTCCACGGCACTCTTTTTGCAGCGACAAAATAAGATTTAAAAAATTGCGTTATAATTGGGATAATGGACAAATTGTCGTAATTTTGCCACCCAAATTTGTTTTATAGGAATGAGACAATTAAAGATTACCAAAAGCATCACGAACAGGGAAAGCGCATCGCTCGACAAATACCTGCAAGAGATTGGTCGCGAAGACCTTATCACGGTAGAAGAAGAAGTGGAACTGGCACAGCGCATCCGCAAAGGCGACCGTGCCGCATTGGAAAAGCTGACACGCGCCAACCTGCGCTTCGTGGTCTCCGTGGCAAAGCAATACCAGAACCAAGGGCTGAGCCTCCCTGACCTGATCAACGAAGGCAACTTGGGGCTGATAAAAGCCGCAGAGAAGTTCGACGAGACACGCGGGTTCAAGTTCATCAGCTACGCCGTTTGGTGGATTCGCCAGTCTATCCTGCAAGCATTGGCCGAACAAGCCCGCATCGTCCGCCTCCCCCTCAACCAGGTAGGCTCCTTGAACAAAATCAGCAAAGCGTTCTCCAAGTTCGAGCAGGAAAACGAACGCCGCCCCTCGCCGGAAGAATTGGCAGAGGAACTGGAGATACCGGTGGACAAAATATCAGACACGCTGAAAGTGTCAGGCAGGCACATCTCTGTGGATGCCCCGTTCGTGGAAGGCGAAGACAACAGCCTGCTTGACGTATTGGTAAACGATGACTCCCCCATGGCCGACCGCTCCCTCGTGAACGAATCGCTCTCCAAGGAAATTGACCGCGCCCTCTCCACGCTGACCGAAAGGGAAAAGGAAATCATCCAGATGTTCTTCGGCATCGGCACGCAGGAAATGACCTTGGAGGAAATCGGCGACAAGTTCGGCCTGACCCGCGAACGCGTTCGCCAAATCAAGGAAAAAGCCATCCGGAGGCTGCGGCAAAACTCACGCTGCAAGTTGCTCAAATCCTATTTAGGATAAACCCGATACGGCAGAACGCCGCCCAAAACGCCAAGGAGGTTAAGCACATAACCTCCTTTTTCGTTTTTTTAAATCGCCCTTTACATATTTTTTTTACCTTTGCACCCACTATTTGTTTTACCACATTTATGAAACACATCCTGTTAATCCTTGGTTTGCTAAGCCTTTGCGCATTCCCCTCTTACGGCAAAGGCAAACAGAAGCCCGTGTACGTGTTCGGCGTTTCCACCTCGTTCACCGACTCCATCGTCTATCGCACCGAGATACAACTGCTGGACAGCGTCTATTTGGACGAAAACAAGTTCCTGCCCGAAAGGTACACCTACTCCTACCAGATGAAAAACTACCTGGAATACGACAAAGGGCTGAAGGACCGCACCTGCGCCATCTACTTCCACAACGACCGCGCCAAACTCAACAAAACCCTGCAAAAGCTGCTGGCTCGTTTCAAGAAAAGCAACACGCCCGTGCAACTCATCAATGCCGCCGACTTCCAGTTCAAAAAGGAATAGCATCTTGGCATGGCAAGGTTCCTGTACATAACCGGCCTCCTGCTCCTGCTCGCATCGTGCCACCACGATGAAGCAGAAGACAACAATACTCTCGCCCCGCGCACCATATTAATCTATATGATGGGCGAAAACTCCCTCGCCTCCTACATGCAATACGACATCGATGAAATGAAGCAGGCCGTGGCCGAAGGCTCCTTGCAAGGTTGCAACCTGCTCGTCTGCCAAGACGGGACGCGCCGCCCCGCCTTGTTCCGCATCCGCCAGCACAATGGGAAAGCCGTGGCAGACACCATCCGCCGCTACGACACGCTCCTGTCCACCGACCCAAACGTGCTGCGCAGCGTGATGGACGAAGCCTTCCAAAAGTTCCCCGCTTACAGCTACGGGCTGGTGCTGTGGTCGCACGGCGATGGATGGCTGCCCGATGACAGCCGCGAGAAAATCGCCACCCGCTGGATTGGCACAGACCAAGGCAACAACGGCCCAAAGCTGGAAGTTGAAGAACTGTCCAGCGTGCTTTCCCAATACCCGAAACTGGATTTCCTCTTCTTCGATGCCTGCTTCATGCAAACCATCGAAGTAGCCTACACCCTCCGCCCTTATGCCCAATACATCATCGGGAGCGTCACCGAAACGCCGGGCATCGGCGCCCCTTACCACCACGTGCTGCGCCATCTCTGTGCCCCCGAATGCGACATGGCCTCCGTTATCGGCAGTTACTACAGCTACTACACCGACCCGCAGACCATCAACGGACAGTTTCCCGATGGATGGGCGTATGGTTGCGCCATCTCAGCCATCCACTGCGACGCGCTGGATGCCCTCACGGCAAAGACAAAAGAAATCATCGCCGCAGCCGACTTCGACAACGCCGACTTCCGCAACGTGCAGTGCTACGACATGAGAAGCCTGCCCTACTACTATGACTTCAACGGATTCATCCACGCCATCGCCACAGACAACCAATACAGGGAATGGAAGGACTTGCTGGAGGCATGCATCCCGGAAAGCTTCCGGGCGGCCACCTCTTCCTGCTATTCCGCCTACCTCCCCGGATCATTTCCCATTGACACGGAGCAATACAGCGGCATCTCCACCTATATTCTCCAAGACAACGACGGTTATGCCGCTGCCAACGCGGCATACGAACAGTTGGATTGGTACAAAGCGGTGTATCCCCACCCCTAAAAAAACATCCCTCCATCCAAACACTGTGGCGAATTAAGCCCTACCTTTGCATGCGATTAAACAATATTTCATGGAATCAATGCACAAAATCAACAAGGTCGAATTAAGAAACCTGCAATTAGAAGATTATACGCAACTGGCTCAGTCATTCAAAAGAATCTATGCCGACTCTGATGTGTTTTGGACGAAAGACCAAATCAAAAAACTCATTGACATATTTCCAGAAGGGCAAGTCGTCACCGTAGCCGACAGCAAAATCGTAGGCTGCGCACTTTCCATCATCGTTGATTATGATTTAGTGAAAAATGACCACACTTACGCCAAAGTAACAGGTAATGAAACTTTCAACACCCATAATCCCAAAGGCAACATCTTGTACGGCATTGAAGTATTCATCCACCCCGAATACCGTGGGCTACGTCTTGCTCGACGCATGTACGAATACCGAAAGGAACTATGCGAAAAGTTGAACCTGAAAGCCATCATGTTTGGCGGGCGCATCCCGAACTACCACAAATATGCCGATCACATGCGCCCCAAAGAGTATATTGACAAAGTGCGTTCACGCGAAATCTACGACCCGGTACTCACGTTCCAACTTTCAAATGATTTCCACGTACGCAAGGTCATGAGGAATTACCTCCCCAACGATGAGGAATCCAAACACTATGCCACTCTCCTGCAATGGGATAATATCTACTATCAGCCACCCACACAGGAATATGTGGACAAGAAAACGACCGTCCGGGTCGGGCTTGTGCAATGGCAGATGCGCCCTTACAAAACGCTCGATGACGTGTTCGAGCAAGTGGAATTTTTCGTGGATGCTGTCTCCGACTACAAAAGTGACTTCATCTTGTTCCCCGAATACTTCAATGCGCCACTCATGGCCAAATTCAATCACTTGGGAGAAGCACAAAGCATCCGGGGGCTAGCACAGTACACCGAGGAAATCCGGGAACGGTTCGTCAATCTTGCTATCAGCTATAACATCAACATCATCACGGGAAGCATGCCCCTCATTAAAGATGATGCCCTTTACAATGTAGGATTCCTTGTCAGAAGGGACGGTTCCTACGAAATGTACGAGAAAGTTCATGTCACTCCGGATGAAATCAAAAGTTGGGGACTCTCAGGCGGAAAAATGGTCAAGACTTTCGACACGGATTGCGCCAAAATAGGCGTGTTAATCTGTTACGATGTGGAATTCCCGGAACTGTCACGCATCATGGCCGACCAAGGGATGCAAATTCTCTTTGTCCCGTTCCTCACCGACACACAAAACGGATATTCGCGAGTCAGAGTCTGCGCCCAAGCCAGAGCCATTGAAAACGAATGTTTCGTGGTCATTGCAGGCAGTGTCGGAAACCTTCCACGGGTACACAACATGGACATCCAATATGCCCAATCCGGAGTGTTTACGCCTTGCGATTTCGCATTTCCAACTGATGGGAAACGTGCCGAAGCCACTCCAAATACGGAAATGATTCTCGTATCCGACGTAGACCTCAACCTGCTGAATGAACTACACACCTATGGAAGCGTACGCAACCTGAAGGACCGCCGCAACGATCTTTATGAATTAAAAGTAAAGAAACCAAGAGAATAAAAAAATCAGGTGCGGATGGTTGTCCGCACCTGAATATCTAAAAGATGGCACTATCATGACATTTTAACAAGCCTTGAAACTCATATCCAACCCTTTTACGGAATGCGTCAAAGCACCCACTGAAATGAAATCCACCCCACATTCGGCATAATCCCGAAGCGTGTCGAAAGTAATGCCACCTGACGACTCTATCTCATACTTCCCATCCACCATCGCCACTGCTTTCTTGGTCAATTCAGGCGTAAAGTTATCTAACATGATACGATTTACACCACCGATACGAAGCACCTGCTGCAACTCTTTCAAATTGCGCACTTCAATTTCTATCTTCAAATCCTTGCCTTTCGACACACAATAGTCTTTTGCCCTTTGGATGGCTTTATCAATTCCTCCTGCAAAATCAATATGATTGTCTTTCAGCAATATCATGTCAAACAAGCCGATGCGATGATTCACACCTCCGCCAATCTTCACTGCCATTTTTTCCAAGACACGCATGCCCGGCGTAGTTTTACGAGTATCTAACACCCGCGTTTTTGTTCCTTCCAAACGTTTCACATACTTGCGTGTCATGGTAGCAATGCCGCTCATGCGCTGCATCACATTCAACATCAAACGTTCGGTCTGTAGCAAAGAACGCACCCTTCCTTCTACTACCATGGCCACATCACCCGGATGAACTTCGCTCCCATCTTCTATCAACACCTCCACCTTCATCGACGGGTCAAAACGATGAAATATCCTTTTGGCCACCTCCACGCCTGCCAGCACGCCGTCCTCCTTTATCAACAACCTTGACTTTCCCATGGCATCTTCTGGTATGCACGATAAAGTCGTATGATCACCGTCACCGATATCCTCGGCAAAAGCCAAGTCAAGCAACCTGTCTATCAATTCTTCTTCGGTATTCATCTTACTATTTCTTTATTACATTTATATAATAATGGTGCAAATATACGCCTTTTCCTCTTTCCACTGGGAAATGCTTCTGCCTAAAACCATAAATTATCCTAATAAGCATGGCGACACCTTGATTTTCACCTATATTTGGATCCATTAAACAAAATACCCATGAAAATGAATAGGATATGTGAACTTTTCGGCATACAATACCCCATCATCCAAGGTGGAATGGTGTGGTGCAGCGGCTGGCGATTGGCATCCGCAGTGAGCAACGCAGGAGGATTAGGCTTATTGGGAGCAGGATCCATGCACCCTGAAACCCTGCAGGAACATATCCGCAAAATGAAAGAGGCCACAGACCGTCCTTGGGGCGTAAACATTCCTTTGATGTATCCAGAAATTGACACACTGATAAACATCCTCATTGAAGAAAAAGTCAGCATCGTATTCACTTCCGCCGGAAGCCCGAAGAAGTACACCCGGCAACTGCACGATGCAGGCATGAAAGTGGCACACGTCGTATCAAGCAGCCTTTTCGCCAAAAAATGTGAAGAAGCGCAAGTGGATGCCATCGTGGCTGAAGGCTTTGAAGCCGGCGGACATAACGGACGAGAGGAAACCACCACATTGACACTGATTCCTCAAGTACGGCAAGCGACTTCCCTCCCGCTGATTGCAGCCGGAGGCATTGGCAGCGGGCATGCCATGCTGGCTGCCATGGCACTTGGAGCAGAAGGCGTGCAGATAGGCACGCTTTTCGCCCTCTCCGCTGAAAGTTCGGCATCCCCGGCTTTCAAGGAGCGATGCCTTGCCCTGCCTGAAGGAGGCACGATGCTCTGCCTGAAGAAACTGTCACCCACCCGGTTGGTGAAAACCCCGCTTTACGAGAAGATTGAAGCAGCCGAAGCGCAGGGTGCAACCAGCGATGAACTCCGTACCTTGCTAGGCAAAGCTGCCGCCAAACGGGGCATCTTCGAAGGCGACCTTGACCAAGGTGAATTAGAAATAGGACAAATTGCTTCTGCCGTCCGCGAAATTAAACCTGTCCGTGAAATCATGGACGCTCTATTGGATGAATTCCGACAAATACAGGAAGACATGCACAACATCCGTTTCTGACCATCCACCGGCCTGCCATGAAAATCACCATGCTTGCCGTGGGGAAGACCAACAACCCCCACTTCTTGCCCGGCATACAGGAATATGCCCGGCGAATCAGCCGTTATCTGCCATTCGAAGTGGAAACCGTGCCGGAACTGAAGAATACCAAAAAGCTTTCTGAAGAACAGCAAAAGGAGAAAGAAGCAGACCTGTTGCTGAAAGCGTTCCAGCCGGGCGATTACATCGTGCTGCTCGACGAGCAGGGCAAAGAGTTCCGCTCCACCGAGTTCGCCGCATGGATGGAGAGACGCGCATCGGCAGGGACAAAGCGGCTTGTGTTCGTCGTCGGCGGGCCATACGGTTTTTCCCCACGGGTTTACGCTGCCGCCCATGAAAAGATATCCCTTTCGAAAATGACCTTCTCCCACCAAATGATACGTCTCCTGTTCGTCGAGCAGACATACCGGGCCATGACCATCCTTCACCACGAGCCTTACCACCACGAATAAGAACAACCACCCCGGCACACGGCAAAACGGAACAATAATTCCACTTCTCGCACTAATTAATGCACACCTGCAGGCTGCATTATCCATAATATTGCAACCGAAATCAATACCAATTACCATGAACAAATTATTTACATTCATCTTGGGCATGTTCCTCATGGGTGCCAACATCCAAGGAACGCACGCCCAATTGTCATCTTACGACCAGAACCGCCCGGTAGGCTTCGGCGCGAACACGACCGGGGGCGAAGGCGGACAAAACATCACCGTCACCACGGCCGACGAACTGGCCGAAGCCTTGGAAATGGACGGCAAGCACATCATCTACATCAAGGGGGAAATCGAAGTCAATGAAATGATCAAGGTCCGCGTGGAGGACAAGACCATCCTCGGCCTGCCCGGCTCGGTGCTGACCAACCCAAACCGCGACAAGAACGGATCAGGCATCCTTTATTTCCAAAAAGAATCCAACAACGTCATCATGCGCAACGTCACTTTCAAGAGTGCCGGGGCATACGACGTGGACGGTAACGACAACTTCACCCTCGATGGCGCCACGAACATTTGGGTGGACCATTGCGACTTCCAAGACGGCGTGGACGGCAACTTCGACTGCAAGAGCGCATCGGACAACGTGGCCGTCACTTGGTGCTTGTTCCAATACCAGATTCCTCCGCAAGCAGGAGGTTCAGGAGGTTCCGCTGACCACCGCTTCTCCAACTTGTGGGGTTCCAGCGATGAAGCCACAGAGGACAGAGGCCATCTGCGCACCACTTTCCAGTTCTGCCATTGGGACAACTGCAAGGGCCGCATGCCGCGTGTGCGCTTCGGCCAAGTGGACATCGCCAACTGCTACTACACGCCAGTAGAAGGCGCTGCTTCCGTGCAATGCGGAAACGAGTCCAGCATCAACATCCGCAACTGCGTGTTTGAGGGCGACCAAGACCCGTGGAAAGACCATACCGAAGGTTCTTACTTCCACCTCAGCGAGACGGGCAGCATCTTTGACGGCTGCGAGCGCCCCAACGACTTCGGCGATGGCGATGCTTTCACGCCGAGCTATCCACTGAATGTCATCCCGGCTGACGAGGTAATCGCCGCCGTGACCGGCGAACGCGGCGCAGGCGCCACGCTGAACGTGGTGGAGAACGAAGGCGTCATCACCGATGGCAGCGAGACTCCTGAACCAGAACCAGAGCCGGAACCCGAACCGACCGAAACCCGCACATGGGACTTCACCACTTGGAGCGCGGAGACGATTGCCAACATCGAGGCAGACGCAACCAACTGGGAATTCTACAATAACACAACCGACAGATACCACAATTTAACAGAGATGAGCGGCACACTGACAGCCAACAACACTGCCATCGCCGAAACTGACGGGTTGGCATTTGGCACACTGAAAGCAGACAAAATACGCATCAACAACGATGGAGACAATAGCATCCAACTGAATGGCAGCAAATTGGCCATTACTGTACCAGACTGCCAAGCCGGCGACATTGTCACCATCGATTTCAAAAGCGGGAAGAGTACAGAAACACGCGGATGGACTGTCACCAACGCCACCGTGAGCGAAGGCGAAGGGATTATGGAAAGAACGAAGCAATCTTTCACTGTAGCAACCGATGGCGACATCACTTTCAGCACGACAAGTGGATTGAACGTCTATGCCATCTCCGTTGCCACACAGGGTGAAAGCCCCGACCCTGAACCTGAACCCGATCCGGACCCACAGCCTGAAGAAAGCCGCACGTGGGACTTCACCGCATGGAGTATGGAAACGGTGGACAACCTTGCCGCCGACGCCACCAACTGGGCTTTTGAAACCGGGAAGGACCGCTACAACAACGTGACCGTGATGAGCGGCACGCTGGAAGCCAACGGCGTGGCAATTGCTGAAACCGACGGCTTGGTATTCGGCAACCTGAATGCAAGCAAAGTCCGCATCGACTACGGCAGCGGCAGACTGCAGCTGAACGGGGGCAACCTGACTGTCACCATCCCGGGCTGCAAGGAAGGCGGCATCGTGACCATCGACTTCAACACGGCAAGCGGCAACGGCGAAGCACGCGGCTGGACCGTGACGAACGCCACCGTGAGCGCCGGCGAACTCATCAGCGAGCGGACGCAACAGTCGTTCACCGTGGCCACTGACGGCGACATCACCTTCAGCACCACCGGCGGGCTGAACATCTACACCATTACCTACAAGGCACCGGACGCCACCGGCATTCGCGAAGCCGCAGGCGACGACGAAGTGGCCCGCACGGAGTACTACTCCATCAGCGGCATGCGCCTCGACCAGCCGCAGCAAGGGCTGAACATCGTGAGGACCATCTATAAGAGCGGAAAGACGGAGACGACGAAAGCCTACATCCGTTAAACCTCCGCCGCACATAGGCCGCAACCGGGCGGGAAGCTTCCTTTCTTGTGGAAGCTTCCCGCCCTTTTTTACACCTTAAGAAATCTGCCTGCCCCATGCCCCCGCACAAAAAATTGCCCTCCCCATGCAGCAAACCCGGCCTACCCGTATGGAAAACCCGTTTCGCCCCGATGAAAAGTTCATCTTTAGGCTAAGGATGCATATCTTTAGCCTAAGGATGTGTATCTTTAGGCTAGAGATGTATATCCTTAGGCTAAAGATAAAGAATCCATCCGCAAAAACCGGGCTTCCTGCCCAGCCATCCTGCTTTTCCTTGCCGCCCGGACGCGCCAGACGCACCGCCGCTTGGTTTGAAAGGCAGGCATAAAAAAATCCCGGCACACAAGCAGTGTCCGGGAAAAGCATCGAACGAAGAAAGCCGTTCAATCCATCCGCTTGATGAAGCGGAGGTGGTGGGTCCGGAAGCCCCGTTCCACACTGTAGATGCCCTCGCTGTCCAAGAGGTCGAAATGCACGTTGCCCGACGCATGAAGCACCCGCCCCCCGCCGGCCACGAAGCCCACGTGGGAAATCGAGCCGTCTCCGTGGTCGAAGAAAGCCAAATCGCCCGGCCTCGCGTCTTGCAGGAAAGGCACCAGCACGCCCTGCTCCGCTTGCTGGCAGGCATTGCGCCGCAAGGGGATGCCGTGGATGCGGAACACCACCTGCGTCAACCCCGAACAATCGATGCCCATCGCGTCTTTCCCGCCCCACAAGTAGGGACAGCCCAAAAAGCGCGATGCCGTGTCCATCACGCTCTCGGCCACCGGCGCCACAGCCGCCACGCGGGGATCAAGCAAGCGGTAGCGCGAAGCCCCCACGCGGAAGCTCCCGTCCGGGCGGTAGCCCGGCAGCTGGCTGCCCCCGGTGAGCAGCAAATGCCGCCCCGCCGCTTCGTCCACCGCCTCGGCATAGTACGCGGCCACCACGGGCTGCGCCAGCGGGTCGTAAGCCGCATACTCCTCCTCATCCACAGGCGTGAGCATCTTCGTGGTCACCCACCCCTCGTAACCGTCGGCCTTGTTGCGCACATGCGCCCACGTGCGGTCGTGTTCATACACCCGGCAGGCATCGCCGAAAAGCAACTCAGTCGTCATCTCAGCCCCGTCCTCAGGGCTGCGCCGCACAGGGATGACGGGCAAGAAACAGAAAGCATAGTCCATACGTTCCATTTTCCGATAATCATTTAAATAAACGTTCGATTTCTTCTTCTCGGATGACAGCCACCACCGTGCGCCCTTCCGGGGAATAGTTCGGCACCGGGCAGGCGAACAAAGCATCCACCAACGAAGCCATTTCCTCATCGGACAAGGCCTGCCCATACGGGATGGCCACTGCCTTGGCCATGGACAAAGCCAACGCACGGCGCACCTCATCACGCACGTCGCTGCCCGCCTCCATGGCCGTATGCACCATGCCGCGCAGCAACCCGGCGGCATCCAGCCCTTCGATGCCCGCCGGCACGCCATTGACGGAATACGTGCCGCCGCCCAAGTCGCCAAGGTCGAAGCCGATGGCCGACAATTCCTCGCGGATGCCATCCAAAGCCACCGATTCGGACACGGAAAACTGCACCGCTTCGGGGAACAACATTCCCTGAGACGCCCCTCGCCCCTCCTCCTGCATGGCCAGGTAACGGTCGAACAGGATGCGGACATGGGCCCAATGCTGGTCGATGAGCATCAGGCCCGACTTCACAGAAGTCACCACATAACGCCCCTTGAACTGATAATACAGCGATGATTTCCCCTCAGGCGCACCACCAAGGGAGGCTGCCGCCACGTTCCCGCCGCCCTGTGCCGAAGAGGCTTCTTCTCCCTCCTGCGGGAAAAGCCCGCCCTCCTGTTCCCGGCGTGAAGCAATACCCTCATACAAACGCTCCCACTCCACGGCAGGCCGCACATAACGTGCCGGCGAAGCCGTGTCGCCCGATGCGTCAAAAGGATTGTAAGCAGGATTCGTGCCGGTCTTAGGCATCCCGGCAAACGAATCCGGGGCAAACGCCGGGATGTCAGGCATCCCTTCCGTATCGAAATCGATGGCAGGCACGGCATTGAACCGCCCTAACGCTTCCTTCACCGCCGCCGCCAGTATTTGCCAAATGGCCTGCTCGTTCTCGAACTTGATTTCCGTCTTCGTGGGATGAATGTTCACATCGATGTCCGCCGGATTCACCTCAAAGTAAATGAAGTAGGACACTTGTTCGCCGGCAGGCACCAAATGCTCATACACCCCCATCACCGCCTTGTGGAAGTAAGGGTGGCGCATGTAACGGCCATTGACGAAAAAGTATTGGTAGGCACCCTTCTTCTTGGCAAACTCCGGCTTGGCCACAAAACCGCTTACGGACACCAGCCCCGTCTCCACCTCCAAGGGAAGCAACTGCTGTCCAAGTCTCTTACCGAACACGCTGAGGACACGCTGCTTCAATGGGGAAGCAGGCAGGTTGAACAGTTCCACATCATTGTGATGAAGCGTAAAGGCCACATCGGGATGCACCAGCACGATGCGCTCAAACTCAGCCAGGATGTTGTTCAGTTCCGTCTGGTTGGACTTCAGGAACTTCCGGCGCGCCGGCACATTAAAGAAAAGGTTCTTCACGGAGAAGTTGCTTCCTTTAGGGCAGGCAATAGCTTCCTGTGACTCCACCTGCGAACCAGAAAGGAGGATGCGAGTCCCTAACTCCTCCCCTTCTTGGCGGGTTTTCAGCTCCACCTGCGCCACCGCTGCAATCGATGCCAACGCTTCTCCCCGGAACCCCATCGTCCGCAAGGAAAACAGGTCTGCCGCTTCCTTGATTTTTGAAGTCGAATGCCGTTCGAAGGCCAGACGGGCATCCGTAGGCGACATGCCTTTGCCGTCATCGATGACTTGGATGCATGTCCGCCCTGCGTCGGTAACCAAGACATGAACCTCATGTGCCTCTGCGTCAATGGCATTCTCCACCAGTTCCTTCACCACCGATGAAGGACGCTGGATGACTTCGCCTGCCGCGATTTGGTTCGCGACCGAATCAGGCAACAAACGTATAATATCACTCATGCTGTCAATTTGCTAATTGTCAGGAATGCATCAGAAGGTCCACTCGCCGGTGACCAAGTAATGCATGACGTATAATAGGATAAGGATGGCTATCAGCAGCTTGCCGTAACTCCACGAAGAATTGCCGCGTGCCTTCTTCCTCTTCAGATGCGTCGTCCCCTCCACGAACTTGCCCCGAATGTCCTCAGGATTGAACGCTTTAGGCGGCAACATGCCTAATTCCCGCTTGGCATTCTCTTTTATCTTCTCAAGTTTCTCCTTGCGTTCATCCACGTAAATATATTCATGATGAAATCCCCGTGGCTTCCTCATGCTGAACATTCCCATAAACTATTCCTTTCTTAATAAATCAGAGTTAGGCAAAGGTATGGATTTCCGTTCGGATTTCTTCAGTTCCTGCCCGGCTTTTTTCCCACGCCAAACAAATATATCCTGCTTGTCCCTAGGCCGGATATAGTCGAACCACGCAAAGTTATCTAAATAAAGTTCCCCTAGAGGAATCTGGTCCATCGGATAAACCACACCATTGGACTTCGAGTTCATCAGTATCTTCACAATCTTCCGCTCCTTTAGAAACATGTTCAATATGCTGGTCTCCGACACATTCATGCCAATCATCGTACTGTCTTCTTCCTCTAAGTAATACACCACATGCACGCTCCCCAACACATCTATCTTGTAAGGGTCATTGTCCCTGAAATAAGCTTTTATCTCCTTCCCGTTCACTTGGTTGTAATGCACAGTATCCTTTCTCTCTACCGTCAACGTCTGATTAATGATATGCGCCCAGTCAATAGTGCTGTCGTTCATGTAAACCCTGATTTCCTCGCCAAGCAATTGCTGTTCCCCGCTCCATACAATCGGATCACGGTACATCGTCAGGCAAGTATCCACCGTGGAAAACACCAAAGAATCGCATACGGCTTGCAATTGTTCGCCATACACCCTCACTTTGTGGTAAGCATACATGTGCTTATAGGCAGAATCAGTATCCAAGCAAAACGACTTCATTTTCAACGTATCGGCATGCATGAACAAGCTGTCTGCTTGCGAGTAATCCACTGCAACGGCTCTTTTTGTAGCCACTGCATCCTGCCTCAATTCGTCATAAAAGCAATAATCCCCCGTCATCATATTCTTGCTCACCGTGTCATTCATCACGATATGGTCAAAAGCCTCACCATATCCTTTCGCACGGTTATAATACAGGCTGTCGCCGGTCAGTTTCTTCCCTCCGTTCATCAAGACTGAACGCGCCAACAGTTCCGCCTCTTCTGTGGCTGTATTATAAAAACCAAGTTCTGAATAGATATGGTTCTCATCGCTTACAATATCAGACGGTCCAAGAATATTGGCTACCTTTGTGGCAGTATTGTATTTCAACGTGTCAGAGGTCAACGTGAACTGGGGATTCACCAACTTCACCTCCCGGTTAAAAGCTGCCACTTTCGTTTCCGGGCTATATTCCCCCCAATCCGAAGTCAACACATTTTCCTCATCCGTCAAAGTGCCTCCCTCAAAATAATACCCCAGATTAAGGATGCGGTCGTAGTTCAAACTGTCAGTCAACAATGTGGTATTGCGATTCTCCATGCGGACATTCTCCCGCACCATCGCTATTTGGCTGTTCCCATCATAAAACAAATAATCGCCATAAAGGAACAACGTATCGCCTTGGTTCATCTTCACCTGCCCGAAAGCCTCTAAAGAATTGGTTTTGCTGTAAAAATAAGCGCTATCGCAATACATGTAAACGCTGTCGTGCCTGAATACCACATTTCCCTCCACAATTTGGGCATCGGGATTCTGTTTCTTGTCAAACCGCAACAAATCAGAATGCAGCAGATACACCAATGTTTTCTTTTTAGGCTCGACAGACTGGCTTTGGGCAGACAGGCACAAACAAAACAAGCACAAGACGCCTGTCCATCCAATGACATGCCTGCTTCTAGATACCGTATTCCTATTCCGTTTCATTGCCGACCTCATCATTTAACCCAACCTGGATATTTGAAGTCGCAATTCTTCCAATTATCGTTAATGCGCACATAAGTCGTCTTTTGTTTTTCCACAATCCACTTTTCCAGCTTTTCTTCTTTCAACTTATCCACCATCATCTCCCTCAAACGCTGGTAATCATCACGGATATTCGCTTTATGGCCTTCCACCTTGGACTTCAGTTTCACAATGGCACACACTTCCTTTCCATTCGATTCATTGGTATATACGAACGGCTCTGATATTTCGCCAACATTCATCTTATCCACCACCTTGGCAATATCCTGAGGCAATTGCTGCATTTCAAACTTGGATGTCCCATCGTAAGGATTCTGCATCAACCCGTGGTTATTTTTCGTATCCTTGTCTTGTGACAAATAGGTTGCAGCATTGTCAAATGTGAACTTGTCATTCCGTATATCGTTCGCGATGGAATCAAGCCGGGAAATAGCCGCTTCTTGATCTTCTTCTGACACTTTAGGTTTCAACAATATATGGCGGCAATTCACCCTGTCTCCCCTTTTCTCAATCAACTGTATGATGTGAAAACCGTATTCCGTCTCCACAATCTTAGACACTTTTTTCGGATCGGTAAGATTAAAAGCCACATTAGCAAACTCAGGCAAAAGTTGCCCCTTGCCCATGAAACCCAATTCACCTCCCCGGCGAGCACTTCCGGGATCCTCCGAATAAAGCAAAGCCAATGTGGAAAACTGTGTCTCCCCGGAATTGATGCGTTCCGTATATTCACGCAATTGCGCTTTTACGCGTTCAATCTCTTCAACCGGAATTTTCGGTTCTTGCACGATAATCTGCACTTCCACTTGAGTAGGAATGAACGGTATGCTGTCTTCTGGCAGTTGGCTGAAATAATAACGCACCTCAGCCGGTGTCGTTTTTATGTTGTTTGTCAACTCCTCCTTCATGCGCTGCACGGTTAGTCCCTCACGAACATTTTCCCGCATGGCCTCCCGTATCTGAGTCATGGATTTATTAAAATATTCTTCCAATTTTTCCCTTGTGCCAACGGAACGGATATAACTGTTAATCGTACTTTCCACCTGCTGGATTACTTCTGAATCAGTCACCTCAATACTATCTATCGCCGCCTGATGCAAAAACAGTTTCTGAATGGCCAGCTGCTCTGGAATGATGCAATAAGGGTCGCCATCAAATTTGTATCCTTCGTATTGAGCGCGCAAACGTTCTTCCTCCACATCCGACTTCAATATTGCCTCATCGCCAACTACCCAGACCACTTCATCAATGACATTGTCTTGTGCGCATATTATGGCTCCATTGCCTATCAAAAAAGATAAAGCAGCACAAACTAATAACCTCAATTTACTCATACTCCATTCTAATAATAAATTATCACCTTCTCCTTCATGGCTTCATCCAGCAAACCCGTCTTCACGTCTTCAATAAAGGAAATTCTTTCCATATTAACCAGCATCTCTGTTGCTGTTGCATAAGCATATTCATAAGGTGCGACCTCTCCAACCGGCAAAAAATCTCCAACATTCAAAAAATAATAATTCGCCGAATCCTTCAACTCAATATGCCCTTTTTCTTTCAAACACGACTCAACATTCGATACAGATAACGGAAGCTTTGCTACCACATCCTTTACTGGCAGCCACCTATCGTAAAAGTAATTATAATCCACAGCATGCTGGAGGCTGTATTTCTCCAAAAACTCCACATCGGCGGAAGAACTTCTCGTATAACTGCGCCGTACCTTGTCGATTCCGGGCGCATTGAGTGGAACCTTGATGAAGACACCTTTCATCAAAGGCTGATCCGTAACGAACAGGTCCTTGTTTGCCTCATAATATGCCTTGACTTCCTCGTCCGATATATTCTCGGCCAATTTTTGTTCAATCAGATTCTGCTGGTAAGCATGTATAACCAGTGATTTGCGGTAGTTCTCCACTAATTTTTCCACCACATCGCTATGGGGGACATTCCGGCGGGCTTTTTCGTAAACCAAAGCGTTCTTCACCCATTCTTCAACAAAATGCCCGGCAAAAGCTGCGCTGTCCGCCTTTGAAAGGCCAACAGGCACCGCCGCATTCAAATCCTCTCTATAGAGGAACTCATCCCCTACTTTCACCAAAGGAGTTTTGCCTTTATGGTCATACGTCGGGCTGCAAGCCACATTCAAGCACAACAATAACAATAAAACCCCTTCCAGTCTCATTCATTCATCCTATTTTTTTCCTGTAATTGCTGACGAAGATAACGCATTCGCCCTTCCCGTCAGTGGTTATTGACGGTTTTTAAAACTTCTTCATCTATTTCAACCTTGTACTTTGCCCTCAAAGATTTCACCCATTCTTCTTCTAAATAATTCTGGTAGTCAGCAGTGACAGGGCCACGGACATCCTTGTAATTTTCAGGTCCTTTCTTCAACAATTTTCCATAAACACCTGTTACAGGGAATCCTTCAAAAGGTTCAAAAGCACCTTCCTTAAATACTAATTTGTCCACATACGGGTCATCCCCTTTCACATACAGATGCAATTTCGAAGCCTGAATGGCAGATACAGAATCCGTATTGAATGTTTCGCTGAGTTTTTTACTCCACTCATCTTCTGCCCATCCGTTTTTCTTCAAAGCTTTCTTTGCATTTTTCAGCACTTTGGAATCCGCGCAATGCAAGACAATGCCTTTGAATTTTGGCGTGTCCCATACATAATCCTGCTTGTTTTCCTCATAAAAGCGTGCCAAACCAACTTCGTCTTTCGATGCCTTATCCCACACATTCCGGTTGCTGATTTCAAACAACAAGATGCCATCGCGGTATTCTTGCATCAAGTGGCCGAAGTCGGGGTACTTTTCTTCCAAGCGGCTGTCTTCATAAATCAGCACTTGGTTATTGACATATTGCTCCAGCAAGCGGTCAATCTGTCCGCTCATATTTTCCGCCCATTCGACAAAACCTTGAGCCGGATACCCCTTACCTGCCATTACAAAAAGATTACCCACAGCCTGCGGCTTTTCCGTCACCGTAGAATCACCAGCAATTTCACCGAGCCGTGCCAACGTAGCTTTTGCAGAAGCAATTCCCGCATCGTCCGGCAGGAAACCATATTCCTGCTTCAAACGCGCCACAAGGGCTTCCACTCCTTTGTTGCCTTCACCCATCCGATTCAGGCGGCGCATTATTTCCTCCTTTTTCTCCTCAAAAGGTTCCAACTGCGCACGATCCATCACTTTGACAATATGGAAGCCTGCCGCTGTACGGAACGGTTTGGAGATTTCACCTTTCCCCAAAGAAAAAGCCACATCTTCAAACTCTTTCATCGTCTGATGCACGCCGAACCACGGCAATGCCCCTCCACGAATCCCCGTGCTTTTATCATCGGACTCCGTCTTTGCCAATTCCGCAAAATCGCCGCCAGCCTCCAATGCGTCATAAATAGAGTCTATCTTTGCCTTGGCCTGCGCTTCCTGTTCAGGAGCAGCGTTTTGCGGGACACGCTTGAATATGTGGGCAGCCAGTACCCGCCCGATGTCAGGACGACGGTCTGTGACTTTTATCACATGGAAGCCAAAGTCGGTACGGACGGGTTCGCTTACTTCGCCGGGATGCAAGGCGTATGCCGCATCTTCAAAAGGACGTATCATCTGGAGAGCAGTAAAATAGCCCAAATATCCCCCGTTTCTAGCCACTGAAGGATCCTCAGACACCTCACGTGCCAACACCTCGAAATCTTCTCCCGCCAAAGCCCGTTGGCGCGCCAATTCGGCACGGTTATAAGCATCAGCAATTTCTTCCTCTGAAGCATTGGGTTGCACCCGGATAAGAAGATGGTAAGCTTCGATGTTCTCTTTCAAACGATTGTAGGTAGTAAGGGCGTTTGCTTCGTCCACCGAGGCATCCGTCAGGTATGCCTGCGCTAACTGGCGGCGGTAACCGTTGAACTCTTTGCGGAAAGCCATGGTCGTATCCAGTCCCGCTTCCTCTGCCGCAGCCACTTTCAACTTGAAATTAACGAAAAGGTCCACATATTCATCCAAACTTTTCTGGTCCAACCCGTTGTTCGCGTTATTCTTATTATAAATGTATTCAAACTCTGATCGAGTGATGTCCTTGCCGTTAATACGCATCAAAACAGGGTCATTCTCTTGCGCCTTGGCAAAAGCCCCGCACGCCAAAACGGTGAAAAACAAAATGGTCTTCTTCATGAATCGTACTTCAATATAAGTTTTAATATGAAATCAAGTTTTTATTCAACGGCGAAAATAAACAAAAATTGCTTATCCTGCCATTTAATTCCCGCATTTTCTTTATTTTCTTTCGCGCCCCTTCATTTTAGCGGGAAAGAAGTTCCGCCTGCCCCAACAAAAAACTTCCGTTTGTCCGCGTGGAAAATTCCAATCACCCGTGCAAACGGAAATTTCTACACGCATGAAACCAACTGCCCCACATGGCGGGGAAAACATTGCCTGCCAAAAGGAAGTCGTCGCTCCGCCACACAGGACAAAAAACAAGACAGGAGTTGGCCTTTTTGCACAACTCCCATCCTGTCACCATGCTCTCAAGCCGCCAAAGCGGCAACAAGCTTCAATTTTCTGCCACCGGCTCCTTCTTCACCAATTCAAAGAAGCCGCTAATCTCCTGCTGGTCGATGGCTTGGCGAACGTTGTAACGCTTCACCTGCGGCTCGTATCCGCTTTTCACCACCTTGACCTCTATCTGCACGTCACGGGAATTTTCATACGTCAGCCCCAAGATGTTAAACGCGCGCGTTTCCTCATAAGGAGTGGTCATCAGGTACGTCTCGTTCGTATTCTTCACTACCTGCGGGATACTTGAAATGACTCGCCAATAAATACGCGCCCCGCGAGGCTCCGAGTCAAAATACCACCGCAGGATAGTACCTTCCAATGCCGTTTTACCGGGATTGTCGCGACTCACCATCTTCCCGGCTTCACCAGCCACGATGGCCGGATCATCCACATAAGCTTTCTGCCTGAATTGGTAAGACAGCACGCCTTTGATTAAGTCCTGATGCGTGAAAGTGACTTCCTCCCAATGGCCGTTTTTCGCAAAGCCCAGTTTCACCGGCTCGTAAGATGCCGAAGCTTTCCCTGCGGAATAAGTGGTCGTAAGCCTCAAAGGAAGTTCCACTACGCAAGGAGTGGTTCCCACCTTGCTCCCGTTCAAAATCACATCCGCGCCCGAAGGGTCGGACGTGACAGGAACGCCCAATTGCACTGCTGTGGTCACAGTTCGTGTTGAATTACAAGCCGACAACAGCAACAAGCCGGCAATAGCAACGACAGGAAAATATTTGTTCACAAATTTGTTCATAAAGATGCGTTTTTTAATTGGTAATTAGATTGTTTATGCCTCTACAGGCGGTCAGTTCGACTTGGGAATCAATTCAAAGAATGTGCTGATTTCCTGCTGGTCGATGGCTTGGCGCACGTTGAAGCGTTTCACTTGGTCCTCATACCCGCGTTTCTGCACCTTGATTTCAATCTGCACGTCTTTTGAGTTTTCATACGTCAGGCCCAAAATGTTGAACGCACGGGTCTCCTCATAAGGAGTGGTCATCAAATAAGTCTCGTTCGTGTTCTTCACCTGCTCCGGCACGCTCGATATGACGCGCCAAAACAGCCTTGCGCCGCGAGGGTCGGAATCAATGTACCATCGGATTATCGTCCCTTCCAGGTCAGTTGCTCCAGGATTGTCCCGTGTCACAGCTTCAACCGGCTGGACAATTGCTTGCTGCGCGGGATACACCGAAGGGCTACCGGCTCCGCGCATCTTCAAGTCCAAATAATAATGGTTCTGCGACGGACACATGATAGCCCCCGTTGCCGCGTCAATCACAAAGCCTATCGGTGCCAAGATGTTGGCAATAGCCGTCCCGTTGAATTTCCGGTCAATCGTAAAAGCATACGGTTCATAACTATGGGAAGTAACGGTCACATCCATACTGCTGTACCCCGGCTTCACCTTGAGCTTGTATGGGAGCGTGACACCTTCGTACAGTTTGTTCCCAGCAGCTATTGTCACCGGCTCCTTTACCTGGTCGTTGGCCAACACAACCTTCCCCTTTTTCCCGTAAAACATAGAAGCGCACGAAGTCAAGGCCAGTACCGAACAACACATCAATGCATAAGAAAAACTTCTCATCGGATTCATTTTCATTTTGTCTCTTGTCGTTAAGGATGCCAACCATGCCTGAACACCTTGACATCCATCGTTATACATTCCGTTTAAAACAAATGAGATTGCCCCGAAACCTTCTCCTTTTCCTCCCATACATACATAAAAAAAGCGTGGACAATCTCTTTTTCCTGTCTTTGAGGTCTTCGACTACCTGGCAATCAGATAAATGAGTAAAGCCCACGCCGGATAGGCGTGAGCGTTCTCGCTTTACTCTTGATCGCCGTTGAAGTTGTCGAAGTTT
This sequence comes from uncultured Bacteroidaceae bacterium, assembly GCA_944320785.1. Classification (GTDB taxonomy): domain Bacteria; phylum Bacteroidota; class Bacteroidia; order Bacteroidales; family Bacteroidaceae; genus CASFPE01. The sequence continues at coordinate 240,854 of CALUIR010000001.1, forward strand.
CAAAGACAAGAATACAAGCTAAACGCTTTTCCCAATATTTCAAGATGTATGTATCAAATTATCTCCTTACTTTTTCATAAGCCGTTGTTTTAAGTGCTGCATATTTGCACATTGGTTAATATTGTTTTATGCCTGCAAATATAATCAGATTTTGATAAAAAACGTTTTTATCAATCACTTTCTTGCAAAAAAAGCCGTCCCTGACCTTTCTCGGGACGGCCTCCATGTTTTCATTTCTCATTCCGGGCGGCTGTAGTTGGGCGCCTCGCTCGTGATGGTCACATCATGGGGATGGCTTTCAAGCACGCCGGCATTCGTGATACGCGTGAACTTGGCATCATGCAGATGCTCGATGTCTGCCGCGCCGCAATAACCCATCCCGGCACGCAAGCCGCCCACCAACTGGTAAATCACTTCATACAAAGTGCCTTTGTAGGGGACACGGGCTGCAATGCCTTCCGGCACCAGTTTCTTGACATCCGTGGTGGTGCTTTGGAAATAACGGTCTTTGGAACCATTCTCCATTGCTTCCAACGAACCCATTCCACGGTACGACTTGAACTTGCGCCCGTTGAAGATAATGGTATCACCCGGAGATTCTTCTGTGCCTGCCACCAACGAACCGACCATCACGCTATTGCCGCCTGCTGCCAATGCCTTCACCACGTCACCGGAATAACGCAATCCACCATCAGCAATCAAAGGAATGCCTGTGCCTTTCAGGGCTTTCGCCACATCGTAAACAGCACTCAATTGCGGCACTCCCACACCAGCCACCACGCGGGTGGTGCAAATGGAACCGGGGCCTATGCCCACCTTCACCGCATCCGCGCCTGCATCCGCCAAGACTTTGGCAGCCTCACCGGTCGCAATATTGCCCACTACGATGTCAATGTCCGGGAAATATCTCTTGGCTTCTTTCAATTTCTCTATCACATACTTGGAATGCCCATGCGCCGTGTCAATCACGATGGCATCCGCACCCGCCTCGACCAAAGCCTTCATACGATCCAACGTGTCGGTTGTCACCCCCACTCCGGCTGCCACACGCAAACGTCCCTTGCTATCCTTGCAGGCCATCGGCTTGTCCTTTGCTTTTGTGATGTCCTTGTAAGTAATCAATCCGACAAGGTGGTTGTCCTTGTCCACCACCGGAAGTTTCTCTATCTTATGCTTCTGAAGAATTTGTGCGGCCGCATCCAAATCCGTCGCTTGATCCGTCGTGATGATATGATCTTTCGTCATCACTTCGTCAATCCGCTTCATGCGGTTCTTCTCAAAACGGAGATCCCGATTCGTGACAATACCCACCAAATGCCATTCATCGTCCACCACAGGTATGCCGCCAATCTTGTATTCCGACATCAAGTTCAGAGCATCCTGCACCGTTGAGCCTCTCTTTATTGTCACCGGGTCATAAATCATCCCGTTCTCCGCCCGTTTCACAATCGCCACTTGGCGAGCTTGTTCTACGATAGGCATGTTCTTATGGATAACGCCGATTCCTCCCTCACGCGCGATGGCAATAGCCATTTTTGCCTCTGTGACCGTATCCATCGCGGCTGTCACAAAAGGAATCTTCAGATTAATGTTACGCGAGAACTTGGTTGAAAGGTCAACCGTCTTGGGCAATACTTCGGAATAAGCGGGAATCAACAGGACATCATCGTAAGTCAATCCGTCCATCACAATTTTATCTGCAATAAATGACATAGAGATATGTTTAAAATTTATTGCATGCAAAAATACGCCATTTCCATGAATTTTATCACATATCCCTATGTTTTTTTATGATTAAAGAATGAATTTGCAGTCCTTCCACCCTATCGGACATATCCACGCTGTTTCACCATCTGAATCGTGCCGTCATCATTGTAATACAGCCGGTCCACGCATATCGAACGCAGTGCAGGGTCATGGGACAGTTCCATCGTGTGGTAGAAAGCAAACCACTGCCCTTTGTATTCCACAATCGAACCTTGGTTCGTGAAGCAGTCAGACCCTCCCATATAGATTCCTTTGTATTCCCAAGGGCCTAACGGGGAATCGCTGACGGCATACCGCATGCAATTGTACCCTTCCATGCCGTCATTCCTTGACGGATCATGGTTGTCTGCATACGACAAATAATATTTGCCGTTGTACTTATGCACCCATGCCGCTTCATGGAAGTCTTCCAAGCCTTCCATCACCTGCATCTCGCCATCCAGTTCCATCATGTTGCCTTTCAGCTTGCCGCCTTTGCACACTCCGCCACCGCCATTATAAATATACGCCTGGCCATCATCATCAACAAAGACATGAGGGTCTATCAACGGGTCCATCCCTTCAATGTAGCCTTGCACGGTGAAGTTGGCCGCCGGTTCCTTGCTTGTGGCAACGCCAATCTTCCAGGTATGGTTCCAGTCCGTCTCACTCGGATGCGGGAAATAGAAATAATAAGTGCCGTTCTTATATGCGCAGTCCGGCGCCCACATGAAGCCGCCTTCCTTGCGGCCCCAAGGCACTTGCGATGCATTCAGTATCTCCCCGTGGTCTTTCCAATGAACCATGTCGTCCGTGGAGAACACGTGGTAACGGTCCATCAAGTCGCAACCTCGAGGAGGATCCATGTCATGGGAAGCATATACATACAAACGGCCATCCTCCCAGACGCGGGCTGAAGGATCCGCCGTGAAAATGTGGCGGACAAAAGGATTCGGAGCCAAACTGCCAATTGTTGCAGACCCCGTTGCCTGCGGCTCATTGGGATGCTGCCGCGAAGAAGCGCATCCAGCCAAAACCAATGCACAAATGAAAAAAATGCCTTTATTCATAATATCTGCTATTTACGTTGTTCAACCATCTGAATCGTACCATCTTCGTTATAATACAAACGGTCCACACATATCGAACGCAACCAATCATGATGCGACACAGCACTATTATGATAAAATGCAAACCATTCCCCTTTATATTTCACGATTGAACCATGGTTGGTAGCACTGTCGGTGGGCTTCATGTAAATCCCCATGTGTTTCCACGGCCCTAAGGGAGAGTCACTCATGGCATACCGCATGCAGTTGTCTCCTTCTATCCCATCATTCCATCCATCTTCATGATTGTCAGAGTAAGACAAATAATACTTCCCTTTATATTTGTGTACCCACGCCGCCTCGTGGAAATCTACCAAACCTTCCATCACCTGCATCTCGCCATCCAGTTCCATCATGTTGTCTTTCAGCTTGCCGCCTTTGCACACTCCGCCACCGCCATTATAAATATACGCCTGGCCATCATCATCAACAAAGACATGAGGGTCTATCAACGGGTCCATCCCTTCAATGTAGCCTTGCACGGTGAAGTTGGCCGCCGGTTCCTTGCTTGTGGCAACGCCAATCTTCCAGGTATGGTTCCAGTCCGTCTCACTCGGATGCGGGAAATAGAAATAATAAGTGCCGTTCTTATATGCGCAGTCCGGCGCCCACATGAAGCCGCCTTCCTTGCGGCCCCAAGGCACTTGCGATGCATTCAGTATCTCCCCGTGGTCTTTCCAATGAACCATGTCGTCCGTGGAGAACACGTGGTAACGGTCCATCAAGTCGCAACCTCGAGGAGGATCCATGTCATGGGAAGCATATACATACAAACGGCCATCCTCCCAGACGCGGGCTGAAGGATCCGCCGTGAAAATGTGGCGGACAAAAGGATTCGGAGCCAAACTGCCAATTGTTGCAGGCCCCGTTGCCTGCGGCTCATTGGGATGCTGCCGCGAAGAAGCGCATCCCATCAATGCTAATGCATAAATGCAAATAGCATAAAGGTTTTTTCTCATCATACTCATTTTGCACAAACATCTCCTATTAAGCAAGATGTCACTGGTTAGACATTAGGTTTATAAAAAAAGAATCAAGCAAAAATAGGGAGAAAAAGCATCCAATCCCGCTTTTAAAGACTATTTCCAAAATATTAGCACAAAAAAGGAAAATGGCGGCAAACATGATTCATGCTTGCCGCCATTGCCAAAGGTCATGGGCTTCTAAATCAATTTGCCATTTCAGATATGAACTTAATCCGCACCAGACGGATTTCATCCTCCGTGTAATCGTCCCCCAATTCTTCTATCGCATCTTCAAGCCTATCTGTGGATGATTCCCTGAAATAATCATAAATGTCCTGCATGTGGTCTTCATCCATGATTTCATTCAGGAAATAGTCAATATTCAGTTTCGTTCCTGAATAAACGATTGCCTCAATCTCGTCCAACAGTTCCGGGAATTCAATGCCCTTGGCCACGGCAATGTCATCCAATGCCACTTTGCGGTCGATGCTCTGGATGATGGAAACTTTCAGTTTCGACTTATTGGCCACCGTCCGCACGCGGAGATCTTCCGGGCGTTCTATCTCGTTCTCGTCGCAATGCTTCTTTATCAAGACGCAGAACTCTTCCCCGTAACGTTTCGCTTTTCCTGCGCCTACGCCCGGTATGTTCTGCAATTCCTCCAAAGTAACCGGGTAAATGGTCGCCATCGCTTCCAATGAAGGGTCTTGGAAAATCACATACGGAGGAACCCCTAATTTCTTCGACAGTTTCTTCCGCAAGTCTTTCAGCATGGAATAAAGCACTGGATCCACCGCACACGAAGCGCCTCCGCGCATGGGCGCTTCTTCGCTTTCCTCATCAAAATCGTTATCCTCTGTAATCTTGAAGGATTTGGGATTTTTCAAGAAATTGCGGCCTTCTTCTGTCACTTTCAAGATGCCGTAATTTTCCACTTCCTTGGACAGGTAGCCTGCTATCAGGGCTTGGCGTATCACGGCATTCCAATATTTGTCCTCTTGGTCCATGCCTGAGCCAAACACCTCCAGATCTTCATGCTTATGCGCCAAGACTTCCGTGGTCTCCTTCCCCAAAAGGACATCAATCACGTAGTCTGCCTTGAAATTCTCTTTCAGCGCTAAGATAGCCTCTATCACAGCACACAATGAATCTTGCGCCTCAATCTGCTTCTTGGGATTCAGGCAATTGTCGCAGTTCCCGCAATTGTCTTCCGTGTATTCTTCCCCGAAATAGTGCAGCAAAGTCTTTCTCCGGCAGATGGAGGATTCCGCGTAAGCCGCCGTTTCCTGAAGCAATTGCTTGCCTATCTCCTGTTCCGCCACGGGCTTTCCCTGCATGAACTTCTCCAATTTCTGCAAATCTTTGTTCGTATAGAAGGTGATGCATAAGCCCTCGCCGCCATCACGCCCGGCACGTCCCGTCTCCTGATAGTAGCCTTCCAGGCTTTTTGGAATATCATAATGAATGACAAAACGCACGTCCGGCTTGTCGATTCCCATTCCGAAAGCAATGGTTGCCACAATCACATCCACCTTTTCCATCAGGAAATCATCTTGGTTCTGAGTCCGGGTCGCCGAGTCCATTCCGGCATGGTAAGCACGCGCGTTGATGCCGTTCGCCTGCAATATCTCAGCCAATTCCTCCACTTTCTTCCTGCTCAGGCAATAGATGATGCCTGATTTCCCGGAGTTGGCTTTTATGAACTTGATGATGTCCTTGTCCACATTGTTGGTTTTGGGCCGCACCTCATAATACAGGTTGGGGCGGTTGAATGAAGATTTGAACACCTTTGCATCCACCATTCCCAGATTCTTCTGTATGTCGTGCTGCACTTTCGGCGTGGCGGTTGCCGTGAGGGCTATCAGCGGTGCTTTCCCAATCTCATTGATGATAGGGCGTATCCGGCGGTATTCCGGGCGGAAGTCATGCCCCCATTCGGAAATGCAATGGGCTTCGTCCACGGCATAAAAAGAGATTTTCACGGTCCGCAAAAACTCCACGTTCTCATCTTTCGTCAATGATTCGGGCGCCACATAGAGCAGTTTCGTCTTGCCCGACAGGATGTCCGACTTCACTTGGTCAATCGCGCCTTTGTTCAACGACGAATTAATAAAGTGCGCCACCCCGTCTTCCTCGCTGAAATTGCGCATCGCGTCCACCTGGTTCTTCATCAAAGCGATAAGGGGAGATATCACAATCGCCGTTCCTTCCATCAACAAGGAAGGCAATTGGTAACAAAGGGATTTCCCTCCGCCGGTAGGCATCAGCACAAACGTGTCATTGCCATCCAGCACATTTTGAATGATAGCTTCTTGATTTCCTTTAAATTTATCAAACCCAAAATGCTTTTTAAGTTCCTCTGCTAAATTTATCTTCTCTGCCATTTATGTATTACAATTTACTTATCTTCCTATTATGCAAGTAAAGATAGGAAGAATTTGGGATTCTTCTTCCTTTCGCCCGCTTTTTTTTGAATAAAAAAACGGGCGGCCTTGCAACGGTCAGCTGTTTTGCAAACGCGAAAGGTTGGTTTTCCCCAACTGCTCCTTTGCGTAATCCAACGTCACTTCGTATTCTTTTATCTGCTTCGACGGGATTTCGAACATCACGTCCATCATGATGGTTTCCACGATGGACCGCAGTCCTCTTGCCCCTAATTTGTATTCGATGGCCTTGTCCACGATGTACTCATACACTTCCGGCTGGAACGACAGTTTCACGTGGTCCATCTCCAAGAGCTTCACGTATTGCTTGACGATGGAGTTCTTGGGCTCGGTCAGGATGGCACGCAGCGCGTTGCGGTCCAAAGGGTTCAGGTAGGTCAGCACGGGCAGGCGTCCGATGATTTCCGGAATCAGTCCGAACGACTTCAGGTCCTGCGGCGCAATGTATTGCATCAAATTGTTCTTGTCTATCTGCGCTGCCCTCTGCTGGGCGTTGTAACCCACGACATGCGTGTTGAGCCTTTGGGCGATTTTCTTCTCGATGCCATCGAAAGCCCCGCCGCAGATGAACAATATGTTCTTTGTGTCCACTGGAATCATCTTTTGTTCCGGGTGCTTGCGCCCGCCTTGGGGAGGCACGTTCACCACGGAGCCTTCCAGCAGTTTCAACAATCCCTGCTGCACGCCCTCGCCGCTCACGTCCCTCGTGATGGACGGATTGTCGCCCTTCCGGGCAATCTTGTCGATTTCATCAATGAAGACGATGCCTTTTTCGGCTTCCGCCACATTGTAGTCCGCCACTTGCAGCAAGCGGGTGAGGATACTTTCAATGTCTTCCCCCACATAGCCGGCCTCAGTCAGCACAGTAGCATCCACAATCGTGAAAGGCACATGGAGCATTTTCGCGATGGTGCGGGCCAGCAGCGTCTTTCCCGTGCCGGTATTCCCCACCATGATGATGTTGGACTTCTCGATTTCCACATCGTCGCCATCGTTCTTTTGCAGCAAACGCTTGTAATGATTGTACACCGATACGGCAAGGTAACGTTTCGCATCGTCCTGCCCTATGACATACAAATCCAGGAATTGCTTGATTTCAACCGGTTTCGGCAGTTCCTGCAAGTTCAGCGTTTTCCCGGACTTCGCCGCCTTGTCTTTGTTGGTTATTTCCTGGGCTATCTCGTAGGCCTGCAATGCGCAACTGTCGCAGATGCAACCATTGAGCCCGGTTATCAGGAAACCCACTTCCGTTTCCGGGCGGCCACAAAAGCTACATGTCCTTTTTGCGCCCCTGTTTGTTGTTTTCGAATTTTCCAATGTGAACCTATACTTATTTATATATGCACAAAAGTTCCCGCCCAACAGCCGTAACGCCATCCTGCACAGAAACCCGCATGCATGCAGTTTTTCCTCGTTTTTATATGGGCAAAAGTACGATAGTTTTTTGAATCCACGAAACTTTAACGATTTTTATTCATGGTGCGGCAGTCAAAAGGAAAGCAAATCCCGCTTCCCTTGCCCCGCGCATCCTTGAAGGCATGCCGGGCTTCTAAAGAAATGTTCCCAAAGGTTTTCGCGAAGACAGGATGCGGTTCGGCAATACCAAGTTTGAAAACTTTGTTTTCCACTTGCCATTGCACTCACCTTTCGCTATCTTTGCCGCCTAAAGCATTTACAGCATGTCAGAAGAAACGAACGACAAGGCAGCCGCCGCTCCACAGGGAGGAGAAGGAAAAATGGTGCTGCGCACGGAGGAATTAGTAAAGAAGTACGGGAAACGAACCGTGGTGAACCACGTGTCTATCCACGTGAAGCAAGGGGAAATCGTCGGGTTGCTGGGGCCCAACGGCGCGGGGAAGACCACCTCTTTTTATATGACCGTGGGGCTCATCACCCCCAATGAAGGCCGCATCTTCCTGGACGACCTGGACATCACCAAATATCCTGTCTATAAGCGGGCGCAGGCAGGCATCGGCTATCTGGCGCAAGAAGCGTCCGTGTTCCGCAAGATGAGCGTGGAGGACAACATCTCGTCCGTGCTGGAGATGACCAACAAGCCCAAAGAATACCAAAAAGAGAAATTGGAAAGCCTCTTGGACGAATTCCGCCTGCAAAAAGTAAGGAAGAACTTGGGCGACCAATTGTCCGGGGGCGAACGGAGGCGGACGGAAATCGCGCGCTGCCTGGCCATCGACCCGAAGTTCATCATGCTCGACGAACCTTTTGCCGGCGTGGACCCCATCGCCGTGGAAGACATCCAGCACATCGTGTGGAAACTGAAAGACAAGAACATCGGCATCCTCATCACCGACCACAATGCGTTGGAAACACTCCGCCTCACGGACCGGGCCTACCTCCTGTTTGAAGGGAAAATCCTGTTCCAAGGAACGCCGGAAGAACTGTCGGAAAACCCGGTGGTACGCGCCAAGTACCTGGGCACGAATTTCGTGCTGCGGCGGAAAGACTTTCAACTGACTGCCGGAGAGAAGTAACGCCTCCGCAAAACATACAGGCAGGCGGCAGCCACCAAAACGCCGGCCACGGCATAGCCTGCATGGCTTTCCACCGAACGGACGGCTTCCACGGCCTTCGCCCCCTCATTGAAGGCGACAGGGGTAAAAAGGATGACGCACAAATTGTTGAAAACATGCGCCGCGACAGGCACCCACAGGCTTCGGCTCCACACGAACAAATAGCCCAACAACGCGCCCAGCACCATCCGAGGCACAAAACCAAAGAACTGGAGATGCACGGCGCTGAACAAGACGGCCGTCAGCCAAACGCCCGCATGCACGGAACGCGTGCCTTGCATGATTGTTTTCTGTAAAACGCCCCGGAAAAGCAATTCCTCGCCCACACCGGCCAGAACGGCCATGACCAACACATTGCCCCAGAACTCCCCCCAAGAAGAAATGTCCAGCAAACGGGCCGTGACTTCCGCCGCCTGCCGTTCGCTCTCTATCATCCATTGCTCCAAGGCATGCCAAGCATCCGGCAGATGCAAGCTTTCATTCCAAGCCGCAAGCAGGTCGATGAAAGGGCTGAGCGAGAAGATGGCCAGAATCCCCAGCAAAACACTCCCCGGCGACGGGGCGTGCAACTGCAAAGCATCCGCCAAAGGCGCTTTCCATAAGAAATATTGTGCCGCAAGCGGCGAGCCGACAAACAGGATGCCGTTCTGCAAGAACAAGGCCATCCGCAAAACTTCCGGGCGGGACGCATCACCGGCATGCAACAGATAAACCGACGACACGCCGAAAGCCGCCAGCATGCACACGACGGCCACCAACGCCAGAAAGAGCAGTTTCGTGAAAGCCGGGCTGTTTTCAAAAGAACCTTTCATATCCTATCCTCTCCTTTATGCCGCACAAAACTACAAAATTATCCGAACTCCCCCAACACGGCTGCCTAATCCGCGTAGCGGGCAGCCAGCTCTTTCGCGGCCTGCCTCATCTCGTCGCGCAGCCAAGCAGGCGACAAGACTTCCACATCCGCCCCGTGTGAAAGAAGCTCTTGCCGGAAGTCAAACGACGGCCTCATGCGGTATGCAAACACAGAATGCCCGTCCGCCACCTCCACTTCCCTTTGCGATGGATGCAACGGAAGGGCGCGCACATACTGCCGCTGCATGCCATACACCTTGACACGGATGTCCTGCACGTCCACGTCCTCCACAATAATCCCGAAACTCTCTGAAAAGTAAGCCGCAGGATTGAAATCCTTCGGGTAAACGAACTTTGTGTCCAACGTTTGCAAGCGGTGGATGCGGTCCAGCGAAAAAGTGCGGATGGCCTCGCGCTCCTTGCAAAAGCCGACGACATACCAGCGTTGCCGGAACACTTTCACGCAATACGGGCGGAGGGTATAGGCGCTTGCCTTGTCGCACCAGTAACTTTGGTGCAGCAACTCTACTTCCAGGCCGTCGCGCATGGCCTCAATCAGGGGCGTGAGATACTGCCTGCCCGAAGGAATCTCCTCAAACAGGATGCGCCGCTTCAGGTGGTGGCTCTCATGGATGAGGTTGTTCACGGCAAACGTGTTGAGAAGCCAGTTGCGGATGCCCCCTTTCTCCATGTCGTCCGCATTCTCGATGTAGTAACAATAACCGTTCTTGAGGTCGCACTCGATGATGATGTCGAACATCTGCTCGATGGCGATGCGCCAGTTGTGGAACGTGCGCAGCGGGATGTCTTTCCCGTCGCTCAGGCGGGAACGCAGCCAGCGTTCGTTGATTTCCTTGAATGTGATTTTCCCCGCACGGTAAATGGTGTCCACTAACCAGATGTACTTGTCGAATAAATCTTTTGTCATAACGTCCCGTTTTTGTCCATTCATGCCGCAAAGGTACAGGAAGATTGTGCCATATCATAGCACAACACGGGGAATTCTTCCTCCCCCGCGAAGTCATTTCCTGCCTGCCAGCAGCGCCAGCAAGCAGGGAGCATGCCGCCGCAGCAGATAAAAAACGCCCAACAAAGCACCCGTCACCAAGGCCATGGACAACAAATGGACGGCCAGCACCGCCCCGTCGGTCGCCGGGCGGAAGGCTACGAACAGCAGTTTCAGCACCTTGCCCACGATGAGCGGATGGGCAACATAGACGAAGAAACTGGCGGAAGAAAGGAAAGGGCTTGCCTTGCAGAAACCGCGCCCCACCAGCCACGACGAGGCATTGCAGGCAAACAGCAGCCCAGCCAGTATGTTCAGTTTCTTCAATAAGGCCTCTGCATCGGGGGCATCCTGCCCGGCCAGCACGCAAGCGGCGCCCAGCAAGAAGTAGCCCGCCACGGAAAGTTTGGAAAAACGGCCGAACTCCTCCAGCACGTCCTTGCGGCAGACGCTCAGGCAAGCACCCCATGAGAAGAAAAAGAAAGCGGTGAGGAAGCCCAGGCGGTTCACCGCAAAACAACTTGCATAGAAGGGTTCCAGCAACCAAAGGATGCCCAACGCCAGCACGGCATAATGCCTCGCCCGCTTCAGCACAAAGTGCAGCAAAGGCGTGGACAACACGACCACCATCAAATCGCGCAGGAACCATAAGGAAATATCCAACGGGTAAAGCCCCTCCGCCTCAATGCCTGCCAAGCTGCCGTCATACGCCCAATAGCAGGAAAGAAAGCCCGGCCAGGAAGGCGTGAACCGTGATTCCTGCGCCAAGTAGCGGCTGAACGGGGAATGCAACGTGAACAGCAGCAGCAGGACGGCCAGCGTGTTCCACACAAGGTAAGGGACCAGCAGCGTGCGGATGCGGCTCTTGAACTTGCGGAGATACGTGGCGCGGGTCATCTCTGCCCGCAGGAAAAAGACATAACCCGAAATGAAAAAGAATATCGGGACGCTGTTGCCGCGCACCAATGCGTCAAACCACCGGCAAAGTTCCGCAAAAAACGGGTAATCCCCCCAGCCGGAGGCTTCACCCAAAATGCGGATGCCGCTTGGCATGAACGTGTGTTCCGCCACGATGGCCACAGCCAAAGGGAAACGCAACAAGTCCAATGCCTGCAAACGCGAAGTGCTTTCTCCCATATCCTGCCTATGATGCGAATTAACTGCCGCAAAGACCATGCGGCCGATAGTTGCCACAGCATTGATACAACGGGTCATGCACTTCCCCGCCCTCATAGCAATGGGCGTGGCCATCGAAACGGGTACACGACGCACAGCACTTGTGGGGAGGAATATCGGCTTTCTTGCCGTCCATCGCTCCCGCCACGCCGGCCAATGCTTTCGGAAGAAGCGTGAGAAACGCCCAAATGCCCACGCACACCACCACGACGGCCACGAACACGCCTGTGAATATCAGGATGAAATAGATGCCGAATGTGAGGAGCGACACGCCTTTCCATCCTAAACTGCGAAAGGCATCTGCGGGCGAACTCAGCATGTTTACCCTGTCCAACAAAAAACGATACAGGACGATGAACACGCCCAGACTGCCCGCCAGACCCAAAATGACGTTGAGAATCACGAGAAGCAGGCTGCCCATGTAGCTGTCGGACACGAACCAATGCATGCTCAGGTTGTAGCCGCACACCTTGGTGAGCAGCATGAACAACGCGAAATAACCCAAGCCGGCATAAACCAAAAGGGCGGAGCGTTGCCCCACTTTCGCCTTGAACTCCTCATCGTTGAGCTTCATGTTGCCGAACAGCATGTACCACGGATAGAGCAAAAAGAAATACGCCAACAGCCCCATCAGCCACATCCACCCGGATGGAGGAAGGTTTTTCGCGCCCACAGACAGGAACGTTCCCTCTCCGTCCCTCCCCTCGAACAGGGGAACTTCTTCGGATGCCACGTATTGCGCCTCTACATAAAGCGGCGCGCCCCCGTCGCCGATGTCAACTTTCGCCCAGCCGTCTTCGGGCGCTTCCACTTCCATTTCCGCGTCATGCAGCCAACGCTCCCCTTCTTCCGGTTCCGGCAATTGGGAAGCATCAGCACCTTCTTCCAAGTACATCACGTTCTGTTCACGGCCTCCGGGCGCGTCATAGAAGCCCATGCCCATTTCGCCCGTCAGCACATACTTGGTGGTCTTCAATAATGCCACAGGCGGCAAGTCCGTGAGGTAGAACAACCCGAAAGCGCAAGCCACTGCGCACACAATCACTGCAATCATGCCGCCCAAAGCGACCTTCGTTCTTTTTTCCTGTTTCTCTGCTGGCATATGATATGGTATTAAGATTCATGTTCAACGTTTGCGGATGGGAATGATGCCGCGCGAGATGGCGGTCATGATGAGGTCGGCCACGTTGCGCGCCCCCAGTTTCTCCAAAAGGTGGCGGCGGTGCGTGTCCACGGTATTGGTGGAAAGGCAGAGTTCATGGGCTATTTCCTGCGTGCTTTTGCCTTCGGAGATGCGTTTCAGCACGTCTAATTCCCGCAAAGTCAGTTCCTCGCCCTTGCGGTCGTCGGCATGTTTCATCTGCATGCGCACGCGCTCTGCATACGGGCAATAGTAAGTGCCGCCTTTCAGCACCCTGCGGATGGCTTCAGAGATGCGCGACGAGTCCACTGACTTAAACAGGATACCGTCCACATCACACTGGATCAGGTTCTTGATGAACCATATTTCTTCGTGCATGGTATTGACAATGATGCGGGTGCCGGCGTCTTTGTCGCGGATGGCGGCAATGACATCCAGCCCGGACATGTCGGGAAGTTCCAAGTCGAGCAAGCAAAGGTCGAAACGTTGGGAACGGGCCAAGGAGACCGCCTCGCGCCCGGAAGAAGCCGTGCAGATGCCTTCCACTTCGGGCAACGAACACTCGATGATGCGTTTCAGCCCCTGCAAAACCAAGTCATGGTCGTCCACCAGCAAAACATGTATCCCTTTCCCTTCTTCTTCCATCAAGCTATCCTCGTATTCTGAATCATGTTGCAAAGAAAAAGGTTTTTAAAATATGCGGCATCACTAAAAATAGTGATTTTTCAGATGCAGGCCGCAGTTGCCACCGCCCGTCAACGGCACGTGACGGTGAGAGTGCGCACGCGCAGCCCTCCTTCCTCCGCAACGGACAAGGCGCCGCCCAATGCTTTCACGCGTTCCTCCACGGTGTCCAGGCCGATGCCTCCCGGAAGGGCTGAGGCATCCTCCTTCCACACGCCGTCGTCGGCCAGCGACAATTCCAGCAGCCCTTCCTTGAAGGAAAGGCAGACCTCCACGTGCGCGGCCCCGGAATGGCGCACGATGTTGGACAACAATTCCTGCACGATGCGGTATGCTTCGTAGGCCACCTGCTCAGGAAGCCTTTGCCAAGCCCCGCCGTCCCCTTCCTGCGCGCAGGAAAGACGCATGGAAGAAGGCACGGAGAGGCGGGCAACGTAGTCGCCCACCGCTTCGGGCAGCGTGACGTGCCGGAACTTGGGCGGCATCAGTTCGTGCGAGATGTGGCGCACGTCCTCCCTCACCCGTTCGACCATCTGGATCATCTTGCCCTCCTCTCCCGGCTGGAGGCATTGCATCTGCATGCCGATGCCCAACAGGTCGTTGCACACGCCGTCGTGCAGTTCCCTGGCCAGGCGCGAGCGTTCGCGTTCCATCCCGTCAATGTACCGCTGCGCCAAGCGTAATTCTTCCTCCTTGCGGACGCGCTTGCGCCGCAGGAAGTAGTACAACATCCCGCACAGCAACGCGAACAACGCCACGGCGGCCACGACAGCCCAGCGCAATGCGCGGGCCTCTTGCCGCAACTGTTCCTGCGTGAGCCGGGCAATCTCCAACTCCTTTTCCTTCGTCTCGTATTTCACGCTCCATTCGGAAAGGTCGGCGTTCACTTGCGCTTGGTGAAGGCTGTCGGCTGCCTCATAGGCTTTCCGGTAATATTCCGCCGCATGCATGCCATCTTCCAGCCCTTCATAGTTGCGTGCCATGTCGCAGTACAGGCGGTCGATGGGCGTTTGCGCGTTGACATCGCGCAGCACCAGCAGATGCCGTTGCACGGCGAGGCTTTCCCGGTAACGCCCCATGCGGGAGAGGAGGCGGTAACGGTTTTCTTCATACCCCAGCACTTCGGTGGCATTTTCCGGCAACTGCCTTTTCACCTCCTCCGCCAGAGCCATGTAACGGGCCACCGAGTCCATTTGCCCCAAGGCCGAGAAGCAGTCAATCAGGTAAACCATCCCTTTCAGCACGAACATGGGCTTCTGTTGGCTGCGGGCCTTCCTGATGGCAGGGCGGAGCATCGTTGCCGCTTCCTCCGCCTTCCCGTTGCGTTGGAGGATGGCGCCTGCCGTGGTAACGGCGTAGAACACCATGTCAATGTCATCCGTCATTGCGGATGCTTCCACCGCCCGCCGGGCATAATCCTCCGCTTCGTCCAGCCGGAAAGTGTTGGCATACAGCACGGCGATGCTCGCCAACAGGTGCGTGCGGTCCTCATAACTGCCGTCTTTTTCCAACACGCCCAAGGCTTCATTGTAATAATAAAGGGCGGAATCGAGCATTTCCCGGCGGCGGTAGCCCACGCCCAGCGAGGTGAGGAGCGCCACTTTGTATTCCGCCGGCGCCTGCAGGCGCACGGCTTCACGGTAGGCCCGCAGCAGATGCAGCACCGCTTCGCGCATGTCGCCGCTGGCCGTGTAGGCCGTGGCGTAGTTGATGAGCAAGGGGAGGTAGGGATCCACTTGGTCGCGGCGGGCATGTTCCAAGCCTTTGCGGCCATAATACAGGGTGCTGTCCGCGTCGCGGTAAGCGTAATACGCCGTCAGATACGCGCAAGCGGTGGCAATGCTGTCGCGGTTGCCCGCGCGTTCGGCGGCCTCCAGCCCTTCACGCAAGGCACGCAACTCATCATCTTGGGCGGCCATGCACAGAGGCATCAGGCAAAGCAGGCAAGAAAGAAGGCGGTGTTTCATCCCATTCATTTTTCAGTTTCCAATACAGTTCCTTGCACGAAGCGCACCCGCAAGCGGCCTCATGCCGTGGCAAAGATAAGGTTTTTCCCCGGTTTTCCCGCACACCCCGCGCCCGTTGCGTGAAGAATCAGCCGATGCCTCTTTCGCCCGCCAAAGTTCATAGAGTAAAATTCCATTTTTTACAGGAAAAGCGAGCGCATTTTACAGGTGAAATCCGGAATTTTACATAGAAAAAATTCCAATACGATTAGTAATCGTAATGCGTGACGATTAGTAATCGTAATGCGTGACGATTAGTAATCGTGTCCTTGTACGATTAGTAATCGTGCAAGGAAAAGTTCATAGAAAATTTTGAAAAACCTTGGAAGGTTTTGCCCCAAACATTGGAAGGTTTTGCCGGAAACTTTGGGAGGATTTCGGGAAACCTCCCGGCATTTTTTGCCGCCGCCTGCCGCGAAACGGGCAAAAAATGTGCATCTTTGCAGGCAGGAATGAAGGATTCCAAAGACATAAGCGCAAGGGACAAAGCCATACTCATAGGGCTTTTCCTGGCAAGGTTCGGCAGAGCCGCATTGGATGCATTCGGATTCACCAGTTTCCGGCAAGCATACAATGCCTTAGGTTATTCCATCGGTTTCCTGCCCAAATCCATGCATTTGCATGATTCTCCCAACGGTTGCAACTTTCCCCCTCACAAATGCAGCAACAGCGGCGGGCGCAGGCTGCCGCCTTCGCGCAGCAGGGCACCGTTGGCAAAGGTGGCGCCGCCCCGCCGCAGCGTGCCGTAGCCCGCATGCACATGGCCGAACAAATGGAAGCGCGGCTTGGTTGCCCGCAACTGTTCCTGCAACACCTCGCTGCCATAATGGACGGGCATGCCTTCTATGCGGTCTTCGTCCAACACACCGAAAGGAGGCTGGTGCGACACCAACACGTCCACGCCGGACGGAATGGCCTTCACGCGGCGGTCCTCAAAGCCTTCGATGAAGAAGGGCAAGCCGTAGAACGTCACGCCTTCCAGCGTGACGGCCTCGTGCGCGAGGAAATGGCAGTTGGCATCCAACCCGTCCACCCGCGCCCCATGCAGGCACGTGTCATGGTTGCCAAGGGTGAACAGCTTGTGACGGTAAGGAAGGTCGCACAACCAGTTCAGGAAGTCCAGCGCCTCATCTTCCGTGCCGTTCATGCAGAAGTCGCCGCCATGCACCAGCACATCGGCTTCCGGCAGATGGCGCAACCGGCGGTGGAAGCCATGCGTGTCCGAGAGGAAAAGAAGGGTGTTTATCATCTGCCCGCGCTTTCCATCCGTCCCACACTCCCGCAGGCTTCCCCGAAACTGCCGTTTTTCAGCAAGCGGTCGTACAGCACAATGCTCCCTGCCGCCGACACATTGAGGCTGTATTCGCCGGGAATCTGCACCACGTCGTTGCAATGTTCCAACGCTTCGGCCGACAACCCGTCCCGTTCCGAACCCAGCAAGTAAACCGCGCGCTGCGGATGCCGGTACGTGGTGAGCGGCACGCTGCGGGCATCCAGTTCGATGCCCACCAACTTCGCGTCCTTAGGCAGGCACGCATGGAAGTGTTCAAAGCTGTCGAACTCAAACAAGGGAACGTGCTTCCAGCTTTTCAATGTGTCCGTGCGCACCGATTTGTAGCATTGCCCGATAACGAACATGAAGTCGGCCTGCATGATATGTGCCGAACGCCACAGTGTGCCGATGTTCGCTGCCGTGCGCGGATACTCGATGCCGATGCCGAAGAAACCCCGCCCGCGCTGCGGGAGAATCACGTTCGGATATTGCTTCTTGCATTTGCCATGCGGCATTGTTGCTGACTGTTGTTCCATATCGCTTTTCATTTCGTTTATTTCGTTTATTTCGTTTGGTTAGTGTTCCACCACCGTTCCACCGTTCTGCTTGATGATGCGGAGCAAGTATTCTTCCGACTTCGCGTCAAGATGGGAGCATTCATAATTCACCCATTGCAAGGCAGAACGGTTGCCCAGACCTAATTTCTTCACGCCGGTAAAGGCAATGTCCAATTCACGCAAAGCTGCGTTGCGGGAAAGGTTCAGTTTCGCCAGCTTGCGGCAATCATAGCACGACAAGACTTCCAACGCCGGATTGTGGCTGAGGTCAAGCGTTTCAAAGCAGCTACTATCGCAATACAATTCCTTCAGCAACGGGTTGCCCGACAAATCAGGAGGTTCCACAAACGCACACCTTAATTCTAACAGCGAAGGGCAATGCGATGTATCCACTCTTTCGTTCATCTCCGAATCAGGGACATAACCCAAACAACCACAATCAAATCCAAGGATCGGCGCATCATCTTCCGCATACACACGCGTGCAATAGACCGCATGATCACCATAAACAGAATCCTCTTGAGGATAGCGACGAGAAAAGGATTCCCTACCGTCCCTGCTTACGCGACGCTCCACGCCGCCATCCCCCCACTCCACGACCAAAGAACAGCCCATAGGAACCGTTACGGAAAAAGACCCGTACCAACAACTGTGCAGATATATTTCATTCGTTGCCATGCTTCCTTCCATTTTTACGGTTCCCACCAGTCGTGCATCTTGTTCAAACGGATCGAGTAGTACAACCTTTCCGCCTTGCGGAGGTAAATCTTCCGGCCATAGAAAACCTTGTCGTCTGGTTCTTCCGCTTCCGACGGCAAAGGCGCATCCATGTAGAAATACATCAAACTTCCGTCCACAATGTCAGCCACGTTGCGCACGTTCACATGCAGACATTGTTCATCAGAGATGTTCCTGCCTTCCTCCACAATATATTCCAACAGACGGATGCAAATATCCATCCATGGTTTGAAACTGAAGCAGCCATCCTCATCGGCCACGAAAGAATAAGAAAAATACTCCCGCATGCAACGGAGCTTCTCCAACTCTATCTGATACAGGAACGCGCCATCGAACATCGGGCCGTGGCGGGCTTCTTCCACCAAACGTTCAACCAATGGCGGAAGATGCTTCTCGCGCAACGCCCGCAAATGCCGACCGTGATACCACAAGAAGCGATGACGCACCACATCGCTCATCACGATTTCTTCATAGTATTCATCATCGGTATGGTGATGCCAGTTCCAATGAGCCGCCAAGGTGATGCAAAGCTCAAATTCTTCATCAGATTCTATTCCATCACGGCCTCCGTATGCCATGAATCGAACTCCTTTAGATTGCAACTCCCTCGCTTCTTGCTCCGAAAGATGCGACACATCCGGCAACGGATATCTGTAATCCTCATCCGGCCATTCCGTCATTGTTTTTACTTGAATCATAATCTATCCTCCGTATTTTTTTTGATTTTCACATCACAATCACCAAACTTTCCTCTATTGTTCTTCATCACATATATTTTAGCACCCCACTCAATATCTTCCCATCTTTTGGATTCGTCCGGCTGATAGACAAGCAATATATCTGCATATTTTTCAGCCCCCGGAACTTTTTTAGCATCTCTCAGAAGCTGTTTTGATTTCATTCGATAAATCTGTTAAGCATGATTTGGATGAATGCAATCTGTACCATAGCTTCT
>CALUIR010000002.1 GCA_944320785.1 uncultured Bacteroidaceae bacterium
TGACGTGTACCTATCTGCAAGGACAAGGCAGTACCACCCACCAAAAGATAGGGCTTGATGCAGTCTAATTTAGAAACCGCTTCAAAGATTTGTCGGGTGTGTGGTGCTAATCCTTTCATGCAAACATCTTATTAAAGTGACGAGTAGCCATAGACTTTATATAAGCATCCGGCTTCTTCGCCTTGAAATAGTACCAAGCAAAGAAGCGGTTCAACGTGTAGAGATATTCCTCTTGTGGAATAAGGCAATCCAGCCATACCTGCTTTATCTTCTTAAAAGGATAAATCAGAAAAAGTTGATTAATCTCGTCCAAGTCAAGATGCAACAAAGTCTTTTCAATCAACATATCATCGGGAATATCTTTGATTGAATCCTCATTGTACGACCAAAAGCAATGCTCCTGCTTTAGCTTCGCCAACAGCTCTTGTTTGATTGCATCACTTGACATAACACATTCTTTTAGAGTACTACAAAATTAGTGATTATTCCTGTTGAGAACAAATAAAAGGGTGAGAATGTTGACATACCCTATCAGCCGCAGAGGCGTTAACGTGATTATCAACGGGAGTCCGATACAACCCAAAAGCAAGCTTCATGCGGGGCGGGCAAACAAAGCCGCCAACCATTCAGGCGGTTCAATGCCTTTCTCCTTGATGCGCCCCAGGCAATTCTTCCCTTTCCGTGTCAGCACGAAATACATCTGCCGCTTGTCGGTTTCGCCCAGCTTCCGCAGAAGCAAGCCTTTTTCTTCCACAGAGCGGATGGTCTTTGAAACGTGGGAAGGCGTCATGCCCGTGCAAGACGTGATGTCTCCTGCCGACACGGTGTCATTCCCCACGCTGCAAAGCACCATCGCTTCATTGAGCGTCACCCCGTAAGCAGCTTCCAACTGGCTTTCCAATTCGGAGAGCGCCTTCACCAGGTCTCTCATCCGGCAGATGCATTGAATCTTTTCCATAAATCAAATAAACAAATTCACATTCGCTTCGTCCGCACGGCCCATGTAGGTGGCCACGCCGCCCACGGTCACTCCGTCCAACAATTCTTCGCGCTTCACGCCCATCACGTCCATCGACATCTGGCAGGCAATGAACTCCACCCCGTTGTCGAGCGCCTGCTGGCGGAGAGACTCCAGCGAATCCACGCCTTTCTGCTTCATCAAGTGGCGCATCATCTTCGCGCCGATGCCGCCCATGTTCATCTTGGAAAGCCCCAGCTTCCGGGAGTCCGACGGGAGCATCATCCCGAACATCCTGCCGAAGACATCCTTCTTCACCGCCGGTTTCTGCACTTTCTTGATGGCATTCAATCCCCAGAACGTGAAGAAGATGGTCACTTTCCCGCCTGTGGCCGCCGCGCCATTGGCCAATACAAACGTAGCCAAAGCCTTGTCAAGGTCATCGCTGAAAAGGATGAACGTCTTGCCCTTCCCGCTGCTTGCCGCCGGTTGTGCCGATGGCAAAAGAACTTCCCCCTTGAGGATGCGCACACGGTACACGCCATTTTCCTCCGTGCGCGAAAGGAGGCGGTGGCCGGTGGTGCGGCACCACGCTTCCGCATCACGCGGGAACCCGGCATCCGTCGCGCTTACCTCCAGGCATTGGCCGGGCTTCAAGGTTTCCATGCCCTTCTTCAATCTCAAAATCGGGCCGGGACATTGCACGCCGCAGGCATTCACCCTCACAATCGCCTGCGCGGGATGTTCGTCTGCCGCATCGGCACACGTGCATTGACTTTCCGCGCCGGAAGCGCAAACCTCCGCATCAGGACGGCGCACCGGCGCGACAGCAGCATGGTAAGTCTTGAGGCCGCCTACCAAGTTACGCACCTCTTTAAAGCCGTTTTCCTTCAAAATGTTGCTTGCCAGATAGCCGCGAAGCCCCACCCCGCAATACAGCCATACCGGCTTGTCGCGGGGAATCTCGTCCAGATGCGCCCGCAATTCATCCAACGGCAGATTGACCGCGCCCGGGATGGCGCCCAATTCAAACTCGTCTTTCGTGCGCACATCCACCAACGTCACCTGGCCCAAGCTGGCGTCTTTGAGTTCGCGCCAGTACAAAGGCGACATCTTCCCGCTCAAAATGTTCCCTGCCACATAACCGGCTATCGCCACCGGGTCTTTGGCCGACGAGAAAGGAGGCGCGTATGCATGCTCCAATTGCATCAGGTCATACACCGTGCCGCCCCGCTTGATGGCAAAAGCCAGTTCGTCTATCCGCTTGTCCACGCCGTCGCAACCCACAATCTGCGCCCCGTACAGCCGTCCGTCATGCGGGGAAAATGTAATCTTGATGGCCATTTGCAACGCGCCCGGATAATAGCCTGCATGGGAAGCGGAATGGGTGGTCGAGGAAAGATAGTCGATGCCCATTTGCCTCAACCGCTTGGCAGGCAGTCCGGCAGAAGCCACCGTGAGGTCGAACACCTTGGCTATTGACGTGCCGATGGCGCCTTCATACTTCACCCGGTTTCCAAACACGATGTTGTCCGCCACGATGCGCGCCTGCCGGTTGGCCGGGCCGGCCAGAAAGTTCAGCCACGGTTTCCCGGTGAGGGGGTGCGGGAACTCGATGGCATCGCCCACGGCATACACGGCCTCGTCCGAAGTCCGAAGGTATTCATCCACATAAATGCCTTTCATCTCGCCCAGTTTCAGCCCGGCCTCAGCAGCCAGACGTGTCTCTGCACGCACGCCGATGGAAAGAACCACCATGTCCGCCTGCAGATGGATGCCCGACTTGAAGGCAATGTCCAGCCCCGCATCCGTCCGCTTGAACGATTCCACCGCTTGGCTCAGGTAAAGCTTCACGCCTTTCTGCACCAGATGCGCATGCACCAACGAAGCCATCGAGTAGTCGATGGGACCCATCACTTGATCGGCCATCTCCACCACCGATACTTCCACGCCGGCATGCACCAAGTTTTCTGCCATTTCCAAGCCAATGAAGCCGCCGCCCACGATGGCCGCGCGCTTCACTTGCTTTTCCTTCAGGTATTGTTTGATACGGTCGGTGTCGTTCACATTGCGGAGCGTAAAGATACCTTCCGAATCGATGCCCTCCAGCGGGGGGCGCACCGGCGAGGCGCCGGGCGAAAGCAGCAGCTTGTCGTAGCTTTCCTTATAAGTATTCCCGTCAACGGCCAGCACAGTGACCTCTTTCTTCTTCAAATCAATCGCCGTCACTTCCGACCGCGTGCGCACATCGATGTTGAAACGCTGGCCGAACGCCTCCGGCGTTTGCACGAAAAGCCGCTCGCGTTCTTCAATGACTCCGCCTATGTAATAAGGCAGGCCGCAATTGGCATACGAGATGTATTCCCCCTTCTCGAAAAGGATGATTTCCGCTTTCTCTGTGTTACGGCGGATGCGTGCCGCTGCTGTGGCGCCTCCTGCCACTCCTCCCACGATGATGATTTTCATATTGCTATCCATTAATTATTTTCCATTGGAAACTTTTGCAAACATAAAATATATATTCCGATATAAAAAGTTTCCAATGGAAAATACAAAGAATTTTAAGGTTTATTTGCGACATTGCTTGCCTGCTTGGCGGATACATGTTCCGCCAAGCCCGCATGGTTCCCCTCATCGAATGCCGATGAGCGGTTGCGTTCCATCGCAAGCGGCTGCGCACAGGATAAAAAGCCTCCTTGAACTTTCCCCATAAAATCGCGGATTTTACAGGAAAAGTGCGTGCATTTTTCAGCAAAAATTCGGAATTTTACTGCATGAAATTCAAGGAGGTTCCAAAGGACAGACTCCCATCACAGGCATAAGCGCACTTCCCTGCCCCGCCGTTGGCAAAACAGTTCCCAGAACATTTCAAAAAAGCACTTAGAACTTTTCACGAAACTTCATAGAACAATTTCAAAAACCTTGGAAGGTTTTGCATGAAACCTTCCAAAGTTTCGCAAAAACCTTTGGGAGGTTCCGCCGCCCCTGCCTCAGGCAATGGCGAAGTCCAACTGCTTTTTCTCCAAGTCGGCACGCACCACCCGCACCGTAATCTCGTCGCCCAAGCTGTAAACCTTGTGCTTGCGGCGGCCGCGCAGGCAGTAGTTCTTCTCGTCAAACTCGTAATAATCGCCCTCCAGGTCGCGGATAGGCACCAGCCCTTCGCACTTGTTGGCGTTCAGTTCCACGTAAAGCCCCCATTCCGTCACGCCGGAGATGACGCCGTCATACGTCTGCCCCAGGTGCGAACCCATGAACTCCACCTGCTTGTACTTCACGGACGAACGCTCCGCATTGGCCGCCACCTGCTCCATCTCGGAACAATGGTCGCAAAGGTCCTCATACTTCGATTCCGTCACCGAGCGGCCTCCGGCCAGGTAACGGGTGAGGAGGCGATGCACCATCATGTCGGGATAGCGGCGGATGGGCGAAGTGAAGTGCGTGTAATAATCAAAGGCCAAGCCATAGTGGCCGATGTTATGCACGGAATAACGCGCCTTTTGCATGGCACGTATCGAAACGGTCTCTATCAGGTTGGCTTCCTTCTTGCCTTTCACGTCGTCCAGCAGGTGGTTGATGGAGCGCGAGATGTCGGTCTTCGAACCATGGGTGCGGAGCTTGTAGCCAAAGCGGGTGATGAATTGCGACAAGTTGTCCAGCTTCTCCGGGTCGGGCAAGTCGTGGATGCGGTAAGGGAACACTTTGGGCTTCTTCCCGCCCTGCGGTTTGCCGATTCTTTCGGCCACGGTGCGGTTGGCCAGCAGCATGAACTCCTCAATCAGCTTGTTGGCATCCTTTGATTCCTTGAAGTAAACGCCCAAAGGTTTGCCGTTCTCATCGATGTCGAACCGCACCTCCGTGCGGTCAAAATTGATGGCGCCTGCCGCAAACCTCTTTTCGCGCAACGCCTTGGCCATCTGGTCCAACGCCAACAGTTCTTCGGCATATTCGCCTTGCCCGGCTTCGAGGATGGCTTGCGCCTCCTCGTAAGTGAAGCGGCGGTTGCTCCTGATCACCGCATGCACGATGCGGGCATCCTGCACATGGCCGTCGCCCGTCATCAC
Source organism: uncultured Bacteroidaceae bacterium (assembly GCA_944320785.1). Taxonomy (GTDB): domain Bacteria; phylum Bacteroidota; class Bacteroidia; order Bacteroidales; family Bacteroidaceae; genus CASFPE01. The sequence goes on from CALUIR010000002.1 coordinate 5,023, forward strand.
AAACACCACGGAATAAGCCAGCTTGTCCTCGTCCGGGCGGAGGGAGCAGATGAAGTTGCACAGGCGTTCCGGCAGCATCGGCACGGTGCGGTCCACCAGATATACCGACGTGGCGCGTTGTTCCGCCTCTTTGTCAATGACGCCGCCCTCCTTCACATAGTGGGTCACATCGGCAATATGCACGCCGACTTCCCATCTCCCGCCATCCAATTTGCGCACGGACAGCGCATCGTCAAAGTCCTTTGCGTCTTTCGGGTCGATGGTGAACGTCGTCACTGCCCGGAAATCCTCCCGCTTTGCGATTTCTTCCGCCGGAATTTCCGTCGGAATCTTTTCGGCGGCCGCTTCCACGGCCTTGGGATACACATAAGGCAGGCCGTATTCCGCCAGGATGGCATGCATCTCCGTGGTGTTGTCGCCCGCCTTGCCCAAGATGTCCACCACCTTTCCGATGGGGTTCTTCGCCCTGTCCGGCCACTCCATGATTTTCACCACGGCCTTGTCGCCATCTTTCCCCCCGTGCAGGTTCTCTTTCGGGATGAAGATGTCGTTGGCCAAGGTGCGGTTCTCCGTCACGAGGAAAGCATACGTCTTGCGCACGTCCAGCGTCCCCACGAACGTGTCGTTGGCCCGCTCCAGTATCTCAATGACCTCGCCTTCGGCCATGCGGTTCTTCCGCTTGGCATAAAAGGCTATCTTCACTTTGTCGTTGTTCATGGCGTGGGCGGAATTGCGTTCGGCGATGAACACCGGCTCGCCTCCATCGTCCGGGAGGAAAGAGTTCTTCCCATTGCTCTTGCGCTGGAACGTGCCGGTAAGTATCACTTCGTGGCTCACCAGCTTGTATTTCCCGTCTTCCACTTCTTCAATGTAGTCATCGGCCGCCAATTCCGACAAGATGTCCATGCACAACATCTTCAGCGGATGCGTGTTCAAGCGGAGTTCCGAAAACAGGTATTTGCGGCTCAATGCCCTTGACGCATTCGCATGGAAAAGGTCGATGAGCAACCCGGACAATGCCTTCTTCGTCATGCGTTTCCCGCCTTTCTTTTCTCTCTTCTTTGCCATAAGGATGAATTTTACAGGCACAAAGTAAACAAATTAAATAGACTCTCCATGAAACAAAAGCATTAAAAAAACAATTCCTCCCGGTTATTCCATGGGAGAAACCATTTTTACCCCTATCTTTGTTCCACAAAAACAATTTCATCCCATGGCAAAAGACACCAAAGACACAAGGGAAAAAGGGATTTACCGGGTGACCGCCGCAGGCAGCATTGTCAATGCCTTGCTGCTGGCATTCAAGTTCCTGGCCGGCATTCTGGGGAACAGCGCCGCCATGCTGGCCGATGCCGTGCATTCGTTGTCTGACTTCATCACCGACATCGTGGTGCTGCTCTTCGTGCATCTTTCCAACAGACCGGTGGACAAAGACCATGACTTCGGGCACGGCAAGTATGAAACCTTGGCAACGGCCATCATCGGCATCGTCCTGCTGGCCGTGGGCATCGGCATCTTGTGGAGCGGCGCAGCAAGCATCTACGGCAGCATCCGGGGAAACGTGCCGGAAACGCCGGGCGCCATTGCCCTCATTGCCGCCGCCATCTCCATCGTTTCCAAAGAAATCCTGTACCGATACACGGTGAAAAAAGGGAAACAGTTCAACTCGCAAGCCGTGGTGGCCAACGCATGGCACCACCGGAGCGACGCATTCTCCTCCATCGGCACGCTGATTGGCATCGGCGGCGCCATCCTGTTGGGCGAATCCTGGCGTATCCTCGACCCCATCGCCGCCGTCATTGTCAGCATCTTCATCATCAAAGCTGCCATCCAACTGTCCGTCCCCTCCATCAACGACCTTTTGGAAAAATCGCTCCCGGAAAGCGTGGAACAGGAAATCATGAAGCTCAGCACCGCTGTGCCGGGCGTGAGCCAGCCGCATAACCTGCGCACCCGGCGCATCGGGAACTATTACGCCATCGAACTGCATGTGCGCATGGACGGAAGCCTGTCCCTGCAAGACGCGCACCGAACCGCCACGGAAATTGAAAACAAACTGAAAGAACATTACGGGGAAAACACCCACATCATCATCCATGTGGAGCCCACGAAAGGAGGGGAAGCATGAAACAAAAAATCCTTGTGACCGGCGCCAGCGGATTCATCGGCAGCTTCATCGTGGAAGAAGGCCTTCGCCAAGGCTTTGAAGTGTGGGCAGGCATCCGCCAGACCAGCAGCAAAGCGTATTTGCAGGACGAAAGGCTTCGTTTCCTCTGCCTGGATTTTGCCGACAAAGGGAAATTGCAAGACGAACTTTCCGCCTTCAGGAAAGAGAATGGCCAATGGGACTACATCGTGCATTGCGCCGGAGCCACCAAATGCAAGGACAGAAAAGACTTTGAACGCCACAACACCACCGCCACCCGCCACTTCGTAGAAGCGTTGGAGGCACTGGACATGTTCCCGAAACGGTTCGTGTTCCTCAGTTCGCTGAGCGTTTACGGCCCTGTGCATGAACGTTCCTATCAAGCCATTTGCGGCACGGACACCCCGATGCCCGACACCGCCTATGGCAAGAGCAAGCTGGAAGCGGAACGTTTCATCCAAAGCCACGCCACATTGCCATCCGTCATCCTTCGCCCTACCGGCGTGTACGGGCCAAGGGAACGCGACTATTACCTGATGGCGAAGTCCATCCGGGAACACGTGGATTTCGCGGCCGGATTCCGAAGGCAGGACCTCACCTTCGTTTACGTGAAAGACCTCGTGCAGGCGGTTTTCCTGGCCTTGCAGAAAGCGCAGGCAGGGACCAGCTATTTCGTGAGCGACGGGCAGACGTATTCGAGCCGCGCTTTCTCCCGCCTCATCAGGAAAGAACTAGGGAATCCTTGGGTGCTGAACATCACCTGCCCCCTGCCGCTCCTCAAGGCCATCTGCCTCGCCTGCGGGAAAATCGCCGCATGGGCCGGCAAAAGCAGCACCTTGAACAGCGACAAATACCGCATCATGAAACAACGCAACTGGCGTTGCGACATCGGGCCGCTGGCCCGCGACTTAGGCTACAAGCCCCAATACTCTTTGGAAAAAGGGGTGGAAGAAACCATCCGATGGTACAAAGAAGAAGGATGGCTGTGAACGGTTCACAACCGTCCTTCAATGTCCTGCAACTTCACCAGCTTGTTGACAATGGCATAAATGGCCAGTCCTGCCGGGCTGTGTATCTGCAACTTCCGGGCAATGTTCCGCCGGTGCGTAATGACGGTATGGATGGACAAAAAGAGTTTCTCGGCGATTGCCTTGTTGGTCATCCCTTTCACCACGCAAACGATGATCTCACGCTCCCGCTGGCTCAAGGCTTCAGGCTCCACCGGCTGTTCCACCTCCAAAGGCACATGCTGCAACGCGTTCAATTTGCCGGACAGGCTTTCTGCCGTCTCATAAATGGAAATCCGCTCATCATAATCTTCCAGCAATGAGGCATCCACCACCGAACATAACAAGGCCATGTATTTCGTGTGCGCTGCCGGATAGGCTTCTTTGAACGCTGCCAGGTCAAACCATCCGCCGAACGACGGGTTCACCACCAACAAGTCCGCCCGCTGCATGCGGAAACATTCATTCAGCATCTCCATGGTTCCCACTTCTACCGGGTGGATGTTCCATCCCGGAAGATGCCTCAACAGGCTGGCAATCCCGCTTCGGACGATAACCGATGTCTCAGCAATGACAATCCGCAACGGTTCACTGCTTTTCATTGCCCTTCACCTCCCTTTCTAATTTGCGCACAACAGGTATGAACATGTAATCCTCTACCTTGCAATGCATCGCCAAATCCGCCTCGCAATTGTATATGTCGAAAAGCACGGCATTCAGCAGATTGGTGTCCCGCTTGGCGGGATAATATTTGATGATGATGTTCTTCAATTCCGTCAGCTTGGCTTCTATCTGGTCGTGCCTCCGCGCAAAGATGCTGATTTGGTATGGCGGCAAATCCGCCTCTTTCCGCAACAAAGCCTCCACATAGGCGAAAACCACCTTGTCCTCATAGTCCATGTGCTTCCGGACTTCAGCGGCATATTCATCGAAAAACTTCAGTATCAAGAAAGCCACCTCGTTGGACGACGAACAGTCTATCGCCTCTATCAGCTTGCGGCGGATGGCCGGCAGATTGAAATCCAAGAAATAAACATGCGCACGCTTCAGGTAACTCATCAAGGAAACGACAGAAACGCCATCACCTTCATCGTCAAGGCTGGAACGGTCTTCCTCCACAAAATTGACCACAGCCAGAAAGGTGTTGCAATCCACCTCATGCTGCGCACAGACTTCTTTCACCGTCTTGTCGCCAAATCCCAACGGCAAGCCAAAACGGCTTAAGACCATCAGCAACGAATAGTTGCTGCAAATCAAATCGCTCATCTTGTCTGTCTCCTTATACGGCCGGTCGTTCATATGCATTTTTTATGCAAAGGAACGCTTTCGCCCCAACAAGGGCAATCACCATTTATAGGTATTCTGCCAAGGCTGCATCACCATAAATAATTACCCGCCCACAAACAAGCATCACCAAAAATGATGGCAAGAGGCTGCAAATTAACCACTAATAGGGATTTCACAAACGGAATGGCAACGCTACTTTTGCAACAAATCATAAAACCAACGATTATGAAAAAGATTGGAATATTCTATGGTTCCACCACCGGGACAACAGAAGCAATAGCGCGTGCTATTGCAAGCAAACTGGATGTAGGCAGCAACGATGTGCATGATGCAGCCAAACTGACCGCAGAACTTGCCGGGCAATACGACATGCTCATCTTAGGAAGCTCCACATGGGGCGACGGCGAATTGCAGGATGATTGGCATGATGCCGTCAAAGTGCTGAAAGGCATGAACCTGGCAGGCAAGTGCATCGCCTTGTTTGGATGCGGCGACTCAGCATCATACAGCGACACGTTCTGCGACGCCATGGGCATCCTGCATGAGGAACTGCAAGGGACAGGATGCCAATTCTGCGGCGCAGTGGATGCAGACGGCTACACGTTTGACAGTTCCAAAGCAGTGGCCGATGGCCAATTCGTGGGGCTGGCACTGGATGAGGCCAATGAAAGCGACCTGACAGACGGGCGGATAGACGCATGGATAAAGACCTTGTGCAACCAGAACTGACATGGCACACAGACCGACCGTACCGGGAGAAATCCGAATATTCCTGAACCACTTGTATGAGTTCAAGAAAGGCATCCGAAACATGGTATTGCACACCATGAACAAAGAATACGAAACGTTTGCCGTCCAAAGGCTGAAAAGCCAGAACATCGGCTACTTGGTGCAACCGGTCGATCGCAGCAAAATCAACCTGTACTTCGGAAAAAAAGAGTGCCTGAACGTGGTGAAGCTGCTGATGGACCGCCCGTTGAACCTGCTCACGCCAGAGGAGGACTTCATCGTGGGTGCCATGCTCGGATATGACATCTGCCAGCAATGCAAACGGTTCTGTGGGAAAAAGATGAGTGCTTGATTGGTTTTTAAATGAGTGGAACGGGGAAGGAGCCTGCAGGCATCCTTCCCCGTTTTTTTCCTCCTTGAAGCGCACCGGCGGAGATTCAGGCATAACTGTGCATGCCGCCCAGCAAGAAGTTGACCCCGAAATACGTGACCAACACCGCCAAGAATGCAAATATGGCAAACAAATGAAAGGACATGGGACGGCGGAAACAAGGCAAAGAAGAGACATGGAAAGCCGAAGCATAGACCAGCAAGGTAATCAAAGCCCACACTTCTTTCGGATCCCAGCCCCAATAACGCCCCCACGACACATTCGCCCATACCGCTCCAATGAAAATGCCTGCCGCCAACAGGAACACAGCCGGATACAACAAGATGCGGCTCACGACCTGCAAGCGGACAACCTGTTCGGAAGCATTGCCCAGGCCATTCAGCACAACAGCCGTCACCCCATTCAACATCATGAAAGCAAACAAGGCATAGGCCAGCATGATGGCCATGACATGCACACTGAGCAAAGGGGAAGAAAGCACCGGCATCAAAGGCGTGATCTGGGGAGATGACTCTCCCATCATGGCCACCAACAGCGCGAAACCGGCCACCATGAAAGCAAATGCCCGCACCATCGCAAAACGCCTCCGCAAAAAGAATGCAAGCAGGCAGGAACACCAAGCCATGAATTGCATGGTCTCAAAGCCGTTAGACAGAGGAAGGTGTCCGCCCGCATAGCCGCGAAACGCCAACATGGCAGTGAGATAAACAAAAACGAACGCCAGCAGCACATCCAACAAACGGGGCAGCCAACGGAAAGGAAACCGCCGCGCCACCATGCGGAAGCAATAGAAAACAAATGCCAGCAACCCCACAGCAAGGCAAAACATGGCAAGCAGGCGGCCGTTGCTGAAACGGTTATACCATTTCTCGGCCTGAAAACGTGAGGCAGAGGGCAACACGCCGCCGGCAACCTTCTGCTGGTAAGCCCGCAACTTGCCCACCAATTCCACCACTTCATCGTAACGCTTCTCTGCTACCTTCTCCCCCACATAACCCATCCATTTCCGGACAAAGACCCGTTCATCGGACGGCATGTCGTAGGGCAGGCGGTCCGCAAGAGAATACCATGCAAGCTGCCCGTCCTCTCGGTTGCAATAAGGATAAATCGCCCACAAGCTGCCCGTACCCGCCATGCAGGCAAGGCTGAAGGCTTCATTGGCCGCATCCCATGCACGCCGCACGCCGGCATTGGATGCATCACGCACGGATTTCTTCAATTTGTACCCATCCGCCCCGGCAAAATCCACCAAACGTGCATAAACACCTTCAATGCCCAGCAACTCCCTTATCTTCTTTTCACGGACACGGATGACCGGTTCTTCCTTCCAATCATCGTAAAAGAAGAACCATCCTGTCAGCACTTGCTCGGAAGTGAAACCTTTGTAAGAGGGCTTGCCATACAGCTTGACCGTAAAATCGCGAGCCAACGTCTGAAGCGGGCAGATGCGCCCGTTGCAGTAAACGTGCAAATCCCCAAAAGCACCGGCTACCTGCTTCGGAAGGACTTGCGGCAACGATTCTGCAGGAAGGCAAGACGGAAGCAGGGAAAATCCGGCAACAAGCGCAACTTTGGCCAACAAAGGATGGTGCAACAACCGGCGGAAAGCACTGTCGCGCCAAAAGAAAAAGACAAGCATGGAACACAACAAGGAGGCATAGCCCGCATAGGTCACGGCAATGCCCCACGGGTCGCACGAAACGGAAAGCGTCACCCCGTTGCCGTCATCATCATATCGGGATTGATAGAAACGATAATTCCGGAAAATGAAAACATGGTTCATGGACACCTCGCCTTCCAAACGGTTGCCGTCAGCATCTTCCACCACAACGTGGCTGACATAATCCATCGGCGTGGAAGTTCCCGGATAACGAAGCAACCGGAAATCCTTTAAAGAAATCTGGAAAGGAAACGGGCTGCTCCCTCCGCCAGACAGCAAGAACCGGCAGGCAGGCGGGGCATCGCGGCGCAGATGGACGCTGCCTTGCATGCCCCACACATAAGTAATGAAAGCACCGGCCAAAACCAGCAGGAACGACAAATGCAACATCGCGACAGGCAGATGCCGGAAAACGCCCCGCCGAAACAAATAGAAAACGGAAAACAAGGCCAGAAAGGCCCACAAAGCGACAAAAACCGGCGATGAATAAATCCAACGAACCACAAAAGAGGTGCCTTGCAGTTTCTCCAAGACCGTGGCTGCCGCCAGCACTGCAACCAACAACCCAGCAAGGCCAAAAGACATGCATTTCAAGAAATTCATCTTGCACATAACCCTATCCCATCACAAAAAACGCCGCCCCGGCGCGGCAAACAACCCGCCGGGGCGGCAAACAAGCTGCTACCTTATATGGAATCAATGAACTTGACCACGGCATCACGGTCTTCCTTCGACAGTTTGCGAAATTCCACAATTTGCTCGTAAGCATCGCTCTCCACACTTGTCCCATGCCACATGATGGCTTCCAATGTGGTCCGTGCGCGGCAATCGTGCAAACGGTCGGCATATTCAGCACCCGTGCAACGCTGGTGCATCCCGCGCCCCCACAAGGGCGTGGTGCGGCACCAACCTGTGCGAATGTCATTCTGCATATGCAATTTGTGCTGCACCATATCGGTGTAAGGCCATATCTTCTGGTTCGGATAACGCGGCAATTGAGCGGCCTTGTCGCCAACGAAAAACCGGGCAGGGTCACGGATTTCATCATTGCCCGTCGTCCAAGACGGCTTGTGGCAATACGTGCAATTCAACTGTTCAAACAACTCTTTGCCACGAAGCACTTGCGGATCGTCCACATTGCGGGCAGCAGGCACAGCCAAGCCCCGGTGCCATACCATCAAATCAATGTAGTCCTGGTCGGACACTTCCACATCAAGTTCCTTGGATGTGAGGTAATTATAAATGTTCTGCTCCTCATCATATGTGCCATCCGCCTTTTGGATATGCCAGTCTGCATGGCTCCTGTCCGGGTCAACCTGCTCAATATAATCACGGAAACCGGCCTGCACATCCGCATCCTGCGACGAGTAAAGGGCGTATGTCCCTGCTCCATCCAAATAGTGGAAGCGGCGGTCACTGCGCGTGGCATTCGTAATGTTCCAAAAAGCATTGGCACCGGCAGCATCCTGCAACGGCCCGCGGCTCAAAGCATACGTGTAGCGATAAGGGTACTTCGTCCCATCGCCGCCCTGCGCCGTGTTTGCATATTGGCCAGTCCAGTTCCCGTTGGCAAAGATGTTCGGGTTCAAACCGTTTTTCAGGAACCCGTCTTGCTCCTGTTTCGCATATTCGGCTTTCAAGTCCTCATCACTGATGGCATCCAGCAAACCGGTCCCGTAAATGCCGATGGTGGACTCCAGACGGACTTCATAATTGCCCACATTGTAGCCTTTGCCGGCAACATAAATGGCCTCCAAAGGAATGTCCACTTCCGGGTAACGCAACTGATAGGTCTCTCCATCAGGGAACCTGTTGCCCCACTCATCGGTATATTCATGCCACGAAAGCATGATTTTGCTCTCATCCAACGGATTCTTGAACGGGGCTACCGCATGCGTTTGGGGCATGCCTGCCAGCCAAGGCACATAAGCATTGGTCGCAGGGTCGTAAACGACCAGCAAATACCCGTTGCCAATTTCGTTGGTATTGAATGAGCCTGCGGGCTGGCTTTGCCCATGGCCGTAACCCGGATGGCAATGTTGGCAGGAGGTCCGGATGTAAACAGGTCCCAAGCCATGGCGCATGCCTTCAAAATTAGACGTGTAAGGCTTCTCAAAGAATTGTTCCCCACGGTTGAAGGAAGCCGTCATTGTGGCATCGGCATCAACAACCGGCGTAGGGTCTTCAAAAGCAGTGGAAGATGTGTTGAACGTGGTTCCCAGTTCACCTCCCGTATAGTACCATTCCGGCAATTCGGCAGTCCCGCCATTGCCTCCGTTACCTCCGTTGCCTGGTTCGTCGTCGCTGCAAGCCGACAAACCAAGCATTAGAAATGCAATCAGATAAAAATGTTTCTTCATATCCATAAATAACTTGTCCGTTAATAAATCCATGTCACGCTATCCATAATCCAAGGGGACACAACCACCCGCCCCGTGGGACGGATGCCTGCATCCCTCTGCCCTCTGCATGCACGCCCCATTAATGGTTGGCCTGCAAAAGAGCCTTCACCTCATCAAAGATGTCGTTCATCACATTGCAGGCATCAATGGCATCTTCATTGACAGAACTGTATTCCGCAGCCCCGCATGTGTAAGCAAATGGTTCGTCCATCAAAGAAATCTTGTCATAAGCATCTTGGATGGCCGCCTTCACACGATTGTCAAGGTCTGCGTCCAACGTGGCAATATAGCTGCTCAACGTGTGGACAGGCACTTGTATGGTTCCATCCACTGAAGGAGAACCTTGGTAGGCGTTGCGGATGCTTACGATGTTGCCAAGGAAATCCCGGATGCTGTTCAGGCTGTAAGGCGATTCGATGTAGTTCGGGTCATATTCCATGCCGCCTGAAGCAAGCCCTTTCCCCGTAGGATTGCCTATCTTGATATTTCCAACCTCGTTGGCAATGTTTTGGATGCCCGCCGTGATGATGTCGTACATCACGTCAAGGTAGTTCACGTATTCGCTGCCAGCCTGCCCTGCGTTTTTGATGCGTTCACCAAAATTGATGCCTTTGTCCATCTCCGTTTCAGTCAGGATGTCCTGTTTCTCGGCCGTCACGTTTTCAGTCCCCGCCCAGCAAGCTTCCAGCAGGATGCACTGGTTACGCAAATCAGCAGCCAAGCCTACCAAATAGTTCAGTTCCTCTGTCGTATAGTTCAAATGATGAGCCACACTGGTGGAATTGGCCGTTGCATTGCCATCGGCCGTAGTGTTCGTCAGTTCGAACAAAAGGTATTCTATCGCATGGAAGCCTTGCAAAGCATATCCAAGGTAGTTGCCCACATAAACGCCTTCATCGTCCATCTGTGCCATTTGGGCAGGATTGTTCAAAAGAGCGTCCATCCCGATTTGGTCCAAAGGCCATGAATCAATGTGCGGATCGACATAATAGTCCCCGGCAGGGCCAAACAACCAAGCTTCGCTTTTTTCCCAATAATCGCGGGCGAGTTTCCACGCCTCACCTGCCGCCTCTACGTCAGCCGTAGCTAATGTGCCATCCGCTTTCTTTTGACGAATATCTATGCACAATGAATGAAGCTCCATCGCTGCATCGGCCATTCCTTTATAAGTAGGCACCACGGTCATGTCCACATAGTCGGCAATCACATCTTTCAATGCCTGCTCCTGCGGCGTCAATTCACCGCTGCCCCCGGTGCCGGGATCATTCTCATCGTCGCATGCTGCGACACCCATGCCCATCATGGCCGTCATGGCCACATAGAGCGGAAATCTCAAATACTTGTTCATATCCTATACAATTTAATGATGATAAATACCTGCTTATAAGTTAAAGAAACCGGCGTAAGCCACCCCCAATGACACCGCAGGCTCATTGTTGAACCTGCTTTTCAGAATGCCTAGAGAATATTCCCCCTTCAGTACAATTTCTTTCATGGGATAATAATTCAAGCCAAAAGCTATGCGCTGCCGGCCATATTGTTCATAATCTGTGATGGCTGCCTCAGTGTCAAACATGGAATCATAATATTCATACCGCCCGAACACATAAAACTTGCGTCCTTTCTGCTGCTGCTTCTCAGCAAAACCAAAGAGGTCGTACCCCACCTCCATGCCTGCGGCCAAAGCCGCCGTCGCAACAGGAGTTTTCTTGGCAGGGGAATCATTGGAAAAACTGCCATTATAACGAGTGATCAATGCTGCGTCCGAAAGATGCCCGTAATCGAAATTCCCTCGCGCCACCCAATTATGGCCATCGTAATGGAAATCAAACGCGCCAATCAATACCGTGCCTTTCACGCCCTCATAACTGGCAGCAGTGGCTTTTTTCAGCGTATTGCTGAATGTATTGCCTGCATAGCCGCTAACGGAGAGGCGCAAACCCTTGACTGAAAAATTATCTACACGGAAAGCACCCGCCATGGCATTGGCAATCTTAAATTCGTAAGGACTGCCCGCGCCGCCTTTAATCCATTCCTTGTCGCCAAAACGGTCCGAGTCAAGCCCCGGCAACAGCATGGCTTCATAACGCCAATCCCCGGTCTGCCCCCAAATGCTCAACCCCGTCTCATGCCAAGTGCAAGGCATGATGGTATTCTCTCCTTCTGGACGATACACGCCAAAAAACTCCGTTGGCAAATGGTGGGCATTCGTGGCGCCAACCGGCACCACCATATGCCCCAACTTAATATTGAACGCCGAACAAAAAGATTTCTGAATCCAAAACTGCTCCAAAGCCACCTCGCCTCCACGTTCCACTTCACTCTCATATTCTCCCCCTTCATGTTCCTCTATCTCTACGGCACTTTCCGTACCGCCATGTTCAAACTCAATTTCACTGCCCATCGACCATCCTTTGCCGAAATCATAACCTAGCATGATTACCACATGGGGCAAATCAAACCGGCCGTGGCTCTCATCTTTATAATCCTGAGGACTAGCGTACCGCAAATAATTGTCACTATAAAAATTACGGCTGTACACCGCTTCACCATATCCGCCGATAGTAAAACGCGATTTTACCTTCTCCCTTCTTTCTTTCTTTTCTTTCTGCCTTGCATCACTATCCTCAGACCGGCCATCCCTGTTACCGGCAAAACCAGTTATTGCAAAAACCATGAAACACATGCAGAACATTAAACATCTTTTTCCCATTTCCATATTCATTTTTTAACGCTGCAAAAATAGAGGCGGGCAAAAAGAACAACAATACCTATTAATTATGAAAAAACAGGCATGGATACCCTTGATTAGGTATCTGAAAGGCTGCAAAAAAGGGTTGCCTCGTCAAAAGCAACCCTTCTTGGCAATCATTTATATCCAACGTCATACTTTCATAATGCCAATTCCCGGTGCAGAAGCCAGCACTATTTTGCCATCCTTCACCTGCATGCCTCGAAACGGATCATTAGATATCAACAGATTCCCATCCAAATCGGCATAATCAGCCATAGGCGAAAGTTGCGCTGCCGCAGAAACAGCACATGATGTCTCAGTCATGCATCCTAACATAACTTTCAGCCCTAAAGCACGAGCCAGATTCACCATCTTCCACGCTTCACGCATGCCAGTGCATTTCATCAATTTAATGTTGATTCCGCTCACAACCCCTTCCAACCGCCGCACATCAGCCAAACGTTGCACCGACTCATCCGCGAATATTGGCAGAGGACTCCTCTCTGTCAGCCACGCCAAATCATCCAAACGATCTTTCGGCAATGGCTGCTCTACCATCATCACGCCCTGTTCTGCCAACCAAGCGATATCATCTAAAGCCTTTTGCCTATCGCGCCACCCTTGATTCACATCCACAGTCAATGGAAGAGAAGTGACGGCACGTACTGAACGCACCAATGCCCGGTCATCATCGCTCCCCAATTTCACCTTTAACACACGAAAACGCCCTTCTACTTCCAAAACCTTTTCCTTGACCACCTCAGGGGTACCCATCCCAATCGTATAAGTGGTACAAGGCGCAGAGGCTGCATCCAATCCCCATATCTTATGCCATGGAAGCCCCATCAACTTGCCTGTCAAATCGTGCAAAGCAATATCCACGGATGCTTTCGCTGCTGCATTTCCAACCGCAACGTCATCGACATAATGCAGAATATCCTCCATGCAGAACGGGTCGCTGAACCGGTTTAAATCAAGCTGTTGAAGAAAAGATACCACGGATTCAATGCTCTCGCCTAAATAAGGAGGCATGGAAGCTTCTCCATATCCTGTCACGCCCTCATATTCTATTTCCACCTGAACACCAGGCGTAACACTACGTGAACCGGCCGCTACAGCAAACTCATGGGCGAGCTTTAACACATAAGGATAAAACCTCAATTGCATCATACTTCAAAACAAAAGAAAGCGAATCTTAGGCAGATACAATACCGGCTAAAGTTGTTGCAGCAAATCCTCGACAACCGCAGGGTAATATTTGTATTCCAAAGCATGCACTTTGGCGGCAACCAGCTGGGGCGTGTCCGAAGGCTCTACCGGGCACGAAGCCTGGAAAATTATGTCACCGCTGTCGTATTCCCCGTTCACATAATGGATTGTGATGCCGCTTTCTTTCTCGCCGGCCCTGACAACAGCTTCATGCACCCTTTCGCCATACATTCCCTTTCCTCCATATTTCGGCAACAAGGAAGGATGGATGTTCACAATGCGGTTGGGGTAAGCCGCAAGGAGGCTGTCCGGGACACGGAGCAAAAAACCGGCCAACAAAATGAAATCAACGCTATGTCCCTTCAAACAAGCCAGCACGTTGCCGCATGAGCCTGTGAAATCAGCTTTCGGGAACACGACGGACGGCACATTGTATTTACGCACCCGTTCCAATACAAAGGCATCCTGCCTGTTTGACACAATCAAAACAACCTGATAAGAACTTTTCCCTTGGAAATGACGGATAATGTTCTCTGCATTCGTCCCGGAACCGGACGCGAATATCGCTATTTTTGCGTTCATAAGAAGTCCAATGCTTGCACATAATGCAACGTAATGTGCAAAAAAATGAATTTAATTGCCTAAATATTTGCTCGGAAGAAGAAATATTCATTCCTTTGCGCTGCAAATTTAAACAAATAATCCAATTTTATTAATTAAAAACTTAAAGTTATGTCTGAAATTGCATCAAGAGTAAAAGCTATTATTGTTGATAAATTAGGTGTTGAAGAATCAGAAGTTACAAACGAAGCAAGCTTCACCAATGACCTTGGAGCAGACTCACTTGACACTGTGGAACTGATCATGGAATTTGAAAAGGAATTCGGCATCTCCATTCCCGATGATCAGGCGGAAAAAATCACTACTGTAGGTGATGCCATATCTTATATTGAAGCTAACGCGAAGTAAGTAACCCCCAATTTCAAATATGGAATTAAAGAGAGTTGTAGTAACAGGCTTGGGTGCCATTACGCCAATCGGCAATGATGTCCCTGCGTTTTGGGACAATGCCATCAATGGAGTAAGCGGAGCCGGGCCTATTACTCGTTTTGACGCCTCGCTTTTCAAGACACAATTCGCCTGCGAAGTAAAAGGATTTGATGCCAGCAAATACATCGACCGCAAGGAAGCCCGCAAGATGGACTTGTACACGCAGTATGCGGTGGCTGTGGCGAAGCAGGCGGTGGAAGATGCGCGCTTGGACGTGGAAAACGAGGACAGGAACCGGATTGGCGTGATTTTCGGGGCCGGAATCGGCGGCATCCGCACATTCGAAGAAGAAGTGGGGTATTATGCCGCCAACAAGGCAAACGGCCCGAAGTTCAACCCGTTCTTCATCCCGAAGATGATTTCCGACATCGCGGCGGGGCAGATATCCATCATGTACGGGTTCCACGGGCCGAACTTCGCCACGTGTTCCGCGTGTGCCACTTCGACCAACGCCATTGCGGACGCATTCAACTACATCCGCTTGGGGAAGGCGAACGTCATCGTCACCGGGGGGTCTGAGGCGGCGATTGCAGCGGCAGGCGTGGGCGGTTTCAACGCCATGCATGCCTTGTCAACGCGCAATGACGACCCGCAGAGGGCTTCCCGCCCGTTCAGCGCGAGCCGTGACGGCTTCGTCATGGGCGAGGGCGGCGGTTGCCTCATCTTGGAGGAACTGGAGCATGCGAAGGCGCGCGGGGCAAGAATCTACGCGGAAGTGGCTGGAGTGGGCTTGTCGGCCGACGCTTACCACTTGACGGCTTCCCATCCTGATGGGTTGGGCGCGAAGCTGGTGATGGAGAATGCGCTGGAGGATGCCGGAATGCGCCCGGAGGACATCGATTACATCAACGTGCACGGCACATCGACCCCGGTGGGCGACATTTCGGAGGCCAAGGCCATCAAGGATGTGTTCGGGGAGCATGCGTACCGGCTGAACATCAGTTCCACGAAGTCCATGACCGGGCACCTGCTGGGAGCCGCAGGCGCGGTGGAGTCCATCGCCAGCATCCTGGCCATCCGGGACGGCATCGTGCCGCCGACCATCAACCACGAGGAGGGCGACAACGACGAGGGCATCGACTACGGGCTGAACTTCACGTTCAACGAAGCGCAGAAGCGGGAGGTGAAAGCTGCCCTGTCCAACACGTTCGGGTTCGGAGGGCACAATGCCTGTGTCATTTACAAGAAATACGCTGATTGACGTGCAGCATGCCATTGATTGGATAAGGCTCTTTTTCCGCAAGGACAAAGGGTCTTATTTTTGTTTCCGCAGGATGCTGGGCTTCGTGCCGGGGGACATCGGCGTGTACCGCCAGGCGTTGATGCACAAGTCGTCCGCCATCGAGGAGGGGAAGGGGCGGCTGTCCAGCAACGAGCGGCTGGAGTTCCTGGGCGACGCGGTGCTGGACGCGGTGGTGGCCGACATCCTTTTCCGGCGGTTCGAGCGGGAGCGGGAGGGTTTCCTGACCCGCCTGCGGGCGAAAATCGTGCAGCGCGAGACGCTGAACAAAATCGCCCTGAAAATCGGGCTGGACCGGCTCGTGAAGGCGTCGGCCCGCAACGCGACGCACAACAGCTACATGTACGGCAACGCTTTCGAGGCGCTGATAGGGGCCATCTACATCGACCGGGGGTACGAGGCCTGCAAGTCGTTCATGGAGAAGAAAGTCATCGCCCCCTACATCGACCTGGAGGAACTGGCGCGGCGGGAGGTGGACTTCAAGTCGAAGCTCATCGAATGGGGGCAGAAGAACCGCTATGCCGTCTCCTTCGAACTGATAGAGGAGTGCATGGACGCGAGGAACAACCCGGTGTTCCGGACGGAGGTGCGGGTGGAAAGCCTGCCGGGCGGCACCGGCGCCGGCTTCTCCAAGAAGGAGTCGCAGCAGAACGCCGCCCGCGACGCCTGGCGGAGGATAAAGGGCGACCCGGCCTTCAAGGCCGCCGTGAAAGCCGCGAAGCAAGGCCGGCAGGCCGGCTGACCCCCGCCAGGAGGGCTTCCAGGGCGCATCCCTTGCCCGGCGGGAACGGGATACGCGTCCCGTCGGAAATAGATACGCATCCATTTTGAAAAAGACACGTATCCATTTTCAACGACACCGGGATGCCGCCGGGACACGCGTCCCGTCCTGCGGCCGCCGCGCAAAAGGAGGGCAAAAAATCCGCCCTGCGGGGAACAGGATACGGGAAATAGGCTTACTTTTGCAGGCGGATACCGTAAAACGAAGAACGACATGAATCCTACGAAGCTCATCAGCAACGTGTTCTCCGCCCGGCTGAAGGAAATCGGCCGCTACGCCGCCGGGGCGGAGGAAATGCAAACCCGCGTGCTGCGGCGCCTGCTGCGCGACGCCGCCGGCACGGAATGGGGCGAAAGGCACGGCTACCGGGGCATCCGGGGCTACGACGCCTTCCGCGAGCAAGTGCCGGTGCAAACCTACGACGACATCAAGCCCTACGTGGAACGGATGCGCGCCGGGGAGACGAACCTCCTCTGGCCGTCGCGCATCCGGTGGTTCGCCAAGTCGTCGGGGACGACCAACGACAAGAGCAAGTTCATCCCCGTCAGCCGCGAGGCGCTCCGCGACATCCACTACCGGGGCGGCACGGACTGCGTGGCCCTCTACCTCCGCAACAACCCGCAGAGCCGCTTCTTCTCCGGCAAGGGGCTTATCCTCGGCGGAAGCCACAGCCCCAACTTCAACCAAGCCCGCACCCTCGTCGGCGACCTCTCCGCCATCCTCATCGAGAACATCCACCCGCTCGTCAACCTCATCCGCGTCCCCAAAAAGGAAGTCGCGCTCATGGACGACTGGCAGGCCAAGATAGAGCAAATCGCGCGGCAGACGCTCCGCGCCAACGTCACCAACCTCTCCGGCGTCCCCTCCTGGATGCTCGTCGTCATCAAGCGCATCCTTGAAATAAGCGGCAAGGCGCACCTCGAAGACGTATGGCCCAACCTCGAAGTGTTCTTCCACGGCGGCGTCAGCTTCACCCCCTACCGCGAGCAGTACCGCCAGCTCATCGCCTCCCCCCGGATGCACTACATGGAGACGTACAACGCCTCAGAAGGCTTCTTCGGCATACAAAACGACCCCGCCGACCCCGCCCTCCTGCTCATGGCGGACTATGGCGTGTTCTACGAATTCCTCCCCCTCGAAGAAGTGGGCAAACCGAACCCCTGCCCCGTGCCTCTCGAAGACGTGGAAACGGGAAAGAACTACGCCATGCTCATCAGCACCTCCTGCGGCCTGTGGCGCTACATGATAGGCGACACCGTGCGGTTCACCTCCCGCCGCCCCTACAAGTTCGTCATCACCGGGCGCACCAAGCACTTCATCAACGCATTCGGCGAGGAACTCATCGTGGACAACGCCGAAAAAGGACTCGAAAAAGCCTGCAAGGCCACCGGCGCCCAAGTCCTGGAATACACGGCCGCCCCCGTCTTCATGGACAGCAACGCCAAATGCCGCCACCAATGGCTCATCGAGTTCGCCCAAATGCCCGATAGCGTGGCGCACTTCGCCCAAGTGCTGGACGATGCCCTCAAGGAAATCAATTCCGACTACGAAGCCAAGCGCACCAAGGACATCGCCCTGCAGCCCCTCGAAGTCATCCCCGCCCGCCCCGGCCTGTTCCACGACTGGCTCAAGCAAAAAGGCAAGCTCGGCGGCCAGCACAAAGTGCCGCGCCTGAGCAACAACCGCGACTACATCGAAGAAATGCTGCAACTGAACCGATAGAACATGAAAGTCCGTTTTTTTTACTGACCGCCGCGACGGCATGCGCCACAGCCCTCCCGGCACAAACCCTCACCGGGAAAGTGGCCAACCCGCAACAAGAACCCATTGACGGCGCCACCGTCGTGCTGCAACAGCCCGACAGCACCTTTGCCAACGCAGCCATCACCGACAGCGCCGGCACGTTCCGCTTCAGTGAACGCCCTGCCTGCTACCGCCTCGTAGTGCAACATCTGCTCTACCACACTGCCATGCTTGAAAGCAACAAGCCCGACGCAGGAACCATCACCCTCACCCCCAAAGACTATGCCTTGCAAGAGGTGGTGGTGGAAGGCGGACGCCCGTTGGTGGAACTGAAAGGCAACCGTTTGTCCTACGACATCCCGCAACTCACCGCCAACCGCCTTGTGGCCAACGCCTACGAAGCCCTGCTCCAACTGCCCGGCGTGATGGAGCAGGACGGCCTCCCCACCCTTGCCGGAGCCGGGAGCGTGAGCCTCATCCTCAACGGCCAGCCCTCGTCGATGACCACCGAACAGGTCGTCAACCTCCTGAAAAGCATCCCCGCCTCCCGTGTGGAACGGGCGGAAGTGATGTACAGCGCACCGCCGCAATTCCATGTGCGCGGCGCCGCCATCAACATCGTGCTGAAAGGATACAACCCGGGCGAAAACCGACTGCAAGGCGAAGTGAACGGCCACTACACGCAGAACTGCGAAGCCGGAGGAGGCGGAGGCACCACCTTGGCGTGGCTATCCAAGCGGTGGGAAGCCGACATGACGTATGCCGCCCTCAGCCGCTACTCCCGCCAGTCCTCGGCCTTCAACGCCCTGCACACCCTGGACGGGCAGACGCACCCCATCCGCTTCAGCGACGATGGCGAAAGGCGCGGCCTCGCCCACGACATCCGCGCAGCAGCCGCCTACAAGCCCGACAGCGCCAGCCGCGTCAGCCTCAGCTACACGGCACGACTCATCCCGCACGCCCGGAACGCCATCGCCACGCAAGGCAGCATCGGCTCCTCGCGCAACAACGAGCAGAGCCAAACGCAGATGCACAACGCCGCTGCCGCCTACACCTCAAGCTTCGGGCTGGATATCGGAGCCGACTACACGTATTACGCCAATGAAAGCACGCAGGATTTCACAGGAAACAGCAGCTTCCGCAGCGAATCGCGCCAGCGCATCGACCGCTGGAAGGTGCATGCCGGGCAACGCCACGCCCTCCCAAAGGAATGGAACGTGAACTACGGGGCATCGTTCACCTACGCCCGCAACCACAACACCCAACGCTACGACCTGCCCGAAATGGCCGGGCAGAACACTGAAAACCGCATCCGGGAATACACCTATAATATATATGCCGGGTTCGACAAGGCTTTCAACCCGCAGTGGAGCCTCAGCGCGTCGGCCACGGTGGAACGTTACCGGATGGAGGAGTACAGGAAATGGGCGGTTTACCCCGCCTTCAACCTCAACTGGCTTCCGGCAGCCGGCCACCGCCTCATGCTTTCCTTCAGTTCTGACAAGACCTACCCCGGCTACTGGACGCTGAGCGGAAGCGTGAACCACATGAACAGCTACCAGACCGCCGTGGGCAACACCACCCTCCGCCCCTACTCCAGCTACAACACCGTGCTGGCCTATGTGCTGAAAGGCAAATACATCCTGCAAGCGGGCTACTGCTACCAGCCTGACTACTTCGCGCAAACGATTTACATGGATTCGGAGGAGCTAAGGGCTGTTTACAATTTCCAGAACTGGGACTACGTGCAGTCGCTGACCTTCACCGCCGTCGCGCCGTTCCGCGTCGGCTCATGGTGGGACAGCCAACTGACGCTCCACGCCCAATGGAAGCACGACAAAGCCAGCCGTTACTATGACGCGCCGTTCGACCACAAACGCTGGGCGGGCATCGGGCAATGGGCCAACACGTTCATCCTAAGCCGCCAGCCGGACATCCGCCTGGAGCTGTCCGCCTTCGGCCAGGCCGGCGGCATCCAAGGGAGCTTCAACATCGCCCCCCTTGCCAGCGTGGATGCCACGCTGCGCTACACCTTTGCCGGTGGCAAGGCCATGCTGCAACTGGAAGGCAGCGACCTGGCCGGCACCATGGGCTTCGGCCTGAAAGTGCGCAACGGCACGCAGCACCTCGACATGGACATGAGCAACTACGTGCGCGCCCTCACCCTGTCGTTCAGCTACCGCTTCGGCGGCTACAAGGAGAAGCGGGAGGAGAAAGTGGACACATCGCGCTTCGGGTTCTGACCGTCCCTACTGCCCGTAGGAGATGCGCTTGCTCTCGCACTCCATCACCAAGTAAGGGCGCGTCTCCTGCGGCTGGAAACCGTTTGAGAGGATCATCGTGTTGCCCTCCACCGTCCCCGACAACGCGGGCAGGAGCAGCGCGGCATCCGTGCGGTGTTTCTGGTCCGTCCCATAGGCCACGGATGCCTCGCCCGTGCATTCCACCTCGCGCAAGCCTTCGGCCACCGTGCGCAACGTGCTGCTTGTGAACGCCACGTCCAACGTGACGAAGTTCTTCACGTCGTCAATCACCACCGTGTCATGCGCGATGTGGAGGTCGCGGAGGTAGAGGGAGTCGTCCTGTATCCACGTGGTGAACCCTGATGAGCGGTCCTGGAGCAATATCGTGTCCCGCGTCTCCGGGAAAATGATGCGGAACATCACGTTCCCGCTCATGAACACCTCGCGGCCGTCCTTCCACGAAGTGTCTTCCACCTCCGAGCAACCGGCAAACGCCATCGCAGCGAAAACCCAGCCCAACAAGCCAAGCCGAGGCATCTTATCCTTCTTCATATCCTTCTTTTTTCTATCAGTTGACGCGGCAAAGGTAGCGATTTTCCCACAACCGCAAAGCAAGGCCCGCCGATTCAGCCCGCTGCCTTTTCCAATCTGCCCGCATGGGAAACCCGGCTTGCCCGTGCAGGAAACCCCATTCATACGGATAACTTCTTCATCCTTAAGCTAAGGATATGTATCCTCAGGTTAAGGATATATATCTTTAGGCTAAGGATGCACATCTTTAACCTAAAGATAAAGAAGTTGCACGGCTAAACCGGGTTTGCCAGCCGCATAAAGCAGACTTTCTACCCGCATGAGATGAAAAAATTCGCCGCATTCTTCCGCTTTCTTCCCCGCAATCCGGATAAATTCCTACCTTTGTGCATTCTTTAACGCAACCGCATGATGAAGAAACTTATTCTGCTGCTACCGGCCCTCATGGCTGCCATCGCCGTGCTGGCAGGCGCCTGGCGGGTGGAGGACATCCCCATGGCGCATTTGCAGGACGGGCGGCGCTACGTGTCCAACCCGGACGGCATCCTTTCGCCCGCCGCCGTGGCCGGGATGGACAGCGCATTGCACCGCCTGGAGCAACAGACCGGAATACAGGTGCTGGCCGTAGCCGTAGAACACATCGAAGGCGGCGATTGTTTCGAGTTTGCCTATCAACTAGGCGAGCGCAACGGCGTGGGCGAAAAAGGGCGCGACAACGGGTTGGTCATCCTTCTCGTCACTGGCGAACGCTGCGTGCAGTTCGCCACCGGCTACGGGCTGGAAGCTTCGCTGCCGGATGCCCTCTGCAAGCGGATACAAGAACGGCACATGCTGCCCGCCTTTGCCCGCAATGATTGGGACCAAGGCATGGCAGGCGGCATACAGGCCGTGTGCAGCCATTTGGAAAACGCCATGAAACCCGGCAAAAAGACAGACGGAACGCAAGGATGGCCGCTGCTGCTCACCGCCTTCCTCATCATCGCCGCAATTGCCATCCTGTCCAAATACGGCAAACGCCGCTGCCCGGCCTGCGGGAAACGCAAGCTGCGGCCGATGAACCGCCGCACCGTTTCCCGCCAAGGCGGGATGAAAACGGAGGAAATCACTTACCTCTGCACCCATTGCGGCCACACGTTCACCATCCGCCGACAATCGCACGATGAGAACTTCCGGGGCGGAGGCCCCTTCATCGGGGGCGGGTTCTTCGGCGGGAGCATCGGAGGAGGAGGCTTCAGTGGCGGCGGAGGCAGTTTCGGCGGAGGCAGCTTCGGCGGCGGCGGCGCGGGAAGCCGCTTCTGAACATCATTCAAACAACATTCAAATACCATACATCATGAAAAAATCAACCATCATCATCATCGCCGCCATCGTGCTGATTGCCATCGCCAGCGTGTCGGCATACAACGGGCTCGTGAGCAAGGAAGAAGGCGTGAAGAACGCATGGAGCAACGTGGAGAACCAGTACCAACGCCGCTCCGACCTCATCCCCAATCTGGTGAACACCGTGAAAGGCTACGCCTCGCACGAGCAGGAAACCTTCCAGTCCGTGACGGAAGCCCGGAGCAAAGCCACGCAGATGTCCGTCGCCATGGATGACCTCACACCCGAAAAGCTGCAGGCCTACCAAGAAGCCCAAGGCGAAGTGGGGCGTGCGCTCGGGCGGCTGCTCGCCATCTCCGAGAACTACCCGGAACTGAAGGCCAACGAGAACTTCAAGGAACTGCAAGCCCAACTGGAAGGCACGGAAAACCGCATCGCCGTGGAACGCCGCAAGTTCAACGAGACCGTGCGGCAATACAACACCTCCATCCGCAAGTTCCCGCTCAACCTCTTTGCCGCCATATTCGGGTTCGGGCAATCCGCCTATTTCGAAGCCGATGAAAGCAGCCGGGAAGTGCCGGAAGTCACATTCTAATCCAATCCCATACAAACAAATCATCACTTATGAGAAACAAACTAACCATCTACAATACCCGAAGCAGGAAAAAGGAACTGTTCATCCCCCTGCATGCCCCCCACGTGGGAATGTACGTCTGCGGCCCCACCGTTTACGGAGATGCCCATTTAGGCCACGCACGGCCTGCCATCACGTTCGACCTCCTGTTCCGCTACCTCACCCACTTGGGCTACAAAGTACGCTACGTGCGCAACATCACCGATGTGGGCCACTTGGAACACGATGCCGATGAAGGAGAAGACAAGATTGCCAAGAAAGCCCGGCTCGAACAATTGGAGCCGATGGAAGTGGTGCAACACTACCTCATCCGCTACCATCAGGCCATGGACGCGCTCAACGTGCTGCCGCCCAGCATCGAACCCCATGCCTCCGGCCACATCATCGAGCAAATCGAATTAGTCAAAGAAATATTGGACAACGGCTATGCCTACGTGAGCAACGGTTCCGTGTACTTCGACGTGCCGAAATACAACAAGGACCATCATTACGGCATCCTCTCCGGCCGGAACCTTGATGAAACCATCAACACCACCCGCGCCCTTGACGGGCAAGAAGAGAAACACAACCCCGTGGACTTCGCCCTGTGGAAGCACGCGCAGCCGGAACACATCATGCACTGGCCGTCACCTTGGGGAGAAGGGTTCCCAGGATGGCACTGCGAATGCACCGCCATGGGCCGGAAATACTTGGGCGCACGCTTCGACATCCACGGCGGGGGAATGGACCTTCTCTTCCCGCACCACGAATGCGAAATCGCTCAAGCCGTAGCCGCGCAAGGCGATGAAATGGTACACTACTGGATGCACAACAACATGATTACCATCAACGGGCAAAAGATGGGGAAATCCTACCACAACTTCATCAACCTCGATGAGTTCTTCAACGGCACACATCCCCTGTTGGAACAGGCATACGACCCAATGACCATCCGCTTCTTCATCCTGCAAGCACACTACCGCAGCACCGTGGACTTCAGCAACGAAGCCCTGCAAGCTGCCGAAAAAGGGCTGCAACGCATGACGGAAGCCGTGGACAACCTGGAAAGAATCATCCCGTCGGCCGCCTCCTCCGTGGACGTGAAAAGCTTGCGGGAAAAATGCTACGAAGCCATGGACGACGACCTGAACTCGCCCATCGTCATCTCGCACCTGTTCGACGGCGCAAGAATGATCAACAACATCGCCGCCGGGAACGCCACCATCAGCCAAGAGGACCTTGATGAACTGAAAGGAACTTACCGCCTGTTCCTCTACGACATCTTGGGGCTGAAGAAAAACACCGGTTCCGACGAACACCGCGAAACAGCTTACCACAAAGCCGTGGACCTGCTGCTCGAACTGCGGATGAAAGCCAAGAACGAAAAAGACTGGGCCACATCCGACAAGATACGCAATGCATTAGTGGAAGCAGGGTTTGAAATCAAAGACACCAAAGACGGTGTTACCTGGAGGCTGAACCAATAACCACCCAATATTAACAAGGGAAAAGCGCGCCTGCCGCGCCTTTCCCTTCCTGACTCTCAAGCTGTATGGACATCAAGGAATTTTTCTGCAACGACCGCTTTGCCACGGAAGCCGGAGTGAGACTGATTGAAGCACGCCCCGGATACAGCAAAGCAGAAATGGCACTTACACCAAACCACATGAACGCCGGAGGCACCACGCAAGGCGGCGCCATCTTCACATTGGCCGATTTGGCCCTTGCCGCAGCAGCCAACTCATGCGGGAAACTGGCTCTTTCGCTCGATGCAAGCATCCACTTCTTCCATCCCAGCAAACCGGGCGACACCCTCACGGCAGAAGCCAAAGAGAAATACATCCACAAACGAACGGGATATTACCAAGTGGAAGTAAGGAACCAAGACGGGGAACTGATTGCCTGTTTCGACACAACCGTCTATCGGAAAGACACAAGCCTACCGTTCAGCACGGACTATTGACGTTTGAGGATTCCGAAGCCCGTAACTCGACTTCAGGAAAGCTTTTGCCGAACCTAAGTTCAGGTACAAATCCAAGCGGACGGGCAGATGGTTCTTGTCGTCCGTCACATAAAACGTAATCACCTCCTCCTCTTTCAGTTTTCCCCGCTTGTTGGCCTTCATCTCCACCAACGAGAAAACAAGGCAACGGTAAGTCGTATCGTTGTTGGCCTCAAATTCTTCCCGGCCACGGTAAATCAGGATTTGTTCCTCCACCTTCTTCCCCGTCGCCATCGGGAACAAGATACGGTCACCTTCCTTATAATCCTTCGGGTCGAAAGAACGCGCCGTCGCCAAGATGCTCAGCATGTCATACACGCAAACATCGCTCGTGTCCGAAGCCAGCACCACACGGCCGTCCTTGTAAGCCCGCTTCTGATCCACGATGCAAACTCCGCCTTTGTAAGAGAAATACGCCTCATCCACCGTGTATCGCTTCCCTTCCTCCGCGCCTTTGCGGAAATACATAGGTTCCAATTGCTCCGTGAACACGCTGTAAAGGGTATCCCTCATCCGGAAAATGCGATCCACCCAACGCTGTGTCACAGCCAGCAGGCTGATGCTATATGCCGGCTTTGACTGAAACTCAACGGCTGCCGTGTTCATCCGCGCCGTCCCGGCCTTCGCCCATACGAACTTCCAATTGTAATATAAGTCATACGTCAGGCTCTCTCCGGAATTGAATGCCTCGTTCCGGGCTTTGCATTGCCCGTATCCGGCTGCCAATGCAAACCAACACAGGCAAAGGCTCAAAAGAAATACCTTGCATCTCATCGAAGATCACGATTATAGTTCTTTTTCTTCCGTTCTTCCGGCTTCTGTTTCTTGATCTCATCCGGCTTCTGCCTGTCGGCGGGAACTTGGAACAAATTCCAATCCTGCGTGACTTCAAAGTAAGCCTTCAGTTCCATCGGTGCCGGATAGTAACAAACCAATTCACCTTGCCGCCGTTCCGCATACAGTCCCGTGTCCCAAACACCGTTCCGGTTCGAGTCGATGAACAAGCGGGCATAATAAGTCCCCGGGGTCAAGTAATAAAAATCCACCCCTCCATTTGCCCCGACTTCCGCACGGCGAACCACCTTGTCCTGTGAATCCAAAAGCTCCACAATGGCCGAAGCCGTGTCAGGCATGCCGGTAATATTCCAATACAAAGTAGCATAATCAGACAAAGCTTTCACCTTCATTGTCTTTTCTATCTTGTCAGTGGACAATCCATAAATGCTTCGGAATGCCGCAGAGTCAACAGACAATTTAAACTCTCCTCCCGGCTCCCAAAAGGCACGCAAGCGGTAATTCCTCAGCCGGAGGCTGTCCTTCTCAAAGACAAAAGGAACATCCGTCCATAACGTATCCACCTTCTGCTGCAAATGAATGGCCGTGCTGTCAAACCCTGCCAAAGGTTGTTCAAACTCAAATCCGACATTGCTGTACACGTCAAATGAAGCAGCGGCAGAAACATTGGCTTTCAGGAAAACAGTCGGCGCAGGTTCATCATCATCCTTCCTGCGCTTCTTCTTAGGAAGGACAACCTGCCGGGAAGCCAGATTCAACGTATCCGTGACAGGCGACAACTGCCCCAATGTATCTGTATAGAGATAATGCACCGCCATGCTCAACGTGTCCTGCTTGCAAAGCAAAATATCTTTCAACCAATATGTCAACGTGTCGTTGCGCAGGCTATGTTCCAGCAGGAAAGCGTCCGCCGCATCAAAATTAAGCCCTTCTATCCGGGGAAGGGAATCCACCGGCGCAGAAAAGTAGAAAGAAAACTTCTGGGGGACCGCCCGCTCGTTCTTTACCATATACAAGGTCGTGGCATCTTCCTTGAACGCCCTGAGCAATAGGTTGTCCGGCAAAAAATGCGTATAAGCCCGTTCCATGATCGTATCGATGGTGATTGTGTCCTGCCAAACGGTATCCTGGCGCATCCGGCGTTCATACCGGGGAACCACCAATGAATCCGTAAAAGCAATCATCTCGCTCTTTTGGTCGAACAGGAAATTCTGGTTGGCATCTTGCAAAGCATAAATCCGATAAGTGCCTGGAGCTATCCCGCGAATGACGAAACGCCCCCGGCTGTCTGTCCGCCCCACCCTTTCAAATGCTTTCTTCACGAAAGCTGTATCTTCCAGATTGCTGTGAAGCCCTACCAATATGCCTTTCACCGGCTCCAGGTTGGAAGCATCCAGCACCGTGCCTGACACCTCCATCGTGTCAATCGCATTGCCGGTGGAAAACGTGAAAGTGTAGTTGTTCAAAGGGTTCCCCTCGTTGTTGTCCACGATGGCATCGGCAAAATCAATCGTATAAGTCATATCGGGTTGCAACGTATCTTCCAGATTTACTTCAACCCGTTTCCCGTTCACCTTTATTTCCGGCATCTGGATTTGCGGCGGCGACACCACAATCTTCTCGGAAGCGTTTTCCAACTGTATGAACTCGTCAAATTCTATGGAGATTTCTGTCCGCTTGTTGTTCAAAGAACCGGGTGCCGGCGTGCTTTTCACAAATTTCGGGGGCAATTCATCGTAGGGGCCTCCGTCCGGGTTGCCGATATTGGCACACGAGAACGCAAACGTTGCCGTCAAAAAGCCAACCGCTCCTGCTCCCCACCATTTTGATTTCATTATTCCACGTCTCATGTTGCAAATGTACTCCTTTCTGGCAACCCGGCAAGAAAGAGGCGCTCTTTTTAAATTCGTTATACTCTTTTCAAATATTCGTAACCGATGCGGCAATGGAGGCATTTCTTCAAATCACAGTATTCTTTTTTCAACTGTATCAATGCTTGCGAGTCTGCCGCATTTTCCGCTTTCAAACCTACCTGCGCCCACATCCGGGTGATGTAGTTGTCCTCCGGTTTCAGTTCTTCCAGAAAAGCGGCGGCCCGTTCGCACATCCGTTCATCTCCTTTGAAATGGCCATACGCGTACAAGAACGTCACCACCGTGTTGATGATTAACAAGTTCAGGGAAAACTCGCTCAATGACTTTGTCCGCCATGGAGATGCATTATAGAAATGGTAATGTGTCTCCCAATATTCAGAGACACGGGAACGGAGGACATCTTTTACCTGCTTTACTGTTTCCGCCTCTGTGACGCGCGACAACAGCCACCTCTCCTGGTAATACAGGAAAGCCAGCTGGGCAATACGGACATGAGGGAAATTCCCCGGGCGCGAACGAAGGAACTTCCAACGGGAAGCATCCATCACCCGCAAATCAAATTTATGCTTCAGGAAATCAAACTCTTTTTGCAGGCGGCGGTAATAACCATCGTCTATGTCTTCTTCCAGCAAACCGGCCTGCCCGAAGAAGAAAGCCTCTATCTGCAACAGGCTGTCCCGGTGCTTGTCAACCGCACGGAACGGCACCTGTTCCGCCCATGCCTCAAAAGCATCGCCATTCAACCCGAAGCCAAAATTCCGGGCCAGCGTGACAAAGAATGCATCTTCCCAATTGCCGTTGCACGCTGCCAAGCGTTTCTTCACCTGCTCCATCTTCTGCCCGAGCCGCTCCGTCTGCAAAGCCGACATCCAGGAATGAAGCATCAACCGGGGCAAAAGGCGCACAACGGCTTTGCAGCGGGGATAGCGGTCGCTTTGGGACAATTCATCGAAATGATGGCGTATCCGTTCCGGGCAAGCCAACTGCAATTGAGGGATAGGCTCTCCCGCAGAACGGGACACCTCCGCATCCACCACCTCTGCCACATGGAGGATGACCGAATCGTATGCTTTGTCCTTGTCATGCCCATGCCGGTACCAATCGGACGCACGGGTATGCACTTCCACATTTCCCACCCACAAAGTCCCGCCAATCTTCACTTTCGCATTGAAGAAGTCCGGCCCGGCATGGGTGTTGTACAGGCCGGGGTCTATCACTTCCACCGCCTGCCCTGCCGTGGTCCGCAATTCCTGCAAAGGGAACAGCTTGTGCCGCCACACGTATTGTATCAATTGCTCCATTTCAATTTATTAAAGTCCAAAGATAAACACTTCTTCCCGTTTTTCCGTAATTTTGCGCCAATTATATCACATCATGTATGAAAACATGCCCGACGTTACAAATGCTTTTGCTGGCAATCCTCTTTTCCATGGGATGCTTGCCCATCAACGCGCAAATGGATTCCCTCCTTTTCCGGGAAGATGCCCGCATCCTTCCTGAAGGGAAAGGCGAACTGAAGCTGAACATAGACAACCTCAACTTCGTGCGCGACAACGAATACAAGAGCAAACAAGCCAAAGGCTACACCCTGCCCGGGTTCTGGCTGCAGCCTACGTTGAGCTTCCAGCCCCTGAAAAACCTGAAGGTGGAAGCCGGGGTGTACATGATGCGCTACTGGGGCGCCAACAAATACCCGAATTTGAACTACAGCGACATTGCCGTGTGGAAAGGCGACCAGACGCAAAAGGGGTTCCATTGCCTGCCGGTGTTCCGCGTGCAGATGGCATTGTCGCCCAACTTCCACATCATCTTGGGGACGCTTTACGGGAAGAACAACCACCGCCTCGCCGAGCCTTTGTACAACCCGGAAATGGGGCTTACCGCCGACCCTGAAGCCGGCGTGCAGATATTGTGGGAAACCCGCCCGCTGGACTTCGACATGTGGGTGAATTGGGAAAGCTTCATCTTCCGCGACGACCTCCACCAGGAAGCCTTCACTTTCGGGCTGTCCACGCGCTTCAAAGCCAACCGGCCCACGGACAAGACGCATGTCTATTTCCCGCTCCAAGCCGTGTTCCAGCACCGGGGCGGCGAAATCAACCCCGACGCGAAGCCGCGCGACGTGAAGACATGGCTGAACGCTGCCGCAGGCATCGGGATAGACTTCCGCCTGCGGAACCGCCTTTTCACCAAGCTGAACCTGGAAGCCACGGCCTGCTACTTCGGCCAACAAGCCGGCAGCCTGCTTCCTTTCGACAAAGGCTACGGCATCTATGCCAAGGCCGCCGCCGACGTATGGCGTTTCCGCATCCATGCCGGGTACTGGCATTGCAAGGACTTCGCCACCGTGTTGGGCAACCCGCTGTTCGGCGCCCTGTCAACCTACGAGGAAGGGTTCCTGTATGATGGCTCCTCCATGGCCGTCGCCAAGCTGGAGTATTCCCAACCTTTGGGCAAAGGTTTCGCGTGGGGCATCCATGCCGATGTGTACAATACCCTGAAAACAGACGCTTATTCCCCCGCCGAAGGATGGCACGAAGAAGGCAACGCGCTGAACTTTGCCGCCGGACTCTATCTGCGCATCCACCCCAGCTTCCTGCTGAAGCGGTTCCAATGGTAAGGGAAAGGTTGACGCAAGCTCGACACAAGCCTGCGGGAACCTCCCAACGTTTGCGCGGAATCCTGAAGCCTCGCCAACGGGTTGACCCGCCAACTCAAAAAGGACATCGGGAACATTCCCAAAAATACGATGAACTTTTAAAAAACTCCTTAGGACAATTCAAAAAAACCCATAGAACTTCTGCAAAAAGTCCTGTGAACTGTCCAGCAAACTTTACCCAATAAAACCGCGAATTTTACGTGAAAAATTCCGATTTTTACCCGTAAAACGAGCGTGCTTATTGCATAAAAGGAAACGAACCGCCGCAATCACCAGCCTGCTTCCCGCTCGCAAACGGACATCCACGATGCCGTCATTTCCTCTTGCCTGCCCATGATTCCGCTATCATTTTCCTGACCTTCTGCCAATTGGGCATCCGCTTCAGTTCTTTCCGTATCGGCGCATCGTACAACAGGGACAGCAAAAAGAGGAAGATGCAAGCGTATGCCGCCCAGCCATACATCTGCTTGACGCTGATTTCCGTCATTTGCGTCAGGAATGTTTCCATATAATGAGGCATGGAGGCTTGCATCCCATTGGAGGCCACATGGTCAATGGCAGCCCCATAACGCGCGATGTTGTCGGGCAGATAATAAGCCAACCCCCTTGTATAGATGGCAGCCCCGATGACACCGCCCATGACCATGTGCAACATGTTGAAAACAGACAACGCCTGGAAGAAATGCTGGAAACTCATGATTTCCTCCAAGCAAGTCATGAACGTGGCGCTAAGCACGGCATAAGCAAAACTTCGGCAAAACACCGGCAGATAGAATTGGGAAATGTGGATGTCCGTTGAAAGCAGGAAATAGCTCCCCAACAGGTAACAGACAATCCCGCCCAACCCGGCAATAACCAACCGCAGATAGTTGAAACGCTTCACGTGCATCCACCAATAGGCAAACAGGCATCCGGCCAATACTCCGGCCAATGCCGGCCCATCCAGTTGCACGGTGGTCATCACGCCGTAATGCATCACTTCCCCCAAATAAGCTTCCTCCAACACATGCTCGGCAGCAAGGAACATCTCGACCAAGGTAATCAGAACAAGCACAGGAAACAAATGGCGGTATGTCCACATCTTCGGCTCAAGAAACGGGTGGCGAATGGAAAACATGCGTCCGATGCAAAGGAGGAACGTGGCCAAGATGGCCACACTCAATTGCCGGATAACCGGGCTGTTCCACCAATCGTGCCAATCGCCGTAATTGAACCAATAGGCAACCTCCAGCAAAAGCGCCGCCCAAAGCATGCCGCCCAGCCAGTCGATGCCGAACAGAGGAAACTTCTTGAACATGCGGAAATGCCGGGTGCATGCCGTCAGGACCAACAAATCAACCATCATGAGGCCGCTGATGAACAGGTGCATGTAATCCCAATGGTAATGATACATCAGGCAGGTGGCGAGCAAATCAGACAGCTGCATGCTCCCTAAGATGACAATATGCAGCATGGGGAAGAACACGGTGAAATCGCGTGCAGGCGTCATCCAAAGCTGGATGTTCGACATGCATTCAAACGTGCCTTGTATCTTGCAAATGCCCTCGATGAAGCACACCAGCCACAATAAAGGCAAAAACGTGATGTGCGGCGCAAGCAGGTTGCACAACAGGACACCCGTAGCAGCTGCACACAACAGCGTCTTGTTCGTGAAACGGAACTTCATGCGGAACAGCAAAGGGAAATAGATAGCCATGCCTGCCAGGTTCGCATAAAGGCACATCAAGAGGTCCTCGCGCATCAGGGCCGTCTCGCCCATCATCTGGTTCAAGGTGCCGAGATAAAGCCCGCCGGAGAACTGGAAGGTAAAAGCGATAAGAACATATATACAAGGCCGCATCCGTTCAGGGACAAAACGCCGGAACATCGGCATGGAGAAAGAAGGTGTGGTTTGCACTGCTTCACTCATATCAATACTCCACTTTGCATTCCACATTGAACCCGGCTCTCAGGCGTCTGACTTCTTCTGCGCTGTTTCCCTGCAAACGGATGCGGACGGGAACCCTTTGTTCCACTTTCACGAAATTGCCTGTGGCATTGTCTTGCGGGATGAGGGAAAAAGCCGCTCCCGTGGCATCGGATATGGACTCTACTACGCCTTTATACGTTATGCCCGGCACGGCATCCGCCGTAAAGGTGACTTCTGCGCCCTCTTTGATCCGGGGAAGCTGCGTTTCCCGGTAATTGGCAATGACCCAAAGGTCGCCGTTATCTACAATGTCCACCATCGTCTGGCCCGGCTGCACCAACTGGCCTTCATGGATGCCTTTACGCCCTGTCACTCCGTCACAAGTGGCGATGACGACCGTATAAGACAAATTCAGCCGGGCCAAATCCACGGCAGCTTGCGCCAAACGGATGGCCGCTTCGTTTTGCCCCAACCGATGGGTCTGTTCGTCTTTCGCCAAAGAAGTGGAACGCTTCATGCGAAGGACCTGCTCGTATCGGGCATCGGCAGCTTCGTAAGCAGTTTGGATGTGGTCATATTGCTGGCGGGTGACAGCATCTTCTTCCAACAATTTCTCGTAACGTTGCAGTTCACGTTTGGCATTGGCCCGCTGCACACGGGCTTCTTCAATGCTGGCATCGTTGACACTCAGATTGTTTTGCGTAGTGGCTATCCCTGCGTTCGTGGCTCGCTGTCCTGCCATCGCGTTGGCCAAGTCTGCCTCTGCTTGTGCCAAACGCAGCCTGAACTCCGCATCTTCAATCACCAGCAACGTGTCGCCTTTGCGGACAGGACGGTATTCCTCGAAATAAATTTTCTTGATGAAACCCTGCACCCGTGTGTTGACGGGAGTGATGTGTTGCCTCACTTGGGCGTTGTCCGTATATTCCACATTGCCCAAATGGATGAAGCGTGAGCAGGCGTATGCCATGCCGATGACCAGCAATAAAATGACAATTGTATTGTAAATCAATTTTTTAATCTTTCGTGTAACCATGATGACATGCCGTTTTATGAATTTATAAAGTATGGGTGATGTATTTCATTTTATAATAATTGTACAAGATATTGACACGGGCATTCACCAATCCCAGGTCAGCACTGAGTTTCATGTTGCTGGCATCCAACATATCTGTAAGCAATGCCATGCCGTTCTTGTAACGGTTGTCGGTGACGCTGTAATTCTCATCCGCCAGCTTGACGCTGTTCTCTTGCGTACGCAAATCGGTAAAAGCCGTCAGGAAATTCACATATCCCGCTTGCACGGCATTTTCTACCTGTTCTTGTGCCAATTGGCAGCGTTCTTGCGCCTGACGGACATTCAAGCGGGCTTGTTCCAGCTTCTTGTTGTTCTTGAAAAGCGAGGAAAGATTGTATTTTATGCCCACACCGATGTACCAATAATTGAAATTATTGTCCAACACAGGCACTTCGATGGTGATGGGGCCATCCAAATGCTCGGCGGCAACAAGGGAAATGTGCGGAAGGCGCCCGGAACGTTCCTGCCTTACCTTTTGCTTGTTCATTTGGACGGTTGCCTGCATTTGCTTCAAAAGGATGTTGTGGGCCTCCGCCATGTCCTGCCATTCCTTTTCCGTGAGCGTCAAAATCTGCCGCTCCAGCAAGGAAGCATCGGGAATTATCTCCGTATCTTCTGGCAAATGCAGGGTTGTTGCCAATTGGTGGTTGGCAATCTTGCGCGCGTCCCTTACCCGCGACAACTGCAGGTTGAGTTGCTCCTTTTGCAGTTCATAACGCGTGATGTCGTTCTTCAGCACGGTTCCCTGTTCCCTGCGGGCTTTCATGTTGGCGATGACTTCTTCGGTCAATCCCATGTTCTTTTCCAATACGCGGATTTGATTGTCCAGCCTGTAAAGGTCCAAGTAATGCCCTGCAAGCAGGAAACGTGTCTCCTGCACATTCTTCTGCAAGTCAAGCTCCGCCAGCACTTTCCCCAATTCTGCCTGCCGGATGCCGCTGTTGATGGCACCTCCCGCATAGATGACTTGCTGTGCTTCTAACGCGAAGTTGTTTCCGAAATGCGGCATGTCTATTGCCATTGCATGGCTGAAATCCCTGTCCCATAGCCTGCCATTGCCCCAGTAACTGGCGGAAAGGGAGATGTTCACGTCCGGGTATCTCTGCGCCTTGGCTGCCTTCAGCGCTTCATGCGCTGCTTCTGTCCCCGTCCTGTAAGTTTGGATGCTTTGGCTCTTTTCGTCCGCAAGGCGGAACAATTCCTCCATGCCTATCTGCAGAATCTGGGCACATAAACTCTGGCTGCATAGGGCTGTGGCGCACAACAGCCCTATGAGCCTTTCTCTTTTGCTCATAAGTAATGGATTATTTTATCGTTATCAAATGGATATAGTTGCGGGAAAGAAAAGGCTAAATCAGTGCCGCCGCACCCCATGCATGGAAATCATGGATTTTATTCTTGTAATGTATCGTATATGCTTTCATGCCCGCCTTCTGTATGCGCTGTTTCCGGGTGCGAAAATAGGGAAAAAAGGAATAAAACGTAATCGGATGCAGAAGCATTTTTCAACTCTTTTAACTATCCGGCTTGTCAATTTGCCCGCACTGCAAACATGCCTCTCCATGTCAAATCTTCAACCATCATAACCAAGGATGCTCTCAAAAGTTTCCGAAACGCCTTCCTGTGTTTAAGGCAAAACGTCCCAAGGTTCCAGCGAAATCATTGAAACTGACGGAGCAAGCTTTACCCAATGAAACCGCGAATTTTACGTGAAAAATTCCGATTTTTGCCTGCAAAACAAGCGCATTTTCTTAAAAAAACAAGCAAAGGAGAAGAAGTGAGTACATTTTTCGTACTTTTGCTCCCAATCCATAGGAAAATATACACCCGATATGAAGATAGCATTGATAGGATATGGGAAAATGGGAAAGGAAATCGAGAAAGCCGCCCTTTCCCGCCAGCATGAGATTGTTTGCATCATCGACCTCCACAACCCGGAAGCCTTCGAATCCGAAGCATTCCGCTCGGCAGACGTGGCCATCGAGTTCACCTCCCCCGCATCGGCCTACGGCAATTGCCTGAAAGCTTTCGCGGCAGGCGTGAAAGTCGTGTCCGGCAGCACAGGCTGGATGGACGAACATGCCGGAGAAATGCAACGGCGTTGCACGCAAGAAGGCAAGACACTCTTCTGGGCATCCAACTTCAGCCTAGGCGTGGCCATCTTCTCCGCGCTGAACAAATACCTGGCACGCATCATGAACCAATTCCCCAATTATGACGTGAGCATGACCGAAACCCACCACATTCATAAGCTGGACGCGCCCAGCGGGACGGCCATCACCTTGGCGGAAGGTATCATCGAAAACCTGGACCGCAAAGAAAAATGGGTGAAAGAACATGCCGAAGCTGCCAACGAACTCCCCATCCACTCCATACGCGAAGGGGAAGTGCCCGGCATCCACTCCATACGCTATGACTCGGAAGCCGACAGCATCACCATCACGCACGATGCGAAAAACCGCAAGGGATTCGCCTTAGGCGCCGTGCTGGCCGCCGAATACACCCATCTGCACCAAGGCTTCTTAGGCATGGGCGACCTGTTCAAATTCTAAATGCAAAAGAAACAATCATGAAAAACCTGAAAGAAACCATACGGAAAGCCCCGCGCAAACAGTGGATCAAGCTGGCCGTCGTCATGGCATTGTACCTCTTGTTCCTCATCTGGGTAAGAAGTTGGTTAGGCGTCATCGTCATCCCGTTCATTTTCGATGCCTATATCACCAAGCTCATCCCCTGGACTTTCTGGAAACGTTCCGAAAACAAAATGGTGAGAAGCGTGATGAGCTGGGTCGATGCCATCGTATTCGCATTGGTGGCCGTTTATTTCGTCAACATCTACTTCTTCCAGAACTACCAGATTCCCTCCTCCTCTTTGGAAAAGTCATTGTTGGTGGGAGATTTCCTCTTTGTCAGCAAAATGAGCTATGGCCCCAGAGTGCCTAACACGCCTCTGTCCATGCCTTTGACCCAACACACCTTGCCCATCGTCAACACCAAATCCTACATCGAATGGCCGCAATGGGACTATAAACGCGTGAAAGGGTTCGGGCATGTCAAATTGAACGACATCGTGGTGTTCAACTTCCCGGCAGGCGACACCGTGGCCACCGCGCCCGCCTACCAAGCCATCGACTTCTATTCCCTCTGCTACGGGATAGGGCGCAACCTCTACCCCAACCCCGTCAACATGGACAGCTTGGACAGGAAACAACAAAAGATGGTGTATGACCTTTATTACAATGCCGGGAAAAAACAGATACTGGACAACCCCAATATTTACGGCAAAGTAGTGACCCGCCCTGTGGACAGAAGGGAAAACTACGTGAAACGTTGCGTGGGCATGCCTGGAGACACGCTGCAGATAAAGGACGGAGTCATCTACATAGACGGGAAAGCCCAAAAGCAACCGGAAAACGTGCAGTTCAACTATATCGTGCGAACCATCGGAAAACCCATCCCTCACTCCCTGTTCCGCCAATTGGGCATCAGCAA
This sequence comes from uncultured Bacteroidaceae bacterium, assembly GCA_944320785.1. GTDB lineage: Bacteria > Bacteroidota > Bacteroidia > Bacteroidales > Bacteroidaceae > CASFPE01. The sequence goes on from CALUIR010000002.1 coordinate 41,918, forward strand.
TGAAGACACGCAGCAGCACAATGAAAACTACACGGCGTACCTCTTGCCGCTGACACAGACTGCACGGAATGCCTTGCTGGCACGCAAAGACCTCATTGCAAGCATCGAAATGGAACCGGAATACGAGAACGGAGGCCTCTACCCGCAAAACCTTTACACGAAATGGGACCGCAACAACTACGGCCCCATCTGGATTCCCCGCAAAGGAGCTTCCATACAATTGACAGAAGACAACCTGCCCATCTACGAACGCCCCATCCGCATATATGAAGGCAACGACCTCATGGTGAAAGACGATGGCATCTACATCAACGGCGTAAAGACTGACACCTATACATTCCAAATGGATTACTATTGGATGATGGGCGACAACCGGCACAATTCAGCCGACTCCCGCTATTGGGGCTTCGTGCCAGAAGACCATGTGGTAGGGAAACCCATCGTCATCTGGCTGTCGCTCGACAAAGACAGGGAATGGTTTGACGGGAAAATCCGTTGGAACCGCATCTTCAAAATGGTGGACGGCATCAAGTAACGCCAGCCGTGCCTATGGGACGAAAGCTGTTTTTCTGGATAAAAGCTGTCCTCATCGCATTCATCGCAATGCTCTTGGTCAGGACATTCGCTTTCACCTCCTGCACCATCCCGTTCTCCGGCATGGAAAACTCGCTCTACCGGGGCGACTGTGTCATTGTCAACAAATGGAGCTACGGGCTGCGCACTCCCCTGATGGCTTGGTTTTCCTACCATCGATGGGGCAAATGCCACGTTCGGAAAGGAGACATTGCCGTGTTCAACAACCCATGCCCCGCCAATCCACAATTGCCCGCCGACAAACGAGAGGTATTCATCAGCCGTTGCATGGGCTTGCCTGGCGACACGCTCATGCTGGCATTCCCCCAATTAGACATGACGCCGAGCCTCATCCTCAGCCCTGACTACAAATCGCTCTATGCCTACCACAAAGACAATGAAGATGCCCTGTTGCAAGCCATGCGCCAATTGCACATTGAAAATAATGAACTGGTGGGCTTCGCCGACAGCGCTTTCATCAGAAGTTTCAGCCATTATGAAATATACCTGCTGAGGCAAAAAATGGGGCAAGCCGTCCGTTTCCATTCCTTGCAACATACGGACAAAGAAAACATACATCCTTTCGTGGTTCCCCGAAAAGGCATGAAAATAGGCATTTACCCTTGGAACATCCGCCTGATACACGATGCCATCAACTGCCATGAGCATGAAAAGGCAGAAATAAAGGGAGATACCTTGTTCATCAACGGGCATCCTGCCACCTCTTATTCATTCTCTGATAATTACTATTGGATGGTTTCCAACAATGCCATCAACAGAAACGATTCCCGCCAGTTTGGATTCGTGCCTGAAAGCCACCTCATTGGGAAAGCTGTCTTCGTGTGGTTCTCCAAAGACCCGGATGCAGGTTGGTTCGATGGTTACCGTTGGAACCGTTTCCTTCATCTCGTGAAATAATGGAAAAGTCAGCATACCTCAGTTCCGCCTACCTTGCGCCGGTGCAATATTACGCCAAACTGTATGAATACCCGCACGTCTATGTGGAACAATATGACCATTACCTGAAACAAACTTACCGCAACCGTTGCATCATCGCCACGGCAGAAGGCACGCAGGCACTATCCATTCCCACAGAAAAGCCTTCCACGCCCAAATGTTTCATGAAGGACATCCGCATCTCCGACCACGGGCGATGGCGGCATCTGCATTGGACTGCATTGGAATCGGCCTACAAGTCAAGCCCCTATTTCGATTATTACCAAGACGACCTGCGCCCGTTCTACGAAAAGAAGTACACATTCCTCTTTGACTTCAACGAAGCGCTTTGCCACACCATTTGCCAATTAATAGACTTGCATGCCGACATCCGGCGGAGCAACGACTACAAACAAGTGTTCGATAGCGGCGAATCCGACTTCCGGGAAAGTATCCATCCCAAGAAAAACTTCCGCGATGATGCGCAATTCGCCATCCGGCCTTACTACCAAGTATTCGAGAAGAAACACGGCTTCATCCCCAACCTCAGCATTGCCGACCTGCTGTTCAACATGGGGCCGGAAAGCCTGCTCATCTTGAGGGATAGCGTGAAAAACAACAGTCAATCGTAAACCAAAACGGAAAGGTTGTCGTCGGCAAACAATTCGTTCGCCACCTCAAGCAAGCCGGAAGCATCCAACCGCCCTATCCGCTCAAACAAAACTTGCCGAGAATCAAAACGGCCGTAATGCAGGAAAGCCTTACCCATATCCAATGCCTCGTTCTCGAAATTGTCTGAAGCCACTCCTATCTGCCCTATCAACTGCTTCTTGGCCGCCGACAATTGCAGAGTGGTCAACTTCCGCTCCCTCAATTTCTTCAATTCCGAACGGACAAGCGACATGCACCGCTCCGCATGTTCATGTTCCGTGCCAAAATAAATGCAGAACACTCCCGCGTCTGTGTACGACATCAGGCACGACTCAACATTATACACCAATCCCCGGCGTTCGCGCAAGGCAACGTTCAAACGGCTGTTCATTCCCGGCCCGCCCAAGATGTTGTTCAGCAGAAACAATCCCGTGCGTCTCTCATCATGGGCATGGTAGGCACGGCAACCCATCATGACATGCGATTGGTGCGTGTCTCTCGCCACGCGACGGCGCAAAGGAACATACGCCAAAGGGCATTCACGCTTCAGTACCACTCGCCCGGAAGGAATGCCTGCCAAATAACGCTCAGCACAACGCACGATACGATCCAAAGAAATATCTCCTTTCAAGAAAAACACCATGTTCGCCGGGCAATAATAGCGGCGCACAAAACGAAGCACATCTTCCGTGCGGAACTCTTTCAATCGCTCCTGCCGGCCTAAAATGTTTCTCCCCAAAGGATGCCCTTGAAACAACATGCCCTCAAACTCATCATAAATCAGTTCTGAAGGAGAATCCTCATAGGAACGGATTTCATCCAATACCACCTCCACCTCCCGGTCAATCTCCCGCTGAGGAAAAACAGAATGGAACACGATATCAGCCAAAAGTTCGAAAGCACGCTGGAAATGTTCTTTCAGGAAAGCCGAATACACCACTGTCTCCTCCTTGTTAGTGAAAGCGTTCAAATCGCCGCCCACGTTCTCCATACGGTTCAGGATATGCCACGCCTTGCGCTTCTCCGTCCCTTTGAATATCAAATGCTCCACAAAATGTGCCATTCCCTCCTCGCCATCGTCCTCATCCCGCGTGCCAGCATCGATGGCAAAGCCGCAATAGACCACTGGCGACAAAGATGGCATACGGATAATCCTCAGGCCATTTCCCAATGTATATGTCTGGCATTCGCTCATATTCCTTGTCATTTATTGGCGGGCAAAGTTACAACAAAGCACCGGAAAACTTCCGCCTGGCCGAAAATTTTCACACGGGTGACAGGAAGTTTCTATGCGGGCAATCAGAAAAATAACCCTGCCCCCATGTTGCATCTTTATGCCAAAATGCAGATATTTGCACCACCTAATACAAACTTTCGGTATGGAAAAAATTGGAATTTTCTGTTCCGCCTCCGATTCCATCGACAGAATCTATTTCGAAAAAACCGCAGAATTAGGCGAATGGATGGGAAAAGAAGGCAAAACATTAGTGTACGGCGGCTCAAACATGGGGCTGATGGAATGCATCGCGCAGGCCGTGAAGCAAAATGGAGGAACCATCATCGGCGTGGTTCCTACCAAATTAGAAGAAGCAGGACGGGCAAGCAACCTTTTGGATAAAACCATCCGTACCATCGGATTAAGCGACCGAAAAGACACAATGGTAGCCCTCTCCGACATCCTCGTTGCCCTGCCCGGCGGCATTGGCACAATGGATGAGATATTCCATACCTTGGCCGAAGCGTCCCTCGGATATCATGCCAAGAAAGTCATCCTCTACAATATCAACGGGTTCTACGACCATTTGCGGGAAATGCTGGAAATATTCCGCCAAAGACATTTCATAAAGAGTCCCTTGGAACATCGCCTTCTCGCGACCCGTGACTTTGAAGAACTGAAACACTTATTGCAATAAATAAAAATAAAGGAAAAGAACATCATGCGGAAAGTCATCGGCATCGGAGAAACCATCTTAGACATCCTGTTCAAAAACGGGCAACCCACAGCAGCCGTACCCGGAGGCTCTGTATTCAACGGAATGATATCCTTAGGAAGACTTGGCATCAACGTGAGCTTCATCAGCGAAGTAGGCAACGACAAAGTCGGCGACATCATCCTTGACTTCATGAAGGAGAACGGGGTCAGCACCCAATACGTCAGCCGTTTCCCCGACGGGAAATCCCCTGTTTCGCTCGCCTTCCTCAACGAAAGAAACGATGCCGAATACGTCTTCTACAAGGACGCGCCAAACCAACGCCTTGATACCGGATACCCGGAGGTCTGCAAAGATGACATCGTGGCATTCGGCTCCTATTTCTCGCTTAATCCCGTCCTGCGCGACAAAGTCAGCGAATTCCTCTCCTACGCCAGCCAGCAAGGAGCCATCCTTTACTATGACCCCAACTTCCGAAGCGCACACAAAAACGAAGCGTTGAAACTGGCACCCACTATCATTGAAAACTTGGAATACGCCGACATCGTGCGAGGAGCCGACCAAGACTTCATGAACATGTACAACGGGATGGACAGCATCGACCAAATATACCGCAACAAAATCGGATTCTACTGCCCCGTCTTTCTCTGCACCTCCGGCGAAGGACCCATCAGCCTCCGCACCGGGAAACTGTCAAAAGAATACAAAGTGCCACGCTTGGAAACCGTCAGCACGGTAGGCGCAGGCGACAGCTTCAACGCCGGCATCATCTACGGCCTCTTGGAACAAGGCATCCGCCGCGACCAACTCAACCAAATGGACGAAACGGAATGGGACAAAATCATCGGCCACGGCATCAACTTCTCCTCCAACGTCTGCATGAGCCTGAACAACTACATATCCAAAGACTTCGCGGCCACCTACGGAAAAAACGGCTGCCAGCCATCATTTGCATATTAAAAAGGAAAGAAATAAGCCTGTCATACAACGTATTCCATTTTTTATTCATACTTTTGCAGCCAAATTCAAATATTGCAATAAATTGAAAACGTTTAAAGAGCTTGGCATTTCAGAGGAAATACTGAAAGCAATCGAAGAAATGGGCTACGAAAGCCCCATGCCCGTACAAGAAGAAGTCATCCCCTATCTGTTAGAAAAAAGTGACAGTGATGTTGTCGCATTGGCTCAAACCGGAACGGGAAAGACAGCCGCATTCGGCCTTCCGCTCATCCAAACCACCGATGTAAGCCAACGTGTTCCGCAAGCACTCATACTCTGCCCTACGCGGGAACTGTGCCTGCAAATCGCCGGCGACCTGAACGACTATTCAAAATATGTCGAGGGATTGAAAGTGCTTCCCGTTTACGGAGGCTCATCCATAGAAAGCCAAATCAAAAGCTTGAAAAAAGGAGTGCATATCATCGTAGCCACACCCGGACGGCTGCTTGACCTCATGGAACGCAAGACCGTCAAGCTGGAGACTGTCCACAAAGTGGTCATGGACGAAGCAGATGAGATGCTGAATATGGGATTCAGCGAAAGCATCAACGCCATCCTGGCCGAAGTGCCCGAAGACCGCACCACCCTGATGTTCTCGGCCACCATGTCGCCGGAAATATCACGCATCGCCAAAAAATACCTGCGCGACGCGAAAGAAATCACCATCGGCGTGAAAAACGAAGGCACCAAAAACGTCAAACACGTCTATTACATGGTACATGCCAAGGACAAATACTTGGCACTGAAACGCATCGTTGACTATTACCCGCAAATCTATGCCATCATCTTCTGCCGCACGCGGAAAGAGACGCAGGAAATAGCCGACAAACTGATCCAAGACGGATACAATGCCGATTCCCTGCATGGGGAATTGTCGCAAGCACAGCGCGACCTCGTCATGCAGAAGTTCCGCCAACGCCATCTGCAACTGTTGGTGGCCACTGACGTGGCCGCACGCGGGCTTGACGTGAACGACCTGACACACGTCATCAATTATGGATTGCCTGATGACACGGAAAGCTACACGCACCGAAGCGGACGAACCGGAAGAGCCGGGAAAACAGGCACATCCATCACCATCATGAACCTGCGGGAAAAAGGGAAGATGAAAGCCATAGAACGCATCATTGGAAAGAAATTTGAAGCAGGGGAGATGCCAACCGGAAAACAAATCTGCGAAAAACAATTACTGAAGGTCATCGATGACATTGAAAAAGTAAAGGTCAATGAAGAAGAAATAGCCGACTTCCTGCCCGACACGTTCCGCAAATTGGAATGGCTCACCAAAGAAGACCTCATCAAACGCATGGTTTCATTGGAGTTCAACCGCTTCTTGGAATATTACCGCAATGCCAAAGAAATCGAGATGCCTTCGTCCGGGAAAGAACGGGAAAAAGAAAGGAAAGAAAGCCGCAGAGGAGGAAGCAGGGAAAAAGGCTCGCGCAAAGCCGAGGCCGGATATACCCGCTTGTTCCTGAACCTTGGGAAGAAAGACGGTTTCTTCGCAGCGCAAATCATGGAACTCATCAACCGCAAGATGAAAGGCGAACATCCGGAAATAGGCCGCATCGACCTGATGCAGAACTTCTCGTTCTTCGAAGTTCCTGAAAGGGAAGCAAGAAGCGTGGTGAAAGCACTGAACAACAGCAACCTCAACGGCCGGAGAATCGTAGTGGAAGTAGCGGATGAAAACGAAGGGAAAAGCGACAAAGCCGGAAAGAAACGCAAGCCGGAAAGCAGCAAAAAAACCTCACGTCCCCGTGAAGAACGGAAAAGCGTTCCTAAAGCCATTTCCATGAAAAAGGACGATTGGAAGCAATTCTTCATCCACGATGATGACGACCCTAAAGGCCGGAAACGGAAAAAATAAGGAACATGCAAGAACGGCACTGCCTCGGAGGCAGTGCCGTTCTTTTTTATGTGCAGCCCATCTTGGTCAATAAGAAGCCATAGCAGGGATGCCTTCTGCCTCCAACAAGCACACAATGCGGTCCAACTCTTCCCTAGAAGCCTTGCAAAGGCCGTGTCCGGGCGTTTCCCGGTCAATGGTATAGACCATCACTTCGCGTGGAGATATCTCCTTCACAGCCTTTATCCAAGGCAACAAATATGTATCTGAAGTGTTGTCCACCTCCTTGCCTTCAAAAACACCTTTCATGAACATTGTCTGGATAATCAAACGCCCGCGAAAGGCTTTCAAGTGACGAATAATTTCCTCCACATCATAACGCCCGGCCGGCCGATCCACCCGGCAGATATAATCAGGGTCCACCGTATCCAGCTTCAGGATGTTGTTGTCCACCTTGCACAATGCTTGGAACACTCCTTCCCGTCCGATGAACGTGGAATTGCTCAGCACGCTGATTTTCGCCGCAGGGAAATAACGGTCACGAAGCGCAATGGTGTCGTCTATGATGGCGGAGAACTGCGGATGGCAAGTAGGTTCCCCGTTGCCTGCAAAGGTCAACACGTCAGGAACAATGCCGTCCTGCCGCATGGACTTCAGTTTTTCTTCCAGCTTCACGCGCACTTCCTCACGGGAAGGAAGCGGCAAGCGGGGGCGGCGTTCGGCATTGAACCCGCACTCGCAATAAATGCAATCAAAGGAACATACTTTCCCGTCGGCGGGAAGAAGGTTGATTCCCAAAGAAATCCCCAAACGGCGGCTGTGTACCGGCCCGAAAACGGGCGAAGGATAAATGATGGTTGACATGCGGTCCTCCTGTTTTTTAATGCCAGCAATCAGCTGTTGCAGGCACAAATGTAGGAACAAATCACGAAACACTTTACAGAACTTCCGCAAATTGTTCACAGAACATTTCAAAAAAGTTCATAGTACTTTTTCTAAAACATTCCAATGTTTTTTGAAAACCTTTGGAAGGCATTCATGCAGGCACCACAATATCAAAATTTCACCCGCAGCTGGCAATCGATGCCAGAACGGGTGGAGTAGGGGACTTCCACGGAAGGATGCCGGTAATGGGTGCGGTAGATTTTAACAACGGCTGTGAAATGCCTGTTGAAATCATAACGGGCATACAGGGAGGAGCGCACACCTTTTCCATGGAAAGAAGGAAAAGAAAAAGCGTATAACATGCCTCGTTCATAAATAGTTAACCGTGAAGCATAATCATCCGTATCGAATACGAAATAATGAACAGACAATTCCAACGGCACTTGTTGAAAACGATAAGCCAACTGTTGCGAAAACATATAACCGTAACTGGCGGGTTCGCCCTCCATGCGCACGGCAACAAAATCCAAAATCGTGCGGAAAGACAAGGAACGGGGCAAGGCGTATCCCAACTGATAACGGGCTTTATGCTTCACGCTTGGACGCACCTCACCGGGATGCAACGTAGAATTTTTGTCCTTCATTTCATATTGGTAACGCCAGAACATGGACAAGTCACGTTTCGGTGAATAAGTGGCTTGAAACAAACCATCGAATCCTGAAGAAGGCTTGTCCACACCATAACGCAACCAAGGAAAATAGAAAAAATCCGCATACGCGAAGAATTTCCAATAACGAAACGGGGCAGCCTCAAAACTCATGTAATAGCCGCTCTCATTGCGTACGTCAGCACCTTCGGACAAGGAGCGTGCAAACCATGAATAATACCGCTTCCCGTAATAACGGTGTGAAAACACCCATTGGTAACCTGAAGAAGGCTTGATGCGCAGCACATGCAGGGAAGCAATCCCCTTGTCTTGGCTGACTGCCACCTCGCCGGTGAAAAACATCTTCTTCCAACGGTATTTGTAATCCATGCCGAAAGCATAAAAATCTTCCCGGCGCGGATAAAACGCCGTATAAGGCTTCCAATCAGGAAAGAACAATTTGTTGAAACGGTTATAAACAGTTGTAACACCCAATTGAAAATCACCTAAAATATACTTGATATTCGCTCCAACTACTTGAGAAACAAATTGATTTTTCTTTTCTGCATCTGAAGCCGTGCGGTGCAGCCCGTCTTTCCTCACGGAAGTTATCAACCCGTTATCCACCGATGCATCTTGTTTCTTATACGAATAAAAACATGTCAGCAAGAATTTCTTCAAACGGTAAGAAGCGGCAACTCCCTGCAAATAATTGTATTCATCCGTCGATGAATGCTTTCGGATGCCATTGTTGCGGTATCCGATAGAAGCAGCAGTGGAAGTCTTTCCCAAACCGAAATCCATGTTCATCACCAAGCCTAATCCGAAACTCAAACGGTATTTCCCCAAAGCCAGCCCTTTCAGGTTCCTAAAATCCTTCAAAAAGAAATAATACGAATAATAATCATACCCCTTCCTGTTATGAGCCTTGAAAAACGGTTCACCCGCATCATTCTCAGCAGTCAAGCCCCAATACAGCTTATCCTTGTAATGAAAACCATAACGGACTGAATGGTAAAGAGGGCGACCCACATAAGTGTCAAAATCCATGTCCGATTTCAAAGGGATATTCATCCGGGCAACCAGCTCGTTTTTGCCGTATTTGAACATTTCTTTCCAAGAAACACCGGGTTCTTTTCCCGGTTCACCCAAATAAACGAATGGCAGCAAATACTGGATTGTCTGGCGGTCCATTTCCTCTACAAGCTGCAATTCATAAATCGTTTTCATGCCGCCCGTCACATACAAATAATACAAAAGATTTTCTATCTGCAAATCAGACAAAAAAGGCAACTGCTCCAATTGCTCCCTCGTTGCCGTATTGATATTCAGTGGATTCTCCCGCAATTCGGACAAAGATTCCATCGTGTTTTCCATAGATGACTGTTCTTCCTCATCATCTATGCCCATTTGCTCCAACACATCCTCTGCATCCAATGGCGAATAATTCTGGGAATGCAAGTTGACGGCAAACGAAAAGACGCACACACCACACAAACACACACTTTTCAACAGCTTGTTCATATCCTCCTAAAAACTGAACGACACATCGCAGGAAGAACGGAATCCCAAAACAGGATGACGGCTAAAGGCTAAATCCAAGGAAAAGAAAGAAAGCTGCAAACCTACGCCAAAGGACGGAGTAAAAGGCTTCCCATACATGCCTGCACGCAAACTCAACTGGCGGATAGGCAAATATTCCATCCCTAACTTGCAAACTACGGGATAAGCAAAATCTTTTTCAACCTCGGCACATATCAAAAAGGCAGGCAATATCTCATACGAAGCACCCAAAGAAAGGATTACAGGCATCTCTACTTTTTCCGAATCTGATTTCATTTTTACCAAAAACGGATTGACAGCCAATACAGAAAGCGTAAGCTTGTCCACAGGACGGGCCAACACGCCAATATCTGCCGTAAACAAAGATTTGTTAGGTTCCGTATCAGAATAATGTATATTCAAATAATTCACGCGGACACCCAAAGCAAGGAAAGAGGAAAGTTTGCGATACAGATTGACAGAAAACAGATTCTCGTTATATGCCTTGAATCCATAACGGGAAATATATGCACCCACATTCAAATAGGAATTAGGAAAATTGAACGAACCTGCGTAAGTGGACAATTCCTTTATTCCATATCGGTTGAGATAATGAAGGGAAACTTGGCGCAACTCACAAAAAGCATACCCGGAAGGATTGGCAAAAGCCGGCAATACAGACACGCAATCACCCATTGCAGCAGTTCTTGCATTAATAAACTGGTACACATCCAAAGCTTTGCAAGGAATATTCATGCAGAAGAACAATCCTAAGAAAAGCAATGCAATTTTCCTGAACCTATACATTTCAAATTCTTTAAATGCAAAAGCGAAAATAGTTAAAATAGCATAGCAAACAAAACTTTTACAAAATAATGGCTTAATAAAAACATTATCACTTATTTTTGTTCCCATGAAAAGACAGATAACTGCCATATTAATGATTTCCATGACAAGCCTTTATGCCATTCAAGCAAAGGCACAAAAAATAGAAAATGCAGGAAAGCACATTGTCCCAGTCTGTGTGTACAAAGGCGACACTATCCCTGCACTGCAAATCAGGAACATTTATGTTTATCCAGAATGGAAATTCAAAAACAACAAAGAAAGAATCCGATACAACCGCTTGGTGCGTGACGTGAAAAAAACATTGCCTATTGCAAAACTCGTCAAGCAAACCATCATAGAGACCTACGAACTTCTACAGACATTGCCCAACGAACAAGAAAAAGAAAAACATCTGAAAGCCGTGGAAAAAGGACTCAAAAATCAATACATGCCCATGATGAGAAAAATGACCTTTTCCCAAGGAAAATTGCTTATAAAACTGATAGACAGGGAATGCGATGAATCCACATACGGCATCATCAAAGCATTCATGGGGCCTTTCAAAGCAGGATTCTACCAAGCTTTCGCAGCCATGTTCGGTGCCAGCCTGAAAAAAGAATACGACCCGGAAGGCGTGGACAAAATGACAGAAAGAATCATCATCTTGGTAGAAAACGGCCAATTATAAATTGAAATGCAGTGAATAATTTGTACGTTAATGAAGCTGCTTGAAAAAATCCCAAATGACAATGCCCCCTGCAACAGAAACATTTAAAGAATGTTTTGTCCCATATTGAGGTATTTCAACGGATCCATCGCAAAGGTCTATCACTTCTTGCTGAACACCTTTCACTTCATTCCCTAATACAACTGCATAACGTTGCCTTTTATCCAATGACAATGTATCCAGCATCGTGCTTCCTTCCACCTGTTCTACGGAAAAAATCGTATAACCTTCACTTTTCAGTTCCTTCACTGCATCCGCCGCTGAAGAAAAATACTTCCAAGCAACCGTATATTCAGCACCTAATGCCGTCTTATGAATTTCTGGATGAGGAGGAACAGCAGATATCCCGCAAAGATAAATGAAAGAAACACGGAAAGCATCAGAAGTGCGGAATATGGAACCTACATTATACAAACTACGCACATTATCAAGAACAACTACCAAAGGCAATTTATCAGCTCTCTTAAATTCCTCTACACTTATCCGTTCAAGTTCAGTTATTTTCAATTTTCTCATGCCCATCTGACTATGTCAGCACAAAGATAGGAACTTATTCAACAAATTCAGTGGATAAAACTATGAAAACTGTCGAAAACCAATAAAAGAAAAATGCAAAAACAAATTTGCATATATGCAAAAACCACCTATTGGGCAAAAATGCCAATTAGCAAAATCAATAAGAAAGAATTTAAAATCAAAGCACAAACATCTTTTTCACGGCATCATAAGGAATATCTGAAGAAAAGTTTCTAACTTTGCAATATATGCACAATTGTTGAAAACAATACAGAATGCATTAAGAATCAATTCATAAAACTATTCTTGCATGTAAATAAAGCAAGCATAACCCGCAATCAAAACATCAATAACCTCATATGCAAGAAAAAAACAAATATGTTTCAAACAATATGAACCAACTAATATCATCATCACTAATATTTCTTTTCAACTAAAAATATATATTATGAATGCAAAACAAAAATGGATAGAAAAAGGATATGCGGATGAAACTATTGATTCGTCATTGGACATAAAGGAAGAAATAAAGCAACTGAAAAAAGAAAAAAACGCATTGGTATTAGCTCACTATTACCAAAGAGAGGAAATACAAGATATTGCTGACTATGTAGGCGACAGCCTTGCTTTGGCGCAATGGGCTGCGAAGTCAACTGCTGACATGTTGGTAATGTGCGGCGTGCATTTCATGGGTGAAACGGCAAAGATTCTTTGCCCTGGGAAAAAAGTGCTGGTGCCTGATTTGAATGCCGGTTGTTCATTGGCTGAGAGTTGCCCAACAGATGAATTTTCAAAGTTTGTCAAAGCTCATCCTGAATATACGGTCATTTCTTACGTAAACACGACTGCTGATGTAAAAGCTTTGACGGATGTCGTTGTTACTTCAGGCAATGCGAAGGAAATCGTAGAAAGCTTTCCGAAAGATGAAAAGATTATTTTTGGGCCTGATAGGAATTTGGGGAGTTATATCAATAAGGTCACAGGAAGGAATATGTTATTGTGGAATGGTGCTTGCCATGTGCATGAACAATTTTCCCCAGACAAGCTTCAAGCCTTGAAAAAGGCATATCCGGATGCTTTGGTATTGGCGCATCCGGAATGCAAAAAAGAAATATTGGAGCAGGCAGATGTGATAGGTTCTACGGCTGCTTTGCTGAAAAATGCCAAGCAATCCGATAAAACTTCTTTCATCGTAGTTACGGAAGCAGGCATCTTGCATGAGATGCGCAGGCAATGCCCGGAAAAAACCTTTATACCGCTTCCTCCAGAAGGAAACGGGCATGCATGCAATGAATGTAACTTCATGCGCTTGAACACGCTGGAAAAGCTTTATAATTGCCTTAAATACGAATATCCCGTGGTTGAGGTAGATGCGCAGACAGCTTCTAAGGCTGTCAGGCCTATTCATCGCATGCTTGAAATATCAGAAAAACTGGGATTGTGACAGATGTGGAATGGCTTCACAAGACAGTGAAGCCATTTTTTCAATTGACAATGGCTATTTTTGTAGCGACTCCTTCTTTGCCTGATTCGTCCGTTGCTAGGACAAGATAGATTCCAGAAGGTACCCTGTTTCCGTTTGCATTCCGTCCGTCCCATGTGAATTGGCCTCCTGTTGAGGTGCCTGAATAAATCAGTTTTCCGCTTATATCTACTATTTTCACGTTGCTGTTCCGCATAAGCCCGGTAATGGCTATTGTCCCATTGTAATAGGAGGGGACAGGATTAGGGTAAGCTTGCACAATGTCATCATTGAATTGTGTAACTCCAGATGTTGCATCGCTTCTGTATGCGACAAGTCCTTTATCTGTTCCTATGTACACTTCTCCGCTGTTCGGATTGATGGCAATGGAAAGTATATTGTTTGAGATCAACGGACTGTTTTCTGTCGTAAAATGATGGATGGTTTCCATTCCATCTTCACTGATAAGATAAATTCCGTTTGTTTCTGTTCCAATCCATTTTCGGTTGGCGCCATCAATGCAGATGTCTTTCACTATTTCATGTTCCAACAGATAGTCTCCCAAATTGCTTCCGTCATTCCGGGGAACAATGATTTTGGTGCAACTGTTGCTTTCGAATATGTTAGTAGGGTTGTTTATGACGAGCGGGCCTGAACTTGTCCCAATCCATATTGCACCGTCCAAGTCTTCTACGGCACAATAGATGTAGTCAGGGTCTATGACTTCTCCGTTTTGCGTGACAAAAGTCTGCCAAAACGCAGTTTCGTCATCATTGGTGTTTTCCAATGTGTTGTTCGTGTTCAAACAAAAAATTCCTGTTTCCACTCTTGCGGAAACAATCCATGCCCATCCCCGTTGGTCAAAGATAAGGTTCCGCAATGTTTCTTTGTCAAGAAATTCTTCGTGTGACAGTTGGGTCCATGTATTGTCTGGTTTCAATATTTTGATGGAGGCATTTGTTGCTCTTGAGTTTAATATCCATAAATTTCCATCCTTGTCGTATTTTAATCCGGCTATTCGGGTATATACGTACTTGTTTGTGATTGGTGCAACTCCTTCTAAAGGGCTATTGTCTATGTTGTATAGTTTGACAAACTGTTTGTCATTGAATTCGTATACGCCTTCTCCTGCTGCACTGGCAAATATGTGATTAGGATTTGATGGGTCTTGTGCAATATAGTTAATGTCTTTATAAGCGAACCCTGTTTTGCTTGCTACATTTTCATCGAAATATTCCCATTCCCCGCTGTCAGTCAATTGCATAATGGTTCCGGGATTATTGTATCTGTCAAACCATATTCCTCCTCCTGCGATTAATAATTTGTCTGTATAGATGAGGTAAGAATCCAAATTCCGCCTTGGGCTGTTGGGGATGATGGATGAAATAACTTTTTCTAATTGCCCATTGTCGTTCAATTTGTATCCATTCAAGCCCGAAGCGCCGTTGCTGCTCCAATACATGTTGTTTTCGCATGTCATGTAATTGATGGTGTTGTCCGAGAAGTATCTGACATTCATTTGGTCAATGCTGTTTTCATAAACGACAAGTTTGAAGCTGTCGCCAATCATCAATTTGTTTTCATTTGTGCTGCAATACAAGTAATTTCCTTTGTAGAAGTTTTCAAATTGCCGGGTATCGTTGTTATAAAGGTAAATGGCATCACTCCCGATACCTATAAGGTGGTTATCAAAATAGATGATATGGCTGAATGTCATTTCATTGAAGAAATGCCAGTTGTTTTGGTCTAAAAGGTTGTCGGTCATATTTCCTTCATATATACCATTGTCTGTGGCTGCATAAATTGTATTTCCTGCAATGGTGCAATGCCTGACCGGGAATCCGAAATTATAGGTGTTGGTTATTTCCTTTTTATTTGCATTTACAACGACTATTCCGAAATTGGTGGACAGGTAAGCATATTCATTGTGTACATAGATGTTGTTGAGTGTTTTGTCTTCCTGCATGGTTTTGTTCATGAAATCTGTGATGTTGAACGTTTCTTCGTCATTGATCAACAGGTCTATATTTGAATTTTCATACACCAATAGAAGTGTATGACAGTTTTTTATGTATGCCATGTCTGCAATAGCCACATCACTCAGGTAATTGGTTTTGTCGTAAGTTTGCACACTGGTGTCGTCAATGTTGTAGGAATAAAGCGAACCATCGCTCAATACATATACAAGATCGTTAGCCGGGACTGTTTTTGTGGCATTATGGTATGACATGTACACTCTCCATTCTCCGATGGATTGTGATTTCAAAGCAGAAAAGTTACAAAAACAAAAGGCTAAAAGGATGTATATGCATTTTTTCATCTTGGTTGGATTGAATTTAAGAATTCACACAGTTTTTTTATGGCAATGGATCTATGGCTGATTTTGTTTTTTACTTCTTCGCCCAATTCAGCAAATGTATGTTCGTATCCTTCCGGCATGAATATGGGATCGTAACCGAATCCGGCATTTCCTTGTTTGTCCTTTGTGATTGTCCCGTTGATTATGCCTTCGAATAAATATGTTTTGCCGTCCATGATTAAGGCGATGACAGTCCTGAATCGGGCTTTCCTGTTGCTTTGGTTTTTCAATTGCTGAAGTACTTTCAGCATATTTGCTTCGGGATTCTTTTCGGCTCCTGCATACCTTGCCGAATAAACGCCCGGTTCATTATTTAAGGCTTCTATTTCAAGTCCTGTATCGTCTGCAAAGCAATTCAGGTGATAATGCTTATGGATATAATCTGCTTTTAAAAGTGCATTTCCTTCCAATGTATCAGCGGTTTCCGGAATTTCTTCGTGGCAATGGACATCGTCTAAACTGATAATGTCCACTTTTCCTTTCAGAATGCTTGATACTTCCTGCAATTTATGCGGATTATTTGTGGCAAAAACAAGTTTCATGCAATAAGAACGGAACAGGTTGGATTTTAATTGTATTCAGTTATTTTGAAATGAATTTATTTAACTTTTATTTTGTCAAAGCCTTCCCCATACACGCCCACCACATTGCTTTGAGAGATGAATGCGTTGGGATCGATGTCTTTTATAAGGCGGAACAAAGATATGTTTTGCGAACGTTTGGCAATTACAATAATAACTTTCACGGGATGTTTGCTGTACCATCCTGTCCCGTCCACCACTGTCACGCCTCGATGGAGGCGTTTCATGATGGCATCGGCCAGTTCATCGTATTTGTGTGAAAAGATAAGGAACTGCACGGATTGGCGGGCGCTGTTGACTACATAATCCATCACCAAGCTCATGATAATCAATGTGACAAACCCGAATACGACTCTTCTCCAGTCATGAAAGACGAAATAGCAGGACGAGATGATGCACATGTCACAGTACATCATCATGCGTCCGAAGGTTATGTCACGGTATTTGTTGACAATGGCAGCGATGATGTCCGTTCCTCCCGTGCTTCCATTATGTAGAAAAACGAAAGCAATGCCGAAACCGCACATTACAGAACCAAGGATGCAACCCATGAAGTCTTGCCCTTCACCAATCACTTTGATGAGTTGTCCGTTGTCGTCTTTCATGATTTGTTGGAACAGCCATAGGAGGAACGTCAGCATGAAAACGGCATAAATCGTTTTGATGCAGAATTTGAACCCAAGTATCTTCAAAGCGAAAGCCAGGAATATGGCATTGATGATGAAATAAGACACTTGGATTTCCAATCCTGTGGCGTAATAAATGATGGCAGACACGCCGGTGATGCCTCCCGTTGTGATTTGGTAGGGCAGAAGGAAGCACACCCATCCGAGGGCATAGCTCATCAGCCCCAATGTGATGAGGAGATAGTCTTTCGACTCACGCCATATTTTCAAGGTTGTCCGATTTATCATATATAGTTCACAATACGATATTTACTATTTTTTTAGGAACGATAATCACTTTCTTGGGTGTCCGTCCTTCGATGTATTTCTGTGAATCTTCGTGGCTCATCACGGTTTGTTCGATGGTGGCATTGTCGGCATCCGCAGGGAAATCGAGCGTGAACCGTGCTTTCCCGTTGAACGAAACCGTGTATTTCACCACGTCCTCTTTCAGGTATTCTTCGTTGCATGCAGGCCATTGCGCGTTGCAGATGCTTCCTTTGCAGCCCATTGCTTCCCATAATTCTTCGCAGATGTGGGGGGCAAAAGGTGCCAGCACGATGATGAGTTTTTCCAGAATCTCTTTCTTGTGGCATTTCATGGCCGACAGTTCGTTCACGCAAATCATGAATGCGCTGACGGAAGTGTTGTAGGAGAATGCTTCGATGTCGGCAGTCACTTTCTTTATCAGTTTGTGCAGGGATTTGAGTTCTTCTTTGTTGGCTGCTTCATCCGTCACGTTGAATTGCCCGTTGCGGCCATAGAAAAGCGTCCACAGTTTCTTGATGAAGCGGTGTACCCCGTCGATGCCATTGGTGTCCCATGGCTTGGATTGCTCGATGGGTCCGAGGAACATTTCATACATGCGCAGCGTGTCTGCGCCGTATTTCTCCACAATCATGTCCGGGTTGACCACATTGTACATGGATTTGCTCATTTTCTCTACTGCCCATCCGCACACGTATTTGCCGTCTTCAAGGATAAATTCGGCATGATTGTATTCCGGCCGCCAGTTTTTGAAGGCTTCAATGTCCAGCTGGTCATTGGATACAATGTTGACATCCACGTGGATGGGTGTCACGTCATATTGGTCTTTCAGGCCGAGTGAAACAAAGGTGTTAGTGTCTTTGATGCGATATACGAAGTTGCTTCTTCCCTGTATCATGCCTTGGTTGATGAGTTTCTGGAAAGGTTCTTCTTTGACGCTTGCGCCTATGTCGAAAAGGAACTTGTTCCAGAAGCGGGAATAGATCAAGTGTCCCGTGGCATGTTCCGTTCCGCCCACGTAAAGATCCACGTTTTGCCAATAATGGTCTGCTTCCTTGGACACTAATGCATGGTCGTTGTGTGGGTCCATGTAGCGGAGGTAATAAGCACTTGAGCCTGCGAATCCCGGCATGGTGTTCAGTTCGATAGGGAAGACGGTTTGATGGTCAATCCGTGAGTTTTCCACGATTTTCTTGTCCACCGTGTCCCATGCCCATTTGGTGGCGTTGCCCAATGGCGGTTCGCCTGTTTCAGTGGGCAGGAACTTGTCTACTTCAGGAAGTTCTATAGGCAGGCATTCTTCGTCAATCATGTAAGGCATCCCGTCTTTGTAATACACGGGGAATGGTTCTCCCCAATAGCGTTGGCGGGAGAAGATGGCATCCCTCAGGCGGAAGTTCACTTTCACTTTTCCCAACCCTTTTTCCTGTATGTATTGTTTCGTCTTGGCGATGGCTTCTTTCACCGTCAGCCCGTTCAGGTTCAGCCCGCCTTCTGTTTCAAACTCTTTTTTGGGAGAGTTCACCATGATGCCTTCTTTGGCATCGAAACTTTCCTGGCTCACGTCGCAACCTTCGATGAGCGGGCGTATTTCCAGCCCGAAATGTTTTGCGAAAGCATAGTCGCGGCTGTCGTGTGCCGGCACGGCCATGATGGCTCCTGTGCCGTAGCCTGCCAGCACGTAATCGCTAATCCATACGGGGATTTCCTCATTGGTCAGCGGGTTGATGGCGTAACTTCCTGAGAACACGCCGCTCACGCTGCGGTCGGCAATGCGTTCGCGTTCCGTTCTTTTCTTGGTGCGTTCCAAGTAGGCTTCCACTTCTTCTTTCTGTTGCGGCGTGGTCAGTTGCGGCACTAATTCGCTTTCGGGCGCCAGCACCATGAAGGTCACGCCGAATATCGTGTCGGCACGGGTGGTGAAGATGGTGAAGATCGCATCCGAACCTTTCACCTTGAATTGCATTTCCGCGCCTTCGGAACGGCCTATCCAGTTGCGTTGCGTTTCTTTAAGCGATTCGGTCCAATCGATGGTGTCAAGGCCGTCGAGCAAGCGTTGTGCGTAGGCAGAGACGCGAAGGCACCATTGGCGCATCATTTTCTGCACGACGGGATATCCGCCACGTTCCGACACGCCGTCCACAACTTCGTCGTTGGCCAACACGGTGCCTAATTGCGGGCACCAGTTCACCATCGTGTTCCCAAGGTAAGCAATGCGGTAGTTCATCAGCGCCTTTTGCTGCTCTGTTTCCGTCATTCGGTTCCATTCCTCGGCTGTGAAGTCCATTTCTTCGCTGCATGCGGCGTTCACGCCCTTGGTGCCGTTTTGGCGGAAAGCGTTGATGAGTTCTTCAATAGGCCGCGCTTTTTGCAGCGCGTTGTCGTAATAGCTGTTGAACATCTTCTGGAAGGCCCATTGCGTCCATTTGTAGTAATGGGGGTCGCAAGTGCGTATTTCGCGGCTCCAGTCGAAAGAGAAGCCAATCTTGTCCAGTTGTTCGCGGTAACGCTGTATGTTGTTTTGGGTGGTGATGGCGGGGTGTTGCCCGGTTTGTATGGCGTATTGCTCGGCAGGCAGGCCGTAAGCGTCATATCCCATGGGGTTCAACACGTTGAATCCTTGCAGGCGTTTGTAGCGGGCATAGATGTCGGAAGCGATGTATCCCAAGGGATGCCCCACGTGCAGTCCCGCTCCCGAAGGGTAGGGGAACATGTTCAGCACGTAGTATTTCCGCTTCGACGGGTCTTCTTTCACTTGGTAGATTTTTTCGTCTGTCCACTTTTGATGCCACTTCTTTTCTATTTCCCTGAAATTATATTCCATAGTTTTCTTGTTATTGCCTTGTTGGTTAGATGATTTATTTGGGTGCAAAGATAGCGAAAGGTGGCAACAATGCGTGCAAGCGTGCTTGAGTTTTTTTGTGTCCTTCCCGGCGGTTGGCAGAGTTTACCCGCATAAACTCTGAGTTTATCAGCATAAACTGCGAGTTTATCACAGCAAACTGTGGGTTTTATAAGCAAAAGCGGCTTAAAAGCCTCCATGAATAAGAAGCCTTTAAGCCGCTTTGTTGCTTCGTTTTCCGGGTCACCAGAAGAACACGTATTCTGTTTGCCGTTCAAAATAAGCTGTGGCGATGTCTTTGATGGCTTCCATTTGCGCGGACTGGATGCGCTCTTTTGAGCGGATTTCCTCTTTTTCCATTTCCAGCATGTCGCTGTATTGCTTGTCCGTTGCCCTTTTTATGTCGGCAAGCAAGTCTTTGGCTTGCGCGGCGCAGTTGCTTTGTGCGTCAATCATGGAAGCGAGTTCTGCCGCTGCCGCATAGTCTTGCTTGGCGTATGCGGCTTGTGCCGATAGCAGGATTTGATTGCAATATTGCGTCTGGCATTGCTTGAAGATGGCCGACATTGCCTTTGAAACATCGGCATATCCTGCCAATGATTCCGGGTAGCTGGAGAGCAGGGCCAACGCTTCATCATACCGTTGTTGCGAGGCCAAGGTATTGGCTTTTGCAATCAAAGCTGCTGTGTTGGCATTGTAATAGTCCGTTATTTTTTGTTTGGCGGATGCGACGAACCTTGCATACTCTGCGGCGGATGCGTTGATTTTGTTGATGGCCGAGCGTTTGGCATCACTGTCGGAATATCCTTCGCCCTTGGAGGAAACCTGGATGGTGGCAAATACGGTGTTGGTCATCATGTTCCTTATCGTGAGGGTGATGGCAAGCTCCACTGAATAGATTTGCCGCATCCCTCCATGGATGGTGTTGGAATTGCTGACGTTGGTTTCCGGCACCATGATGATGGCACCGCATTCCGTACCTGCCACTCCTTGCGAGGAAAGAATTTGCAGCAACTTGTTTTTGAGGATTGACTTTGTGTTGCTATCGAGCGTGCAATCGTTTGTCATGGCCACGGAGATGTAAACATCGCCCGTTTGCGCCCGGTTAGAACAAATGCATCCCACCGACAGCAGCAAGAGGATGAACAGTTTTTTCATGGCAAGTTGCTATTTGAATGTGATGACAAGTGTGTTGTTGGCAGTGCTTCGGGTGATTTGCAGCCCGTTGCTCCTTGCGAACTTCAGGAACTCCAGCCCGAATCGGTTGATGTTGTAATTGTTCCCGTTGCTGTCTTTCAATGGGATGCGCACATCGTCGAATATCATCCTTTTGTCGGTGGTTCCCTGTATGTGGTAATTGTTCTTGTAGGCGTGTTCGCTCATCCAGAGTTCTATTTGGTCAGACAGGGTCAAGCCTTCGTTGCCGATTTCCGTTGACATGGAGAGGGACGATGTTTGCTCAAAGCTGAAGTCCACGCTGATGGAACGCCCGTTGTTCACAATGTCTGTGAATTTGGTTTGGATGATGTCAAGAAATTCATCGGCCACTTTCTCCACGGCTTTCGCGCCGAGTTTCCCGATGTCATCCGTGTAGAACTTGCCGCTTTCGCCTACTTTGTTCGCAAGCGAGCCGCCGGTTGAGATGTCATACGCCGTGAGGATGGTCTTCACGCTGTTGCCGGAAGAGGAAAGGAGGATGTCCATTTCCGCTTCCACATAAATGTCTGCGCCCGATTGTTGGATAATCATGGCTTTCAAGTCCGTTTGGCTTTCTTGCGACAAGCCTTCCGTTCGCGAAAAGGATTTGAGCTTTGCGGCAAAGTCAATCGTGGTGAAGCCCCTGCTGTCAAAAGCTTCCCGTATTTTTGCCAATACAATCCGCTTGTTTACATCGTTTTCTATCACTTGGGTGATGTCTTCCCCTTGCTTGGTATAGGGGATGACCATGATTTTGGGCTGCACGGTGGCGGTCTGCGCCCATGCCATGCAGCTGATGAATGCTGTTGCTATCAATAGAATGTTCTTTTTCATGTCTCTTTGTTTTTTAAAAACCGAATTTCCGGATGATGCCGTTGCTTTCCAAGTAAGCCCTCAATTGGTTCACCCGGATGCAGACATCCAGTGTGATGCACTTCTGCTTCAGGGCGTTTTTGCCGTAAGGGGCAACGATGACGGACGATTCGATGAAGTTTTTGTATGCGTCATTATAGAAATCACTAAAGAAACTTTTGAAC
Organism: uncultured Bacteroidaceae bacterium; assembly: GCA_944320785.1. Classification (GTDB taxonomy): domain Bacteria; phylum Bacteroidota; class Bacteroidia; order Bacteroidales; family Bacteroidaceae; genus CASFPE01. The sequence continues at coordinate 64,412 of CALUIR010000002.1, forward strand.
TTTTCTTCCGTTGCTTCTTTGTTTTCTTGTATGAGGGGGATGCTGTGCGGCGTGCCTTGCGCCCCGGCAAAGAGCAAGGTCTTGACGGCCGACAGTTCTGCATCCGTGGCGGCGATGGCTGCTTTCTTCCCGTAGCCGGTGCAGCGCAGGGTCACTGTGCCTTTCGTGGCTCCGGCCACGCTTGAATGGTATTGCGCTGAGGCTTCCACCAAGGCGATGAATGCCACCAGCAGTGTGATGAATGCTTTTTTCATGTCCGTTGTTTTTTGTTATTTGATGATAAGGGAACATCTGATGTCTTTGCCGGCCTTGAAGTTCTCACAGATGCCTTTGCCTTCTTTCTTGCTGACCTTGCATTCTGCGAAGGCTTCTCCTTTCAGTGCTGTGACGGTGACGATTCCTAATGCGGTGGGAAAGACTTCCCCGTCGAGCATTTCAAGGCTTTCCACGTGGAACTTGTCGCCCGCTTTGATGCCTTGCTTCTTGCCTGCTTTTATCAAGATGGTTTCCGCCGCCCCGTTCTTTTCTTCCAATATTTTCAGGAGTTTGGCGGTGACAGGGAAGTTCACCCTGAAATATTCGGCTATTTCGTCTTGCAGGGACATCATGGCCATCGTGACGGCACTTTCGGGCGAGAGGCATTCATCGCTTGCTTTTCCTTCAAAACTGGTAGCTTCCGTGCTTAATCCTGTGGCCACATCCACAATCTTCATTTGGAAAGCCACGCTTGCTTTGTAGCCTCTCACTGTGCCGTCCCCGTTCTTCATTCGGTAAACAGGTATCTTGACGATTTCTCCTGTAATCATTTTCTCTGCTGCCACGGCAATATCTTGCTCCACAAGGTTCTCGCTGTCGATGAAGGCTTCGCTCTTTTGCAGTTCCAGTTCCTGTGTGATTTTGTCGCGGCTGGTGCGGTCCACCACGCGGAAACGTTTGCTGTTGGTTAGCATTTCCACCACTTTCTCGGTCACCAAGCGGGTGTAGGGGCTGTTTTCCTTGCATGAAAACTCTGCGACTCCCACCACTTGGCGGTCGTCTTCATCGGGCTGCGCGTACCCTTTGAGGATACACGCAGCCATTAGGATGGCAATAATGGCAAATCTCATGATTGCTTGCACTTTAAAGGTTCTTGCCTGACTTCAGGGTCTCGATGATGGTGCCGACGGCTTTTGCCTGTGCCGCGCTTTCTTCCAGCAGGATTTTGGTCGCATTCCCGCCGAACGTCACGACGGCAGTTGCCATTTTGGCCGTTTTCGCTGCCTTTGCCGCTTTCATGGGGTTCTTTTCTTTGGCCGCTCCTTCTGTCATGCTTTTGGCTTCATCAGCGGCAATTTGCAGCATGTCTGTCGCGGTCTTGATGCTGGCTGCTTCGGCTGCAACGGTCGCGGAGAATGCAATCCATTCATCCAGAGTTGGCTTTGTGATGGTCACGTCTGTCACACCGTCCTCCGTTTCGCCGATTTGCCGTTGGTACATGTTTTCCAGTTGTGCGCTGTTGGCAATGGCCATGACGGCGGCATTCTTCACGGCATTCCCGTAAGCATCCACGCTGGGGCTGCCGGAAGGGCGGTAATCATTGCACAAGGCTTGCAGTTCTGCGGCGCGTTCCCGGCTTTTCTGGATGTCGCTTCCGATTTGTGCGTTGGCTGCGCATGCCACGATGAAAAGGGACATGAACGCTAAAAAACATTTTTTCATAAAATGAATAGTTTTTGTGCCTCAGAAGCCCGGTGAGGCGGTTTTTCTTTAGGATTGTCCAAGTTGCACCGCATAAAATACGTGGGCCTCCACATCCACTTGCCCGTTTCTGAGGCCCTGAGAAAGCCCTGTTGGTGAACAAATGGAGTGCCTGCCCACGCCAATATGCCGAAAGCCCCGCAAAAGTGTGCGGAGAGCATGGCATCTCTCACTGCACACTCCGGGATATGGTTCAACATACCCGTAGCATTCACTTCTGCCATTGTCCTTGACCAACAATTCGAAATTTCTCAGGTTTCAGAAAGCCATAAGACAAAGCATCAATGACGCTTTTATACGATGTAACGTATCGCCCGCCCGTTGCTGTTGATTCCACGGCGTGGGCGACATTGCGCAAATGTACTTAATTTTTGGCGTAACCAAAAGAAAACGCCGGAATTTTGAGGGAATCCGTCTTTTTTGTGCTTTATGTTGCGCGGGGAGTTGCGGGCAAAGCCGCCGCTTCTTCCCGGCGTTTGGTTGATTTTGACGGGTCAAAATTGAAATTTGTCCCGTCAAACTGCGATTTTGTCCCATCAAATTGCGGATTTGACGGGTCAAAGCGGCATGGTTTCCCGCAGGATTGGCTTAAAATTCCCTTTCGCGTTGCCGCAGATAAAGGGAAAAGCCGTACATTTGTTCCCTGAAAAACCGATTTGAGAAGTGGCAGAAGACATTGTTTTGACCCCGATGATGAAGCAGTTCCTGGACTTGAAGGCGAAGCACCCGGACGCTGTTTTGCTGTTCCGCTGCGGGGACTTTTATGAAACGTATTCCACGGATGCCGTCATTGCTTCCGAGATTCTGGGGATTACACTGACCAAGCGCGCCAACGGGAAGGAAAAAACCATCGAGATGGCCGGGTTCCCTTACCATGCTTTAGACACCTACCTGCCCAAACTGATAAGGGCGGGCAAGCGGGTGGCCATTTGCGATCAGCTGGAAGACCCGAAGACCACGAAAAAACTCGTGAAGCGCGGCATCACGGAATTAGTGACGCCCGGCGTGTCCATCAACGACAATATCCTGAACTATAAGGAAAACAACTTCCTCGCTGCCGTGCATTTCGGCAAAACCTTGTGCGGGGTGGCCTTCCTGGACATCTCCACCGGCGAGTTCCTTACGGCGGAAGGCCCTTTCGACTACGTGGACAAGCTGCTGAACAACTTCGCCCCCAAGGAAGTTCTTTTCGAGCGGGGGAAGCGCGGAGCGTTTGAAGGCAACTTCGGCGCCAAGTTCTTCACCTTTGAATTAGACGACTGGGTGTTCACCGAGTCGTTTGCGAAGGAGAAACTGCTGAAGCATTTCGAGACGAAGAACCTGAAAGGCTTCGGCGTGGAACACCTGAAAAACGGCGTCATTGCCGCAGGCGCCATCCTGCAATACCTGGAGATGACGCAGCACACCAGCATCGGCCACATCACCTCCCTCTCACGCATCGAGGAGGACCGCTACGTGCGTTTGGACAAATACACCGTGCGGAGCCTCGAACTCTTGGGAAGCATGAACGAAGGCGGCAAGAGCTTGCTCGACGTGATTGACAAGACCATCAGCCCGATGGGCGCACGCCTGCTGCGGCGATGGCTGTTGTTCCCGCTGAAAGACGAGAAACCCATCGAGGAACGTTTGGACATCGTGGAGTACTTCTTCCGCCACCCGGACTTCAAGGAAATGGTGGAGGAGCAGCTGCATTTGATTGGCGACCTGGAACGCATCACGTCGAAAGTGGCCGTCGGAAGGGTGTCGCCCCGCGAGGTGGTGCAGTTGAAGGTGGCCCTGCAAGCCATCGAACCCGTCAAAACAGCCTGCATGGAGGCCGCCAACGACAGCATCCGCCGGATAGGGGAACAGTTGAACCTCTGCCTCTCCATCCGGGAAAGGATTGCCAAGGAAGTGAAGAACGACCCCCCGCTGCTGGCCAACAAGGGCGGAATCATCCAAGACGGCGTGAATGCCGAACTGGACGAACTGCGCAAGATTGCCTTCTCCGGCAAGGACTATTTGCTGCAAATCCAGCAGCGCGAAAGCGAGCGCACCGGCATCCCCAGCCTGAAGATTGCCTACAACAACGTGTTCGGCTACTACATCGAGGTGAGGAACACGCACAAAGACAAGGTGCCGGAGGAATGGATACGCAAGCAAACGCTCGTGAACGCCGAACGCTACATCACCCAGGAACTGAAGGAATACGAGGAAAAGATATTGGGCGCGGAGGACAAAATCCTCATTTTGGAGACGAAGCTCTACAACGACTTGGTGCTGGCCTTGGCAGACTTCATCCCGGCCATCCAAATCAATGCCAACCAGATAGCGCGGCTCGATTGCCTCTTGTCCTTTGCCAACGCGGCGCGCGAAAACAATTATATCCGCCCCTTGATAGATGAAAGCGACGTGCTGGACATCCGGCAGGGCCGCCATCCCGTCATCGAGAAGCAGCTTCCTTTGGGTGAAAAGTACGTGGCCAACGATGTGCATCTCGACAGCGAAAAGCAGCAAATCATCATCATTACCGGGCCGAACATGGCCGGAAAGTCAGCATTGCTGCGGCAGACCGCTTTGATTACCCTCATGGCACAGGTGGGTTGCTTTGTCCCTGCGGAAAGCGCGCGCATCGGGTTGGTGGACAAGATATTCACGCGAGTGGGGGCCAGCGACAACATCTCCGTGGGCGAATCCACTTTCATGGTGGAGATGAACGAGGCGGCCGACATCCTCAACAACCTTTCTCCCCGAAGCCTGGTGCTGTTCGACGAGTTGGGGCGCGGCACTTCCACTTACGATGGCATCTCCATCGCGTGGGCCATCGTGGAATACATCCATGAATATCCCAAGGGGAAGGCGAGGACCCTGTTTGCTACTCACTACCATGAACTGAATGAAATGGAGAAATCCTTCAAACGCATCAAGAACTACAACGTGTCGGTCAAGGAAATCGACAACAAAGTCATCTTCCTGCGCAAGTTGGAAAGGGGAGGGAGCGAGCATTCTTTCGGTATCCACGTGGCCAAGATGGCGGGCATGCCGAAAAGCATCGTGAAGCGTGCCAACGAAATCCTGCATCAATTGGAGGCAGACAACCGCCAGCAGGGCATCTCCAAAAAGCCCATGGCGGAAGTGGGGACGCATCGCGAGGGCGTGCAGTTGAACTTCTTCCAATTGGACGACCCCGTGCTGTGCCAGATTCGTGACGAAATCCTTCACCTCGACGTGAACAACCTGACCCCCATCGAAGCGTTGAACAAGTTGAACGACATTCGGAAAATCGTGCAAGGGAAATGAAAAAGGCTCGCTTGCAAAAGGAAGTGGCAGCGGGCCTTTTGTATCTTTTCAGGCTTTACTTGCGGGACAGCCGGTCGAGCCATCTGCCGCCTTTCATGCAGGCAATGCCCAAGATGACGAAAGGCACGCTGAGCCATTGGCCCATGTTCAGCGTCATGCCCACTTCAAATGCCTCTTGGGGCGCTTTCACAAACTCGATGAAGAAGCGGAAGGTGAACACCAGCGTCAGGCACAGCCCGAAGAAGAATCCCTTGTGGAGACGGTCCTTGCACTTCTTGTAGATGAAAAAGCCGATGAAGAAAAACAAGAGGTAGGCGATGGCTTCGTAGAGTTGCGCGGGATGACGGGGTTCCATCCCTTCGCGGGGAAAGATGAATGCCCAAGGCACATCCGTCACTTTGCCCACGATTTCAGAGTTCATCAGGTTGCCGATGCGGATGCAGCACCCCGTGGCAGGCGCGACAAGCCCGATGTTGTCCAATACCGTGAGGAAGTTCACCTTGGTCTTCCTCACGTAAAGCCATAGGGCGATGATTAACCCGATGGCGCCGCCATGGCTGGCCAAGCCTTGGTAGCCGGTGAAACGCACGCCTTCGCCGGTGAACTGGATGGGAAGAACCATCTCCACAATGTGGTGTGAATAGTAATTCCAGTCGTAGAAGATGCAGTGTCCTAACCTTGCACCAATCAGCACGCCAAAGAAACAGTAGATAAAGAGCGGGTCGAACAGTTTTTCGGGTATCTTTTGGTCCTTGTACAGCCAGCGTACAAAAAAGTAGGCAAATGCCAATCCGATGGCCCACATGAGCGAATAATAGCGTATGCTTACCCCGCCGATGGAAAACAATTCCGGGTCGGGATTCCATAAGATAAAGTTCATCAGGCTGTCCATAAAAGTTTGTTTGGGTTTGAATGTCCGTTAAACGTTGAAGCGGAAATGCATGATGTCGCCGTCCTGCACCACATAGTCTTTGCCCTCCACGGCCAATTTCCCGGCTTCGCGCACGGCGGCTTCCGAGCCATATTTGATATAGTCCTCATATTTGATGACCTCCGCCCGGATGAATCCTTTCTCAAAATCGGTGTGGATGACGCCTGCGCATTGCGGGGCTTTCCAGCCTTTGTGGTAGGTCCATGCTTTCACTTCCATCTCGCCTGCCGTGATGAATGTCTCCAAGTCCAGCAGATGGTAGGCAGACTTGATGAGCCTCGACACGCCCGATTCCTCCAAACCTATTTCCTGGAGGAACATCTGGCGGTCTTCGTATGTTTCCAGTTCAGCAATGTCCGCCTCTGTCTTGGCAGCCACCACCAGCAATTCCGCGTTTTCCTCCCGGATGGCTTCGCGCACCATTTCCACGTATTTGTTGCCGTGGACGGCACTTTGTTCGTCCACGTTGCAGACGTACAGCACCGGTTTGGCCGTCAGCAGGAACAGTTCTTTGGCGATTTTCTGCTCGTCCTTTGTCTCAAACTGCACGGTGCGTGCCGATTTTCCCTGCTCTAAAGCGTTTTTATATTGCAGCAGCACTTCGTAGGTTTGTTTGGCTGCTTTGTCGCCGCCGGTCTGTGCTTGCTTCTGCACTTTCTGGATTCTGCTTTCGATGGTCTCCAAGTCTTTCAATTGAAGCTCTGTGTCGATGATTTCCTTGTCGCGCACGGGATTGACCGTTCCGTCCACGTGGGTCACATTGTCGTCGTCAAAACAGCGGAGTACGTGGATGATGGCATCTGTTTCCCGGATGTTTGCCAGGAACTTGTTGCCCAATCCTTCCCCTTTGCTTGCGCCTTTCACCAGTCCGGCGATGTCCACAATCTCCACCGTGGTCGGCACGATACGCCCCGGATGGACCAATTCCGCCAATCGGGTCAGCCGTTCGTCGGGAACCGTGATGACCCCGACGTTGGGTTCGATGGTGCAGAACGGGAAGTTGGCCGCTTGGGCCTTGGCATTTGACAAGCAATTGAAAAGGGTGGATTTGCCCACATTGGGCAATCCGACTATGCCGCATTGTAAACTCATTATCTATAATATTTAGGTAGTCAAATATTTGTGCGGCAAAGATAAGGCTTTTCCTCCTATTTCCGTGCCATCAGGCTGCTTTCCTTTCGCATTTTTTTGCGAAGACGGCCAGCAGGATGAAGCCGGTGAATGCCACCGGGGCGCCGATAAGGGCGGGGTATTCATAGCCTAATCCAGCTTGCAAGGGAAGGCCGCCCACGTAGGCACCAATGGCATTTCCGAGGTTGAATGCCACTTGTATGCAGGCCGCTCCCAGCAATTCGCCGCCCTTTGAAAAGTGGATGATGGAGATTTGTTGCGGGCTTGACACGGCAAACAGGCCGGTGGTGCATACGCACATCAAGGCTGCTGACACCCAATGGATGTGTCCGAAAAAGAAGATGCCGAGCAAGGCTAGGCAAATGATGAGTTGGGTGGTAGAGGCCACGTGCCCTGGTGTGTAGCGGTCAGACAGCCGCCCGCCCGCCAAGTTTCCCACAACCATGCCGAATCCTGCCAACACCATCAGCAGGCTGATGCTTTCGGCGGAGAAGCCGGACACTTGCGTCAGCAGGGGATTGATGTAACTGTACCAGCAGAACACGCCGCCATTGCCCATCATCGTCCCGCCAAGGATGAGCCAAGGCGCTTTGGTCTTCAGGAAACGGAACTGTCCCTTGAAACCGGTGTCCGGCAGGTTTTCCACTTTCGGCACCCATTTCCAGATGTAATAGATGACAATGATGGCCCATACGGCCACCAAAAGGAAGGTCAGCCGCCACGACAGGAGCGTGCTGAGCGACGTGCCTAAGGGAACGCCGAACAGGTTGGCAATCGTCATTCCTGCAATCATGATGGACACCGCCTCGGAACCTTTCCCTTTGTCGGCCAGTTTCTCGGCCACGATGGATGCCACGCCGAAGTAAGCCCCGTGCGGCAGGCCTGAGATGAACCTTGCAGCCAGCATGCAGGCATAATTGGGGGAAAGCGCCGCCAAGAGGTTGCCCGTCATCATGAGGATGCCGAGCAGCAGCAGTATTTTCTTCATCTGCATCTTGCGTGCCAAAGTCAGCATCGGCGCACCGGCGCATACCCCGATGGCGTAAGCTGAGATGAAATGCCCGGCCACTGGGATGCTGATGCGGAAATCTTCAGCAAGGTAGGGGAGGATGGCCATCATCACAAATTCGGCAATGCCCAATCCTAAGGTGCCGAAGGCCAGTGCTATCAAACTTTTCTTCATGTCTGTCGTTTTGAAAAAACGGCGCAAAAGTAGCGATTATTCGCTGTGGGTGTCTTGAGGTAAGTCAAGAAATCGCTTCCCTGTCCGGGAAATGGCGCTTGGCCTTGCGGCGTGCAGGCACGGTTGCAAGGTCAATGCGCTTCCAGCCAATTGTGTCCCCAACCGCAATCTGCTTTCAGAGGCACCCGCATCTTGTAGGCGTTCTCCATTTCCCGGATGACGATTTCTTCCACCCGTTCCTTTTCTTCCGGCCAGACATTGAAGTCCAGTTCGTCATGTACCTGGAGAATCATGGTGGAGCGCAGGTTTTCTTGGCGGAAACATTGGTAAATCCGGGCCATGGCCACTTTGATGATGTCTGCAGCGCTGCCTTGGATGGGCGCATTGATGGCGTTGCGTTCGGCATATCCACGGACAACGGCGTTGTGCGAGTTGATGTCGGGCAGGAAACGCTTGCGGTGGAAGATGGTCTCCACATAGCCTTTTTCTTGGGCAGCCTCGATGCTGTGCGCCATGTACTCCTTCACTTGCGGGTAAGTTTCAAAGTAGCCGTCGATGAGTGCTTTGGCTTCTTTTCGGTCCACGTTCATCCGTTCGGCCAACCCGAACACGGAGATGCCGTAGATGATGCCGAAGTTGGCGGTCTTTGCTTTGCTGCGTTGCTCGCGGGTGATGTTTCCAATGTCGGTCTTGTATATCTTGGCAGCGGTGGCGGCATGGATGTCGTCGCCCGACTGGAAAGCATGTATCATGTTCCGGTCATTGCTCAGGTGCGCCATGATGCGCAGTTCTATCTGCGAATAATCCGCCGAGAAGAACAGGCATCCGTCATCGGGGATGAAGGCTTTCCGTATTTCTTTCCCGTTCTCGTCCCGGATAGGGATGTTTTGCAGGTTCGGGTTGCTGGAACTCAGTCTTCCAGTGGCCGTGATAGTCTGGTTGAAGGAAGTGTGTATCTTGCCCGTTGCCGGGTTGATGAGTTGAGGCAGGGCATCGATGTAGGTGGTCAGCAGCTTTTTGATGCCTCGATGCTCCAATATCTTTTCCACGACGGGATGCTTCCCCCGCAGGTTTTCCAACACATCTTCGGAAGTGGAGTATTGGCCGGACTTTGTTTTCTTGGCCTTTTCCACGATTTTCAGCCGGTCGAACAGCACTTCCCCCACTTGTTTGGGCGAACTGATGTTGAACTCCATGCCGGCCATCTGGTAGATTTCCTTTTCGATTCCGTTCATTTGCCGGGTGAATTGTTCGGAAGTCTGCTTCAGGGCTTGGGTGTCTATGCGCACTCCGTTGCGTTCCATGTAGGCCAGTACGGGGACTAATGGCATTTCTATCTGGTAGAACAGTTCTTCCGCGCCGTTCTTCTTCAGTTCCTGTTGCAGGATGTTTTTCAGCTTCAGGGTCACGTCGGCATCCTCGCATGCGTATTTGTAAATGGCTTCGGGCGGGAGGTCGCGCATGTTTTTCTGGTTCTTCCCTTTGGGGCCGATGAGTTCTTCTATCTTGATGGTCTGGTAATTCAGATAGATTTCTGCCAAGTAGTCCATGCCGTGCCTTGTTTCCGGCTGGATGACGTAGTGGGCAATCATGGTGTCGAACAGCGGGCCTTTTATTTCCACCCCGTAGTTCTGCAGCACCATCATGTCATACTTGATGTTTTGCCCCACTTTGGTGTAATTTTCGTTTTCCAACAAGGATTTGAATTTGTTCACAATTCTTCGGGCTTCTTCATCTTTTGCCGGAACCGGCACGTAGTAGGCTTCGTTTTCCCGGTTGCTGAAGCTCATGCCCACCAATTTTGCGGTGATGGGGTCGGTGCCGGTGGTTTCCGTGTCTAAACTGAAAGTCGTATTTGTTGATAATAATTGAATTAATTCATCTGTTTCTTCCTCATTGCCAACAAGATGATACTTGCACTCCAGCGATTCCAAACTCGTGAGGTTTGAATATTTTGCATCGCCTGTGCCTTCGGCCGCAAATAATCCAAAGAGATTGCCTTGGGAAGCGTCGGGATGCTGGGCGGCAGGGCGCGGCGTTTTGCCTTGGTTGAAGATTCTGCCAATCAAGGTGCGGAACTCCAATTCCTCAAAAATCTTCCGGAGCTTTTCTTCATCGGGCTGTTTCCTTGCCAGTTCCTCCATGTCGAGCCGGATGGGCGCGTCGGTCTTGATGGTGGCGAGGAACTTGGAGAACACGATGGTTTCGCGGTTGTTCTCGATCTTGGTGCGCAAAGCTCCCTTCAGTTCCTGGTAGTGTTCCAACAGGTTTTCGATGCTGCCGTATTCGGCGATGAGCTTTTGCGCGGTCTTTTCGCCCACGCCGGGGCATCCGGGGATGTTGTCTGCCGCATCGCCCATCAGGCCCAACAGGTCGATGACCTGTGAGGGCGCCTGTATTTCGTATTTTTCTTTGATTTCCTGCACGCCCATCACTTCAAACTCTTTGTCGCCATGCTTTGGGCGGTACATGAAGGTGCTGTCTGACACCAGTTGCCCGTAGTCCTTGTCGGGGGTCATCATGTAGGTGGTGATGCCTTTCCTTTCCGCTTCTTTCGCCAAGGTGCCTATCACGTCGTCGGCTTCGTATTCCGGCACTTCGAGGAGGGGGATGCGGTAGGCGCGGATGATGTCTTTGATGATGGGGACGGAGAGCCGTATGGTTTCGGGCGTTTCTTCCCGTTGCGCCTTGTATTCCGGGAAAGCTTTGTGGCGGAAGGTCGGGCCGGCAGGGTCGAAGGCAATGCCGATGTGGGTGGGTTTTTCCTTTTTCAGCACTTCTTCCAAGGTGTTGACAAAGCCGAGTATGGCGGACGTGTTGAAGCCTTTCGAATTGATGCGGGGTGTTTTGATGAAGGCATAATAGGCTCTGTATATGAGGGCGTATGCGTCTAACAGGAACAATTTCTCCATAGTGAACAGATGTTTTTGGTGGGTAAAAATACAAAAAAATGCCGTATTACATGTTTTATTATTACTTTTGCGCTTAAATTTAATAGGTATATATGGAAAGACTGTCGAGGATAATAAGGCCGGTGGAAGCTGAACTTGAGCGGTTCCAGCAGTTTTTCAACGGCGCGTTGGATAGCCCCGACCCTTTGTTGAAGAGCGCATTGGAGCATATCAAGCAACGGCGGGGCAAGATGATGCGTCCCATCCTTGTGTTTCTGACGGCGAAATGGCTGGGCAAGGTCACGGATGCCACCTTTTATTCGGCGGTGGCCTTGGAGTTGCTGCACACCGCCAGTCTGGTGCATGACGACGTGGTGGACGAGAGTGACGAGCGTCGCGGCCAGGCATCGGTGAATGCGCTTTACGGCAACAAGGTTTCCGTGTTGGTGGGAGATTACCTGTTGGCCACGTGCCTGATGCATGCCAGCCACACAAAAAGCGGCCCTATTGTGGAGGCTGTGGCTCGGTTGGGGCAGAACCTTTCCGAGGGGGAAATCCTGCAATTGTCCAACATCGACAATGTTTCGTTCGATGAAAGCGTGTATTTCGACATTATCCGCAAGAAGACATCCGCATTGTTTGCCACCTGCACGCAGGCGGCTGCCTTGTCGGCAGGCGTCGCGGCGGGCGATGTGGAGAAGGCCCGCCTGTTAGGCGAATACATCGGCATCTGTTTCCAGATACGCGATGACATATTCGATTACTTCAACGACCCGCAAATCGGCAAGCCCACCGGCAATGATTTGCGGGAAGGAAAACTGACTTTGCCAGCCCTTTATGCGTTGAACCGGTCGGGCGACAAGGAGGCCGCCCGCTTGGCACAGCGGGTGAAGCAGGGCCTTGCCACGGACGATGAGATTGCCTGGCTGGTGGATTTCGTGAAACGTGAGGGTGGCATCGAGTACGCTTCGCGGGCCATGCAGGACTACAAGGGGCGTGCCGCCGCGTTGGTGGCGGGGAATCCGTCGTCGGATGTGGCGGAAGCCTTGCTGCTCTACATCGATTACGTGGTGGACAGGGCGAAATAGCCCGCCTGAAGATAACGTGCAGGGGAGGGGGACGCCCGGATGTTGCGGGGCGTTCCCCTTTCTCGTGCCGTGTGCGCGGAAGGGGCGCTGCCTGCATGTTCCTGCCGCAGGGGCATGGTTATTTGGGAAATGTTCGCATTTTTGCGGGGAACAAAAAACATTTGCCTATGAAGCATTAGCGCACGTTGTCGATACGCGCATCTTAACATATTGGAGGACAGCGTTAACGCGTGTCCGCATTTTTTTGTCCCTTCTTGCAGTGGGTGAAGAATTTCTTCAAGAGGTGTTTTTTGCACGATTACTAATCGTACATGTGTACGATTAGTAATCGTCACGCCATACGATTAGTAATCGTATGGGAAACACTTCTGCATGCGTGCGCGGAATGCATGGATGAAATGGCTTGATTTGTCAGGATAGATGCATGAAAAGAGCCGGAACCTCCGCTTTCTGCTTCCGGCTGTGGAGCGGGGCGGGCGGTTCCGGCTTTGTTGTTTCCTGCGCAGGGCGGGTCAGAAGAACTTGGTGTCCTCGTGCAGTATTTCCGACAAGAGGAGGTTGGCCAGGCGGCTGGTGCCGAGGCGGAACAGGTGGTTGTCCAGCCATTCCTCGCCCAGCACTTCTTTCACTATCGTGTAGTAGGCGATGGCGTCCTGAACCGTGTTGATGCCTCCCGCAGGCTTGAAGCCTACTTTCCGGCCTGTTTGCTGGTAATATTCCTTGATGGCTTGGCACATCACGTAGGCTGCTTCCGGGGTGGCGGCAGGGTTCATCTTGCCGGTTGAGGTCTTGATGAAGTCCGCTCCCGCATACATGGCGAGGATGGACGCTTTCTTGATGTTCGCCGCGCTGCCCAATGCGCCCGTTTCAAGGATGACTTTCAGGTGGCGTTCCTTGCAGACTTCCCGGATTTCCTCGATTTCATCGCACATCGTTTCGTAGTCGCCGCTCAGGAACTTGCCTACGGAAATCACGATGTCTATTTCGTCTGCTCCCTCGCTTATGGCAAGGGCGGTCTCCGCTACCTTGACTTCGACGAAGGTCTGCGAGGAGGGGAAGCCTGCTGAAACGGCGGCGATGTTCACCCCGTCGGCTTCCAAGGCGCTGTTCACCGTGGACACCATGTTGGGATACACGCAGATGGCGGCCACATTTTCGAGTTCGGGGTAGGCATCTACGAATTGGTTCACCTTTTCTGTGAATTGCAGGATGCGTTCTTCCGTGTCGGTCGTGTTGAGGCTGGTCAGGTCGATGCAGTGGAAAAGGAATTTCTTCACATCGTCGGTATTGTTTCCTTCGGCGTGTTTTTCCAAGATTTCATCGGTCTCTGCCTTGGCTTTTTGGTCGTCGAGCGCGGTGTCGTATTTGGCCAATGCGGCGTCATACTTGCTTTTCTCCGGAAAATCGTGATGGTCTTCTTTCATGTTGCTATGCTTTTAATTTAGGATTCTGGATATGTCTTTCTTTGTCCCTGGCGGTTTTCTTCTCCAGGTTCTTGCGGAACGCTTCGGTAAGGTCCACGCCGGTTTGGTTGGCGAGGCAGGCCAATACCCACAGGATGTCGGCCATCTCATCGCCCAAGTCCCGTTTTTCCCCGTCCTTGAAGGACTGTTCCCCGTAGGTGCGAGCCATGATGCGGGCCAGTTCGCCCACTTCTTCTGTGAGGACAGCCATGTTGGTCAGTTCGCTGAAGTAGCGCACTCCGTATGTTTTAATCCATTGGTCAACAGCGTTTTGCAATTCTTTGAGTGTCATTATTCCTTGTTTTTTGTATCGATGAGGATGGTGACAGGGCCGTCGTTGAGCAGTTCCACCTTCATGTCGGCTCCAAATTCGCCGGTTTGGATGGGTTTCTGGAATGCCGCCTCCAATTCCTTGCAGAACTGTTGGTACAGGGGAATGGCGGTTTCCGGCTTTGCCGCCTTGATGTAGGAGGGGCGGTTGCCTTTCTTGGTGGAGGCATGCAGGGTGAATTGGCTGACGACAAGGATTTCTCCCCCTGTTTCCACGACGGATTTGTTCATCACGCCCTGTTCGTCATCGAAGATTCTCAGGTGGGTTATCTTTTTGCATAGCCAAGATATATCCTCTTGGTTGTCAGACTCTTCAATGCCTATCAGTATCATCAGCCCTTTTCCTATGCGGGATTTGCAGGCTCCGTGGATGGTGACGGAGGCATGGCTCACACGTTGTATGACGGCTCTCATGGTCTTTCGTCTTTGTTCTTTTGGCACAAAGTTAGCCTTTTTGCCTTTATTCGGCCAGGTTTTCCCGGATAATTTTCGCTTTGGCATTGCCAACGACAGCGGCCAGTTCCTCTGCGGACGCTTCTTTGATGCGCTTCACGCTTTTGAATTCTTTCAGCAAGGCGGTCTTGGTCTTCTCTCCGATGCCCTTGATGGAGTCCAAGGCTGACTGCACTTGCCGTTTGCTGCGCCTTGCTTTGTGGAAGGTGATGGCGAAGCGATGCACTTCATCCTGTATCTGTGCCAGCAGGCGGAACATCGGGCTTGCCTGTTTCAGGCCGATGGTCTGCGCGGGGAATCCGCACAACAGTTCCGATGTTCGGTGGCGGTTGTCCTTTGCCAGTCCTGCGATGGGGATGTGGAGGTGCAGCTCGTCTTCGATGATTTGGCGCACGGATTCCATTTGCCCCTTCCCGCCGTCGGTGATGATGAGGTCGGGCAGCGGCGTGCCTTCCTCGATGGCCCGCGTGTATCTTCTTCGTACCACCTCTTGCATGGAGGCATAGTCGTCCGGTCCCGGTGCGGATTTTATGATGTATTTTCGGTAATCTTTCTTGGCGGGCTTTGCATTCTTGAAAACGATGCAGGCCGCCACCGCGTCGCTGCCCTGTATGTTGGAGTTGTCGAAGCATTCGATTTGCAGGGGCAGTTTCTCTAAGTGCAACTGCTCTTTTATCTCTTTCAGGAGGCGTGTGTTCCTTTGCTCCGGGTTGAGTTTCTCCATTTGCTTGAGACGGTCGGCCTGGTATTGCTTCACGTTGAGTTGCGACAGGCTCAGGAGTTTCCGCTTTTCTCCTCTTTGGGGGACGGTGAAAACGGCATCTTTCAGTGGCAGGTCCAGTTCAAACGGGACGATGATTTCCAAGGAACGGCTGTGGTACCGCTCCCTCATCTCCACGATTCCCAAGGCGAGCAGTTCTTCTTTCGTTTCTTCCAGCTTCTTTTTATATTCGAAAGTGAACGCTTGGTTGATGCATCCGTTGGTGATGTGCAGGTAGTTGATGTAGGCGGTACTGTCTTCCACGGCGATGGAAAACACGTCGATGTTGTGCAGGGTGGGGCTTACGACGGTAGATTTTGCTTGGTAGTTTTCGATTAAATCGTACTTTTCCTTTATTTCCTGCGCTTCTTCAAAGCGCAGTTCCTTGGCCAGAGCCTGCATCTTTGCGTAGAGGGAGCGGCTCACTTCCTGTGTGTTTCCCTTCAGGATTTCCTTTATCTCGTGGATGTTGCTCATGTACTCCTCGTGGGTTTGCAGGCCGGTGCAGGGGGCTTTGCAGTTCTTGATGTGGTATTCCAGGCAGGTGTTGTACTTCTTCTGCGCAATGTTTTCCGCCGTGAGGGGAAGATGGCAGGTGCGGATGGGGTAGAGTTGCTTGATGAGATGGAGCAATGCGTGCATGGCGCCCACATTGCTGTACGGCCCGAAGTAGGCGGCGCCATTGCGGATGATTTTGCGTGTCTTGAACACCCGGGGAAAATACTCGTTGCTCACGCAGATGGACGGGTAGGTCTTGTCGTCCTTCAGCATGACATTGTACCTCGGCTTGTATTTTTTTATCAGGTTGTTTTCCAACAGGAGGGCATCTTCCTCCGTCTCCACGACAATGTATTTGATGTCGGCGATTTTGCTGACCAATACTCTTGTCTTTCCGTTTTCGTGTTCGCGGTTGAAATACGATGAAACCCTTCTTTTCAGGTTTTTTGCTTTGCCTACATAAATGATTTTCCCTTCTGTGCTGAGGTATTGGTAGATGCCGGGGCTTGCAGGGAGGTTCTCCACAATTCCCTTGAGATGTTCCGGGTTTTTCGTGATTTCGTAGGACATGGCTTTCGGTCGTTAGGGGAAGGGGACGTTACAGCCACCGGCTTTTCCCTACGGGACAAAGCCGGTGGCAGCTGCTTTTTTACAAGGAAAGGATGGTGTCAATCTTTATGTCTTTGCCGAATGCTTCCTTCCCGTTCAGTTCTTTCAGTTCAATCAGGAAGTTGACATAGATGTCTTTCGGGCGGAATTTCTTCACCAGGCGGCAGGCCGCTTCCATGGTGCCGCCGGTCGCCAGGAGGTCATCGTGGATAAGGACCACGTCGTTTTCGCTGATGGCATCCTTGTGTATCTGTATGGTATCGGTCCCGTACTCTTTCTGGTAGCTTTCTTCCAATGTTTCGGCGGGCAATTTGCCGGGTTTCCGAATGGGAACGAAGCCTGCATTCAGCCTTGTGGCGAGGATGGCGCCCATGATGAATCCTCTGGATTCAATGCCGACTACCTTCGTGATGCCTTTTCCTTTGTAGGTTTCATACAGGATGTCGGACAGTTCTTTCAGGTCTTCCGGGCTTTTGAAAAGGGTGGTCACGTCTCTGAACAACACGCCGGGTATGGGGAAATCTTGAATGTTCCGGATGTGTGATGCTAATGTTTCTTTGCTCATATTGAATCGTTTAAAAGTTGTTTTAATTTCTGTTTCACGTGGAACTATTTTCTTAGCAAGACCAGCAACACGTTGATGTCGCTGGGGGAAACGCCGGGAATGCGGCTGGCTTGCGCTAACGTTTCCGGGTCTATCTTTTTCAGTTTTTGGCGGGCTTCGATGGAAAGGGATTGCAGGTTGTCATAATCAAACTTCCCTTTTATCTTGATGGCTTCCAGACGATGGATTTTTTCCGCAATCAGTTTTTCTCTTTCAATGTAGCCGCTGTATTTGATTTGCACTTCGGCTGCTTCGATGATTTCATCTTTTCGGTTGGCAATCTGGCCTAATTCGTTTTGGAATGCCGGAATGTATGCGGCAATGTTCCGGATGGTGATTTGAGGCCGGTTGATGATGTCAATCAATTTGCAGCCATGCTGGAGTGGGGTTGTCCCTAATTGCACCAATGCTTCGTTGATGCGTGGCGCTTTGATGGAGAAATTCTGCGTGAAATGCAGGATGCGTTCCATCTCTTTTTTCTTTGAACAGAGCAAGCCGTACCGCTCTTTGCTGGCTAATCCGATGCGGTAGGAGCGTTCTGTCAGGCGCATGTCTGCATCGTCTTGCCGCAAGAGGATGCGGTATTCGGCGCGTGAGGTGAACATCCGGTACGGCTCGTCCACGCCTTTGGTCACCAAATCGTCGATTAAAACGCCGATATAGGCTTCGTCCCGGTGGAGGATGAAAGAAGGGCCGCCATGGCAATTGACGTGTGCGTTGATGCCGGCGATGATGCCTTGCCCGGCGGCTTCTTCATACCCGGTGGTCCCGTTGACCTGTCCGGCAAAGAACAAGTTGCGGAGAATCTTCGATTCCAACGTGTGCCTTAGTTGCGTAGGGTCGAAATAGTCGTATTCGATAGCGTATCCGGGGCGGTAGATGGCAAGGTCTTTGAACGCGGGAATATGTTTCAATGCCCGGATTTGGATGTCGATGGGGAGCGAGGAGGAAAAGCCGTTCAGGTAAAGTTCCTGCGTGGTTTCGCCTTCCGGTTCCAGGAACAACTGGTGCTGCTCCTTGTCGGGGAACGTCACAATCTTCGTCTCGATGCTCGGGCAATACCGTGGGCCGATGCTTTGGATTTGCCCGTTGTAGAGAGGGGAATCGGGAAGTCCTTCCCGTAAAACCTTATGCACCTCTTCATTGGTGAA
This sequence comes from uncultured Bacteroidaceae bacterium, assembly GCA_944320785.1. Classification (GTDB taxonomy): domain Bacteria; phylum Bacteroidota; class Bacteroidia; order Bacteroidales; family Bacteroidaceae; genus CASFPE01. The sequence goes on from CALUIR010000002.1 coordinate 82,520, forward strand.
ACAAGTCCAGCAGGGAAGTTGTTTCAGTTCCCGTTTCGGCATATCAAGGAACGAGAATTTGTGGAAGTCGTTTTCCCCGTTTTGTATTTCCATTTGGTCGAAATGCACGCTTCTTCCGTCGATGCGGACCGGCGTGCCTGTTTTCATCCTTCCGTAGTGGATGCCGTGTCGTGCGATGGATTCGGTCAGATGCAGCGATGCCGGTTCTGAAACGCGGCCTCCTGCGATTTGGACTCTCCCGATGTGCATCAGCCCGTTCAGGAAGGTGCCTGCTGTCAGGACGACGGCTTTTGCGTGGAAAGTGACATCCATCTGTGTCCTCACGCCGGTCACCGCGCCGTCTTTTGCGAGGATTTCATGCACCGTGTCCTGCCAGATGGATAGGTTGGGGATGTTCTCCAGTATCTCCCTCCACGTCCAGATGAACTTGTTGCGGTCACATTGGGCGCGTGGGCTCCACATGGCCGGGCCTTTTGAACGGTTCAACATGCGGAATTGGATGGCGGTCTTGTCGGTGACGATGCCGGTATAGCCGCCCAAAGCATCGATTTCACGGACAATCTGCCCCTTTGCGATGCCTCCGATGGCCGGGTTGCAGCTCATTTGGGCTATTTTGTTCATGTCCATCGTGATCAGGCATGTCTTTGAGCCTAAACGGGCGGCGGCGGCAGCGGCTTCGCATCCGGCATGCCCGGCGCCAATGACTATGATATCGAAATGAAATTCCATTTGATGTTTCTTTGCTTTCCTTTCTATCGGCCGATGAGCGCCAGTGCTTTGTTCTCTGCTTGCTCCATGATTTCACGTTCGCCAGGGCCTTTGTCATCAATGCCGCACAGATGAAGGATGCCATGGATGATGACCCGGTGCAGTTCCCGTTCATAGGATTGATGGTATTGCTCTGAATTGCTTTTCACCGTGTCAAGGCTGATGAAAATGTCGCCGGAGATGGTGTCGCCTTCATCGTAATCGAAGGTGATGATGTCCGTATAATAATCGTGCTGCAAATACTGGCGGTTGACATCCAATATCTTTTCGTCAGAGCAGAATATGTAGGCGATGTCGCCGGTCTTCTTGTGGTGGGCTTGGGCCACTTGTTTGATCCAGGCGGATATTTCCCTCCTTTTTATCGCAGGCATTTTCACGCCGTCTGTTTGGTAACTGATAGCCATAGCGGATGTATTAATTGTAAAAGAATAGATAACAGATGAATATGGAGGCGATGATGCCGGCAAAATCGGCAATCAACCCGCATGGCACGGCATGCCGCGTTTTTCTTATCCCCACGCTGCCGAAATATACGGCCAGAATGTAAAAGGTCGTGTCAGTGGAGCCTTGGAAAATGCAGGATAGCCGTCCCACGAATGAATCAGGGCCGTAGGTGTTCATCGCGTCAATCATCAGGCCGCGTGCGCCGCTGCCGCTCAGAGGTTTCATGAGCGCGGTGGGAAGCCCGCCCACGAAACTGCTGTCTAACCCACACAAGTTCACCAAATAGGCGATTCCATCGATGATAATGTCCATGGTGCCGGATGCCCGGAACACGCCAATGCCCACTAAGATGGCCACCAAATATGGGATAATCCGGACGGCTGTGTTGAAGCCTTCTTTCGCGCCTTCCACGAAAGCCTCGTAAACGTTGATTTTCTTCCGTATCCCGGCCGTTATGAAAAGTATGATGACCAGGAAAAGGAAGATGTTGGCGAACAGGCTGGAGTAGGTGTTCACATCGTCTTTGGGCAGGGTGCTGAAGAAATAGATGATGGCCGCGATGCATAGGCATAAACTGCCGATGAAAGCGATAATTCTTAAATTCAGCAGTTGGATGCGCTGGTAGATGCTGACGGCGATGACGCCGGCCAAGGTGGAAAAGAAAGTGGCAATCAGGATGGGGATGAACACATCCGTAGGTTGCGCGGCGCCCAACTGCGCCCGATAGACCATGATGCTGATGGGAATCAGTGTCAGCCCGGAAGTGTTCAGCACAAGGAACATGATCATGGCGTTGCTGGCCGTGTCTTTTTGCTTGTTCAGTTGCTGGAGTTCTTCCATTGCTTTCAGGCCAATGGGCGTGGCGGCGTTGTCCAGTCCCAGCATGTTGGCAGAGATGTTCATGAAAATAGCCCCGGCGGCGGGATGCCCTTTGGGAATGTCCGGGAAGAATTTGCAGAATATCGGGCTGAGCCATCGGGAGAACGTGGCGATCAGCCCGCCTTTTTCCCCGATGTTCATGATGCCCAACCAGAGCGAAAGAACGCCGGTCAGCCCGATGGATATTTCAAATGCGGTCTTGGAGGAACTGAACGTGGAGTTCATGATTTCGGTGAACACCTGCGTGTCTCCCCCGAAGAGCAGCTTGCCGCCTGCCACGAGGAAGGCGATGACGAAGAAGGAAATCCAAATGTAGTTCAGGACCATGATTCGACAATTTATTTGCAAAAATAAGCATTATGTTTTTAATAAGCTGTATTTTTGCATGACATAAAGGAGAAGGACATGTCGTTTGAAGAAATCGAGAGCGCATTGGCGGCTTGCATAAACCCTGTGAAGCGGGAGATTCTTCCCAAATTCTTTAAAACGGGAAAGGGGGAATACGGGGAAGGAGACCGCTTTTTGGGGATTGTCGTGCCGGATACCCGCCGGGTGGCACGGCAATACAAGGACGCTCCTTTCTCTGTGGTGGAGCAGTTGCTCGCTTCGCCTTGGCACGAATGCCGCTTGTGTGGCCTGCTGATTTTGGTGGAACGCTTCAAGAAAGCTGATGAACAGTGCCGGGAAAGCATATATGAGGTGTACAAAGCGAACACGCAATATATCAACAATTGGGACTTGGTGGACCTGAGCGCTCCTTATATTGTGGGGGAATACTTGCTGGGCAAGCCCTGCGGGCAACTGTATGTTTGGGCGCAAAGCCCTTCGTTGTGGGAGCAGCGCATCGCCATCGTTGCCACGCATGCTTTCGTCCGGCGTTCGGATTTCACCGATGCATGCGCTTTGTCGGAACGGTTGCTTTCTTCCAGGCACGACTTGATGCAGAAGGCGGTAGGCTGGACGTTGCGCGAAGTTGGCAAGCGGGACAAGGCGGTGTTGACGGCATTTTTGGACCGTTATGCCGCCATTATGCCGCGGACGATGCTGCGTTATTCCATCGAACGTTTCCCGGCATCGGAGCGGAAACATTACATGGAGCAAAAGGGAAAACGATAATAAAGAGACAATGGCAGAAGAATTTAATATAAGGGACCACCCGTTGACGAGCCGCGAGAAGGATTACGAGAACGCCTTGCGTCCGCTGAATTTCGAGGATTTCAGCGGTCAGAAGAAGGTGGTGGACAATTTGCGTGTCTTTGTCCAAGCGGCGCGTTTGCGCGGGGAAGCCTTGGACCATACGCTTCTTCACGGTCCTCCGGGGCTGGGGAAAACCACGTTGTCCAACATCATTGCCAATGAATTGGGCGTGGGCTTCAAAATCACGTCCGGCCCTGTCTTGGACAAGCCGGGCGATTTGGCGGGCGTGCTGACCAGCCTGGAGCCGAACGACGTGCTTTTCATTGACGAGATACACCGCCTTTCGCCCATTGTGGAGGAGTATTTGTACTCGGCAATGGAAGACTACCGCATTGACATCATGATAGACAAAGGCCCTTCTGCGCGCAGCATCCAGATTGATTTGAACCCGTTTACTTTGGTCGGAGCCACGACGCGCAGCGGTTTGTTGACTGCGCCTTTGCGGGCAAGGTTCGGCATCAACCTCCATTTGGAGTATTATGATGCGGAAGTGTTGTCGTCCATCATCCTTCGTTCGGCAGGCATCTTGGGCATCCGATGCTCTCAGGAAGCGGCAGGGGAGATTGCTTCCCGCAGCAGGGGAACGCCGCGTGTGGCGAATGCTTTGCTGCGCCGTGTGCGTGATTTTGCCCAAGTGAAAGGGTCGGGTGCCATTGATGTCGGCATTGCCCGCTTTGCTTTGGAGGCATTGAACATCGACAAGTACGGGTTGGACCAGATTGACAACAAGATACTTTGCACGATTATCGACAAGTTCAAGGGCGGCCCGGTGGGATTGACCACCATTGCCACGGCGTTGGGCGAGGATCCCGGAACGCTGGAAGAGGTCTATGAGCCGTTTCTGATAAAGGAAGGGTTCATCAAGCGCACGCCCCGTGGACGGGAAGTGACGGACTTGGCTTACCGGCATCTTGGCAAAAGCCGGTATGACGAGCAGCCCACGTTGTTTGGCTGACAGCAGAAAGGAAGGAGGGAAAGGAGTTCAGGCATGGTTAGTTTGAAGTCGCTGGCAAAGGAAACGGCCATCTACGGGATGAGCAGCATCGTGGGGAAGTTCCTCAATTATCTGTTGGTCCCTTTGTACACGATGGCCCTTCCGGCCTCATCGGGCGGGTATGGGGTCATTACCAACATGTATGCCATCACGGCATTGTTGCTGGTGTTGTTGACGTATGGCATGGAAACCGGTTTCTTTCGTTTCGCCAACAAAGAGGATGAGAAGCCGGATACAGTCTATTCTACGGTGCTGGCCTCCGTGGGGTTTACTTCTGTTTTATTCGTGGCGTTGTGCCTGTGCTTCCTGAAGCCTTTGTCGTCCTTCATGGGCTATGGGGAGCATCCTTGGTATTTGGGCATGATGGTGATGGTGGTGGCGATGGATGCGTTCCAAGCGATTCCTTTCGCTTATCTGCGCTATAAGAAGCGGGCTTTACGTTTCGCGGCCCTGAAGTTGCTTTTCATCGTGTTGAACATCGCTTTGAACTTGGTTTATTTTGTGGCTTTGGAAGGGCGGGACGTGGGGGCGACGTTTGCCATCAACCTCGTGTGTACGTCGGTGGTCATGCTGTGCTTGGTGCCGGAGTTGCGCGGGTTTTCCTATTGTTTCGACAAAGCATTGTTGCGCAGGATGTTGTCTTATTCGTTCCCCATTCTGATATTGGGCATTGCGGGCATCTTGAACCAAGTGGCCGACAAGATTATTTTCCCCTTTGTGTATCCGGGCAGTGCAGATGAAGCCCATGTGCAGTTGGGCATTTATGGCGCGGCGAGCAAGATAGCCATGATAATGGCGATGCTGACGCAGGCGTTCCGTTTTGCCTATGAACCCTTTGTGTTCGGCTCGGCGCGGGAAAAAAACAGCCGCGAGATGTATGCCAACGTCATGAAATTCTTTGTGATATTCACATTGCTGGCCTACCTTGCCGTGATGTTTTATTTGGATGTCCTCCGTTATGTGCTGGGGAGTGATTATTGGGTCGGTTTGCGTGTGGTGCCGGTTGTCATGGCGGCGGAGATATTCATGGGCATCTATTTCAACCTTTCCTTTTGGTACAAATTGATTGACGAGACCCGTTGGGGCGCTTATTTCTCATTGGCGGGCTGCGCGGTGATTGTCTTGATGAACGTGTTCCTGATACCTGCCTGGGGATATATGGCTTGCGCGTGGGCGGGCTTTGCAGGCTATGGCGTGGCGATGCTGTTGTCTTACTTCGTCGGGCAGAAGAAATACCCCATCCGTTATGATTTGCGGCGGATAGGCAGCTATGTCCTGTTGGCAGCTGTCCTGTATGTGCCGGCCATGTATGTGCCGATTGGGAACCTGTGGTGGCGGATGGTTTTCCGCACGGTGCTGTTGCTGGTTTTTGTGGCTTACATTGTGAAGCGCGACCTCCCGCTGAAGCATATCCCGTTCTTGAAGCGTTTTGCGCGGTGATGTCCCCTCGCTTCTTTCTGTCAACGGACGTTTAGTCCTGCTGGACTTCGGTTTATGCGGGCAAATAACAAAAGAGGATGCCTGGAAAGGCATCCTCTTTTGCAAGTATCGCGTGCGGTTCAGCGCGTCAGTCTTTCAGCTTGGCGCGGATGAAGTCGCGGTTCAGGCGTGCGATGTTGGTGATGGAAACGCACTTGGGGCATTCAGCCTCGCAGGCTCTTGTATTGGTACAGTTCCCGAATCCTAACTCGTCCATCTTCGACAACATGGCTTTGGCTCGTTTCAATGCTTCCGGCTTTCCTTGCGGCAGGAGATTCAGCTGGCTCACCTTTGCCGAAACAAACAGCATGGCCGAGCCGTTCTTGCAAGCCGCCACGCACGCGCCGCAGCCGATGCACGATGCGGCATCCATGGCTTCGTCTGCAATGGGTTTGGGAATCAGGATGGCATTTGCGTCCTGCGGTGCGCCGGTGCGCACGCTCACATATCCGCCTGCTTGCATGATTTTATCGAATGCGCTGCGGTCCACCATCAAATCTTTGATGACAGGGAAGCCTGCCGAACGCCAAGGCTCCACGGTGATGGTGTCGCCATCTTGGAAGCGGCGCATGTAGATTTGGCAGGTGGTTGCGCCTGTTGCCGGTCCGTGCGGGTGCCCGTTGATGTAGAGTGAACACATTCCGCAGATGCCTTCGCGGCAATCGTGGTCGAAAACAACCGGCTCTTTCCCCTCGCTGATGAGTTGTTCATTCAGTATGTCTAGCATTTCCAGGAAAGAAGTGTCGCCGGGTATGTCTTTCATCTGGAAAGTATCAAAGTGTCCTTTTTCCTTCGGACCGTTCTGACGCCAAATTTTCAGCGTAAATGATATGTTCTTATCCATTATGATTTGTAATTTCTTGTTTGTACTTTGATTGCTTCATAAACCAGCGGTTCCTTGTAGAGGACGGGTGCTTTCTCGTCCGTGCCTTGGTATTCCCAGCACGATACGTAGAAATAGTTCTCGTCGTCGCGTTTGGCTTCGCCTTCTTCCGTCTGGTATTCCTCGCGGAAATGCCCGCCGCATGATTCGTTACGGTTCAGTGCATCGTAGGCAATCAACTCGCCCATGGTGATGAAGTCATTCAAGCGGATGGCCTTGTCTAGCTCTACGTTCATGCCTTCCTTGCTGCCGGGGATGAACAAGTTCGTCTCGAATTCCTTGCGGATTTCCTTCAGTTTGGCCAATCCTTCTTTCAGGCCTTTCTCTGTGCGTCCCATGCCGACGTATTCCCACATGATGTGTCCCAGTTTCTTATGGATGGAGTCCACCGATTCTTTGCCGTGGATGTTCATCAGGTGGTTGATTTTGTCCTGCACGGCTTTCTCTGCTTCGGCGAATTCCGGCAAGTCTGTGGAGAAGCGCGGCACGGTGATTTGGTCGGCCAGATAGTTCTGGATGGTGTAAGGCAGCACGAAATAGCCGTCGGCCAAGCCTTGCATCAGGGCGGAAGCCCCCAAGCGGTTGGCGCCGTGGTCGGAGAAGTTGCATTCGCCGATGGCAAACAATCCTTTGATGGTGGTTTGCAGTTCGTAGTCCACCCAGATGCCGCCCATCGTGTAATGGATAGCCGGGTAAATCATCATCGGGTTGTAGTATTTCACGCCATTGATTTCGTTGGCCAGTTCGCCGGGGTTCACGTCCGTGATTTCCTCGTACATGTCGAAGAGGTTGCCGTAGCGTTGGCGCACCACGTCGATGCCCAGGCGTTCGATGCTTTCAGAGAAGTCGAGGAACACAGCTAAACCGGTGTTGTTCACGCCGAAACCATGGTCGCAACGTTCCTTGGCGGCACGGCTGGCCACATCGCGCGGCACCAGGTTGCCGAAGGCAGGATAGCGGCGTTCCAAATAGTAATCGCGGTCTTCTTCCGGGATATCGCTGCCTTTCTTTGTGCCTGCTTGCAGGGCTTTTGCGTCTTCTATTTTCTTCGGCACCCAGATGCGTCCGTCGTTGCGCAAGGATTCTGACATCAAAGTCAACTTCGACTGTTTGTCGCCGTGAACCGGGATGCAGGTCGGATGTATCTGCACGTAGGCCGGATTGGCGAACAAAGCTCCTTTGCGGTAGCAGGCCATGGCAGCCGAACAGTTGCAGGCCATGGCGTTGGTGGAAAGGAAGTAGGTGTTCCCGTAACCGCCCGTGGCGATGACCACAGCATGTGCGGCGAAGCGTTCCAGCTTGCCTGTCACGAGGTTCTTTGCGATGATGCCCCGCGCACGTCCGTCGATGATGACGATATCCTGCATTTCATAGCGTGTGTAGAGCTTCACGGTTCCTTCCTGCACTTGGCGGCTCAGGGCGGAATATGCGCCTAAAAGCAGCTGTTGCCCTGTTTGCCCTTTGGCATAGAACGTGCGCGACACTTGTGCGCCGCCGAAAGAGCGGTTGGCCAGCAAGCCTCCGTATTCGCGGGCGAACGGCACGCCTTGCGCTACACATTGGTCAATGATGTTGTTGGATACTTCAGCCAGGCGGTACACATTGGCTTCGCGTGCGCGGTAGTCGCCGCCTTTCACGGTGTCATAAAACAGGCGGTAAACGGAGTCGCCGTCGTTCTGGTAGTTCTTGGCTGCGTTGATGCCGCCTTGCGCAGCGATGGAGTGTGCGCGGCGCGGGGAATCTTGTATGCAGAAGTTCAGCACCCTGAACCCCATTTCACCCAAGGATGCGGCGGCAGATGCGCCTGCCAGTCCCGTTCCTACCACGATGATGTCCAAACGCCGTTTGTTGGCGGGGTTCACTAATTTCTGATGGGCTTTGTAGTTCGTCCATTTTTCAGCCACCGGTCCTTCCGGTATTTTTGAATCTATCTTAACCATTTTCTTCGTCTTTAAATGAGTGATTTAATGAAAAACACGATGATTACCAGTGCAAAGCATGCCACAACGATGCTGGTGTAGATGTTGGAGATGCACTTCCAGCGGTTCAGCCACACTTTGTTGTTCCATCCTAATGTCTGCATGGCGCTCCAGAAGCCGTGGGTCAGATGGAACCACAAAGCGCCCAGCCACACGAGGTAAAGCACCACGTTGGCTACGCTGGCAAAGGTGTTCTCGATGTGGAAGACGCCGTCGGCGGCATAGCTCAAAGTCATCGGGTCCACGCTTGCGCCCATGTTGTGCATCAGTTCGGGTAACTGCATTTTCGACCAGAAATGGAACAGATGCAAGCCTAAGCCCACGATGACGATGAGGCCGAGTACGAGCATGTTCTGCGAGGCCCATTCCACGGTTTTCGGCCGGTCGGTCACGGCGTACCGTTCATTGCCACGGGCTTGCCGGTTCTGCATCGTCAGCCAAAAGGCATAGATGATGTGAATGACGAAAAGGGCTGCCAGGATCACCGTTGCGGCCAAGGCATACCAATTGGCGCCCAGGAACTCGCAAACCATATTGTAGCCCTCTGCTGAGAACAATGACACAAGGTTCATCGCCATGTGAAACGTCAGAAACAGGATGAGGGCGACGCCGGTAACGCTCATCACCACCTTCCTTCCTACAGATGAATTACTTAACCACATAAATGATTGAATTTAAATTATTGATTTGTTAGAATTAAAGCCCATTGCAATTATGCCGCAAAAGTAGTTGAAATCCTGTGAATGGCCAACAAATTAAGGAAATAATTCTTTAATTGGGCGGCGAAAGGAGCGTTCTTGAGGGGAAAGCCTTATATTTGTGGCATGAAACAGAAAACCGATAGAATCTTCCGCGCGCTTTTGCCGTGCCTGTTGTGGTTCGTGTTTGCCGGCGCGCAGGCGCAGAATGCCGATATCCGCATATTGGAGAAGTTCAACCGTTTGGACGGAGGTTTTGCGCAGGGCTACAGCAAGGCGGTGTCGAAGTCCACGCCTTATCTGGCCATCGGCATCCCGGTGTTGATGGGATGTTACGGATTGATTGACCGCGAGAGCGGCATTCTGGACGATGCCATTTACGTAGGCACCAGCATCATCGAGGCGACGTTGATATCCTATGCCGTGAAGTATGGCGTGGATCGCCAGCGTCCTTTCGAGCGTTACCCGGATCGGATTGTCCCGCGCGACTTTCCCGGCAGCCCGTCTTTCCCTTCCGGGCATGCGGCGATGGCCTTTTCTTTGGCCACGTCTTTGTCTATCAAGTACCCGAAATGGTATGTCATCACCCCTTCCGCCCTTTGGGCGTGTTCCGTATGTTTCGCAAGGATGAACGAGGGGGTGCATTACCCCTCCGATGTCTTGGCGGGGGCAGCCATCGGCGCAGGCTGTGCGGTGGCCAACTATTACATCAACAAGGGATTGAAACGTTTGGTGCTTTCCCGCCGCCGTCCGGCTTTGGTGGCGTATTGAGGCGTGCGTTGCCGTCCGTTTCCTTTTAAGTTAAATAAAAGCAAAAAATGAGGTGCTTGCTCCTCTTGGAATGGGCAAAAAGGATTATTTTTGGAGCGGAAAAGAAAGTCTGCTGTTTATATGAGGAAAGATAGGCGTCTTCCGGTGCTGTTTGCATGCATGTGCTTTTCCGCATTTTCTTTGCTTCGTGCGGAAGATGCGGTGCCTGACAGCCTGCTTTCCATCGACCATGTGTACAACGTCACCTTCACCGACCCGGATTTGGGCCATCGCATCCTCCGCGAGATGCGCGAACGGGGTCTGTACACCCCGTATGAATTGAACCTCACCGAAGGCGACCTTTATGTGAATAACTACAAGTACCAGCAGGCGGTCATTTATTACCGCCGCCTCCTCGACAATGATTCCGTCCGGCTGGACCGCAAGAACCGCATGGAGCTTTACCACCGCATGATGACTTGTTTCGACGGCATCCACGACGAAGACGAGAAGGAGCGTTATGCCCGCCTGTTGTTGAAGGAAGCTGAAGCCGTGGAAGACGTGCCCATGCAGTCGGTCGCGCTGTTTGCCATCGGCAAGTCATTGCGTTATTATGGGAACAAGGAAATGGCTTATGAGTACATGGGGCGGGCGGTGGAGATGATGGAATCGTCCGGTTATGAGTACAAGTACGACAATCTCCGCTATGATTACAACACGCTTTTCCTGTTCTTCCTGAATGATTACCGCTATGAGGAGGCATGGGGCATCTTGGAGAAATTGGAAAAGATTGTGGACGCATCCGGCCATGAAAAGAAGATGGCCGGCTTGCACGACAAGGAGCGGAAGACGCTTTATGCCAACAAGGCCGTGGTGCTTCATTTCTTGGGGCGCGAAGCAGAAGCGGAGCGGAATTACCGCCTTTGGCAGGAAACGGCCAAGGAATACACGAACGATGACTACCTTATCCTGCCTTACCTGTTCGCGAAAGGGGAATATGATGAAGTCATCCGCAAGTTCCATGCGCAGGAGGTGCAGTTGTGCAATTCGGGCGACACGGTGAATTACCACATGCGCACGGCGCTCCGCTACCAAGGGAGGGCATACATGGAGAAGGGAGACTATCGCCGTGCGGCCATTCTGTTCCGCCGCCTGGCCGAAATCACCGATATGCTGAAGAAAGAAGAACAGCAAAGCCTGGCATTGGAACTGGCCACCATCTACGAAGTCAATGAAAAGGAAGCCACCATCCAGCAGCAGGGCGTGTTGCTCCAACGGCATGAAATCGCGCTTTACAGCGTGTTGGCCTTGCTGGTCTCTTTGGGCATCATCATCGGCATCGACATGTACAACCGCCGCGTCATTTTCCGCAAGAACGTGGTGCTGGTGAAGCAGATGGAAAAAAACGAGCAGTTGGAACACCAGCGGCAGGAGGCTTTGGATGCCGCTGCCTGGCAGGGCGGCGCATCGCCGGATGAATGCGCCTTGTTCGCCAAGCTGGAGGAACTGATGGGACGGGAAAAACTCTACCGGAACCCGAAGCTGACACGCGATGACATCGTGGCCCGCCTCTACACGAACAAGAATGCTCTCATCAATGCTTTGCAGAAATGCGCCAATGCCACTTTCACCGACTACGTCAACGCCCTGCGCCTCGACGAAGCTGTCGCCTTGATGAAAAAACAGCCTGAGATGACCATCGAGCATGTGGCCGAGCAAGTGGGTTTCGGCTCGGCAGTGAGCCTCTACCGGCAGTTCAAAAACAAGTACGCCATGACCCCCGCTGAGTTCCGCAAGGTGTTGGAAAGCGGTTGGGAATGACAGGGGCTGCCATCAGGGAACTTTTAAGAAATCTTGCCAATTGACCGGCAGGGCGGAGGGAATCCTCCCGTCCTTTTCAAGGATTCGCCAGGAGGTTTTCCTTGCACGATTAGTAATCGTAAACGCTGACGATTACTAATCGTCATGCCATACGATTACTAATCGTCAGAAAAATCTTCTGTGAAGCGCACGGGATTTTATAGGATGGGGATGCCGTTGCTTTTGCGTGAATCCGATGACTTTTTCGGTAAAATAGTTTCACAGATGCTGTTTCAACGCCTTGTTCATGGGCGCAGGGCGTTGCTATTTTGCTTGTGGTGAGGATGGGCAAAGCCGGAAGCATGGAGACAATATGGGGAGCGCCACAAAGTCTTGCGGCGTTGCCCTCTTTTTCTTTTTTATTGCTGTTTTGCCTTTTCCCTTCTGGCCCTTGCATTCTTCGGGAACCGTGGAATGGTTAAAAAAAGCACGGTTTCATCGGGATTCCCGGCTTTTCCCCAGAAGGTATCCCGGCGTGGGGACATGAATTTGTGACGGATTGAAAGTTCATTGTGACGGGTTGAAAGATGCATTCCGTGTTTCATGAAGTATATTTGAGATTAAAAAATGACATAATTATAATTAATTCAATAAATTTAGCTTATGAAGTTAATACGATTACGAACATTTTTTGCCTTGTTCCTATGGATGGCAGGGAGCATGTCCATCATCTATGCGCAAACGCCGGGAGGTGATGGCAGCGATACGGGTGGAGGCGAAGTGACTCAACCGGGTGAACCGGGTTCATCCACGGAGGAGCATTCATTCGTCATCAATAAGGTGGCGTTGCAAGCCATTTGTGATTCCATTGGCAAGTACACCACAGGCGGTGAGCAAGAAGCGTACAATGCTTATTTTGCAGCCGTGAAAAGCAGTTCTGAATATTCCAAAGCGCAAACATGCTTAGGCGAAGATTGGCCGGAAGCCGTGGAAGTGACGGACCCGGGCGAACCCAGCCAGGATCCGACGGATGCAGAATTGGAAGAAATGGAAAGCGGATACCAGGCAACGGTGGACGCGCTGGCCCTTTCGCTGACGAAAGCATACAAGAAAGCTCCCTTTGAGTACGTGGAATCCCAAGTTTCCACATGGCACGCCAATTATTACGGTGCGGCAAACGGGGGCAATGGCGACTATACGGCACAAGAATGGCAGGCATTGTATGACGAATCCGACTATGCGCTGATAGCCAAGCAGGCCGATGATGTGCTGGCTGCTTATTCCGGGCGTGAGGAGGAAATCACGTATGAGGAGATTTGGCGCAAGAAAGCGGCAGGAGATGGGGCGGAAGATCCCGGCACATCCGAGGAAGAAATCATGGACGGCATCATCCCGTTGACAGAAGATTTGTTAGGAGACAAAGCCACTTCTTATAAAAATAAGGTATTGGAACTGAAAAACCTGCTTCAGATGATTGCTGGCGATGAAACCGGGAAATACGATGAGTTGAAAGCATCTTCGATTTACACCACGCCTTACGCTTGGTTCAGCGGCGAGGATTGGGGCATCACCGGCACGGAAAGCCCTGAAGAAAACTTCAGCTTCGATCAAAATACCCACAACCAGACCGCCGTGAGCGTCAGCATCGACCGCTTGAACACGATGGTGTCGTTCGTGGATGTGCTGTATGCCTACCATTCTTCCGCTGATGACGCCCGCACGGAAGTCAATACCTATTTTGCGGAAGATGAAAGGACCGACAGCAACGCGGACTATAAAGCCGCCAACGACGTAATTGCCGCTTTTGAAACGTTGCTGGAAAATCCTTCTTACAACGCGGAAACCGGCCAATATGTTTGCGGCGGGCAAACTTACGCTTCGCTGGAAGCCTTGACGGAGGCCTTGAATGAGGAACAGGCCGAAGTGCAGGGCATCCCGCAAACGTTGGAGGAAAAACGGGCGGCTTACGAGCAAACCTTGCGCGAACTGATTGCCACGGCGCAAAAACTAAGCACGCATCTCAGCACGGCCGAAAGCGGAAAGGACGCTTTGTTGGAGGCCATCACGGCGGCAACCAAGGCCGCCAACAATTCCACAAAACAGTTGTCAAACTATACGGATGCCACTGCCGCTTTGCAAAGCGCTTATGATACGGCCAAGGCAGCGTATGATGAATTGGCTGAAGCCCTTGGCCAGGCAATAGGGAATGCCACCACGCAAAACAGCACGTGGCAAGACAGCGAACTGGCCACAGCCATCCAAACTGCCCAAACGGTGATGGAGAATGCCGGGAACGTGGAGGCCATGGATACGGACATTTCCACGGCTACGGCCAATATCACGGCGGCCATGGACGCAGCCGAAGCCCGTTTCGGCATGAAAAGCGTGGCGGAGCAGTTGAAAGCCTGCCAAGCGCTTTACGGCGATGCCGACGGAAGCATGCAGGCCTTGGTCGATGAGTCTGCCGCGACCACGGCCTTGGATGCCGTCCGCAGCCTCACTCAACGGATGCAGGAGAAGATAGATGCCGTGGAAGCCGCCTACGAGGAGGCAAAGGCGCAGTTGCAGGACCGGATTGCCGACTCCAAACGTTATTATGAGAATTGGAAAGATACCCGCGACATGGAAGCCCTCAAGGAGGCTTACGAGGAAGCCGAAACCGTTTATGCCGCCAATACGACGGAACAGGTGCGCGACATTGCCGCTTTGCAGGAAGCCTACGTCGCCTTGGATGCCGTGTATGCTGACCTGGGCGGTTATTCCGACCCCTATGAAGCCCGCCAGGAACTGATTGAATTGATTGCCGAGGCGGAAGTTTATTGGGAGAAGTACCAATACAACGATTTGCGCAACGCCATCAATGAGGCGAACCGCAATGTGAACAGCGACACGCGATACGTCCTGAACCAGCAGATTGCCAATCTTCAGGCGGCGATGGACAATGCCGTGCTGCAATACACCACCATCATGAGCCGTTTGGAGGCACAATACCCGGTGACCGAAGCCAAGATGAAAGAACGATACGGGGACGACCCGTCCGAATGGCCGGAAGAAGACCGCACGTTCATGGAAACCGTGAAGGCCGACATGCAACCTTCGGAGACTTCGGAGGGAGAATTTGTCTGCACCAATGTGCCGGTGCTGCAAGGTTACTACCGCGACCTTCAAAGCATGGTGGCGGAAGCCGATGCATTATGGGATGCTGCCGTGGAGGCTTTTTACAATGCCATCCAGGAAGCCGACCTCCTGTTCACGTCCAGCTACCCGGACGATGAGGCTTTGGGCGTAGCCATTGCCCATGCCGAGGAGGAATATGCCAAGATTGCCGAGAGCTATCCCACCATTGCTTCGGTGGAAGCCTTGCAGGAAGCCTTGGCGCAGGAAGTGGCCCGTGTGGAGACGGCAGACCGTCGAGGCGTGGCCAACCAGTTTATCCGCTTGTATGTGGAACTGAACAATGCTTTTGAGCAATACGGTTCCGACGAGAACACCCCCAATACTTCGGACGTGAAGACCTATTTGGCGGAGAACCAAGCGGTGTATGAGGAACTGAACAGCTTGTCTGGCACGGACCTCATTGAATATACCTTGCCGGAACTGATGGCGTTCGTGGAAGAAGCCACTGCCGTGCAGGAACGTTACCAGATGTTCTGCAGTGCCGTGGATGCACTGGATGCCACGATTGAAAGCGCGGAAACGTCCAACGGGCAATACTATGAGGACCGCCCCACGGACAACAACTTGTACCGCACCATCGAGAAAGCCATTTGGGCGAAAGAAGAAAGCTTCAACCAGGATTCGGTGGAAAGCTGGAACTATGCATTGCGGGACACACTGTCGCAAACCGCATTGCTTTACCGCAGCACGCTCCAGAAGATGAACTCGGCTCGTTCTGCCGCACGCAATAAACACATCATATATTATGGCAGCGCAACGGAAGAATCCGAAATCATGGACTCCTACAACAAGGCGGAAACTTATCTGGAAGACTTGTGCTTCACCCGCATCGAGAAGATGACCCTTGAGTTGGACACCTGTTATTATCATGCGCAAGACAGTTGCGCCGTGTTGGAAACGGAGATACAGCAGGTGATTGATGAAGCGGAACGGCTGAACACCTTGATGCAGGATTCGGATTTTGACCTGTCCATTGCCCAAGCCATCAATGCACGTTACAGTAACGACGGGCGTATTGCTGCCATCCGGGCGGCCATCGAAACGTTGCAGGCCGCCTGTGCGGTGCAGGAAGAGGCGTATGCCGCCGCTGCCGCCGCGTTGGAAGAAACCTTGGCCGATGCCCGCCAGCTTTTAGAGAATCTGGCGGATGATGCCTTGCAGGCCGCAATCGCTTCGGCCGAAGCCGTGGCGGCGAAAGCCGATCTTGCCTTGGAAGATGCTGCCACTTGCGCCGCCATTACGGAAGCCTGCGACAGCCTGGCGGCAGAACAGGCACGGGTGGAAGGCATGTTGGACGGCTTGCTGGCCGAGGCCTTGCAGGCTTTGCAGGAAGCCCGCGACGAAGCCTTCGCGCGCAACACCCTGTATTATGGCGCCGGCAGCACGGACAATGAAATCATGAAGGTCTATAACGAGGCTGCCGCTTACTTGGATTCCGGCAACTTGGAGGACATCGCCCTGATGACCGACTCCGTGAACAACAGTTACGTGGAGGCCGCCGTGCGTTGCCTGCAGTTGGAGGCTGAAGTGGACAACCTGGTGCGCAAGGCATCCCCGCTCGCCACGTTGATGGAGGATGACGAATTGGCTGCCATGATAACGGAAGCCACTGCCAGCCGGAATGTGTCCGAAGCACGCATCCCGGCGATGGAAGCAGTGCTTCCTGAGTTGCAGGCCTTGTATGAAACTGACAGCGCTTTGTATGACGAAGCGGTGGTGGATTTGAATGATTCCGTGGCAACGGCCCGCACGCTTTTGCTGCAACGCTACGATGTGGCTTTGGAGACAGCCATTGCCGAAGCCGAAACGGCCTTGGACAATGCCGGAAAGACTTCGGCTTCCTGCACGATGTATGCCGACCTTGTGCTGCAAACCGACTTGCTGGCCGTGGAAATGGAACGGGTGCGCCAAGCCATTGAAGCTTCGTCCATCGATGCCGTCCAAGCAGGCGACCGCGAAGTGGAGGTTTATACCATCGAGGGTTATCTGGTGAAACGGGTCCGCTTGTCCGATCCTGATGCGTTCCGCTTCCTGCCAGAAGGCATCTATATTGTGGACGGGAAGAAGATGTTCCTGCCGAAAAGATAAAAGTAGTAACAATATAAGAATGAATATATGAGAAAGAATTTTTCAAGATGGCTTTTCCTGCTGTGTGCCATGCTGGCAACCGCAGCGGCGCAAGCCTACGACATCAATTCATCGGATATCCGTTTCGCCAGCAATTATGATGGGGCCAATGGAAGTTATGACGTCACCATCCCGATTTATGATGACGGTGGAGCTGATGAAGGTTTGCACAAAAATGGCGCCTCGTATGTCAATGTGAAGGTCGGTGATAACGAATACACATTGTGCAATATGTATTCGTTCCCCGGAGCGGGCGACCCGCAGCCGGATGGATCTTCCTATTGGGTTGCGATTAAAAAGACGAGCGATACGGGCATACTGGCCCGTATGGAGGTCAATGGTACGGAAATTACGAGTGAATGGCAGCGTGTGACGGCCAATAAGTCGGGTAGCAAGACATCGGTGACCTTGCGTTTTTATGTCGGCGCATCGATTTTGCAGGCATCGGCTACTTATAATGTGTATTTGCGTATTGACAAGAATAACGCGTCTGATTATGATGTATCCAACAATTCTACTACAATCAATGCCTTGCGTTTCCCGGATCCTGCCGTCAGCGGTCCGACTAATGGGTCTGCCGGTTATCAGGACGTGACGGTATCTGTGTCCAATTATGATGGCACGCCTTATTTGTATGCCACGGATAATACCAGCAAAGAGCAAACAGGTTCGAAGACCTATCAATATCTTGTAGGGGATGCCGCGCAGAATAAGACGGTTTATGTGGACTATTCTTTTCCTTATAATCGTACCATCACGAAATCGAAAGGGGTGATTATTGACCAATACCCGCGTGTCACGAGGCTGACAGCTACTGCCGGGAGCAATGGCGCGACCCAATTGGAATGGGACGTTCCGGCTGCGGATAAGAATGGGAACATCATTGAGGCTGGGAATTTCCTTTTGGAGAAACAGGTGGAGACTTCTTCCGGTACATGGAGTGACTGGGAGACTGTCAGGACATTGTCCAATGATGAAAGGGCATATTTGGATGCAGAAACCCAGTTGACCCCTCTGAATATTCAATACCGCATCAGCCGCACTTCTCCGTGGGATGGTTATCGTTATGCGATTGTTAGCATCGACAAGACGGGCATGAAGCATGCCAAGGTCACGGAATTCACGAATGCGCGCCTGTTGTCGCAACGCCAGGTGGAACTCACGTGGAAATGGGATTATGACAAGGATGCCGACCAAAATATCGTGTTGACGGACGGTTCCAAGTTCATCCTTACCCGCGAAGTGTCGGAAAACGGCGAGACATTCCTGACGGATGTGACGGAGGAATTGGATTGCCAAGACTTTGTGGATATGCAGGACGGCACTTGCACGTATCGGACCACCATCACGCAAAGCTGCGTGCTTTACCGTTGGAAAATCCGTTTGGTGCCGGGCAATCCGGGTGAATATTACCATGAGGAAGCGGACACATATGTTGCCAAATATCAAATGGCCATGAAAGACGAGAATGGCGAAGTGATGGAGGATGAGTTTGGCAATGTGCGATATGAGGACAACACGGACGGCATCAACGATGCCGAGGTGGCCAGCTTGGAATACTTCCGTGCCTCGCATGGCTATTATGGCGACCGTGTGGAACTGGATTGGAAGTTGGAAGACAATTCCGGTTCATTGGATATCTTCTCTGTGCAACGCCGCGTGTATGGGGAAGAAGACACGGATTTGAACCCGTTTGTGCAAATCGGGACGGTGGAAGCTTCCGAAGGCATCATTTATTATTCGTTCACCGACGAGAAGGCGGTGCCGGGCACTACCTACGAGTACATGATTGAAGGAAACAAATCGTGTGCCAACGAAGAGGTGAAGACGCACGATTATGCGTATGGTTTCTCCACCGCCACGGGCAATATCTACGGGCGCATCACGTATGACAGCGAGGGCGGCCAGGCTGTGAATGGCGCGGAAGTGCGGTTGGAAACCACGGCGAATATCATCGGGAAAAGCTATGGCTTCCATAATGACTATTATCTGGCGCTGAACGATGCCGCTTTCTCTGACGAGACGGTGGACAGCCTTTCGTTGCAGTTGTTCGTGAAATTCAATGGAACGCCTTCATCGAAGATGTCGTTGCTGAAGAAAGAAGGCATGTATGAGGTTTATGCACAGGGCGGCAGGCTGTACTTCGATGCAGGCGGCCAGGTGCTGGAAGCCGGGCGCACAGTGGAAGAACTGACAGCCACGAACAGCTTTATCCAACTGACGGCGGTATTGTCGCAGGATTCTCTCTTGCTCTATACGGACACCACGTTGCTGGCAGGCACGCCGCGCACGGTCGGCACGTTGCCGGCATCCGGCAATGCCTTCACCATGGGTGAAAACCTGGAGGGCTATCTGGATGAAGTGCGTGTATGGCACAAGGCGTTGACGAAAGAAGATATCCGCCTGACTTGCGACCGTTATTTGGCGGGCGACGAAGAAGGGCTCATCGGTTACTGGAATTTCAATTATGCCACAACGGAAGAATTCTACGACTTTGCACACAAGGATTCCGAATTTTACATGAATGATGGTAAAATCCTCAGCATCAGCAATCCGGGCATTTATGTGGAAGATGCTGAACTTTCCGGCGATGCTGGCAATAATCCTTCGCTGAACCAGTTGAGTTATAAGGACTACACGGACGCGGACGGCTCTTATTATATCACCGGCATCCCGTATATCGGCAACGGGACTTTGTATCAAATCATCCCGCGCTTAGGCACGCATGAGTTCACTCCTGCCAAGACGCAGGTGACGCTGAGCGCAGGAAGCGTGAACCACAGTGCCAACTTCGTGGACAACTCTTCGTTCCCGGTGAGCGGAACCGTCACGTATTTCGGCGGCACCATCCCGGTGCAAGGCGTGTCGTTCTATGTGGACGGCGTGGCTTGCATGGATGCCCAGAAGAACATCATCACGAGCGATGCGCAAGGCCACTTCAGCATTTCCGTGCCGGTCGGCACGCATGAGGTGCGGGCTTCGTTGGCCAACCATGAATTCCTGAATGAGGGGCGCATCGTGGACTCTTATGGGAACGACATCAATTACCAGGATGACCGCTATTCCACAGTGGAAATCAAGGATATCACCACGGTGCGTTATATCGGACGTGTGGCGGGCGGCACGATACAGCAGGATTATCCGGTGGGACACTCCCTGTCCACCAACAACTTGGCGGACGGCATTACCGTGCAACTCACCTATGCCAATGCGGCCTACAAACTGTATGACAGCAACGAGGATTCCGTGGTGACGGTCACGCATTTCCAGCCTTCCAATTGGGCAGCTACCGGGAAACCGGCCAACGAAAACGAAGTGAGCTTCCGCAACAACATTGTGACCATCACGCCGAATGCGGAGACCGGCGAGTTCGTGGCCGACCTTCCGCCGTTGGTTTACAATGTGAAGCTGAACGTGCCGGGCTATGAGAACATCGCGGGC
The DNA here is from genome assembly GCA_944320785.1 of uncultured Bacteroidaceae bacterium. Taxonomy (GTDB): domain Bacteria; phylum Bacteroidota; class Bacteroidia; order Bacteroidales; family Bacteroidaceae; genus CASFPE01. The sequence continues at coordinate 103,136 of CALUIR010000002.1, forward strand.
GACAATTCGCAGCTGAGCTTGGAGAATGTGTTTGCCGTGCAAAATGAAGTCCACGAGTATGTGGATTCCGTGGAAGTGAAGAACGAGTGGGTAACGACTCAGTATAACGACACGGTGAGGTATAACCATTTGCAACAGTTCATTGCGCGGGTGAAACCGACCATCGGCGTGGAGCAAATGAACGGACGGGTGCCTTTGCCCTACTTCGGTGCTGAAACGCTTTCTTCAAGCACTACGGAAGACGTCGTGGAAGTGCCGCTTTACAACGAGGAAACAGGCTCTTATACTTTGGGCTTACCCTTGTTCAGGCAGGCTGATTCTTACGAGTTGCGGGCTTCCGTATATGAAGAATATGTGTATTATGATGCCATGGGCGACCCGGTGGAAGACCGTGAGACGGACAAAGTGCCGAGCCAGGACGCTACGGTCAGCTTCCAGACTACGATGAGCAGTTCCAATGACACGGAAGCGGTGACAGCAGATTCCACGGGCGTGGCCTTGTGGACTTTCACGGCCACTAAGGTGGATTTGACAACCGCTACGGCCAACATCAATGTGACCGCCACGGTGGGTGAGGAAGAAAGTGCCACATCCATCGCATGGACCAGCCCGTTTGATGCGAACAACAGGGTGTTGACAGAAGGCTCGGTGAGCCAAGGCAACAATTTCATCACCGCAGGGCCTGACAAACTGCTGGCCGTGTTGCGCGACCCGCCCGGAAGCAATTCCTATTCTTATTTGGAACAAGGCACGACCTTTACGGAAAGCACCAACTACACAGGAGGAATCATGCAGGATGGTGAGAATGTGATGGAAGTGAATGTAGGTACGGAATTGATTACCTTTACCGGCGTGGGTGCGGGAACCATCCAATCTGTGGTGGCCAACAACGCGGCAACGGTCAACATCGACCACTCGGAAGAATGGACGGATTCGCAAACCAAGACTTCGACGACCACCATCAGTTCTACTTTCTCTACGAGTGATGCGGAAGATTATGTGGGCGCGATGGCCGACTTGTTCATCGGTTACTCTACGAACTTGACGTATGGGCCGTGTGATAAGATTGTATTGGTCAGCAAAGACTTGTATGAGGCCAATCCGGATGCCTATACGACGGTTTACCCGGATGCCGTGAGCGAGGATTATGTACTGGCGCAAGCCACTGCTTTAGAGGCCGGCACGCAATTCTCCACGATGTTTGCTTATACGCAGTATTACATTGAGAACTATCTGCTGCCGGAGATGGAAAGCCTTCGCAACAGTTTCTTGCACCAACCGGGCGAGATGAGCGAAGAACGTTTCCAAGCCGAGGCGAACGCCACGGGAGAACCGATTTATGTCTCCAAGCTGGCGGTGGAGGATGAGAATTATGCCAAGAGCAACATCGATGAGGTGTTCAAGGACGACCCGTTGTATTACACGAAGGAGGGGAACTCTGTGTTCGACGGACCGAGCTATAAGATTTACTTCCCGTCAGACATCGAGGTAAAGAGCGATACCATCAACTATCTGAACCAGTCCATCGACAACTGGATTGCCCGTTTGTCCGACAACGAAAAGGCAAAAGTAGATGCCATTGAAAGCGGCGAGCCGTTGCAGAACTATTCGGTGCAGGCCGGTTCCACCTTTGAATATTCCAAAGGGTTCTCGAATGTCAGCAACACCACCCATGAGTTTACCTTCATTGTGGGTTCCGGCATCGGCACGGATGTGGAGTTTGCGGCATTGGGTTCAGGAAGCGTCCTCAATATCCTTGAGAAGATTGCCACCACGCAAGGCGGCGCGGTAGAGTCAGAAGAAGAAGCCACTACGACCGTAGGTTTCGTATTGGCCGACAGTGGCAATGATTATTTCACAGTGGATGTGTATAATGATTTGAGCGGCAATGAGGATGTAGGCTTCGACGATGTGGGCAGCAAAGACCTGGATCTCTCCACCTTCATCTTCTATACCCGTGCGGGTGCCACCAGTTGCCCGTATGAAGACGAGGAGGTGACGAAGTGGTACGATCCGGGTAAACATGTGCTGAGCGAGAAGACCATGCAAATCGAGGTGCCGGAGATTGCGGTGGAGAATGCCTTCATTGAGAATGTGCCTTCAGGCGAACCAGCTTATGTGACGCTCTATTTGCGCAACAACTCGGCCATTAACCAAGATGGTTGGTTCAACCTGATTATAGACGACCAGGCCAACCCCAATGGCGCCGAACTGATTATGGACGGTGCCCCCATCGGCAACGGGAGAACCATTCTTGTCCCGGCAGGCGAGACGTTGACCAAGACGTTGGCAGTCAGGAAGGGACGGGAGATGAATTACGACAACCTGCAACTGGTATTGGCATCGCAATGCCAAGGCGACCCGACGGGCAACTTCCCGGCCATTGCCGACACGGTGACGTTCAGCGTGCATTTCACGCCGAGTTGTTCCGACGTAAGGTTGGCTTCTCCTGCCGATGGCTGGACGTACAACACGGAACTGCCTGTGGAAATCAATGCGAACGATACGGTGCATTACATGAATGTGGAAATTACGGACTTCAATGTCAATTACGACAATTTCAAGTCCATTCGTCTGATGTACAAGCCCAGCAGCGATTCGGAAGACAACTGGGTGACGTTGATGAATTATTTCGCAGAGCAGGAATACTATGACGAGGCGGTGGAAAACGGCCTGAACGCAGAGATGATCAGCGCAGACGACCAAGGCACCATCATTTATAAATGGTATCTGGATGACATGCCTGACCAGTCTTACGATTTGTGTGCCGTTTCTGTCTGCGATATTAATAATGTGGAAGTGGAAAGCTTCTCTGAGATACATACCGGGGTGAAAGACATGTACCGTCCGCGCCTGTTCGGTTCGCCGCAACCGGCCAACGGCATTCTGACCATTGAAGACGAGGCGATGATTACGTTCAACGAAAGCATTGCCGCCGGTTACCTCACGGAAAACAACTTTGAAGTGACGGGCATCAAGAACGGGACGGAGACAGACCATTCCGTGGCTGTTGAAGTGGATGGCAACGATACTTTCGTGAGTGAGCTGAACCGCAGCTTCCGTGCCAAGGACATTACTTTCGAGGCATGGGTGAAATTGCCGGAAGATCAGGATGCCACGTTCTTCGAGCATGCGGCGGAAGGCGACACGTTGCGCTTCGGCATCACGGCACAACGTCAGTTGCGTGCTGTGGTCAACGGGGAAACTTATACCAGCAACGTGATTACGGAACAGAACTTCCTGGACAATTGGATTCATGTAGCCATGGTATTGGACCAGAACGAGGATGGCATCTCTGCCGGCGCATTGACGCTCTATTGCAACTATGTGGCTTATTTGGAAGTGGACGATGTGCCTGCTTATACCAGGACTTCTACTTACACATTGGCTCGTGGGCTGAAAGGGCAGATTCATAACATCCGCATCTGGACGGCAGCCCGCACTTCGGGACAGATACAGACACAGAGCAACGAACGGTTGAGCGGCAACGAAGAAAACCTGTTGTCGTATTATCCGATGGATGAGGCTCGCGGCACGGTTTTGGAAGACAAGGCCAGAGGCTTGAATTTGGCCATGACGGGCGGCACATGGATCTTGCCGGAAGGCAGAAGCTTGGTGCTGAACGGAACCAGTTCTTACCTGAAGCTCAATTCGGGAAGTTCCGTGGCACTCGACTTGGACAATGACTACACCATGGAATTGTGGTTCAAAGGCGATGCGTCCAACAGCAATGCCACTTTGCTTGCCAGCGGCAAAGCAGACGGCACAGACTGGGGCGGCTCTGAGAACTTGTTCTTCTTAGGATTTGAAAACGGCATCCTCACTTACCGTACGAACGGGCAAGTGCTGGCAGGCGGCGGCGACTACTTGGATGACAATTGGCACCATGTAGCGGTGGCTGTGAACCGCATGACCGATCGTGCGCAACTTTATGTGGATGGCGCATTGGTGGTTTACGCTCCGGCCACGGGCTATGGAAGGATTGCTTCGGCTTACGTTTATGCGGGTGTCACCCCGATAGCCGTGAACAGCCTGACCAATACTTACGTGGGTTATTTCAACGGAAGCTTGGACGATATCCGTTTCTGGGGCTTGTACAAGAATGAAAATTCCGTGAAGGCAGGCATGTCGAACCGCTTGGACGGAACGGAAATGGGATTGCTTTCCTACTATCCGTTTGAAAAGCATGTCATCTACAGCGGCATTCCTGAGGTGCAGTTCTCGTTGGCCGATGACAAGGTTCCTGCTTCGACGGCTTCGCCGAACGCCGATGCCATTGCGGTAATTGGGGAAATGGAATTTGCTTCCATCACGACATCCAACCGTGTGACGGTGGAAGATGCCTTCATGACTTCGGCCATTGCGCCGGTGAAAGACAAGGGCGGCGTAGTGGACTTGCTGTTCGACTTCGTGGTGAACGATGATGCGCTCATCATCACTTTGAAGGAAGATGCGGCGAAGATCGAAAAGACCACCGTGACCTTCACCGTGTCTGAGGTGCGCGACCTGAACGGCAACACCATTGCTTCGCCGATTACGTGGACGGCTTACATCGATCGCAACCAGTTGAAGTGGGGTGAGGATGAAATCAATTTGGTGAAAGACGTGAACGAACCGTTGACCTTCACGATGGAAGCGGTCAACAAGGGCGGCTACACGGAGGATTACACCATCTCCAACTATCCGACGTGGATGGCCGTAGAGCCGTCGAGCGGCACATTGACGGCCACTGCTTCGGAAGAAATCGAGTTTACGGTGGACGAAAGCCTGAACATCGGCACTTACAACGAAGTGGTTTACCTGACAAACGATGAGGGCGTATCCGAACCGTTGAGCATCACGCTGAAGGTGAACGGCATCCAACCGGATTGGAGCGTGAACCCGGCTGACTATAAGTACAGCATGAACGTTTACGGCATGATGAAGATTGACGGCCTGTATTCCAATGACACGGAAGACATTCTGGCTGCGTTCGAGGACAACGAATGCGTGGGTGTCGCCACCAACGAGTACATCCGGGTGAACGACACGTATTATGCACTGCTGACCGTTTACAGCAATACCGGCTCGCATGATAACTTGAACTTCAAGATGTGGGATGCTTCCACGGGAACCATCTATATCGCATCGCCGGAATACCCGATTAGCTTCGAGGCCGACAAGATTATCGGCACGCCGGTTGACCCGGTTGAGTTCACGAACCTCGATGTGGTGCAACTGGATATTGCCTTGAACGACGGCTGGACCTGGACTTCGTTCAACGTCAGCAACGAATCGATGGCTGACCTGTCTGCAGTGCTTCGCTACAACCAATGGGCTACCGGCGATGAGGTGAAGCGCGAGGACGGCGGTGTGGCCACTTACGGGACGACCATCGGATGGCAAGGCGACCTGACTTCGTTCGACAACGAAGGCATGTTCCTGATACATTCTTCGTATGCACAGACGTTGAGTGTGATTGGCGAACCGGTGGATGTGGCATCTCATGTCCTGAACATCCGCAGCGTGAATGACAACGGCGTGGCCATCTGGAACTATATTCCTTACTTGGCGCAAGTGAACCTGACGCTGAACGAAGCGTTAGCCGGTTACGAAGCATTGGAAGGCGATGTCATCAAGAGCCAGAGCGGCTTCGCGATGTACAACGGCAACTTGGGCTGGATTGGCAGCCTGACGTACATGCAGCCGGGACAAGGCTACATGTTGCAACGGGTAGGCACGACCAGCGCCACTTTGCAGTATCCTTCTTCGATGACGCAAGGCAACCGCGTGGCGCCGGTTACCCGCTCTGCCGGTGCGGAAACAGAGATGGCCGACTTGGGTTATGCCAACACGAACTACTCGCGCACCATGTCTATCATCGCTACGGTGGAAGGCGTGGATGTGCAGGAAGGCGACCTGCTGAAGGTTTATGTGGACGGTGAACTCCGTGGCGAATCGCCGATGATTTGCAATGGCGTGAACGATGAACCGTTGTTCTTCCTTTCCATCTCCGGCGACCGGGAAGAAAGTGTGGATGTGACGGTGGAAAGAGACGGTGAAGTGGTGGCTTCGGCTGCCGGCGCTGCTACCTTCCAATCCGACAAGGTGGAAGGCTCGTACAGCAATCCGAAGGTCATTCGTTTCATGGATGACAACACGACCGTTTATCCGTCGCCGTTCACCGATGAACTGTACATCCAGAAGCAGGTGGACGAGGATGCGGAAGTCCATGTGACGATTACCGACACGAAGGGTGCCGTCATCGCCTTGTTCGAGGACTGCAACGACCATGGCAGGGTGGACATCCACTGGACGACGGGTGCGGCAGCCTGCACGCCGGGTGTGTATGTGGTCAATATCCACGTAAACGGCGAGAACCATCATTATAAAGTAACCAAAATCAAATATTAAACGGACATGAAGTTGATAAAAGCAAAATATCTGTTTTCCGGGCTTGCCGCTCTCTTGCTGGCGGCAGCCTGCACGGAAGAAGACTGGACGGTGGGTTTCAGCGGGGAAATGGAGAACCCGCAATGGGAAAGGGTGGAGGCGCAGCCTGCCGCCCGCCCCACCACTTGGGTGAAACCCGATATGAACATCTACTCGGCCAGCATGACGGCTGTCATCCGTATGTCGGACTACATCTATCCTTCCATTGGCGACAATGATTTGCTGGCCGCATTCATCGGGACGGAATGCCGGGGCGTCGGGCAGCAAATCAAGGATGCTGCCGGGGAAACGGTTTACTTGGTTCAGGTGAAGGGCGACCCCAGCGAGACGGGCCAGGTGACATTCCGTTACTACTGCGATGCCCTCAAGGAACTGTTCCATACGAGTGATGCCGTGTCGTTTGAGTCGGACGCGCAGTTGGGCAATGTGGAAACGCCGCAAGTGCTGACATGGAATTCGGAAAGCGAGCTTCCTTATTACATGGATTTTGACGTAAGCGTGGATTTGAGCGCGTTCGGGCAAGGGGAGGTTTCGGCTGTTGACCAAGTGGCTGCCTTTGTGGGTGAGGAATGCCGGGGCGTGGCTTCGGCAGCCGATGAAGAAGGGAGCTATGTGTTCCGTCTCCGTGCCTGGGCAAGGACGGCCGATGAATCGTTCACGTTGAAGTATTATTCCTCAGAATTGGAGAACGTGTACGTGTATGGCACGCAATACCCCTTGGCGCATGCCGGCAAGGAAGAAGTGGCGATGGCTTTGGACACGCAAGGCAACATGGGCGCCTTGCCGGTGGCAAGCGGCACGTTGGATGAGTCAATGAACGTAGTTGGTAACAAACAGAAAGAGGAGTGACATGGACATGAAACGAATGATGGTTATCCTTCTGTCTTTGGTTTTGGGGGCAGGAGCTTTTGCAGCTGCAAACGACGGTAAAGAAGAATACAGCATCTGGGATGACTTCGGGAGCAACTGGTACATAGATGCGGGGGCAGGGGTGCAAACCCTCTTTACGCCGGATTTTGACGGCCAGCCTTTCGGCAAGCAACTCACGCCGTCGTTCCATTTGGGCATCGGCAAATGGGTGAATCCTTTCTGGGGGTTCCATGCCTCCGTGCAGGGATACAGCTTCAATGCTTGGCGCGGGACGCCGTTGGGGGATAGGGAACCGTTTTCCCCGATGAACAATGTGGATATCAACTATGCGAAGCAGTTCCGTTATTATCTGCGTTATCTGGGCGTACGGGCTGATTTCCGTTTCAGCCTGCTCAACATCATTGCGGGCAAGGAGCGCGAAGGCAAGGTGTACGACTTGGTGCCTTACGTGGGGCTCGGCTATATGCATACGTTCCCTTACCGTGGCACGACGAAGGAAAACCTGCTGACCGGCCATTTGGGTTTGCGCAACCGTTTCAGTGTGATTGACGCATTGGACGTGAACCTTGACGTGGAAGCTGGCATATCCGACAGCTACATGCACCCTGTGGACCGCAAATATGCCGCGTCTTTGAGCTTGACGGCAGGGTTGAGCTATTACTTTGGCCGCAAGGCGTTCCGCCATCCGGTGGCCCGTATCCCGATAGAGTCCGTGCGTTACATCACGGACACGGTGTATGTGCGCGAGGTGGAAGTGCCGGGCAAGGAACGTGTCATCGAGCGTGTGGTGGCCGGCCGTCGCGCCAACGTGGTGATGGCTTCCATCCGTTTCGATTTGAACGGCACGGTGCCTCGTCCCGGCCAGGAGACGCAATTGGTGGAAGTGGCGCGTTTCCTGAACGCGAACCCCGACGCGCAGGTTGTGGTGGAAGGGTATGCGGATGCCACTTCAGGGACGGACAAGTACAACAAGGAGTTGGGTAACAAGCGCGCAGGCACTGTCCGCGATGCGCTGGTGAATCGATATAAGGTGGATTCCGGGCAAATCAAGACGGTGGCTATCGGGGCTGATGAGCAGCGTTATGCTGACGAGCCTTTGTGGAACTGCGTAGCGATTATCCGGCTCGTCAAATAGTTTTGTCTTATGGTTAATGGAGGCGCACCGGGTTGCCCGGTGTGCCTTTTTTGCTTGTGGCATCCCGCGTTTGCAGGTGCGCGGGGTGGTTTCTCCCGGCAAACCGGGGCAGGCGTGCGGAAGAAGGTGCCGGGCATCCTTTGGAAGGGTGGCCGGATTTTTGCATCTTTGCATCCGTTATGAACATCAAATGAAAGGAGGGAAAATCATGTTAGTGACCACAACCAGCACATTGGAGGGGCGGCGCATCGCCCGTTATTACGGCATTGTCTCCGGCGAGACCATCATCGGCGCGAATGTGTTCCGCGACTTCATGGCCAGTATCCGCGACTTTGTGGGCGGGCGCAGCAATTCTTATGAGGAGGTGTTGCGCGAAGCCCGGGAAACGGCCTTGCGCGAGATGGAGGAACAGGCGCGGCAGTTGGGCGCGAACGCAGTGATTGGCGTGGACTTGGACTATGAGACTGTGGGCGGCAACGGTTCCATGCTGATGGTGACCGCCACCGGCACTGCCGTGCTGGCGGAGGACTGACGCGCTGCCGCTGCCATGTGGAAAAGGAAAGGCTGCGTCCCTTTTGCGGGTCGCAGCCTTTCGCCCTTCAAAACAATCTGTTACCTTTTGGTTATTTTGCCGCCACCTTCATGGTGCGTGTGCTTTGGCTGTCGCTGATGCGCACAATCCAGATACCCTGTCCTAAAGGCAGGCTCACGTCGCTGTCGGCTTCCAAGTTTTGCGCGATTTGGCCGTCCATGCCGTAAACGGCGATGCGCGTGCGCCCGTCAATGCCTTGGATGTGCAGTTGGTGGCCGTCGGCAAATGCCGTCCAGCTGCCTTCGTTTGCATCAGGCATGCAGATGGATGCCGCCGGGTCGTTGGCAATCAATGTGGGGAACGGGTCCCATCCGTCCGTGCCTTTGGTGAAGTTCAGCGTGGTGATTTCCGTGCCGTCAGCCAGTTTCGGTTCCGTCAGCACAGTTGCCCATGCGGCACGCTTGCCGGAGTTGTCGGTGCCGGATTGCTCGATGGTGCCGTATTCGCAGCAAAGGGCGGAGGAGCCGCTCAGGGTGTTGTTCCATCCTACTTCCTCAATCAATGACTGCCCTGCGTAGCCGGGGTTGTCGCTGGTCTCGATGGTGGTGTTGTAGAATACCGTCTCGGCGGTGTTCGCTTGCCATGGGCGGCCGAAGTAGCCCGGCTTCGAGCGGTAGGCCGAAGCGGTCTCCGTGCCCGGCACGGCGGAAGTGACGGTGCATTCATACATCAAGTACCCGCGCCCGCTGCTCTGTTTGGCGGCCGTGATGTAGCTGACATCGTTCTTGTCCTCGCTGGTGTTCATGGCCAGTTGCGAGCGGTAGAACACGGCGGTCATCTCTCCGAACAGGTAGTCCGTGCCGCCCATCATCACGCCTTTATAGATGGCGGCGCGCACGCCGTCGCCTCCGTAGAAGGAATCTTGGCGTCCCACGACGCGGCAGTTGTTCAGGACAACCTTGTCAGAACCCACCAAGGCGAGGGCTGCCGCCCGTTCCACGAAGCTCTTGTTCTGCACTTCGGTGCTGCCGGCTTCCGTGGGGCGCGTGCCTTTGCCGCCTACTTCCCATTCCACCACCACGTCTTCCGACTCTTTCTGCGAGATGTATTGGTTGAAAGAGTTCTCGAAGATGATGTTTTCTGCCTCAAAACCGTCGGCGGTCACCACCACTGTTGCGTTCCAGTAAGAGTTGTTGGTGGCGCTTCCTCCCGTGTTTTCGTAGGACAGGTAGCCGTTCTCCTTGTTCACGGCCAGTGTCTCGGCATCCCACTTCTGGTTGTTGGCCATGCTGTAATAGTTGTACCCGTGGCCATAGTAGGAAGTGATGCGCACGGCGTTCTCGTCGATGTTCACGCCTTTGTCCTTCAGGGCGATGCTCGGCGTGGCGGAAGCGTTGACGAGCGACACGTCCGGCACATCGACTACCAGCATTTCTTCGTAGTTTCCCGGCTCGATCAGGATGCGCACGCGCTGTCCTTCCGTGCGGTCCATGCTGCGCACAGCGTCCAATGCTTCGTTGATGGTGGCGTATTGCTTGTCGGCGCCCACGGTGATTTCCTCGCTGTAGGGCAGTACTTCATCCACGCGGATGGCGGTGATGTAGCTGGTCTCCGTGCCGCCGAAGGCGATGGTCACGGTGTTTTCCTGCGTCTCGTTCACGTATTCCACCTGTTCCACCCGGCTGGTGGAGCCGCTGCTGGTGGTGATGGCTTCGCCGCCGTTGATGGTGAAGTTGGCGGAATAGTAGTAAGACACCGTCATCTTGCTGCCCGCAGCCACGGGAACCGCCATCGTGGCTCCGTTTCCGCCGGTGATGTGTCCCTTGGCCTGTTCGTTCTTGATGCCGCCGGCCAGGGCGATGCCTTTGTAATAAGTGTCGGCGGCGGTGATGGCTTTGTCGTCAAACTCCCATACGGTGACCGGCTCGAACGGGATGGTCTTGCTCACCGCTTGCCCTTCCACCTTCAGGTTCGATGTGAGGGCCTGCTGCAAAGGATATTCATCCAAGCCCGTCGCTGCCACGGAATACACGCCGTCGCGCAGCGTGATGCCCTCCGGCGATGCGAAGCTGTATGCGTAGCCTTCCTCGTTGAGGTTGGTGAAGGTCAGTTGGAGCAGCGCGTTCTGCTCGTCGGTCAGCCCCTCGCCTTGGATGGTGACGGCATGCACCGGCTTGGCTTCGAACACAAGGTCTTGGGTGTTGTCGGCCTGCACTGTCACGGTGTTGTTCGTCAGGCTGTAATCATTCACTCCTTCGGCCACGATGGCATATTCCACATCCGGCTCCAATTGCACGCTGTAAGTGGAAGCATTGGCATCGATGGCGGGTTCCGGCACGAACACTCTTTCCGTGGCCGGCACGAATTGCAGCCGGAGGTTGCTGACATGCTCGCCCAATCCGCTGATGGCGCCATCGAGGGTGCAGAGCGTCACTTGCGACACGTGGAGGTCATGGGTGGCATCGGCGTTGCCCGTTTCCAAGGTGGCTCCTTCGTCGATGACGAAGCCGTTGGCACCGGTCAGCGCCAACTGGTAGGTGTGTCCTGCGGGCAGGCTGACGCTGTATTGCCCGTCGGCGGGCGTGGCCGTCCATGCTTTCCCGGCCTCGTTCGTGAACGACAGGCCGTAACCGTCGGGCAACGTCACGCCCGCTTCCGTCTGGATGCTGCCCTGGATAGTGACATACACGGCGGGTTTGCGGATGACGCGGTAGTACGACGGCTTGTCTTTCGTGTCATAGATGCGGTATTCCCCGGCCTGCTTGGCAGTGAAGGTGAGCAGCACGCCGGTGCTGGGGACGGGATTTTCCGTGACATCCGTTTGCAACGCAGGGTCGGCAGCATAGACGAAGTTGATGATGCCCGTGCTGTTTTGCGTGCTGCAATACAGCTGGATTTCGTCGTCCTGCTCGAGTTGCAGGCTCAGGTAGCGGTCCGTTTTAGCCGAAGCGTTGACGTAAATGTAGCCGCTCAGCGTCTGGCCCTCGATGGTGATGTCCTTTTTCGTGTCATACCTCGTGAGGTTGGTGTTCGAGGTGCGCAGGCGGTCGTTGGAACCTCCGGTCCAACTCAGCCGTCCCGCTTCCCAATGCGAGGGCAGCACCGGGCCTTCTGTCCCCGGCGCGATGGAGGCATCATACCAACCGTTGATGATGTCTTCCGTGAGGTGGTTGTTGTATTGCGTGGCGTCGAGCTGCGCGGCACCGAAGTCCCACACGTCGCTCAACGTGTTCTGTTGCGCGTAGGCCATGGTGGTTGACAGGCACAACGCGGCAAAAAATGCAGTTGTTTTGTTTTTCATGTGAATTGTTTTTTGGTTAATAAAACGAACGGTTAAAGAACGCAATTTCCCCGCGAACCCATGTGCATATTTTATTCATAGTTGTAAAAAAACTGACGGATTCCGCAGTTGGAGCAGGGGCGTGCGGAGAATGGGGTTGTTAAAAAGCATGTATTCTAAGAGGAGAAAAGAGCATTTGGATGCGCTTTTAGTGAAATGTGGTTAAAATGCGATGGTTTTTCGGGGGAATGTTTGGAAAAATGCTCGCCGAAGCCTTATCTTTGCATCGTGATTTTTTTCATAGTATTAGATTTAAGGTTAACAAAGGTTGGAGTACGGCGGTACTCCTTTTTTTATGCCCGTATGCGAAGGCGCGTTACAGCCTTCGCAAGGATTTGAAAACTTTTCCGCCGCCGTCCCGGGCGGCCTGGGTTGCTTTCCCCGCTTTTATCCTGAAGATTTGTTGTGCGCCATCTGTGGAGTGGCCCGTTTCCTCATGAATGTATTCTTGCACGATTACTAATCGTACGGGCAAATGTTCAGGAAGATTCCGATGAATCATTGGGAAGATGCCGGGACAAGCTTGGGATGCATGAGCCGCAAAATCTTGCGGCTCATGCTTTGCCCTTTGAACGAAGGCTTGCAATAAACCCTGAAATCTGAACGTTGAACGCTGAAATCCCCTTGTCAACTTGTCAACAGGTTTCCTTGTCAGTTCTGAGAAATTTCTTACTTTTGCGGCATGTCTTTCCCGAAAAGGAACATAATCATTGCCCTTTCCGCCGTGATGTTGCTGGCGGCGATAGGGATAGCATGCCGGCAGTTTGCTTATGTGCGTCCTCACCGCCGCCTGTTGCGTGCCGAAAGCCTGATGCAGTCTCGGCCGGACAGCGCCTTGCAGGTATTGCGCCAGTTGTGGCGCCCGCAGTGGCTCATGGGGGAGAACGAGGCCCTCTACGCCCTGCTGATGACGCAAGCCTGCTACAAGAACGGCCTCCCGGTGGAGAACGATTCCCTTATCCGCATCGCCACGCGCCACTACGCCACGGCGGGCGACCCCCTGCGCCACGCTTGGAGCCTGTTCTACGAAGGGCAAGTGGCCCGCGACACGGGCGACCGCAACGGCGCGCTGCGCCTGTTCCAGCAGGCGCAGCTTCCGGCGGGGCAGGCGGGCAGCCCCTTGCTGTCGTTCCTGCTTTACAACCATTGGGGCAACCTGATTGCTGACGAGAAGCCTTACGAGGAAGGACTGGAGAAGCTGGAAGCGGCGTTGCATTATGCCCGGCAGTTGCAGGACACCGCCTACATCATCAATACGATGGACATGATTTCCACAAGTTATATTTGGCTGCGTCAGTACGATGAGGCGGAAGAATGCGCTCGCCAGGCCCTCAGGCTGGCAGAAACCGCGCATGATGTCTCAAAGTATACAGGGCTTTGCCAGCAGTTGGCGCATGCCTTGACTTGGACGGGGAAGCATGAGGAGGCATTGGCGGCCATCAACAAGGCGTTGGAATGGGTCCACCGTGCCGTCCCTCCCTTGGATTCCCTTGTCTTGTGTCCTTATTGGTCGGTGAAGGCGCATGCGTTCCTCCATTTGCAGCAATATGATTCCGCCCGTTATTACACCCCAAAAATAGGCGTTGACGCTGATTTCTGGGGCAAGGCAGCCTACCATTTGGACATGTACCGCATCGAGAAAGGCATGGGGAACAATGCGCTTGCCCTGCGGCATCACGAGCTTTATTCCGATTATGTGGACTCCTTGATTGCCCAAAAGACGAACGAGAGCTTGGCAGCCTTGCAGAAGAAGTATGATTATGAGAAGTTCCAGAACGAAAATATTCGGTTAGAAGCAGAAAACCGGCAGTTGTTTTTGGGCATCTTGTGTGCCTTTCTTGCAGTAGCCGCTACAGTCTCCTTTGTGTTTTACATCCGTGGCAAATGGAGGAGGGAAAGGGAAGCCCTTGCTCGTGCGAGGGATTTGCTGCTGGAGCAAAGCCGGCTCCAATTGCAGGAAAAGGCCAACGAACTGCTGCAGCAACGGCAGGCGTTGCAGGAAAAGGAGCAGGCGTTGCGCGAATCCATGCGGCGGGAAACAGGGTTAAAGGACAGCCTTTCCGAAACGGAACGGAAATTAGAGGAATATGACTTGCGGCAGCAGGCGTTGAAAGAGCAGTTGTTCAAGACCAATGATGCCGTGCGACGCATCAAGGAAATGGATGGGTTGGACAGTGTGCAGAAAGTAAAGAGAGGCAAAGAATACCGCCTTTCCGCTCAAGAGCAAGCAGATTTGTTTGCCGCCATCAATGCCTGCCACAACGACTTTGAGCAACGGCTGCGCGTCGCGTACCCGTCTTTGTCGGACGACGACGTTTACTTGTGCTGCCTTTTGCGGATGGGCATCAGCAGCCGGAGCATTGCCATTTTGTTGGGCATCGGTGAAGGGGCATTGCGGACCCGCAAATACCGCATCAAGTGTGAAAAACTTGATGTGCCTCCGCAATATGAATCATTGGAAGATTTCCTCCGGGCTTTTTGACCCTTTTATGCGCATTTTCCCCTTGTTTTTGCTTCCCGGAGAAAGGCGTGTGACGCAGTTGTGACGAAATTGTTTGCAATAGAAAAATTAATGTGCTAATTTATAGTGAATTAATAATTTGCATGCACGCGAAAATGTACACCAAATGTGACGCAATTTCTTTGGAATATAAATTTGAACCCTTTAACTTTGCCTGCATTAAAACATAAAAAATCAGTGGATATGAAAAAAATAGTTTCCTTATTTATGGTGATGCTTGCTTTTGGTGCTTATGCAAATGCCCAAGACAAAGTAGAGATAACTCAAAGGAGAGAACATGCAGCCGATTGCCCTCCCCAGCATTTGATCCCTGTGGACGTGGACATCGACCGCAGCCTGTTGGGCATCCATTTCAGGGAGCGGGTGGAGGACGTGAATGTTTCGGTGTCGGGACCCGACGGAGTGGTTTACCAAGAATGGTTCACCACGCCTGCCGCCCGCAGCGTGGAGGTGGACCTTTCCCCTTACCGCGACGGGCAGTATGAAATCCTTTTCTTCGATGCCGAAGGCAACGAGGCGGAAGGCTCTTTCGTGAAGGAAGAAGATTGAAAGAACAATTCTTCCACAAAATCAGGCCAAGATTTCCACTTGCTACGTTTTTGCTGCGCTTCCCGATGAAAATGCTACACATTTGTCACGCTTAAGGCCGCATTTGTCACGGGATAAACGCTTGCAGGAACAAAAAGTATATTTATATTTGTAACAAATAATTTTTGAAAACCAGCAGAGAAATGAAGAAACTTTGCAGATTGGGGAAGAACAACCTCGACACTTTGGGCTGCACCCGTGGGTTCGTTCGGTTGGGCGGTTGCAGCGGAAGCCTTGCCGGGTGACGGAAGGCCGGCAAACCGGATGGAGAGAAAGAGGGAAAGGGATTCCCGCGAAGGAACCCTTTTCCTTGGAAACGTTAACTTTAAACAATACCGTATGGAACACAAGAAATTGTTTTTCAAAAGATGGCAAGCCTTTTGGCTGTTGCCGCTCATCGGGCTGATGGCAGGGTGCATGCCGTCGGCCATATTCGAGAATGACTTTGGGGGAGACCACAATGCGCCTTGCGAATTGGATTATTTGCCCTACGAGACTAATATTGGCGCGAACAAGTTCGGTTGCTACATGGATGGAGGGCTGCTGGCCGTGCAAGGGCATTTTCAAGAACCGTGCAGAGGGATAATTGACAACATGGAAGGAACATGGGACTCTCACGGGCAAAGGATGCTTTTGAAGTTTTATTTGGAATATGTAGATATTGTGGTTGACATTGCTTCCAAGCCGGTTGCCGGTATGAACCTTTGCCGGTTGGAGATGAAATGTTCAGAGGCGGGATTGCGTGGAGCGGCAGATGCTGTCTCGATGGAACTCACCTGTTTTGATGAGGGCAATGGCATTGTCAGCGGTCGTTTCAGTTCAATCGATGTCCCTATGTATGACAATGCAGGCAATTTAGTGAAAACGTCCTGTTTGACTGACGGGCGTTTTGACATGAAGTTTAAATAGAAGCCTTAAATGAAGATGATATGAAAAGAGTATATTTATTAGGAATGATTTTGTTGTTCCCATTTTTTTTGCAAACGATTCAAGGCGATGAGTTGGAAGATGCCTTGTCGGCAAAAATGGATACCATTTTTGAACAGATCGATCGAAGCCGGATAGAGACGGGGCTGTTGTCTGATTACGGCTGCTTTTTTATCGACCCGTCCTTGTATGACGGAGTTTTGGATGATGACAACTGGGTGACGTTGGATGATTGGCAGATGCTTTATTCCAGCATGTATGCCTCCCAAGTGAACGACAAAGTGTCGTTGGAGGATCCTTCTTCTGTTTTTGAACGGTCGGCAATTGCATTTTCATTGCTTTATTTGCAGTACAATGCAATCGACACGATGGCTTTTGATAAAGGTTTGCTGTCCATTGTGGATGATCAATTGTATGAATCGGGCAGCGAATCCCCGTATCTGACGAAAGAACTGTTTGCGATGTCGATCTCTGAATGCGTTCGTGATGGCGATTTTATGTTTTGGTTTCCTGCCGAGAATTATTTTAGCAATGTGGATGAGATGCCGATGTTAAGTGTGCGTTTCGATGATGAAGATTACAGGATTGTGAGATGGGGAATGCGTTTTAGGAATAATCTTTCGGAAGGTGAACATGAGATGTTTGTCCGCATCACTTTTGATGATGGAAGAGAATTGGAGAGCCACGCAAAAATATTTGTGAAATCGTCATCTTCGCGTATTGATAGCAGAGAGCAAATAGACGATAGTATCAAGATTGCCTCAAATAGCAATCATGATGGCGGCATGGTTCAAATCAAGTATGCAAAATTCAATACCACAGGCAAGTTGATACGTCCTTTGATTGTGGCTGATGAGATGGATTTGTCCCCGTATGGCTTAGGCGGCGATGTAGATTTGTTGTCCTTGTTGGAAAGTTTGCCGGATGAGGTCCGCAATCTTTTCGATTTGGTTTATGTGAACAACAACAGCGGCTTGGATGATATCTTCCGGAATGCGAGCCTGTTTCAAGAAGCGTTGCAGGAAATCAACAACAGGCGTTACGCGCTTCACGACCAAAGCTATGTGATTGGCTTGGGCATGGGCGGCTTGGTGGCAAGCTATGCTTTGAGCAGCATGGAGCAACAAGGGAAGGCACATGATGTGCAAAAGTTCATTACCATCAATTCTCCTCACAAAGGCATGAATCTGCCATTGGGTTTGCAGGCCATGTTGCAACATCTTCGTGGTCTCCGATTCTTTTTCAAGTCGCTTTGCCCGGAAAGCATTAAGCGAATCGCTGAAATTTTGGATCAAAAGGCCATGCAGCAGATGTTGGTTTATAGCATTGACAGGGGGTTGGATTATCGGGATGCGCATGCTAAATTCATGCAACAATATGAGGGAATGGGATTGCCTGTTCAATGTGAGACCGTGGCGATGTCAAACGGTTCGTTGCAGGGAGACTTGTTGTACCCAGACAGTCAAGAAATGTTTTTTAAGTTGATACAAGATGTAAAAGATTGTATAGACCTTAGAATAACATCCCGACTATCGAAGCATAAAAGCAAGGCACATCTTTATAATGGCTATTTGAGGTTTCATTTTAAAGTCTGGTTCATCTCTGTCAGCATTCATTTGAAAGAGAAGAACCTGCACAGCACGGATGCCATGCTTGGCCTTGATACAGCCCCAGGAAGTTGCTTTCCCATAAATGATTTGGCCTTAGAAGGGATAGACGGTTTTGATTTAAGTGAAGCCTTTGCGGTGGAAAAATTTTGTTTTGTGCCTACTGTGAGTGCTTTGGGCATCAATAATTGGGAAGAACGGTTGCGGTTTGAATTGGATTTGGAAAATGAAGATTCAGATTTTGACCGCCTTTATGGAAACACAGGAAATGGAGAATATACAAACTTCATGGATTGCAAGGATGCTTTGTTGTATGAATTGTCTCCCCGGTTGGTAGGTGATACGAACTCTTTGTTGGGCCAACGGGAATTTTCTTTGGAGAATGTGCCATCCATCCTTCCTCTCAGTTGGACTTTTGCGGACAATCATTTCAAGGCCGTTTCGCAATCCGGCACCCATACTGTCATAACTCCTTTGCATTTCAATGCTTCGGATGAGTTGAATGTTTCAATATCAATTCCATCGCTTGGCGTTGAACTGCCTTTGCTTACATCATCAATTACGTCACATGCATTGTATGTTCAGGGTGATGGTTATATTTCAAGTTTGAAGAACCGTTATGAATTGACTCCCATGCCTGAGGATGTGACGGTGGACTGGCGGATTTCAGAAGGTTTGGTTATTGATGAAGAAGGCAACGATTATGCCATTGCCCATTCAGAGGGGGCGCGTGACAGTCTTTGGATTGAAGCAGCGGTCACGACCCTGTACGGCACCGAAACCGTCATACGGAAAGAATTGTCCAGCAAGAATATCACTTCCATTACCATGGTGCAGTACGAAGAACCGTGGTATGAGGATTATCGGAAGCATTACGCCTTCCGGGTGGATTATGAGCCGGAAGACATACCCATCGATCAACTGACGTTCTGTTGGGACAATGACGTGCAAATAGTGGCATCGCAAGATGATCCTTGGCATGCAGTTATTTCTCCAGTTTTTGGTGGTGGTTTGGCCGAATTGGAAACTGAAGGAGATGTAGGAGGTTGCATTTTAAAACTATATAAACGGGTTGACTTGGTGAATGACTCTTTGCGCCGTCCTCCTTTTATCATTGGTGGTGGTTCTCCTATCATATCCCCGGCCTCCAATGACGGCCCGGTGCCGATTGACCCGACTTATCCTAAAATCCTTCCAACTGGTGTGAATTATTGTGAGGTAATCATGCCTGCCATTGATTCGGATGAAAAGGCGAGTGGGAAAATACGTTGCTGGGTTTCGGATAATAATGGGGTTGTGCTTTCTACTGCATGCGACACTTGGGTGGAATGGAGCATTGTTTACCATACGTCACCTAACCCGGCAGATACGGAACTGGTTGTTACCCAAGGAACAACGAATGGTTCTGCTGTGGTGTCCACATTCTCAACGAAGCCGGACGAGGTGACCTTGCAGTTGTATAACGACTTTGGCATGGTTCGGCGGGAAACGGTGGATGGGTCGTCCGGCGAAGCGCGGATGAGCACGGCAGACTTGCCGGAAGGCACTTACTATCTGCACATCCTGAAAGGGGACAAGGTGATAGGACGAAAGATCATTTTCATCGAACATTGATTGAGAGGGTTGCTTTTGCTTGTTATAGACAGGTGAAAGCAACTTTTCTTCCTGTTTATATAACCTTTAATTGATAGCAATATGAAATTGGAAAGATTGTTGTTTTCGATAGCTGCCATGATGCTTCTGCTTCCCTTGGCTGCACAAGAAAAGGAGCAAAGCGACATGCGTTTCGGGAAGCATTTGACGCTTGGCGGGGAGATAGGGACAATGGGCATCGGCTTGGAGGTGGCCACGCCGTTGCACCCGAACATCCGCTTGCGGGCAGGCATCGTGGCTTTGCCGTTTGCTTTGCGGGAACATTATGTGCAGGGCGTGGATTTGGTTTCCATGAAAGGGAACAGTTATGACTACATGGCGGCGCAAAACACGGAGATTTTGCAAGCATTGTCGGAAGCAGGGCTTCCATTGACATCCTCCGGCATGCCGGAAACAGT
Organism: uncultured Bacteroidaceae bacterium; assembly: GCA_944320785.1. Taxonomy (GTDB): domain Bacteria; phylum Bacteroidota; class Bacteroidia; order Bacteroidales; family Bacteroidaceae; genus CASFPE01. The sequence goes on from CALUIR010000002.1 coordinate 123,139, forward strand.
GGACATGGAAGAAAAGCTCCGCCGCATAGAAGGAAAACTGTTGTTAGACTTTTATCCAGAAGCAAACGGTTGTTTCTATGTGTCTTTAGGCGTTTATGTGGGAGGCAGCCATCAGCGGAAGGTGCAAGGCGATGTGGAACCGATGTATGCCCGTGCAGTTGAGATGGCAAATGTTTATCTTCCAGCGGATGACCAATTGGAGTATTTCATGTATGACGAGCAACATGCATACTATACTTACAAAGTAGGGGTTCCATCTTCCGGGAAAATCAGTTATAGCCGCCGCATCCTTCCTGTGAAACCCTACGTGGGCATCGGGTTCGGGCGGATGCTCCCGAAGCGGAAGTTGGGCTGCCATTTTGATTTGGGCGTGTTGTACCGTGGGCGTTGGAAAGTTGACAGTGACACTCCATTTGCGGAATATGTGGATTATCCATACAAGTGGACTTCCATTTATTGTGTGGCTGCCCTCCGCCTGACGGGGCAGTTATTCTGAATGTTTTGAAATACAATAAGGCTCTTACACACTCTCTCTGCCCTCCGCCGATGCGATGTCGTCGGAAGGCAATCCTCCAAACGCAATGGAATTGCATGGGAGATGCAAGGAAATCCGGCTTGCCGATAATTCGCCAAGGAAAAGCAATTATTCCACAAAAGGATGCCGTTTGTCACGCTTAAGGCCGCATTTGTCACGGGATAAACGCTTGCAGGAACAGAAAGTATCTTTATATTTGTAACAAATAATTTTTGAAAACCAGCAGAGAAATGAAGAAACTTTGCAGATTGGGGAAGAATAACTTCAGCCTGTCGGGCTGCACCGCATGAGTCAGTTTGGCCGTGCAGCCTTTGCCTTAAATAATAAGGTGCATAAACTGAACCGGCAGGAACATGGGAAAGCGCCTTTCCGCCCGTCCTGCCGATGGGAATCGTTGCCTTGCAACTCTACACAATTGCAAAGGTAGCTGTTTCAAAAGGGAAAGGGGGTTATAAACAATTAAAAAACGTTTTTATCATGAAGAAACTTTTATTTTCAGCCTTGGCTTGCGCCATGCTGTTGCCCGCCGTTACCGTGTAGGCAGGAGGGAAGATTACTTGGGAAGGACGAAAGACTAATATTTTCGGGCAATGCGTAGGAGATGCCGTGACGGTTTGCAAAGAAGTCATCATCAACGATGGCGGCGATGGCAGATTAGACCCAACTTTCCCGCCTGGTGATGACATTACAATAGGAGGCGGAGAATACATAGGGATTGGAATAGGAGATGACGACCCATACGTTAAAGTCAAAAGCATGAGCGATGACACGCAAGTGACGGTGGTATTCGACGGGATGTATTACGAATGCCCTGCCAGTTGGGTGAACTGGGAGGACGGCAGCATCACGCCGCGATGACTTGATTGATCATAGGTGCGGGTGCAAGGCATTGCATCCGCACCATCATTGCCAACCCGTAAATTCAAGCAAATATGAGAACCACGTTTCCCACTTTTCTTTTCCTGTTGTTGGCAGTCATGGTCAACGCACAGGAAACTTCCCGAAAGGATACTGCAAATTTGTTCACCCCTTATTTTGAAATCCGGCAAAAAGAAGGCACTAACAAGCTGCTGAAAGAATACCTAATGCCCTACGTACAGGAAGAACAGGTGTTTGCCGTCCTGTTCACGCCGAAGGCATGCCCGCGCTGCGAGGCGGAAATCAATGTGGATTTGGATTTGCTTCGGGAAATCCGTCCGGGGAAAGAACCCGTCTTGATTGCCGCCTATCCCGATGCGGGCGCAGCAAAGGAATACTTGAAGCGTTTCCATGCGCGGAACGTCGTCATCGACACGGAGGGGAAGCACGAGGAAATATTCCATTTCAACGCCGGAGGATTGAACGTCACTTACCTCCTTCAAATCGACATGCGGCAGGGACGGCTGATGCATGGCGGCGACATTATGCAGGTTAGCAAGGAGAACCTTGAACGGTTTTGCAGCAACACGGCTTATTTCCCGTACCATGCGGCGGAAGATGCGGCAAGCCCTGTGGAAGAAACAACGGTGCGGGAGCGGGTGGCACAAGGCACGCACCCGGCCATCCGCATGGAGGAGCGGGAAGGGAAAAGCATCACTTCCGGCAAGTTCTACAGCCCGGCCTGGCAAGGCAGGCGTTTCCTTTACGCGGATGACCTGGCATCCGTGGGTCGGCTTTACGAAACAGCGGGGGACACGGCCCGCTTCGTGCAGGAAATCGTGCCGGACAGTGCGCAGGAACGGGCTTTCGTGGACTTGCCGGCAGGGGATTATGAGCGGTACAAAGAGAAAGGAATGATTTCTATTATGGCTTGCGTCCCTGCTTTCGCACCAAGCGGCACGCCGCTTATTACTTATTCCGTCCCGAACATGTTTGAGGAAAAGGAGGATGAAGTGGTTTATTACAGCAAGCCTGTAGCTCTCGCTTTGGAGGAACCGGGAGGAAAATGCCGGATGGCGGCTTTCGACTTTGAACTTGACAGCATCCCTTATTACATGTACATGCACGCCACGTCTTTTTGCCCGGTGGATGAAGGCCGAGTCCTTTTTGGATGCCGCAAAGTGTATTCAAAAGGCGAATACGATGTGCTGTTCAATGACATCCGGGCGGGAAAGTGCGCGGACATCGACAACATTTATTCCGATGCCTTTTATGAACATGCGCCTGTTGCCGCCTTGTTCGGCATGGAAGACGGGAAGAAGCTCCGCCAGATAGGGCAATTGGACGGCATCTTCAAAGAAACCCGCACGGGCTATTTCTTCACGATGTTCACGGGTGGCATCCATGGGAAGCGGCTGGCATATACGGACGGTTTCTCCGGGAAGCTGTACGTGAGCAACACGGACACTTACGAGACGGAGAAAGAGATAGCCTTGTTCCGCGTGGAGGTGAAGGACTTGGAGAAGAAACTGGCGAACCAGTGCGAAATCACTTACTTTGAGCAGTTCTTCGGGGACTTCAACCGGCAGATAACGGAAGTGCAGCCTGACGGCGGGGGCATCCATTGCCTGCTGCGGACAGGAAAGGACACCATGATGGACGAGAACGACCTTTACGAATATATTTATGTGGACTATGACGGGAACATTTTGAAACGAGTCCCCATTGTGTATGAGGAAGGCGACGACGTGCTGGCCGTGAGCCTGCACCGGGAGAAGGACGGGACGGCAGCCCCTTACTATTTCTGCAAGAACAGCAAGGGGGTGTTCCTGAAAACCATTGAAACGGATTAAGAAACAGAAGTACAACAAATGCACTCTTTGCCTTCCGCCGATACGAATCGCCGGAGGGCAACCCTAAAGCAAAATGATTGGAAACGGATAAAAAGAATTATGATGAAAATCAAGGAATCAACCGTCATTGCCGCCTGCCTGATGCTGTGCCTGTTGTTCTTTTCCTGCACGTTCGCCAACCTGACCGGCTTCTATTCCGGCTACAAACTGTTGACGGATGAAGAAAAAGAAAGGGTCGTCCGCTGCGACCGTCCGATTGAGGAACTGGGAAATGATGGGAACGTGTATGTGGTGGACACCGCGCAGATGCGGGCTTACCTGCAAAGGCACGACAGCGTGATGGTGTATGACTGGTCTCCGGGTTGCCCTGCCGATCATTGCATTTCCCTCCCCTTGTTTGAATCGCTATGCAAAAGCCATGGGGTCACGTCCTGCATCATCAAGGAATACTTCCAGTTGGATTCCCTTCCTTCCCGCGACAAGGTGGCTTCGCCCATCCTGTTCATTGACAAAAGCATGTATCGCACCGATTATTGCAACAAGTACACCAAGCGTTTCTACGGGCAGTTGACGGGGGCGACCATGAAAGAGCGCGGCTATGGCCGCTTCCACCTGTTCGTGAAAGGCGGGTATGTGGATACGTATGATGCCTGCACGGACGGCTTCGTGCCTTCCGCATTGATTGAAACCAACCGATAAATGACACTATCATGAGAACGAAACCATTCATCCTTGTTGCCGCTTGGCTGGTGCTGATGCCGGGAACGATGGCGGAAGCGCAGGAAACAAAAGAGGAGCAACAGCCTGTGCGCAACATGGTGCGCCTCGAAGCAGGCTATGCCCTGACGGGACTGAAGAAAGAAAACTTCTCGCCGTGGGGAAAGGATTATTACCGACAGTTGAAAGGCGGCCCGGCCGTCACGGCGGGCTACAGCCGCTTGTTGCGGCAAGGGCGGAAAGATGATTTCCTGTATCTGGGCGTGGAATACCGGCATCTGGACGTGTCGTCGGGGGAATATGCGGTGAAGGAAACGGGCAGCCCTGTGGAAGACCACGTGCGGCTGCATTACGTTGCCCCGCAAGCGATGTGGATCTGGCAGTTTTCCGATGAGTGGCGCACGCACATCGGCGCGGGTCTGGGCTATGCCCTCTACAACAACAACGGGAAGAAGGACGGCGCGGCTTGCGTGACGAACGCGCACGGCCTGGGGCTGAACATCGACGTGCGTTTGGAATGGATGGCCGGTGAACGTTTCAGCATCACGGCAGGCTTGGAGGCCATGACGGGGTGGTACTGGAACTTGCGCCGGAAGCAAGGGGGAGCGATGGAGAAGCTCCGCCTGAACGATGACTACGGCTTTTCGCCCACCTACGGGGGCTTCATGGCGGGTTTCCGTTATTATTGGTGACAACACAGAAGTACAATCAATACACTCTCTGCCCTTCGCCGACGCGATGTCGCCGAAGGGCAACCCTCCAGTTTGTGGGCGCTTAGACATGTAATGCGGGATTGTTCCTCATTGCGCCTGTAAGCGTAGCGGGAATTGCAAGGGTTATTTTTCGGGCAAGGCGGAATGTTCCGCCAAATAAGCATTGTAATAATGCGGGTCGCCCGTCACTTCCCGGTCGATGAAAGGCGGGAGGTCAAAGGTTTCTTCTTCCGACTTCAATTCTATTTCGGCCAGCGTTAAGCCCTCGTGGAGGCCGTGGAACTCATCAATTTCCCATGTATGCCCGTTGTATGCCACAAGGGTGCGGGTTTTGTCAATGATGCCGGGCAGGCACAGTTTCATCAATTCTTCGGCTTCGCGGGGCGGGATTTCTTTTTCCCATTCGTAGCGGGAGAAGCCTGTGGTGGCCCCTTTGATGGTGATGTAGCCTTTCTGCCCGCGAAGCCGGATACGCACGCTCCGTTCCTTCGACCTGCAAATGTATCCCTGCAGGATGCGGGTCGAGGAGACGGCGTGCTGCTTATAGTCGCCTTTGACGAGGAATTTCCGTTCAATTTCCTGCGGCATCAGATAGTGGTGGACAAAATGACGAACGCCAGCCCTAAGATGATGAGGGCGATGAAGATGATTTTCACCACTTTGTTTCCTTGTTGTTCTTCTTTGGCGTTATGTATTGTTTTGTTCTTTTTGTTGCTCATGGCTGTTAAAAGGTTATGTTGTTATGTTTTCAAAAATACGAATAAATGGCAAGAATGCAATGGCGATGCCTGTTTTTTTGCTGTTTTTAGTCACCTTTTCCTGCAAATTCCATCAGGTAGGCTTTGATGAAACCGTCTATTTCCCCGTCCATTACCGCGTTTACGTCGGATGTCTGGTAGTTAGTGCGGTGGTCTTTCACCCGGCGGTCATCGAACACGTAGCTCCGGATTTGTGAACCCCATTCGATTTTTTTCTTTCCGGCTTCCACTTTGGCTTGTTCTGCCATACGATGTTTCAGTTCTTTGTCGTAGAGGATGGAGCGGAGTTGCCGCAGGGCGTTTTCCTTGTTCTTGGGCTGGTCGCGGGTTTCGGTGTTCTCGATGAGGATTTCTTCTTCTTCACCTGTGTAGGGGTCTTTATATTGATATCTCAGGCGGACGCCGGATTCCACTTTGTTCACGTTCTGGCCGCCTGCGCCGCCGGATCGGAAAGTGTCCCATGAGATGCAGGCAGGTTGCACGTTGACTTCGATGGTGTCGTCCACCAAGGGGGTGACAAAGACGGAGGCGAAAGAGGTCATCCGCTTGCCTTGTGCATTGAAGGGAGAGACGCGCACGAGGCGGTGTACGCCGTTTTCGCCTTTCAAGTATCCGTAGGCATAGTCGCCGTCTATTTCCATGGTGACGGTCTTGATGCCTGCTTCATCGCCTTCTTGGAGGTTGGCGATGGAGAGTTTGTAGTGGTGCATTTCGGCCCACCGCATGTACATTCTCATCAGCATGGATGCCCAATCCTGGCTTTCTGTGCCGCCTGCGCCGGAATTGATTTTCAGCACGCAGGCCATTTGGTCGGCTTCTTCGCGGAGCATGTTCTTGAGTTCGAGGTTCTCGACGGCAGCGATGGCTTTCTGGTAGGCTTCATCAACTTCAGCCTCTGTGACGAGCTGGTCTTTGTAGAAGTCCATGGCCAAAGTAAGTTCATCGGCCAATGTCTTTACTTCGTTGTAGCCGTCAATCCATTTTTGCAACGACTTCACTTTTCTCATCTGTGCCTCGGCTGCTTTTTGGTCGTCCCAGAATCCGGGGGCATGCGTGCGCAGTTGTTCTTCTTCGACTTGAATCAGCTTCGCGTCGATGTCAAAGATACCTCCTCAGCGCTCCCGTGCGCTCTATCACGTCTTTTTGTTGTTCTGTGGTAATCATGTTCTTGTTATTTTCGGGCAAAGGTAATCTTTTTTATCTATTTGGTGCATGGGTTGGGCTGGAAACATTATTTTTGCTGGCGGATTTTCATATATAATTAAGGTGTATGGCTGGATTGAGGAGGATGTTGCTGCCTTGCATGGCGGAAGGCCGTGTGGAGGCGGGTTGTGACGAGGCGGGTCGGGGGTGTTTGGCAGGTGCAGTGTATGCGGCTGCCGTGGTGCTGCCTTCGGATTATGTGAACGCGGAGTTGGATGATTCGAAGTGCTTGACGGCGCGGCGGCGTTATGCGTTGCGTGAGGTGGTTGTGCATGATGCGCTGGCTTGGGCTGTGGGAGTGGCATCGCCAGAGGAGATTGATCGGATGAACATTCTTCGGGCTTCGATCCTGGCAATGCACCGTGCGGTGGACGGCCTGAAGGTGCGCCCGGAGCATCTGCTGGTGGATGGCAACCGTTTTTCCCCTTATCCGGGCATTGGGCATGATACGGTGGTGAAGGGCGATGGAAAGTTCCTTTCCATTGCGGCCGCATCGATTCTGGCAAAGACTTTCCGGGATGATTATATGGCGGGGCTTCACCAGGAATACCCTTGTTACGGCTGGGACAGGAACAAGGGATATCCTACGGAGGAGCATCGTGCGGCTATCCGTCTTCATGGCGTGTCGCCTTACCATCGGCGGACTTTCAACCTTTGGGGCGACGGCCAGTTGAGGCTGGATTTCTGAGGCGGTTCCCCCATGAATGCCCTGATGTGCGGATGAGAAAGTTCCGTATGTGCGGAATGGCGTGTCCCCGTGGGAGGGCTTTTAAGCGCACTGTATCGGATTGCCATAAAGTTGTTGCATTATGTTAAAGGGAATGTAACAACGATGAAACACAAAGTGCGGAATTTTGCAGCGGTAAAAATAATTTTAGAAAAGGAAATGAAACGTATCTTCAATTTACTTTTATTGCTGCTTGTTTCCACGGTATTCTGTGTGCAGGCAGGTGCTGAGAACGAAGCCGAGGTGGCAAAACTGGGTACCATTCGTGGACGCATTGTGGACGCTGAGAAGCACGTCTTGCCGGGGGCTTCGGTGTATGTCGAGAATCTGAAAAACGGTACCATCAGTGACATCGACGGCTTCTATGTGTTGTCAAATTTGAAGCCTGGTGTGTATAAAATCAAAGTGACCTACGTGGGCTACCACCCGCAGGAATTCACCATGGAAGTAGGTGAGGGAAAGACCATCGAGAGGGAAATTGTGATGGATGAAGGCGTGGAATTGCAGGAAGTCGTTGTGCGGAGCGCTATGCAGGGGCAGCGCAAGGCGTTGAACGCCCAGAAGACGCAGATAGGCATCGTCAATATTGTGTCGGCTGACCAAGTGGGCAAATTCCCAGATTCGAACATCGGCGATGCGCTGAAGCGCATCAGCGGCATCAATGTGCAGTACGACCAAGGCGAGGCGCGCTTTGGCCAGGTGCGCGGCACCTCCCCGGACTTAAGTTCCGTCACTATCAACGGCAACCGCCTGCCCTCCGCCGAAGGTGATATCCGCAACGTGCAACTTGACCTCATTCCGGCAGACATGATCCAGACCATCGAAGTGAATAAAGTGGTGACCTCGGACATGGACGGCGATGCCATCGGCGGTTCCATCAACTTGGTAACGAAAAGCAGTCCCTACCAGCGCGTATTCAACGCTATGGTGGGAAGTGGTTACAACGTAGTGAGCAAGGATGCACAGTTGAACTTGGGGCTTACTTACGGCGACCGTTTTTACAATGATAAGTTGGGCATCATGCTGTCTCTTTCTTACCAGAACGCACCTATCGGTTCAGACGATGTGGAATTTGAATACGACCGTGATGAAGACACCGGGGAGGTGTTCATCACTGACGCGGAAACCCGCCAGTACTACGTTACCCGCCAACGCCAAAGTTATTCGCTGTCGTTGGATTACGTCATCAACCCGAATCATAAACTGATGTTCAAAGGCATCTATAACCGCCGCCATGATTGGGAAAACCGTTATGCGCAAGCCTTCAAGGACTTGGACAGCCCGGGTGAAATGGAATCAGAGATTGAGACGAAAGGCGGTTCTTCTGATAACCGCAACGCACGTTTGGAACTGCAGCAGACCATGGACCTTACCTTGAGCGGCGAACACCTGTTTGGACGTTTGGGCATGGATTGGGCAGCGTCTTATTCGCGTGCCAGTGAAGACCGTCCGGAAGAACGTTATTTCAAACTGAAGCAGAAAGACTTGGATTTTGACATTGTGGATGCAGGCAAACGCTTTCCGTATATTGACAATGACGTGAACCTCCATGATGGTTCTTGGGAAGTGGACGAACTGACAAACTCTAACCAAGACATCCATGAAGAGGACATGAAGTTCCACTTGAACTTCGACCTCCCGTTGGTGCAAGGTGAATATGCGAACAAGTTGAAATTCGGCGCTAAATACGTCCGCAAAACGAAAACGAAAGACATCAAGGCATACGATTATGTGGATGCTTACGGTGAAGACAATACGGAATACATGAGCCATCTTTCTACTCAAGTGCGTGACGGCTACTTCCCTGGTGCCCAATACCGATCGATTGATTTCGTGCAGAAAGAGTATCTGGGTGAAATGGACTTCGCCCAAATGGCTGGGAATCCGGTTTGGGAAGATTGGTCGGAGAATTATGATGCAACAGAGAATGTCACTTCTGCTTTCGTTCGTTTTGACCAGAATTTCACACCACGCCATCAGTTGGTTGTCGGTTTGCGTATGGAAGCTACGCGTTTGAAATACCAAGGGTGGAATTGGAACGTGGATGAGGATGAGAACGAATCGTTGGTACACACAGGTGTACATAAGAACAATTACGTCAACTTCTTGCCCAGCGTGTTGTATAAATTCAATGTCAATGAGGACCTGAAGCTCCGTGCTTCGTTTACTGAGACATTGGCACGCCCGAAGTATTCTTCTTTGGTGCCGAGCGTCCACATCAACCTGCACGATGAGGAAGTGTCCATCGGCAATCCGGACTTGACGCCAACTTTGTCTTATAACTTTGATTTGAGTATGGATTATTACTTTAAAAGCATTGGCTTGGTGTCAGCAGGCGTGTTTTACAAACGGATTGACGACTTCATCGTGGATCAGCGCACAAGCGGGGCATATGAAGGTTATCCGGACATGGATTTTGACCGCATTACGAAGTCGGTGAACGGCGGTGATGCCAACTTGTTGGGCGTGGAAGTGGCTTATCAGCGCGATTTCGGTTTCATCGCTCCGGCCTTGAAGTGTTTGGGGCTTTACGGCAACTACACGTACACTTACACGGAAGTGGACAATTTCAACTTCGAGGGACGTGAGAATGAGAAAGGCTTGAGCTTGCCTGGATCGCCGAAACACACGGCCAATGCTTCGCTTTATTTTGAGAAGAAAGGCTTCAATGTGCGCCTTTCTTATAACTTCGCTTCGGCTTTCATCGATGAGATGGGTGAGCATGCGGAACTGGACCGTTACTATGATGCTGTGAACTATCTGGACGCGAATGCGAGCTATACGTTTGGCCGGAAAGTGCGCTGCACGGTGTATGCCGAGGCATCGAATCTGCTGAACCAACCTTTGCGTTACTACCAAGGCAAGGAGGAGCGTACGATGCAGGCTGAATATTATGGCGTGAAAGCAAATGCGGGCGTGAAAATTAGCTTTTGAGTGAATAAAGTCTGCCGCCCTTCCGGGGCGGCGACATTTTGTGTTACATATATAAAAAAAGAGGAAGTATGATAAAGAGTTTATTGAGAAAGGGATTGGTGCTGGCTGTGTTGGCGGTGGCATCGGCGGCCGCGTGGGCGCAGGATCCGGCGGAGTGGAAGACACTAGACGGAGATTTCAACTTGTACTTGTGCAATGACTTGGGACGTAACGGGTATTATGACCAAAAGCCTATCGCGGAACTGATGGGGCGTATGGCAGAGACGGTGGACGTGGAGTGCGTGGTGGCTGCGGGCGACGTGCATCACTTCGAGGGCGTGCGTAGCGTGGACGACCCTTTGTGGATGACGAATTACGAACTGGTGTACAGCCATCCGGAACTGATGCTGCCTTGGTATCCTATTTTGGGCAACCATGAATATCGTGGAAGCACACAGGCGGTGCTGGACTATTCAGGCGTGAGCGCACGTTGGCAGATGCCCGCCCGTTACTACACGAAAGTGCTGGAGGACGATGGCATCACGCTTCGCTTGGTGATGATTGACACGCCGCCATTGCTCGACAAGTACCGCGAAGACACGGAGAAGTACCCTGACGCAGGTCAACAGGACATGGATGCGCAACTGGCATGGCTGGACAGCACGCTTTCCGCCGCGCGGGAGGACTGGGTGTTAGTCGTTGGCCACCATCCCATCTATGCTGACACGGACAAGGACGATAGCGAGCGTGCGGACATGCAGCGCCGCGTGGACACTATCTTGCGTCGATACGGGAACGTGGACATGTACCTGTGTGGGCATATCCACAACTTTCAGCACATCCGTGTGGAGGGTAGCGGGATAGACTATGTGGTGAATAGTTCCGCATCACTCTCACGCAAGGTGGAGCCTGTGGATGGCACAGTATTCTGTAGCGGTGAGACAGGCTATTCTGTCATCTCCGTGGCGAAGGATTCGCTTGTGCTTTCGATGGTGAACAAGGAGGGAAAGGTGCTGCACCGCGTGCGGCGCGTGAAATGATTACACTCGTTTGATGTAACATATCACTGCTGATGCCCGGGATAGGGGGGATGTTCCCTCCTGCTTCGGGCGCGGCTTTTCTATGCCCGCCTGTGCGGAATGCTATCCTGCACGGGTAGCATAGAAATAGAAAAAGGAGAGAAGCCTCTTGCTAAGCTTCTCTCCTGTGAGTGCGGCTGAAGGGACTCGAACCCCCACGGCTTTCGCCACCAGATCCTAAGTCTGGCGCGGCTACCAATTACGCCACAGCCGCCCGTTGGTTTCCCGATGTGGGGACAAAGGTAAGGTAAACGCTTGGAACGTGCAAATATTCCGTCCTTTAATTTCCTTGCTGTGCTTTCAGGTACGCCCGTGCCTGTTCGATGAGGGTATCGCGCCCCCGCGTCACGTCGTCATCGAGCAGGGCAACACGCACGTCCGGCTCAATGCCGAACTCAATGTGCTTCCCTTCTGCATCGAGGTGGGGACTAGAGGAATAGCGCACACTCCATCCGTTGGGAAGCTCAGATGACATGGGTAGGCCTGCACCCCCACCCGTGCGGTCGCCCATCGTGGTGACGCGGGGTAGCGTACGCATGGCATTGACGAATTCGTTCGTTGCGCTGTACGATCGGCGGTTACATAGCACCACGCAGTTCTTTTGCCAGCGCAGGCGCGGCGATGGTTCCAGCCATACTGGCTCTGGGTCGCTGAAATCGCTGTGTCCTTTGCCCGTTTTGTGCAGGATATAGCCCGTCAGCACTCGCTCATTGGTGAAACGTGCGGCTAGGCGTGTAGCGTTGGTGAGCGTGCCGCCCCCGTTGTGACGCACATCGATGATCAGCCCGTCGCACACGGCCACGTCGGCCAGCATCTGGTCAAGGTTTCCCTCCCCGATGGCATTTGCGAAACTCTCGTAGCGCACGTAGGCAATGTTGTCCTCCAATATTTTGTACTTTAGTCCGCTGGCAATGCAGTAGTCCGTACCGAGGTATGCCTCCGCCACTTCTGTGTCGAAATTGGCGGGATAGTCTTCATACCACTTCCAGTACCGTGCTACATCGCCTGCCGCATATAGGTTCACATGCCCATCGCGCAGTTCTGCCAACATTTCGGCCAGCACCTCGAACAGTTCCCTCGCCGTCATGTCCGCCGAGATGCGTACCCGGTAGCGGCGGTACACTTCATCCCAGTCCAGCCCGTATTCCTGCCCCTTGTAGTCTAGGAAGCAATACTCCTCATCGATGATTTGCCAAAGTGCTTCGAAGTTCCCCATGGGTGTGTCATCCGGCATTTCCTCGCGGATGCAGGCGGCGCATGCCAGCAAGGCAACAGTCGCAAGGCAAGCCATGATAATATTCCTCATAATCTCTTTCCATTGTAAGTTTGGTACACAGGTACGGCTTTCGGCCTTTTACCCCTTATACGGTAGAATGTCCTCACGAACCCTGCCATCAGTGTGTGTGAGTAACGGTGGAAACGCAATCCTCCCGCTGTGCTTTGCTCCAAGTCGCACAGATAGGCTATGCGTAGTTTGGCGTTCCTTACGGGAAGGTCCACGCTCAGCACCTGTCGTGTTGAAGGGCGATTGTACAGCGAGGTGAAATGGAGGATGCCCTCCGTATTGCCCAAAGCGAATATCTCGTAGTATGACTGACGGTAGTCCGGCGCGAACGCCATCCCTAGCAACGGTATGTCTATTTGGTAGCGCAGGGTGACAGGATACCGCTTCAGTCGCACATTACAAATGGCCATGCCCGATGCCGATAAACCGGCAGATGCCCGCACTGACCCGGGATTATTCGAATTCCTTGGATTATATGTGCCATTTCCCCCGATTTCGCCCATTGCTCCTGCCAGTAGCTTCAGCCAGCGGTTGACGGGAAAGTGCCAATGCATCCCGTAGTTCCAGTCGGCGGATGCCGAGAGGCAATGATTGCTTCCTTGGCGGTTGTGTGTGTAGCTTATTCCGGCGTGGAATAGGCTCTGCACGGATACTCTCCCATTCAGCAGGCGGGTCATCCGCATGGACTCGCGCAACACCTTGGCCTCGATGCCCCTGTATTCATAAGGCGACAGGTAGGTGTCGTACACGTTGGCATGCCCGATGCCGTACAGCGTGGCTCGCACGGCGTAGCGGTGCGCCAGCGACGCGTCAAGTGTTTGCCCGGTACAGGCAATGCAGACTGCCAGCCCGACGATGCATGACAATATCCGGCGGCAGGCTTTCATTCAAACAGTTTCATTTGACCCGTGATTTCATCGATGATGTCGTTCTCGCTTTTTCCGTTATCAGGGTCAAGGTTTTCCTCATCGGGCGTTTCTTTCGGTTTCTGTTCAGGTTGCGTTTCAGGGAAACGCGTTGGGCTTAATTCCCGGATGGAATCAATCTCATAAGTGGTGATGCGTTTTCCCTTTGCTTTGTAACTTTTTATGCCGACAAAGGTATCCACATCGATGGCCATCGGGTTGCGGAAACTGTCTTTCCCGCCCATTGTGACTTCGATGCGGGGATAATATTCATCTGTCAACAGGGCGAGCCGGCTGTCTTTGTTGTCCCCCAAGAAACTTTGCTTTTTTGCGGTAAGCTCGAAGGCGAAGCGTTTCAGGTAAGGATATCCTTGCTGATCGGCATCATAGAGGACAGCCGACCATGTCTTGTGCGGGTCGAACTTTTCTATAATCTTAATGTTGTTCTCGTAATGGTTGCTTTGGTCGAAATTCGTGGTGTAAAATTCCCCGTTATCTAATATGATGAGAATGTGGTCATCCCCTTGGAACTCCCCTAGGTAGTCGCCTCGCCCGTCATAGTTGAGGCGCAAGATGTCGCGGTCGAACCATACTTTCCGTCCTCCCAACGTGGAGGCGCCATGTTGCTTCAAGGCGATTTTGTGTACATCATTTTTGGTCAGTATGTTCCCCATAGATTGCCGTCCTTTGATAAGCACTTCGCCGAAGTCTTTTTCGAAGATGATTTTCTTGATGCGCGGATTCGGTTTTAAGGTCACTTTGATGATTTCGGCTTCTCCATTAGGATTAGCGCTGAAATAAATGACCTTTGAACCGGGCGTTCCTTGTGTCAGGTCGTATTCGCGCTCTCGTGTCATGGCTGTGACGTTGAAGCGTTTGATGTAATAGTAGCCATCTTTCCCGTCGCGGTACACGGCGTTGTAGATGGTTCGCTTGTCATTCTTTTTGAACACATTGACATAGAGGACGTTTTTGCCGATAAACATTTTGTCTTGCACACGGACGATTTTGAACTTTCCATCCCGATAGAATATGATGATGTCATCGATGTCTGAGCAGTTGGCTATGAATTCGTCTTTCTTCAGCCCCGTCCCGATAAATCCGTCTTCACGGTTGATATATAACTTCTCGTTAGCTTCCGCCACTTTGGTTGCTTCGATTGTGTCAAAGTTGCGCACTTCTGTCTTGCGGGGATATTTTCCTCCGTATTTTTCTTTTAACATGCGGAACCATTCTATCGTGTATTCGGTGATATGCTCCAACTGCGAGTTTATTTCTTTTATTTCGGCTTGCAACTTGGCAATGTTTTCATCGGCTTTGTCTTTGTTGAACTTCAAGATTCGTCCCATTTTGATTTCCATCAGTTTCAGGATGTCATCTTTGGTGACTTCCCGGATGAAAGAGGGGTAGAACGGGGTGAGACGTTCATCGATATGTTCGCATGCCTCGTCCATGGTGCGTGCTTGTTCGAATTCTTTGTCTTTATAGATACGTTCTTCAATGAAGATTTTTTCGAGCGAAGCAAAATGGAGTGTTTCCAATAGTTCGGATTTGCGGATTCCCAGTTCCTTTTGCAAGAGAGAACGCGTACTGTCTGTTGATTTGCGTAACACGTCACTGACGGTGAGGAAGTGGGGCTTTTGGTCATCAATGACGCAACAGTTTGGCGAGATGCTTATTTCGCAATCCGTGAAAGCATAAAGTGCATCTATGGCTTTGTCTGAGGAAGTGCCGGGCGTAAGGTGTACTAAAATTTCCGCATGTTCAGATGTGTTGTCATCCACTTTGCGTATCTTTATTTTCCCTTTGTCATTGGCTTTTAAAATTGATTCGATAAGTGATGTGGTCGTTTTTCCGTAAGGTATTTCTGTGATGACCAATGTCTTGTTGTCTATTTTCAGAATTTTGGCTCTGATTTTGATGTTGCCTCCTCGTTTGCCGTCGTTGTATTTGGAAACATCAATAGAGCCTCCGGTCTGGAAATCCGGGAAAAGTTGGAATGGTTCTTCTTTCAGGTAGGCTATGGATGCATCGCATAATTCGTTGAAATTGTGGGGGAGAATTTTGGAAGATAAGCCTACTGCGATACCTTCTACTCCTTGTGCCAGCAGAAGGGGGAATTTGACGGGCAATGTGATGGGTTCTTTGTTTCGCCCATCGTAGGAATATTTCCATTCTGTCGTTTTTGGGTTGAATACGACTTCCAGTGCAAATTTTGACAGTCGGGCTTCTATGTAACGAGGCGCGGCGGCATCATCGCCTGTCAGGATGTTTCCCCAGTTGCCTTGGCAATCTATCAACAGGTCTTTCTGCCCTAATTGCACCAAGGCATCTCCAATGGAAGCGTCCCCATGCGGGTGGAACTGCATGGTGTGGCCTACGATGTTTGCCACTTTGTTGTATCTTCCATCGTCCAACCGTTTCATGGAATGGAGGATTCGGCGTTGGACGGGTTTTAGCCCGTCGTTGATGTGGGGGACAGCACGTTCCAGAATTACATAGGAGGCATAATCCAGAAACCAATTCTGGTACATGCCGGTCAGTTGGTGCTTGACGTTTTCATCATGGATGACGGGCTTGTATTCGGAGTGGCTCACATCCTCTGTTGTATCTTCTTGTTCGATAGCTCCCTCTTTGTCTGTCAAATCGTCAATCATATATATTTAAATTCCTTAATCCTGAATGATATGCAGGCAAAAATACGAATTTTCTCATGAAAAATCATTTACTTTGCGCATTATTTAAGCATTAGAAAGGAATAAAGAGAAAGAATATGGCACAGGAAGATGTATTTAAAAAGCTTGTATCACATTGCAAGGAATATGGTTTTGTTTTCCCCTCAAGTGAGATTTATGATGGATTGGGGGCGGTGTACGACTATGGGCAAATGGGCGTTGAGCTGAAGAACAACATAAAGCAATATTGGTGGCAAAGCATGGTGTTGCTCCATGAGAACATAGTGGGCATCGACTCTGCCATTTTCATGCATCCTATGATTTGGAAGGCTTCAGGGCATGTGGATGCTTTTAATGACCCGTTGATTGACAACCGTGATTCCAAGAAACGGTATCGTGCGGATGTGCTGATTGAGGATCAAATTGCCAAATATGACGAGAAGATTAACAAAGAGGTGGCCAAGGCTGCTAAAAAGTATGGGGATGCTTTCAATGAGGCGGAGTTCCGTTCCACGAACGCACGGGTGCTGGAACACCAGTCCAAGCGTGACGCTCTGCATGAACGCTATGCCAAGGCAATGAACGCGAATGATTTGGCGGAGTTGCGCCAGATTATCTTGGATGAAGGGATTGTTTGCCCGATTAGCGGGACGAAGAACTGGACGGAAGTGCGCCAGTTCAACCTGATGTTCACTACAGAGATGGGTTCTACTGCCGATGGGGCGATGAAAGTCTATTTGCGGCCGGAGACGGCGCAAGGCATTTTCGTAAATTACCTGAACGTGCAGAAGACGGGACGCATGAAAATACCCTTTGGCATCGCCCAAATAGGGAAGGCTTTCCGCAACGAGATTGTGGCGCGGCAGTTCATTTTCCGCATGCGGGAGTTCGAGCAGATGGAAATGCAGTTCTTCGTAAAGCCGGGGACGGAACTGGAATGGTTCAGCCAATGGAAGCAGACCCGCATGAAATGGCACAAGGCGTTGGGGTTCGGTGATGACCATTACCGTTTCCATGATCATGAGAAGCTGGCGCATTATGCGAATGCGGCCACCGACATCGAGTTCCTGATGCCGTTTGGTTTCAAAGAAGTAGAAGGCATCCATTCGCGCACGAACTTCGACCTTTCGCAGCATGAGAAATATTCCGGGAAGAGCATCAAGTATTTCGACCCGGAATTGAACGAATCTTACACTCCTTATGTGATAGAGACTTCCATTGGCGTGGATCGCATGTTCCTGAGCGTGATGAGCGCGGCTTATTGCGAGGAGCAGCTGGAGAACGGCGAGAGTCGGGTGGTGTTGAAGCTTCCGGCTGCTTTGGCACCGGTGAAGCTGGCTGTCCTCCCGTTGGTGAAGAAAGACGGCTTGCCGGAAAAGGCTCGTGAAATCATGGATGATCTGAAGTTCCATTTCCATTGCCAATATGACGAGAAAGACAGCATTGGCAAGCGTTACCGCCGGCAGGATGCGATAGGCACGCCGTATTGCATCACAGTGGATCATCAGACGATGGAAGACGGCAGCGTGACCATCCGTCACCGCGACACGATGCAGCAGGAACGTGTGCCGGTGGCAGATTTGAACCGCATCATCGCGGACAAGGTAAGCATTACCAGTTTGTTGAAAACGTTAATTTGACGACATGAAGATAAGGAACGGATTGTATTTGCTGTTGCTTTCCCTTATGGCCGCGTTTGTTGCTTGCGAGGAAACGGAAGGAGCCGGGGAGTATGACCGTTGGCAGGAACGCAATGACGCTTACATCGACTCGGTGGCAGGCGTGGCGCGGGCAAATGCCGACGGGCAGTGGAGAGTGTTCAAGGCATGGCATTTGCCGGACGACGAGGAAGGCTTCGTGCAGTCTTCCGAAGTGAAGGATTACATCTACGTGCATGTGGCGGAAGCCGGCGCGGGTGCAGGGCCTGCCATGTACACCGATTCGGTGAGCGTGAGCTACCGGGGGCGGCTTATAAACGACGAGGTGTTTGATGAGACTTTCCTTTCGGAGGAGATGGATCCTGAAACGGCGGGGCGTGCCCTCTTGGAAGTGCCTAACACGGTGGCGGGGATGGCCACGGCCTTGCAGCACATGCACGAGGGAGACCATTGGACGCTTTACATCCCTTGGCCGTTAGGCTATGGGGAGGCAGGGCAAGGAAGCGTTCCCGGTTATTCCAATCTGGTTTTTGAATTGTTCCTTGACGAGATTAACCTTGGGAGTTGATTGCCTGCCTTTTGGATAGGCGGGGTTTCCCATGCAGGCTGCTGGAACTTTTTGCGCGGCCAGTTGGGACTCTGCATGCGGCAAAACAAAAGAGGCATCCCGCAGGGTGCCTCTTTATGCATGAATGACTATGTGGCGGACGGTCAGATGTCGTTTTCAGCCAAAAGGTATTCGGCGATTTGCACGGCGTTTAGCGCCGCGCCTTTTTTGATTTGGTCGCCCACAATCCAGAAGGCCAGCCCGTTGTCGTTGGCCAAGTCCTTCCGGATGCGCCCCACGTACACGGGGTCTTTCCCGGAGAGGAACAAGGGCATCGGGTATTTCTTTTCGGCTGGGTTGTCGTCCAGCACGATGCCTTCCGCTTTGGAGAAGGCATCGCGGGCTTCTTCCACCGATATGGGGCGTTCCGTTTCCACCCAGATGCTTTCAGAGTGTGCGCGGAGCGCAGGCACCCGCACGCAGGTGGCGCTGACCCGGATGTCTGAATGCATGATCTTGCGTGTTTCGTTGAACATTTTCATCTCTTCCTTGGTGTAGCCGTTGTCCGTAAAAACGTCTATTTGCGGGATCAGGTTGAATGCCAGTTGGTAGGGGAATTTCTCTACCGTCACAGGCTCGTGTGCCAGCACTTGCTGGCATTGGGTGTAAAGCTCGTCCATTGCGGCTGCCCCTGCGCCGCTGGCTGCTTGGTAGGTGGATACGTGGACACGGCGGATGTGCGAGAGGCCTTCAATGGCTTTTAGCGCCACGACCATTTGTATGGTGGTGCAGTTAGGGTTGGCAATGATGTTCCGTGGGCGTGCTTTGGCATCCGTCGCATTGACTTCAGGCACTACCAAGGGAATGTCCTCGTCCATGCGGAACGCGCTGGAGTTGTCAATCATCACAGTGCCATGTTTGGTGATGGTGCCGGCAAACTCCTTGGAGGTGCCTGCGCCGGCAGAGGCAAAGGCGATGTCCACGCCTTTGAAGTCATCATTGTGCTGCAGCAGTTTGACCTCTATCTCTTTTCCACGGAAGGAATACTTGCTTCCGGCGCTGCGTGGAGAGCCGAACAAGAACAGTTCCTCGATGGGGAAATTCCTTTCATCAAGCACTCGCAAGAACTCTTGCCCTACGGCGCCGCTTGCGCCCACAATCGCTACTTTCATCTTTTTTCTGTATTTATTGGGTGAATATTACTTATTTATATACATTTGCATGCGTATATAATTGCTTGCAAAAATAGGACATTTTGCAATAAAAACAGGCTTTTGATGAGAATAATTACGTTTTTACTTGCATTCTTTTGCATTACGCATATTTATTCACAGGTGGATGATGACTTTTCTGACGGAGACTTCACGGATAATCCGGCATGGGACGGGGACATAGGGAAGTTCAGGGTTGACACGAAAGGGCAGCTTCGCTTGGATGATGGCGGCAAAACGGGCGAGGCATGGCTCTCCACGCCATCCGGCTTGCTGCGCGGCGCGGAATGGGAGTTCTACGTGCGGCTGATGTTCAACACTTCAGCCAACAATTATGCCCTTTTTTACTTGGCGGCAGATGCCTGGGACCTTTCAGGAGATGCTTATGTGGTGGCAATAGGCGGGGCAGGCGACAACTTGCGCTTGCTGAAGGTATCTGGCGGCACGATGGAAACGTTGGTGGAAGGTGAAGAAGGCCGCATTGATAATTCCTCTCCAGAGCTTTATGTCCGGGTGCGTTGCGATGAGGCAGGGCGGTGGACGCTTTCTTCCCGCTTGTGCGGCACGGAAAATGTGTATGCAGATGAGGGCAGCGCGGCCGACAGCCCGGATTTGGCTGTTTCCCATGCAGGCCTCCGTTGCATTTACACATCGAGCCGCAATGCCGCTTTCGTGTTTGATGATATCCGCATCGCGCCTTTGGGCGGGCAGGAGGAGCCTGATGATCCTGGTGAGCCGGAAGTCCCTGATGAACCTGGCGAGCCTGATGAACCGGTGGAGCCGGATATCCCGGATCCTGACGATGTGCTTCCGCCTTCGCTTGTGGCCGTTGAGGCGCTTTCTTCATCTTCCCTCCAAGTGACGTTCGATGAGCCGGTGGATGTCGGGGCGGGTTCTTTTGCGATGGACGGGATTGGCGAGGCGGTGTCGAGAAAGGCCGTTTCGGAACGTTCTTTGCTCCTTTCGTTTGCCACGGAATTTGAGGACTCTGAGACTTACTATTTGCTGGTATCTGGTGTGTGCGATAAAGCCGGCAATGTGATGCGCGACACCCAAGTGTCGTTTGTGTATTATGACCCGGAATTGCAGGCGGTGGGTTTCGGGGATGTTGTATTCAACGAAATCATGGCCAATCCTGTGGATGCGGCAGGTTTGCCGGAAGTGGAATATGTGGAACTGTACAACCGCATGGAACGCCCGGTGAGCTTGAACCATTGGACCTTTCATTATGGCAACCGTTCCTATGAGATATCTGGAGGTTGGGTGCCTGCCGGAGGTTATGCCGTGTTGTGCCATGTGAAACATGTGGATAAATGGGAAGACGTGGTTCCGGTTGGGGTCAAGTCTTTCCCGGAACTGGCTAACACCGGGAAGATGTTGTGGCTGGAAGATGCTCGTGCCAACCTGATAGCGTGGGTGGAATATTCCGATGATTGGTATGCGGACGAGTTCAAGGAGGATGGGGGCTTTTCATTGGAATGCGTGGATGTGTCTAACCTAGCCAATGACTCTGCTAATTGGAAAGTCTCCGTTGACCCTTCGGGCGGCACGCCCGGCCGGGCTAATTCTGTCCGGGGCGAATGCACGGATGTTTTGGAGCCGGAGATTGCGTATGCTTATTTCCATGCGCCAGACACGTTGGTGGTGCGTTTCACGAAACCCATGCTGCCGTCCTCATTGTCAGTGGCAGACCATTATACCGTTTATAGCGGTGATGCTGCCATTGCTGTCGCCATTCCTGCTGTGCCTGATGCCAAGCAGGTGTCTCTTGTCCTTGCCGACAGTTTGCAGCAGGGAGATGTGTTTGAAGTGGAGTTGCAGGATGTGGAGGACATCTCGGGTTATCCCTTGTCGGGCAGGACATCGGTCCGTTTGGGTTTGCCGGAACAGGCATCTCCGGGCGATGTGCGTTTCAACGAAATATTGTTTAATCCTGCTTCCGGCGGCAGCGATTATGTGGAATTGTATAATGTGTCTGATAAATATGTGGATTTAAGCAGCTTGTTCTTTACTTCACGCAAAGAGGATGGCGCTTATGCTGAACGTTCGCTCCTTTCCGATTTGCCGGTGTCTATTGCGCCAGCGGGTTATTTCTGTTTCACGGAAGACCGGTCGGCTGTGTTGGAGCAGCATGTTTGTGAAGCGCCTGAGATGTTGTGGGAAATCGGCGATTTGCCTTCTTTGCCGGATGATGGCGGGAATATCGTGTTGACAGATGCGGAAGGCATGGTGGTTGACGAGATGTCGTACACGGAGAAGATGCATACGGCTTTGTTGAAAGACCCTGAGGGAATATCGTTGGAAAAAATCAACCCCGTTCTTTCTTCGCTTCAATCCGGGAGTTGGGCCTCGGCATCCACTTCTTCTGGAGGCGGCACGCCCGGATATGCCAATTCGCAATACCGTGACTTGCCGGATGACACCTCGGAAAGCTTTTGGTTGGAGAATGATTCTTTCTCTCCCGACGGGGATGGCGTAGGCGATGAATTGGTCATTGGTTACAGTATGCCGGCCACGGATACGCAAGCCGACATTCGGATTTATGACGCTTCCGGCAGGTTGGTCCGTTTGCTTGCTGAGAATTACCGTTTGGAGGCACAAGGCGTTTTTGTGTGGGATGGCTGTCGTGAAGACGGCACATTGGTGCGTTGGGGTATTTATATTATATATGTGGAAGTGCATGCTCCTTCCGGGAAGCGGGAGCGTTACAAAATGGCTTGTGCCGTCACAGGTTAAGTCCCCTTTCCTTACAAGTAATTGGCGATTTGCGCCATCTTCATGCTGTTTGACCCTTTTATCAGGATCCAATAACCTTCTGGCGTATTCCTTTTTAGCTTTTGAATCAAGGCAGGGGCATCCGGGAAGGTTTCGAAAGGATTTTTTGTCGCTTGGAATTGGCTGCCTACAAGGATGGTTCTTTCAAAATGGCAATCCATCAGGTAGTCGGCTATTTTCTGGTGTTCGGCTTGGCTGTCTGCGCCTAATTCTTTCATGTCGCCAAGGATGACCATTTTGCGTTCGGTTGTAATATGGCGGAAGTTTTGCAAAGCAGCCATCATGCTGCTGGGGTTCGCATTGTAAGCATCAATGACTAATTGGTTGCGGCCTGTGTCTTTCAGTTGCGACCGGTTGTTTTGAGGCCTGTAATCTGCCAAGGCGCGGTTGATGTCATCGGGCGGCACGTTGAAATAACTCCCGATGGCGATTGCCGCAAGTGCGTTTTCTAAATTGTAAGTGCCGATTAAGTTTGTTCGTGCGGGATGGAAGTTGCTTTCGTTGGCATGCCTCCATTCAAGGCAGAGGAATGGGCTGCAGCTTGTCATGCGTCCTTCCACGTAAAGCCCTTCCTTTTGGCCGTATCTGACGGCATGCAACCCTTCGGATGCTTTCAGCAGGACAGGGCTTTCATTGCAGACAAAAGCAGTGCTGTGTTCCCGTGTCCGTAGGAAGTCATATAATTCCCCTTTGGTTCGCACGACGTTCTCAAATGAGCCGAAACCTTCCAAGTGTGCCTTGCCTACATTGGTGATGATGCCATAGTCAGGCTCTGCAATTTCGGCCAATTCTTTGATGTCGCCGGGATGGCTGGCTCCCATTTCGATGACAGCCATTTCGTGTGCGGGATTAAGGTGGAGCAGTGTGAGAGGCACGCCGATATGGTTGTTCAGGTTGCCTTGCGTGTAGAGCAAGTTGTATCGTTTGGACAAGACGGCTGCTGTCAGTTCCTTGGTGGTCGTTTTCCCGTTGGTTCCTGTAATTCCGATGACGGGTATGTGCATTTGCTTTCGGTGATAGTTTGCCAATTGCTGCAGTGTTTTCAGGCAGTTCTCCACCAAGATGGTTTTCCCTGTATGGCTATGGTATTGCGCTTCGTCCACGATGGCGTATGCGCATCCTTTCTCCAAAGCCTCTTGGGCGAACGCATTCCCGTTGAATGTGCTTCCTTTCAGTGCGATGAAAATAGAGCCCGGCAGGCATTGGCGGGTGTCTGTCGTGACAGACGGATATTTTTGGAAAAGCTGATATAGCCCGTTTATTTCCATGGTTATAAATGCATTTGAAATTGGGAGCAAAGATATATCTTCTTCGCTGCAAACCGTAAAATAAATGGGTGAAAAGTTCGGAATCTGTGATATTGTGCGTACATTTGCCATCCTTAAAAGCGATGGGAAGCATGAGGATGCCTGAATATATAAACGTGAAAGGGCGTTTGATGGATTTGTCGGAACCGAAAGTAATGGGGATTCTGAATGTGACGCCGGACTCATTTTATGGGGGTTGCCGTGCCGTCACGGAAGACGAGATAGAAAAGAGAGTGCGGCAGATATTGGATGAAGGAGCGGATATTATCGACATAGGTGCCTATTCATCGCGTCCGTATGCAGAAGACGTGCCGGAAGAAGAAGAAATGAGCCGTCTTCGTAAAGGTTTGGAGGTCATAGCCCGCGTTTTGCCGGATGCTGTGGTTTCGGTCGATACGTTTCGTTCCCGTGTGGCCGCAGAATGTGTGGAAAGGTACGGTGTGGCGATGATCAACGATATTTCTGCCGGCGCGATGGATGCCGCGATGTGGGACACGGTGGTTCGCCTGAACGTGCCTTATGTGATGATGCACATGCAAGGGATGCCTCAAAACATGCAGGATGCTCCACATTACGAGAATGTGGAGCGGGAAGTTTTCCTTTACTTTGCCCGCAGGGTGGAAGCTTTGCGTTCGCGGGGGGTGAAAGACATTATCCTTGATCCGGGTTTTGGGTTCGGCAAGACGTTGGAGCAGAATTATGAATTAATGGCTCATTTGGAAGATTTCCGTTTGTTCGGGCTGCCCTTGTTGGTGGGAGTCTCCAGGAAATCGATGATATATAACCTGTTGGGAACAAGCCCGGAGGAATCGTTGAACGGCACGACCGTCCTGAATACGGTGGCTTTGCTTGCCGGTGCAAACATTCTCCGGGTGCATGATGTCCGGGAGGCGGTAGAAGCAATTTCGGTTATTCGTAAAATGAAAAAGTAATAGTCTTGCAGTTATGTTTATAGATTTCGGCATAAAAGATTTCATAGATGTCCTTCTTGTCGCTTTTTTGTTGTATTACACTTACAAACTGATGAAAGCCTCCGGTTCCATCAATGTGTTTTTTGGAATCTTGGTGTTTGTGCTGATTTGGTTAATCGTGTCCCAGATATTGGAGATGAGGCTTTTGGGTTCTATTTTCGACAAGTTGGTCAGCGTGGGTGTCATTGCGTTGATTGTGTTGTTTCAGGATGAGATACGCCGTTTCCTTCTGACTTTGGGCTCCCATAAGCGGTTTAATGTGTTGATTCGTTTCCTTACGGGGGACAAAGGCGACAGTTCCGGCAAGGCAGAGATGATGCCGGTTGTCATGGCTTGCCTGAACATGAGCAAGCAGAAAATCGGTGCGCTGATTGTCTTTGAACGGAGCATTCCTTTGGAGAATATTGTGCGTACAGGCGACATCATCAATGCGAACATCAACCAGCGTTTGATAGAGAATATTTTTTTCAAGAACAGCCCGTTGCATGACGGCGCGATGGTCATCAGCCACCAGCGCATCAAGGCAGCCGGGTGCATACTGCCGGTTTCCCATAGCTTGGATATCCCCAAAGAATTAGGTTTGCGCCATCGTGCGGCATTAGGCATTTCGCAGGAGACGGACGCTTGCGCCGTGATTGTTTCCGAAGAAACGGGAGGCATATCTGTCGCTTATGGAGGAAACTTCCATTTGAATTTGACGGCAGAAGAACTGGAGCGTATCTTGACGAAAGAAGACAGCCGTTTGCTTTAGCCGCGATTTTGCGGGAGCCCGGTCGTGCTGCCGGAGTGTAATAGATTCAGACCAACACTGTGCGCGACAGATGGTGAATGAAATGATGCCATCCTTTTTGGATTATTTTATGCTTCTTCTTGAAAATAAATCAGATTTTGCAATGTTCATATAGCAAAAAGGAGTATTTTTGTCGCATAAAATTCAAAAGACATTGATTGTTAATTTATAAATAAATCTACTATGGACTTAATGAATGAGATTGTGGAACGTGCGAAAGCGAACCGCCAACGCATTGTTCTTCCAGAAGGGACAGAAGAACGCACATTGGCTGCTGCCGACAGGGTTCTGGCTGAAGGGGTTGCCGATTTGATTATTTTGGGCAAGCCGGAAGAAATCAAGGCGCTTGCCGGGAAATTGGGTTTGAAGAACATCGACAAGGCAACGATTATCGACCCGGAGAACCATCCGAAGAAAGAAGAATATGCACAGCTTCTGGCAGAGCTTCGCAAGAAAAAAGGCATGACCATCGAAGAAGCCCGCAAGCTGGTGCTTGACCCGTTGTATTTGGGTTGTTTGATTATCAAGTCGGGCGATGCAGACGGGCAATTGGCCGGTGCCCGCAACACGACGGGCAACGTGCTTCGTCCCGCTTTGCAAATCATCAAGACTGCACCGGGCATCACTTGCGTGTCGGGCGGCATGTTGCTGATTACAAAAACGAAACAATACGGCGAGAATGGCGTGTTGGTCATCGGCGATGTAGCTGTCACTCCTGCTCCGGATGCCGACCAATTGTCGCAGATTGCCGTCTGCACCGCTCGCACGGCCATGGCCGTTGCCGGCTTTGCAGAGCCGAGAGTGGCTATGTTGAGCTTCTCCACGAAAGGTTCCGCCAAGCATGAAGTCGTTGACAAAGTGGTAGAGGCCACTCGTCTGGCCAAAGAATTGGATCCTTCGTTGAAGATTGACGGCGAATTGCAGGCCGATGCGGCGTTGGTCCCGTCTGTCGGTTCCAGCAAAGCGCCGGGTTCTGCCATTGCCGGGCATGCCAACGTGCTGGTGTTCCCGAACTTGGAAGTGGGCAACATTGCCTATAAGATGGTGCAACGCTTGGGCGAGGCCGAGGCCATTGGCCCGATTCTCCAGGGAATTGCCCGCCCGGTCAACGACCTGTCGCGCGGATGTTCGGTGGACGATGTGTATAAGATGATTGCCATTACGGCCAACCAGGCGATTGCCGCAAAGAATCAAAAGTAAGGATTATGAAGATATTGGTATTGAATTGCGGCAGCTCGTCCATCAAGTACAAGCTGTTCGACATGGACTCCAAGGAGGTGGTTGCCCAAGGCGGCATTGAGAAAATCGGTTTGAAAGGCTCTTTCCTGAAGCTGACTTTGCCCGACGGCGAGAAAAAGATTCTGGAGAAAGACATACCGGAGCATACGGTGGGGATAGAGTTTATCCTCAACACGCTGGTCAGCCCGGAATATGGCGCCATCCGTTCGTTGAACGAAATCAATGCCGTGGGCCATCGTGTCGTGCATGGCGGCGAGCGTTTCAGCGAATCCGTGCTGATTGACAAGGAAGTGATTGGCATGATTGTGGCGTGCAACGACTTGGCGCCGCTCCACAACCCGGCCAACTTGAAGGGAATCAATGCCGTGGCTGCCATTTTGCCCGATGTGCCTCAAGTGGCCGTGTTCGACACGGCGTTCCATCAGACCATGCCCGACTATGCCTACATGTATGCCATCCCTCATGAGCTTTATGAGAAATATGCTGTCCGCCGTTACGGCTTCCACGGCACCTCCCACCGCTATGTCTCGCAAAGAGTCTGCAAGTTTTTGAACGTAAGCCCTATCGGCACGCGCATCATTACCTGCCACATTGGCAACGGCGGTTCCGTTTCGGCCATCAAAGACGGGAAATGCATGGACACGTCCATGGGATTGACCCCGTTGGAGGGGCTGATGATGGGTACGCGCAGCGGCGACATTGATGCCGGCGCCGTCACTTTCATCATGGACAAGGAAGGGCTTACCACGACCGGCATGTCCAACCTGCTGAACAAGAAGTCCGGCGTTTTGGGCGTTTCCGGCGTGTCAAGCGACATGCGAGAACTAGATGCCGCTTGCCAGGCAGGCAATCCAAGGGCATTGTTGGCTGAGAAGATGTATTATTACCGCATCAAGAAATACATCGGCGCTTATGCCGCAGCCTTAGGAGGCGTGGACATCATCGTGTTCACCGGCGGGGTGGGCGAGAACCAAGCCCTTTGCCGTCAGGAAGTGTGCAGCGGCCTTGGCTTCATGGGCATTGAAATCGACAAGGAGGTCAACAACAAAGTCCGTGGCGTGGAAGCCGTTGTTTCCACACCGGCATCCAAGGTGAAAGTGGCCGTCATCCCCACCGATGAGGAACTGATGATTGCTTCCGACACGATGGCCATTCTGAACGAACGGAAGTAACGTTTTTAGATTGAATAAACAAGAGCCATGTCAAGCCGTGGGATGCGGCAAGGCATGGCTTTGTTTTTTTTGATGGTTGCAGGGGCATTCCTATGAGGCTATGGCAAGCCTGCTTTAGATGAATTGCAGGTAATTGCTTCTGTTCACCACATGGTATTCCGCATGCGGATAAGCTGTTTGATTATGCATAAGTTCAGTTCTCTCCCTTCCGATTCGGGATTTTCGTTTATCCAGCGCGGAGAAAGTTGCTATAAAACCGCGATAATAATAGCAAGATTGAAAGAAAGTGTCAGGAAACTCAAAGAAAATCCCGGATAAAGTTGTATCATGATATAACTTTTCATACCTTTGCGCCATGAGGAAGATAATTGCCTACAAGAATTATTTCAGTGGTTTTTTAGAAAAACTTTCGATGCAAGAAAAGGAGAAATTGCTGCGCTCATTGGACCTACTCACAACGGAAGATAAAATTCCACACCATTGCGTTAAGTTTATCCGTGATGGTATATACGAATTTCGTTCAAATTACGGCAAGACGGAATTTAGGGTATTCTTCATTAATGATGGAAATGCTATTGTTGTCTTGTTCAATGCGTTTAAGAAAAAGTCACAGAAAACACCTGATAATGAAATTAAGAAAGCAATAAGATTAAAGGAGGAATATTATGCAACTAAAAGAAATTAGTAAGGACATTTATGATGTCAGTGCTATGCTTGACGAAGTTTTGGGGGCGGAAGGCACTCCCGAACGCGAAAAGAACCGTGAGAGGGCATGGGAGGAATACAATGCCCAAATATTGTTGGAAGCACGCAAGAATGCGCATCTCACGCAAGCAGAACTCGCAAAACGCATCGGTGCGGACAAAGGGTATATATCAAGGATTGAACGAGGATTGACCGTGCCTACTGTTGCCACTCTTTATAAGATAGCTTCTGCAATGGGATTGACGGTGGAATTGCGCCCAATCTAAGATTTTGTTGAATTACTCATAAAGTAATATGTTTTGCCTGCTTATCCGATGAATTGCAGGTAATTGCTTTTGTTCACCACATGGTATTCCGCATGCGGATAAGCTGTTTGGAATGCTTTCGGGGCAGAAGGCGTTTTGTCTCCCCATTTGAACTCCAATGCCGTCAATTCGTTCGTGCTTTCTTCTATCAGGTCGATTTCCTGTTTGTCGTAAGTGCGCCAAAAGTAGAACTCTTTGTGCAGCTGTGCATTGAAGTTGGCTTTGCGCCTTTCTCCTATAAGATAGTTTTCCCACAACGCTCCGGTGTCTTGCCTCACAGCCAATGGTGAGAAGGCACCGATGACGGCATTTCGGATGCCGTTGTCATAAAAGTACCACTTTCCTGCTTTTGATACTTCTTTCCGCAAGTTGCGTGAATAAGCGCCCAAACGGTACACCACGAATACTTTTTCTAATAAGTCAAGATACTTTTCAACCGTGCTTTTGCTGATGCCGAGCTGTTTGCCCAATTCATCGTATGACACTTCGCTGCCCAACTGGAAAGCAATCAGGCGCAACAAGTCGCGCATCTTGCCGGAATTTTTCAAACCATCGATGGCTAAGATGTCTTTCAGCAAGTAAGCACCGACAATATCCCGCAGATAATCTGTTTTCCGTTCAAAACTGTCCATCAGGACCACTTCCGGGTAAGAACCGTAAATCAGTCGCGCTTCAAGGTTCTGCCGGGTTTCGAGTGCCGTTTCTGTTTGTGCGATTTCTTGTTGTGAGAAAGGCGTAAGCACAAACTGCGTGCTGCGTCCCACCAAAGGTTCGCCCGTCTTGTTGAGGAGGTCGAATGATGATGAGCCGCTTGCCAATATGCTGACGTTCGGTATTTCGTCTACAATCAGTTTCAGAATTTGGCCGATTTGCGGGATGCTTTGTGCTTCGTCGATGGCTAAAAGGTCAATGCCTTCTAACAAATGCCGATAGTTGGCTGCGGTGCGGTTCTCTAATAATGCCAGCGTGTCATAGTCTTCCCCGTTGAGCATCATTGTTTTCCCCGGGTATTCGTTGACGATTCTCCGCATTATCACGGTTTTGCCTACGCGGCGTGCGCCGAAGATTAAAGCGGCCTTTCCCGGCATGATTCTCTCGGTTATTTTGTCTTGCAGCGTTCTTTTTATCGTCATCATGGCTCTTGTTCCTTTGCCTGCAAATATAATAAATGATTTGCTAATTGGCGATTTTTACGTAAAAAAAGCAATCTGTACTGGCGATTTTTACGGAATACGGGCGATGTTTCCCGAAATTTTCATGTTTGGGCGAAAATAATCCGGCCATTTGTTGGTTTTGTATTCTTTTATGTTTATTTTTGCCCCTGCGGCAATATAGAGAATTTTAATATTGAAAAAGGAAGATATTTTGAAGGACGGATGCCTGTTTTTTGAGGAATGTCCGGGTGCCCTTCTGCATGGAAGGCGGCGGATGTTTGCCAATAAAACAAAAATGCACGAATGATTGTTTAATGATTAATATTGATTACGATGAAACGACAATTCTTTTTGGGGGCTGCCCTTTGGGCGGCTATGGCGATTTCTGCACAGGATTATGCCGAGGTGGATTATCAGTCGGTGAACGGAGGTTCTGAAATAGCCACGCCCATTGCGGCAGGCACGGTGGTGGCCACGGGCATGAACGGGCTGGAAGTGAAGGTGGCTTGTGATGATAGTTACAAGACCACGGGTGCCAACACGGATGGTTATGAAGCCTACATGTTCAACGGGACTTATTTGAATGGCATGACGGGCATAACGGGAAATGCTAACCCGAAGGCGGCAGATGGCACACCTTTGACTTATTTTTGGAATTACAATAATGCAGTTCCTGTGGACGGTTGCGCTTATACTTTCACCGTGCCGGGCAACGACCCGAACAAATTGGTGGGTTATTTCTATGCTTGCGGGAAACTGAGAACGAACAAGCAATATTGGGTGACGGAAGACACTTATGCCATCGGCTACGAGATTGACATGGTGCTGAACGGCAAAGCGGAACATTTTGAGGTGGTGGGCGATCCGAACAATCGTGGCCGGTTGAGTGAAGCAACCATCAAAGCGCAGTTCACGAACCTTCCTCCTTCCGTTCAGGCGGCGGGCGGCTGGACTGACACGCCCTCCTTGGATGAGATGCGCGGTTATGATCGGAGCGATTGGCAAGGTACAGGCAATGCTTTCAATGGCATGGGCTATATTAAGTTCCCGGTGTATGAAGGCATGACGTATTATTTTGGCGTGTCAGGTTCAAAATACCTATTCAGTGCTTTTTATTTGGCTTCGGCAAATGATGAAAGCCGCACGGTTGCTTTGAGAAGTTCAGAGGGAACCGTTGCTGATATGTTGCTTGATGCAGCCACGCGAGGATGCGCTGTGGTAGATTACATGTCGATAGACGGAGGTTCTGGAGTGTCAACAAAGCTTCAATCAGGAACAGTTGTGGCAACAGATGGCTATGGCCTTGAAGTGAAAGCGGCTTGCGAGGATGATTACAAGTCTGTTGCTGTCAACACGGATGGTTATGAAGCCTACATGTTCAACGGGACTTATTTGAATGGCATGACGGGCATAATGGGGAGTGCTAATCCGAGGGGTGCAAATGGCTATGCTTTGACATACTTTGCGGCTTACGATAATGCAGTTCCTGCTGACGGTACCGCTTATACTTTCACAGTTCCGGGCAATGACCCGGACAAATTGGTAGGTTACTTTTATGCTTGCGGGAAACCGAGTACGAACAAACAGTATTGGGTGACAGAAGGCACTTATGCCATCGGCTATGAAATCGACATGGTGGTGAACGGCAAGGCGGAACATTTTGAAGTGTTGGGCGACCCAGAGAACCGTGGCCGGTTGAGTGAAGAATGCATCAAGGCGCAGTTCACGGATCTTCCTCCTTTCGTTCAGGCGGCGGGCGGCTGGACTTCCACGCCGTCTTTGGATGAAATGCGCGGCTATGACCGAAATGAATGGTGGAATGAAATTGGCGTGGCTACCGGCATGGGCTATATCAAGTTCCCGGTGTATGAAGGCATGACGTATTATTTTGGTGCGTCAGGCTCAAAATACCAATTCAGTGCCTTCTATTTGTCATCGGGCGATGAGGAGGTTGAGGTTTATTTGAGGGATCATGACGGTGAATTGGATGATTTGCTCCTTACGCCGGAAGAAGAACCCGATGTGCCTGTTGGCGCAGAAGGTCTTGACTATGGTGAGGTGGATAACGTTTCTGTGGATGGCGGTTCTTTTATGGCAACCGGCACAGTAGTGGCAACCGGCATCAATGGCCTTGAAGTGGGCGTGGCTTGCGATGATTTTTACAACACCGTGAACACCAGTACGGATGATTATGAAGCATACGTGTTCAACGGGACTTATTTGAATGGCATGACGGGCATCGTAGGAAACATTAATCCGAAGGCGGCAGATGGCACACCTTTGACATACTTTGCGAATTACAATAATGCAGTTCCTGCTGACGGTACCGCTTATACTTTCACAGTTCCGGGCAATGACCCGGACAAATTGGTAGGTTACTTTTATGCTTGCGGGAAACCGAGTACGAACAAACAGTATTGGGTGACAGAAGGCACTTATGCCATCGGCTATGAAATCGACATGGTGGTGAACGGCAAGGCGGAACATTTTGAAGTGTTGGGCGACCCAGAGAACCGTGGCCGGTTGAGTGAAGAATGCATCAAGGCGCAGTTCACGGATCTTCCTCCTTTCGTTCAGGCGGCGGGCGGCTGGACTTCCACGCCGTCTTTGGATGAAATGCGCGGCTATGACCGAAATGAATGGTGGAATGAAATTGGCGTGGCTACCGGCATGGGCTATATCAAGTTCCCGGTGTATGAAGGCATGACGTATTATTTCGGTGGGTCAGGTTCAAAATATCAATTCAGTGCCTTCTATTTGTCATCTGGCGATGAGGAGGTTGAGGTTTATTTAAGGGATAATGACGGTGAATTGGATGATTTGCTCCTTGAAGAAACTGATGAACCAGTGTCCGTAAATGTTCCTGATTATGGCGGCGTGGGGCAAGCATTGTCGTTGGTGGATGCAATCGGTGTCGCGCTTCCGGGGGGAACCGTCGTGGCCTTGGGCGAGAAAGAAGGTTATGCAGTGCAGATAGCTTGCGATGACACTTACAAAACTACGGGTGCTGCCACGGATGGCTATGATGCGTATGTGTTCAACGGAACGCAGTTGGATATAGTTGCAGGCATCACAGGCAATGCAAACCCGCTTACAGCTGATGGCAGGAACATGGGCTATATCGAAGATTATGGCAATGCAATGCCCGCATCCGGCTGTGCATACGCTTTCACGGCTCCGGGCAATGACCCGGACAGATTGGTGGGTTATTTCTATGCTTGCGGGAAATTCTCTCTTAACAAAGTCTATTGGGTGACGGAAGAATCCTCTGCCATCGGTTATGAAATCGACATTGTGAACGATGGAAAGGCGGAACATTTCGCAGTGAAAGGCGACCCGGACAATTTTGACAGGCTGAGCCAAGAAACCATCGACTCGCAGTTCACCAACCTTCCTCCTTCCATTCAGGCGGCAGGCGGCTGGACTTCCACGCCATCTTTGGATGAGATGCGCGGCTATGACCGCAACACCTGGCCGGGTCCCAACACCGGCATGGGCTACATCAAGTTCCCGGTGTATGAAGGCATGACATATTATTTCGGAGTGGCAGGCAGCAAATACCCGTTCAGTGCCTTCTATCTCTCGTCCGGCAACGAGCGTGTCACCGTGCTTTTGAGGGATGATGATGGTGAATTGGATGATTTGCTCCTTTCAGGCGAAGAGCCTACATCCATCAGTTCCCATGATGCAATGGAGGTGGTGCAGGAAGAATATTACACGGTTTCCGGCATCCGCGTGCCGGCATTGGCGCCGGGTTTGAACTTGGTGCGCCAAGTATTCTCCGACGGTTCTGTCCGCACGGTGAAAGTGGTTCGATGAACGGCCGGGCTGTTCTTGCACGCAAAGGGTTGCTATTCGTGGCAACCCTTTGCGCTTTCTTTGTTGGCTCGGAAAACCTCCTGACGAGTGGGGCGAAACCTTTGGGAGCGTTTTTCCTGTTCCATGCCTCGGCAGGCTTGCAGTTCCTGAAGCCTTGCTGCCTTGCCAGCTTATCCTCTCAAAAAAGTCCTCCCAATGATTTTAAAATTGTTCTATGAAGTTTTGCGAAAAGTCCTGTGAACTTTCATGCAATTGTTGCTGGACATTTTCAAAAAGTCCGTAGTGCTGTTCGCAACGCTGCCGGGTCTTTGTGTTTTTTCCCCAATAAAATTGCAGATTTTACCTGTAAAATGCAGCCGCTTTTCAGGAAAAATCGTTGGTTTTTCCCGGTAAAGTTCGCGGCCTTGCCTGGCGGAGCCGTTCCTCCTTTCTAAAATTCCGTTTTCGCTTGCCTCTGCGCTCTCCTTTCACTATCTTTGTTTCACGAAGACAGGATGCGGTTCGGCAATGCCAAATCTGAAAACTTTGTTTTCCATTTGCCATTGCGCTCACCTTTCACTACTTTGCTTCGCGAAGATAGGATGCGGTTCGGCAATGCCAAATCTGAAAACTTTGTTTTCCATTTGCCATTGCGCTCACCTTTCACTATCTTTGCACTTTCATTTTGGGTCACAACAGATTCAGGTAAGCATGGGTTCGCTTGATTTCACTCATATTCTGACGGAGACGGTGGCGAAGTTGTCGGCATGCGAGTCCTACAAGGACTTGTTCCACCAGCATCGCGACGGCGAGCCGCTCCCTTCTGCGGAGGCGTTGCAGCGCATCGTCAGCCTTTCCCGCTCCATATTGTTCCCCGGATATTACGGGAACTCAACGGTCCACAGCCGCACCGTCAATTATTACATCGGGGTCAGCGGGGAAGCGTTGTACGACTTGCTGGCCGGGCAAATCTTTGCCGGGTTGTGCTTCGGCGGGGAAAACAGGGACGAGGGCTGCACGATGTGCATGGAGCGTTGCCGGGAAAAGGCGGCGCAGTTCATCGCCCGTTTGCCGGAACTGCGCCGGATGCTGGCCACCGATGTGGAGGCCATGTACAACGGCGACCCGGCTGCCACGAGCATCGGCGAAGTGATTTGTTGCTATCCCGCCATCAAGGCAATCTCCAATTACCGCATTGCGCATGAACTGTTGCGCCTCGGCGTGCCGTTGATTCCGCGCATCATCACGGAGATGGCCCATTCAGAGACGGGCATCGACATCCATCCGGGGGCAGAAATCGGAACCCATTTTGCCATCGACCACGGCACAGGCGTGGTGATTGGCGCCACCACCATCATCGGCTGCCGCGTGAAACTGTACCAAGGCGTGACATTAGGGGCGAAAAGTTTCCCGCTCGATGCAGACGGGAAGCCGATAAAAGGCATCCCGCGCCATCCTATTCTGGAAGATGATGTGGTGATTTACTCGAACGCCACCATCTTGGGAAGGATAACCATCGGCAAAGGCGCCACAATTGGCGGCAACATCTGGGTGACGGAAGACGTGGCACCCGGCGCCCGTGTCGTGCAACGCAAATAAAGGATTAAAAATTTTAATAAGGGATAGAGACGTGGAAAACGGACAAATGGAATTGATTGCAAAGACGTTCCAAGGATTGGAAGGAGTCTTGGAGAAAGAATTGACGGACTTGGGGGCGGCCAACATCAGGGCCGGGCGGCGGATGGTCTCCTTTGAAGGTGACCAGGAGATGATGTACCGGGCCAACTTCTGCCTTCGCACGGCCATCCGGGTGTTGAAACCCATCAAGCACTTCATGGCAAAGGATGCGGACGAAGTATATGAATGTGTGAAGTCCATCCCTTGGGAAGATTACTTGGACGAAAGCTGGACCTTTGCGGTAGATGCCGTGGTCAACTCGGAAGAGTTCCGGCATTCCAAGTTCGTGGCTTACCGGGTGAAGGACGCGATAGCGGACTATTTCCGGGAAAAGACGGGAAAACGCCCTTCGGTCCGGCTGAACAATCCGGATTTGTTGCTGAACATCCATATCTCACAGGAGGATTGCACGTTGTCGTTGGACAGTTCCGGCGAATCCCTGCACCGCAGGGGCTACCGCCAGGAAGCCGTGGAGGCGCCTCTGAATGAAGTGCTGGCGGCCGGCATGATTCTGATGACCGGATGGCAAGGCGGGTGCGACCTCATCGACCCCATGTGCGGCTCCGGCACGATTCCCATCGAAGCCGCCTTGATTGCGCGCAACATTGCGCCGGGCGTTTTCCGCAAAGAGTTCGGGTTCGAGAAGTGGAAGGACTTCGACAAAGAGCTTTTCGAGCGCATTTACAACGATGATTCGCAGGAACGCGGGTTCTCCCATAAGATTTACGCTTACGACAACAGCCCCAAAGCCATCGCGATAGCCGGGCGCAACATGAAGGCCGCCGGCGTGGCCAAAGACATTGAACTGAAGCAGCAACCCTTCCAGCAGTTCCAGCAGCCGGGCGCGAAAAGCCTCATCATCATGAATCCCCCGTACGGCGAACGCATCGCGCCGGACGACTTGTTGGGGCTGTACCAGATGATTGGCGAGCGGCTGAAGCATGCATTCGTGGGCAACGAGGCGTGGGTGTTGAGCTACCGCGATGAGTGTTTTGATGAAATCGGCCTGAAAGCGTCCGAGAAAATACCGCTCTACAACGGGGCGTTGGAATGCCAGTTCCGAAAGTACGTGATGTTCAGCGGGCGGGAAGAAGAAGACCGCAGCGGAAATCCCGATGAACGGTTCAGGGAAAGGGGCTGGCAGCGACCTGCGCCGGCTCCGCGCCGCCAGCGGGAATTCCCGGAATACGGGCGGACGGAATGGAAGGACCGTTTCAAGGAAAGGGACGGCATGCGGCGGACATTTCCGAGAGATGCCTCCGCGCCGCGCTATGCGGAACGGCAGAGGCGCATGGACCGGCGGGAAAGGCCGGGTGAAGACAGAGAATGACATAAAAGGAAAAAAGGAAAGATGAAACGTATATCCCAATTTCTAATATTGATGTGTATGGCCGTTTTTTCGGGAAACGCGCAGGAGAAAAAGGCGTTCACGCTGGAAGACGTGATTCCGGGAGGAAGCAACTACCTCAACCTTGTCCCGGAAAACAAGTTAGGGCTGAAATGGTGGGGCAATGAATGCGTCCGCACGGATGTGGACAACATCCTGCTGGTTGACAAGAAAACCGGGGAAGAGACCGTGCTGGCCACGTTGGATGAAGTCAACGAAGCATTGGCCAACGGGGAGAAACCTTACGCCTTGGCACAGCCTGCCAAGCCGTTGCTCACGCTGATGCAGGCAACCATGCCGTGGGGAGACCGGAAGATTGTGGTTTTCCCAGGCAAGGTGGAGGCCGATGGAGGCAATGATGACTACATGTTCTGGTATGACTTCGGCCAGAAGAAGCTGGTCAACATGTTCCGGATAGAGGCATCGCAAGGGAAACGTCCGGCCAACCTTGACTTCTGCAAGGCGAACGGCCTGCTGGCCTACACGGCAGGCAACAGCCTGTTTGTGGCCGGGGAAGGCGACTTTTGCAAGATGATTAACCCGGCGGCCATGGGCGGTTCGCCGGATTTTGAAAAAGATGTGGTGTACGGGCAGGCGGTCCACCGCAATGAGTTCGGCATCCGGAAGGGGACATTCTGGAGCCCGAAAGGCTCTTTCCTTGCTTTTTACAGGATGGACCAAAGCATGGTGACGGACTATCCGCAGGTGAACACCTCCACGCGCATCGCTACCTTGGAGCCGGACAAATACCCGATGGCCGGCATGACCAGCCATAAAGTGGCCATCGGGGTGTATGACGTGAAGGCGGGGACAACCGTATATTTGCAGGCAGGCGACCCCACCGACCGTTATTTCACCAACATCAGCTGGTCGCCCGATGAACGGAACATCTATGTGATAGAACTGAACCGTGACCAAGACCATGCGCAACTGGTGCGCTACAATGCCTTGACGGGCGAGCGGGAAGCCGTGTTGTATGAAGAAATGCACCCCAAGTATGTGGAGCCGCAACATCCCATAGCATTCTTGCCTTGGGATGACTCGAAGTTCATTTATTGGAGCCAGCGCGACGGGTACTGGCATCTTTACCTGATGGACACGCAGGCGGAAGTGCAACCGGAAACAAAGACCGGCGGCGACGGCGAGACCACCTTCCGCGAATCCTTGCGGGTGAAGCCGCTGACCCAAGGTGAATGGCTGGTGCAGGAGATTGTAGGATTCAACGCAGGCAAAAAGGAAATCATCATCGGAAGCACGGAAATATCCCCTTTGCAGGCCAATCTTTTTGCCTTGAGCGTGAAGACTGGCAAGCGCATGCTTTTGGGGAAAGCGGACGGCACGCACAGTGGCAGCCTTTCGGCAGACGGCAAGTACCTGATTGACCGTTTCATGTCGTTCGACGTGCCTCGCGAGGTGAGCATCTTGCCTACCGATGGGAAGGATGGCGTGGCGCTGCTGGAAGCCAAAGACCCATTGAAAGAGCAGTTCGATTTGCCGGAAATATCCATCGGGACCATCAAGGCTGCCGATGGGGTGACGGATTTGTATTACCGCCTTGTCAAGCCGGTGGGCTTCGACCCTGCTGAAAAGTACCCGGCCATCATTTATGTATATGGCGGCCCGCATGCGCAGATGATTGCCAACATGCGTTTTTATGGTGCCAGCGGTTGGGATTTGTACATGGCGCAGCAAGGGTATGTGATGTTGACGGTGGACGGGCGCGGGAGCGACAACAGGGGATTGAAGTTCGAGAATTGCACGTTCCGCCATTTGGGGACAGAGGAGATGAAGGACCAGATGAAAGGGGTGGAGTTGCTGAAGTCCCTGCCTTACGTGGACGAAGGCAGAATCGGGGTGCATGGATGGAGCTTTGGCGGCTTCATGACCACCAATTTGATGCTGACTTACCCTGAAGTGTTCAAGGCGGGGGTTGCCGGAGGCCCGGTCACCGATTGGAAATATTACGAGGTGATGTACGGGGAACGCTACATGGATACGCCCCAGGAAAACCCGGAGGGATACGCGGAAGCCGACCTGAAACAGAAGGCCGGAAACCTGAAAGGCCGCTTGGAAATCATCATCGGCGGCATGGATCCCACCTGCGTGCCCCAGCACACTTACACTTTCCTTCGGGCATGCATCGATGCGGGCACCCATCCTGACTTCTTCGTGTACCCGGAAGACGGGCATAACATGATAGGGGTGGACCGCGTGCATCTGCATGAGCATATCACCCGCTATTTTGAAGACCATTTGAAATAACCGATAACAAAACAGGAAGACATGAAACTTTTGCTTTTAGGTTCCGGCGGGCGGGAGCATGCATTGGCATGGAAGATAGCCCAAAGCCCGAAGATAGAGAAACTGTACATCGCTCCGGGGAACGCCGGGACGCGGGAAGAGGGTGAGAACATCGCCATCCAAGCGGATGATTTCCCGGCCATCCGGCAGTTTGTGTTGGAAAAAGGCATCAACATGGTGGTGGTAGGGCCGGAAGACCCGTTGGTGAAGGGGATTTATGATTACTTCAAGCAGGATGAGGCGTTGAGGCATGTGCCGGTCATCGGCCCGTCAAAAGCGGGCGCCATGCTGGAAGGCAGCAAGGAATTTGCGAAAGGCTTCATGCAGCGGCACCACATCCCCACGGCACGCTATAAGAGCGTGACGGCAGGCGGCATAGCGGAAGGCTTGGCTTTTTTGGAGACGCTTGAAGCGCCTTATGTGTTGAAGGCCGACGGGCTTTGCGCAGGGAAAGGGGTGCTGATTCTGCCTACTTTGGAGGAAGCCAAGAAGGAACTGGAAGAAATGTTGGGCGGCATGTTCGGCAACGCTTCGGCCACGGTGGTCATCGAGGAGTATCTGAGCGGCATTGAATGCTCGGTGTTCGTGCTGACGGACGGGAGGGACTACAAGATTCTGCCCGAAGCCAAAGACTACAAGCGCATCGGCGAAGGCGACAAAGGCTTGAATACCGGCGGGATGGGTTCGGTGTCGCCCGTGCCTTTTGCAGACAAGGAATGGATGAAGAAAGTGGAAGACCGCATCATCCGCCCGACGGTGGAGGGGCTTGCTGCGGAAGGCATCGATTACAAAGGCTTTATATTCTTCGGGTTGATGAATGTGAAAGGCGACCCGATGGTGATTGAATACAATGTCCGTATGGGCGACCCGGAGACAGAGACCGTGATGTTGCGCATCCAAAGCGATTTGGTGGACTTGCTGGAAGGGGTGGCGGAAGGCAATCTGTCGGGAAGGACGCTGGAAACCGACCCGCGCGCGGCAGTGTGTGTCATGCTGGTTTCAGGCGGTTATCCCGGCGCTTACGGGAAAGGCTACCCCATCAGCGGCATTGAAGAAGCAAAGGCGGGCGGCAGCATCGTGTTTCATGCCGGCACGGCCGTGAGGGACGGCGCGGTGGTGACTTCCGGCGGGCGGGTCATCGCTGTGAGTTCTTACGGCAACGGCAAGGAAGAAGCGCTGGCGCGTTCTTTTGGGAATGCCGGGAAGATTCAGTTTGAGAAGAAGTATTTCCGGGGCGACATAGGCTTTGACTTGTAATGGCAAGGGCAGGTTTCCAGCATGCGGTTGTGACGGGCAGGCTGACCTTGCCCGCCACCGTTGCGGTATCTTTCCTCCTGTGGCTTTTGTTTGCCGCGTGGAAGCCTGTGCCTGCCGAAGCGGATGCTTATGTGTTCCGCCGTCTGTTTGATGAATTTGTTTCAGGCACATTGCAGGGTTCTTTGGTATCTTTGTTGGCCTATGCGGCGGTTGTTTACCTGCTGATAGAGTTGAACAATGCTTATGCCGTCATCCGCGTCCGCACTTCTTTCCAGGCTTCCTTGTTTTGTTGGCTGGTGGTGGTTTCATCGTTTCTGTTCGTTCCGGGTGCAGGCAGCGTGGTTTCGCTGTGCTTCGTGCTGGCCCTTTATTTCATGTTCAGGAGCTATCAGTCCTCCCATGCGGCGGAGTGGGCGTTTGGTTGCATGTTCTTTTTAGGGACATCCAGCCTGTTGTTCCCGGCAGTGTTCTTGTTGTATCCGTTGTTCCTGTTGGGGCTTTCGCTGTTCAGGGCGCTTCATGCCCGTTCCTTTTTGGCCGGGCTTTTGGGCTGGGCGGTGCCTTATTGGCTTTTGTGGGGGCATGCCTTCTTTCATGGGCAGATGGCGTTGTTTTATGCGCCGTTCCGTGAGTTGGCGTCTTTTGCCCCGTTGTTCTCTGTCCCTTTGCCGCTGCCTGTGCTTGCTGTGGCGTTGTGGGCTGTATTGTTGTTGGCGTGCAGCAGCATTCATTACTGGTTTGCCACTTATGAGGACAAAATCCGTTCGCGTGCCTATCTCAATTTCTTGATTATGGTTGGCTTTGCCCTTGCCTTGTTGGGATTGTTCCAGATGCAGCATGCGGAGATGGCGTTGCAGATGCTTCTGCCGGTGGCTGCTTTGCTGGGCGCCCATTTGTTCTCGTTGCTCCGCACGCGGTTTTCCAATTTGCTTTTCGTGTTCTTTTTTGTATCGGTATTGCTGGTCGCTTTGCATAACCTATGGATGCTTTGGTTCAATTCCTGACAGATTGGGGCTATGTGGGGA
This sequence comes from uncultured Bacteroidaceae bacterium, assembly GCA_944320785.1. Lineage (GTDB taxonomy): Bacteria > Bacteroidota > Bacteroidia > Bacteroidales > Bacteroidaceae > CASFPE01. Next base: position 164,639 of record CALUIR010000002.1, read on the forward strand.
TGTTCATTGCGGCATTCCTTGCGGGCAGCATTGTGCCGCTCAGTTCCGAGGCAGTGCTTTTGGCGCTCTTGCTTCCGGGCGCGGGCTTGAATCCCGTGTATTGCGTCGCGGCTGCCACGTTCGGGAACCTGTTGGGCAGTTTGACTTGCTATTGGATTGGGCATTTGGGAAAGGTGGAATGGTTGGAGAAGTATTTCCATATAAAGGAAGAAAAGGTGGAGCGGATGCGCAAATACTTGAATGGACGGGGATGTTGGGTGGCATTCTTCTCGTTCTTGCCGTTTGTGGGCGATTTGATATCCGTGGCGTTAGGCTTCATGCGGAGCAATTTGTTGGGGGTGGCTTTGTTCATGCTGGCGGGCAAGGTGGTGCGATTCACGGTCGTCGCTTTGGCAGCAAGGGGCGTATTCTCATTTTTCATGTAGGGAGTCATGGAAAGGAAAGTGGAAATCACATCAGACGGCAGCCGGACGCTTTATGTCCCTGCGCTCGATGAGCATTACCATTCCGTGAAAGGCGCGGTGGCGGAATCCCTTCATGTCTTTATCCGCATGGGGTTGGAACATCATCCTTCCGTTTCGTTGGAGGTGCTTGAAGTGGGTTTCGGCACGGGTCTGAATGCGTTTCTCACGTGCCTTGCCGCAGGTAAGTTGCGGAAGCAGGTGCATTACACGTCTGTCGAGCTTTATCCTTTGCAGCCGGCCTGCGTGGCATCCCTCGGCTACCCGGAAAGGATTGCGCCGGGGCATGCGGAAGATTTCCGCCGCCTGCATGCTTGCCCTTGGGAAGAGGACGTGTGCATTTCCCCGTTTTTCACGTTGCACAAGCGGGAAGCAGACTTCACGGCCTGCGTTTTGCCGCCGTCAGCATTCGATGTGGTTTATTTCGATGCCTTTGCGCCGGAGAAGCAGCCGGAGATGTGGACGCATGAAGTGTTTGCCCGCCTTTGGGAGGCAATGCGCCCGGGTGGCATCCTGGCAACGTATTGCGCGAAAGGAGTTGTCCGCAGGATGTTGCTGCAAGCCGGTTTCAGCGTGGAACGTTTGCCGGGGCCTCCGGGTGGAAAGCGGGAGATATTAAGGGCTGTGAAATCGTAAATTTTTGAAGTATGAGGCAGATTGTATATATAATAATAGGTGTAGCCCTCTTGATGGCGGGTCAAAGTTGCGGAAGGCCGGGCGGGCGTGACAGGGGCGGCAAGCCCCGGATTACCGTCACGATTGAGCCTTTGCGGTATTTTACGGAAGCCATTGCGGGTGATTGCTTTGCCGTGGAAAGCATGGTTCCCAAAGGCAGCAGCCCTGAGATGTACGACCCTTCGCCCCGGCAATTGGTGGCGTTGAGCAGGAGCAAGGCTTATTTCCGTGTCGGTTATGTGGATTTTGAACAGGTATGGATGGAGCGTTTGGCAGAGAATGCCCCGGACATGCAGGTCTTTGACCTGTCAGAAGGCGTGCCATTGATACGCGCCACGGAACCGCATGGGCATCATGGCAGCGGCGTGGAGCCGCACATTTGGATGTCGGCGGAAAATGCCCTTGCCATTTCTGCCAACATTGCTGCTGCGCTTTGCCGTTTGGATGCTGTGCATGCGCCGTTTTACAGGCACCGTTTGGACAGCCTGTCGCAGGTGATACGCGGCACGGATGCGGCGATACGCGGGATGCTTGCCGGTGCGTCCCGCAGTTTCATGATTTACCATCCGGCGTTGTCTTACTTTGCCCGTGATTACGGGTTGCGGCAATATGCGCTCGAAGAAAGCGGCAAAGAACCCTCTCCTTCCTATCTGAAGGATTTGGCTGACGTGTGCCGTCGCGAGGATATCCGTGTCGTTTTCGTGCAGCCGGAGTTTGATGTCCGCAATGCAAGGGTCGTGGCCGAGGAGGCAAAGGCGCGGCTGGTGCAGGTCAACCCGTTGGCTTACGATTGGCGGCAGGAAATGTTGTCGGTGGCGCGGGCATTGCAGGAGGCCGGCATCCGTAATGAGGAAAAGGAATGAAAGAAAAGTTGTTGCAGATAGAGGGCTTGTCCGTGGGTTACGGCGGGAAAACGGTGTTGCAGGATGTGGATTTGACCGTTTGCTACCGTGATTTCTTAGGCATCATCGGCCCGAACGGAGGAGGGAAAACCACGTTGGTGAAAGCCATTCTGGGCTTGTCTGGCAGGCAGTCCGGCCGCATCCGTTTCTTCCACGGCGGGGAAGAATGCGGGAAAATCGCGATGGGCTACTTGCCGCAGTACAGTTCCATTGACCGCAAGTTTCCCATCTCGGTGGAGGAAGTGATAGGTTCCGGCCTGAGCGGGCAAAAGAGCTTGTGGGGGCGTTTCACGGCCCGCCAGCACGGGCTTGTGGATGAAATGGTGGAACGGATGGGGTTGCAAGGCTTGGAGAAACGTCCGGTGGAGCAGCTAAGTGGCGGGCAGTTGCAGCGGGTCCTTTTAGGGCGCGCCCTTGTCGCTAAGCCGGATCTGCTGATCTTAGACGAGCCCGACACGTATATCGACCGTCATTTCGGCAACCGCCTTTATGGGCTGTTGGATGAAATCAACCGGGATTGCGCCGTCATTTTGGTGAGCCATGATGTGGAGGTTCTTTTGCAGCATGCGAAGTCTGTGGCTTTCATCAATGGCACGTTGCGCTATCATGAGGGGGCGGGCATCCCTCGTGCCTGGTTGGATGAAAGTCCTTTTCCATGTGGCAAGCCGTAAGGCTCGGGTGCGTTTCCCGGTGCGTCTGGACGGATGTTTCGGTTTCCCCGTTGATTCCTTTTCATGCGGGCAAGTCGGAGTTTTTGTACAGGCAACCGGAAGTTTCCATGCGGGCAGGCAGCGGAATGTGTGGGATTAATGTTATTTTTGCACTTGTGGAACGAATTGGCAGGCAATGGTGAATGAGATAAAAACCGTATGTGTGTACAGTGCTTCCAGCGCGGGCGTGGAGGAAGCCTATTATGAGGCGGCCCGCCAGTTGGGCGCGTTGCTGGCGCAACGGCACTTGTGCTTGGTGAATGGCGCGGGAAGCCAAGGATTGATGGGTGCCGTGGCCGATGCCGTGCTGGAGCATGGAGGCGAGGCTGTGGGCGTGATTCCCCGTTTCATGGTGGAACGCGGCTGGCACCATCCGGGGATGACCCGCTTGGTGGAGGTGGGAACGATGCATGAGCGGAAGCAAGAGATGGCTCGTCTCTCAGATGGAATCATTGCCTTGCCGGGAGGTTGCGGCACGTTGGAGGAACTGTTGGAAATCATCACTTGGAAACAGTTGGGGCTGTATCCGAAGCCTATTGTCATCCTGAACGTGAATGCTTTTTTCAACCCGTTGTTGGAGATGCTCCATCGGGCTGTGTCCGAACACTTCATGCGCGAGGAGCATGCAGATCTTTGGCAAGTGGCCGCTACGCCGGAGCAGGCCGTCCGGCTTCTGTTTGCAACCCCATGGTGGAATCCGGCGGTCGGGAAATTTGAGACGGTATGAAAGGAAATGTGCCACAGATGGATTCATTGTCCTTCTTCCCGGATGGTTTGTTGGCAGCGGACAGCTTGCCTGTGGCGGATACGGCCATCGGGCAGCCGTTGCCTTTGGTTGCCGGCGTGGAGGCTTGCCCTTCCGGCATGCAAGGCAATCCCCTCCCTTACCGTTTGGCTGCTGACCCTGTTGTGGCCTTGCTGTTGTTCTTAGGCGTGTTTTTCCTGGCTTGTGTGTTGCATGCAGGCAAGAAGCACCTGTTGCAGCGGTTGCGCGGTTTCTTCCATTTCCGCATGCGGGAGGATGCTTTTGAAAGCCCGGCAGCGGTGGACGGGTGTTCCCGTCTTTTCATTCTTTTGGCCGCATCTTTGGTGTTGGGCGTGGCTGTGTTTGCCTGTTTCCATGGCGTGTCCTTTTCTTCTTCTCCGGGTGGTTTCTTTTATGCCGTCTTGGCTTTGGATGTTTTGGTCGCTTTGGCTTATTTTTTGACAAAATGGTTGTTTTATGCCTTTTTAGGCTGGCTGTTTTTCGACCGCCCGCGTACGTCCTTGTGGATAGGCAGTTATTTTTCCGTGGTGTATGCCGCATCCGTCCTTTTATGTTCCGGCCTTTTGTTGTGGGTTTATGCGGACGGGCCTGCCGGTGCATTCATGGTTTTCTTCATATTTGTAGCCGTTATGGCCAAAATATCCGTGTTTTATAATTGTATAAAGTTTTTTTCATTCAAATTTTATGGTCTTTTCTATTTAATTGTGTACTTTTGCGCGCTGGAAATAATGCCTTGCCTGATTATGTACAAGGGGTTATCAATGCTTAATAATTTATTGTAGAAATAAAATTATAAGATTTTGAAAATCAATAAAATCCTCGTGTCGCAGCCTAAGCCTGCCTCCGAGAAGTCGCCTTATTACGACATTGCGGCCAAGTATGGCGTCAAGATTGATTTCCGGCCTTTCATCAAGGTGGAAAGCGTGACGCCGAAAGAGTTCCGACAGCAGAAAGTATCTATTTTGGATCATACGGCTGTTATTTTCACATCCCGGCATGCGATAGACCATTTCTTCCATTTGTGTACGGAGCTTCGCGTGACGATACCTGAAACGATGAAGTATTTTTGTGTGACAGAGACGGTAGCCTTGTATATCCAGAAATATGTGCAGTACCGCAAGCGGAAAATCTTTTTCGGGAACACGGGCAAGGTGGATGATTTGATGCCTGCCATCCTGAAGCACAATACGGAACGTTATTTGGTCCCGATGTCGGATGTGCATAATGATGAAATCAAGAACTTGCTTGACAAGCACAATGTGAAGCATACGGAAGTAGTGATGTACCGTACGGTGAGCAATGACTTTGCTCCCGGCGAAGAGTTTGATTATGACATGCTGGTGTTCTTCAGCCCGTCGGGCATTTCTTCACTGATAAAGAACTTCCCGAATTTCGAGCAGAAAGACATCGCCATCGGTTGTTTTGGATCTACCACGGCCAAAGCTGTCCGCGATGCCGGCTTGAGGTTGGATTTGGAAGCTCCTACGGTGAATGCCCCTTCCATGACGGCGGCGCTTGACATGTTCATAAAGGAGCGGAACAAATAATTAGGGAGTTGTTTTGTATTGCCAATGGAAGGACGGAGAGGCTTTCTGCAAGCAGTCTTCGTCCTTTTGTTGCATGAGGGCGGGATTTGAATGGATTCGGGCAACGGGACCGGTCGGATGGACATGGAGAACAATACCTTTACGAAGGCGGAACGTTTATGCAGCCGGAAGGCGATAGAAACGTTGTTTGCAGGAGGCGCGCAAGCATTGACGGCCTTCCCCTTGCGTGCTGTTTTCCGCCAAGTGGATGAAGGCGCGGAAGTGCCGGTGTCTGTGTTGGTCAGCGTGTCGAAGAAACGCTTCAAGCGTGCGGTGAAACGCAACCGCGTGAAGCGCCAAATCCGGGAAGCTTACCGCAAGAACAAGCATCCGTTGACGGCTCTTTTGGCGGAACGCGGGGCAGGGTTGCATTTGGCCATCATTTATTTGAGCAACGAACTGTATGCCTCGCCGAGGATAGAAAGCCGCATGGCGGAACTGTTGGAGCGGATTGGCAAGAAGGTGGGAGGAACGGCGTGATGAAGCGTCTGCTGTCTTTCCTGTTGCTGTTGCCGGTTTATTTTTACCGTGCCTGCATTTCCCCGTTGACGCCGGCCTCGTGCCGTTTCACGCCGACCTGTTCCCAATACGCCATCGAGGCGATAAAGAAGCACGGCCCGTTCAAGGGATTGTACTTGGCGGTGCGGCGGATTCTCCGTTGCCATCCGTGGGGAGGCGCCGGTTATGACCCGGTGCCGTGACGCAGGCCATGATGAGCATAGACGACATACATACGCATGCTGACAGGCCGGGCGCCATCATCAACTGCTGTTTCCCGGATTTCTTTCCGGAAGAAGGCCGCTATTATTCGGTGGGCATTCATCCTTGGCAGGCATGCTTGTTGGATGATGCAGCCCGGAAACTGTTGCGCGCTTTTCTTTCCCACCGCCAAGTGGTGGCCGTAGGCGAGGCAGGTTTGGACAAGGCGGCCAAGGCGGATTGGGCGTTGCAGGAGGATGTGTTCGCCTTCCATGCCGTATTGGCGGAGGAGACCCGTAAGCCTTTGGTGATTCATTCGGTGCGCGCCTCCAATGAAACCGTGAACCTGAAGCGGCGTTTAAGCCCGTCTGTCCCTTGGATTATCCATGGCTTCCGGGGCAATGCGAATGTGGCGGGGCAGTACCTTTCCCATGGTTTTTACCTGTCATTCGGCGAACGTTTCCAGCCGGAGGCGCTTCGGGCGACGCCTTTGTCGCGTTTGTTTGTGGAGACGGACGAGAGCCGGGCGGGCATTGACGCGATTTACCGGGAAATCGCCAACGGGAAGGGCATCCCGGAGGAACTGTTGCGCGATAGGGTGCAAGCGAACATCCGGGAGGTCTTTTTTAAAGGCAAGAGTTGCTTGTTCCGATAAAGAGTCGTATTTTTGCCGACACGAATATTATCAAAAAACCAACAAAGGAATCATTCGATGAATTTTGTAGAAGAATTAAGATGGCGCGGAATGGTGCACACGATGATGCCTGGCACCGAGGAATTGCTTTCCAAAGAACAAGTGACTGCTTACATTGGCTTCGACCCTACGGCGGACTCCCTGCACATAGGGCATCTCTGCAGCGTGATGATTTTACGTCATTTCCAGCGTTGCGGGCATAAGCCGATTGTGCTGATAGGCGGCGCGACGGGAATGATTGGCGACCCGTCGGGGAAATCAGCGGAGCGCAACCTGCTGACGGAAGAAACCTTGCGGCACAACATCGAGGGGATGAGGAAGCAGTTGAGCAAGTTCCTGGATTTTGATTCAGGCCTGCCCAACCATGCCGAGTTGGTCAATAACTATGATTGGATGAAAGACTACACGTTCCTTGACTTTGCGCGCGAGATAGGCAAGCATATCACCGTCAACTACATGATGGCGAAAGACTCCGTGCAAAAGCGGCTGAACGGCGAGGCACGCGACGGGCTGTCTTTCACTGAATTTACCTACCAGCTGTTGCAAGGGTATGATTTCCTGCATTTGTACGAGACGAAAGGCTGCAAGCTCCAGATGGGCGGCTCCGACCAATGGGGCAACATCACGACGGGCGCGGAACTGATACGCCGCATGAACGGCGGGGAAGTGTATGCACTGACTTGCCCGTTGATAACCAAAGCCGACGGTGGCAAGTTCGGAAAGACGGAGTCCGGGAACATCTGGCTCGACCCCCGCTACACGTCTCCCTATAAATTCTACCAGTTCTGGCTGAACGTGAGCGACGAGGACGCGGCGCGTTACATCAAGATATTCACGTCTTTGCCGAAAGAAGAAATAGACGCTTTGGCGGCAGAGCATGCACAGGCTCCCCATCTGCGGGTGTTGCAGAAGCGTTTGGCCAAGGAAGTGACCGTGATGGTACATTCCGAGGAGGACTACAATGCCGCGGTGGAAGCATCGGGCATCCTGTTCGGCAATGCCACTTCCGAGGCTTTGCGCAAGCTGGATGAAGACACGTTGCTGTCGGTATTTGAGGGTGTTCCGCAGTTTGAAGTGTCGAGAGATGCCTTGTCTGGCGGGGTGAAAGCCGTCGATTTGTTGGTGGAGCAGGCGCAAGTGTTCCCTTCGAAAGGCGAGATGCGCAAGCTGGTGCAGAATGGCGGCGTGTCTATCAACAAGGAGAAACTGGCGGCATTCGACCGCATCCTGACGGCCGATGACTTGCTGGACGGGAAGTACCTGCTGGTGCAGAAAGGCAAGAAGAATTATTATTTGGTGATTGTCAAGTAAAAAGTTGGCAGAATATTTGGATATGTTGAAGGACTCCGCTAACTTTGCACCCGCTTTTTAACCGAAAGCTATAAAGTTTGGACTATGGTGTAATGGCAGCACAACAGGTTTTGGTTCTGTTTGTCTAGGTTCGAATCCTGGTAGTCCAACTTGAAAGCGGGAAGCACAGGCTTGTGCTTCCCGCTTTCCGTTTCATGTCGTTTGCTTGTCCGGCGCTGCCTGTGTCCGGCGATTGGGCCTGCCTCGACGGGAAAGCCGTTGGCATTCCATTTGATGAGGGAGGAGGCTTGCAAGGGGAGTTCCCCTGCACGATTAGTAATCGTCACGCATTACGATTGCTAATCGTATTGGCAAAAGTTCAGGAACATTTTGTGAAAACCTTGGAAGGTTCGGGGCAAAACCTTCCAAGGTTCTTGCAAGGCCGTTGGCGCGTGCGGGGCAAAGGCGGGCTGCCTGCGCGTTGCCTTATGGCTGCCGGGGAGGCGTGGTTCTCGGTTCATCGGGGCGGTAAGCGATGAGTTCGGCCCGGCAACAAATGCCGGATGACCGGTCCGTGCAGCACCCGAATGTCCACTGCATGCCGTCGAAGGGTTGCAACCATTCGTGCAGCCGGGCGATGCTCGTTTCTTCCTTGATGATGAAGTTCAGGAGGAGGTGCGTGTATTTCCCTTTCAGCGCCCGTGTGGCTTTCCGGATGTTGGCGGACATTTCCGCGTCGTTGCGTCCGCAGATGGTGAGAGCGCAGGCCGCTTTTGCGGCTTGCGCGGCCCGGAAGTCGGTTTCGTTCAAGGCCACGATGGGGCGCAACCCCCTTTGCAGGCAGGCTGCGCATGCCATCTTTTGGACATATTCCCGGACGGTTGCCGCGCTGGTGGCGGGCTTTTCGTAGCTTTCCATGCCTTGCTTATTTCTTTCGGAGGTTGTATTGGCTCTCCATCAGTTTCAGTTCCGACTTGCTGGCTATCAGCATGAGTTCCCGTCTCAACTGCGGGATGAGCCGGGCGAGCTCGTCGAAGTCCACGTTTCGGAACACCGCCTTGTTCAGTTGCGAGATGTGGTCGTAGTCCAGCTTGATGTCCTCTTTTCGGGCTTGTTGGCGCATCAGTTCGGTCAGTTTCGCCAAAGCGGGCAGATGTTGGGGTTGTCGTCCAGCACATGGGCGATGTTCGGCGTGTGGTCGATGGTGATGTGGTCGATGGCGGATGCGCGCATGGGACGGTCTCCCCCCCGGTGCGTTTCCGTCAGGAGCAGGGCTTTTTGCCCGTCGGGCAGCAGCACGGTTGCCTTTTTCGTTTGCGGGTCTATCTCAAGCCAGTCGATGTCTGCCAGGATGAAATCCCCTTTTTCCGTGAGGACGGTGATGCGGGCGATGCAGTCGTCGATCCAGCGGTTCAGCCATCTCAGGTTTCCGCCGCCGCTGCTGATGAGGCCCATCCCGGCTAATTTGTCGTGCCGCTCGAACAAGGCTTTGATGAAACGTATGGGATAGAACACCGTTTTGCTGTGGCTGATGCGGTCTTGCGTGGCGAGGCGGTTGTAGAACCTTTTTTCCAATTGGTCGTATTCATAGCCGGTGGTGGCCGCTTCGGCGAGAGGCAGTCCGGCGGTTTCCGTGTTGTTCTCCCCGTCGGCTTCGCGGCACGGCAGGCTGCATTCGCGGGTCGCTTCTTCGATGAACTGCACGTACAGGCTGAAAGCCCGGCGCATGTGGCGCAAGGTGACGGGGTGGATGGCGGTCGTCTCCGGGTGGTTGGCGGCGTTGTTGGTGTGGCTTTCTAACTTTTCTAACAGTTGGAGAGCCTTTTCGCGGTCTTGCGCGATGAATTTCGGCAGCAGGGCCAGCATGTCGATTTCCTTTCCGGGTATCAGCGTGCAAAGGAAATGGCGGTTGAGCGAATTGATGCGCGACACGATGCTCTCGGCTGAGTTCCTTTGCTTTTCGCCGGTGTATTGCAGCCAGTCCGTGAACTCCTCTTGCATGAACAGCTTCTGGCCGGCCGTCATGCATCCGGACGTGGCGGCGGTTCCTGCTTTTGCCTGCGCGGCCTTTTCCTCAAGGAAGCGGCGGTAGTTGCGGAAAGCGCTCAGCAGGTCCTTGAAATGCGCAGGGCGCGATTCGGGGTCGTTGGCCGTTTTCGCCCATTCCAGCCATCCGTTCATTTCCTTTTCGTAGGCATCCAGCAAGGCGGGCAGCGCCTTGAAATCCTGCTGCTCGAAGCATTCTTGCACCAAAGTGTAGAAGTCGTCATCGTATCCGTCGAGGCTGGTGACCAGCTTGTCCATGTTTCTCAGGTAGGAAGGATAGCTGCGCACGGTGCCTTTGAAGTTGTTTTGTTGCAGCCAATCGCGGTATTCGTCGATGCGGTAAGGAGCCTGTACCCCTTTGAGATCCCTCGTCAGTTCGCGCAACACGAGGTCGCCCTCGCTGATGATGTGTTCGATAAGTCCCTTCATTGCGTATGTCTTTTTAGGTTATGCATGCCGCAAATGTAGGGCATTTGCGCGACCGTTGCAACGGCCGATGCAAAATAAGATTTTGACGTGTGCAGTTGCTTGATGGATAGTGTGTTGCGGATGTTAACAATGGCTGAACAGCCATTCGATGCCTTTGGCGATGCCATCCTCATCGACCGTGGCGGTCACATGGTTGGCGGCGGCCTTCACTTCATCGTGCGCATTGCCCATGGCAATGCCGATGGCGGCGTGGCGAAGCATGGGGATGTCGTTTCCTCCGTCGCCGAAAGCCACCGTGTCTTCCAACCGCAGGCCGAAATGACGGATGATTTCGTCGATACCCCGCTGTTTGGTGTTGCCCTTTGCCGTGATGTCCGCGAAGGCGGGATGCCAGCGCCCTATCTCGCATAGGGTGAGGTGCGGGGCAATTTCCTGTTCTTCGGCCTCGTTGATGAAAGGGGTCAGCTGGAACACTTCTTTCCCGCTCCCCAGGATTTCTTCGGGCGGTGTGGTCGGCATGGGGGTGGTCACCTTCAAGTATTCGTAAAACACTTGCCGCACCCGTTCGTCGGGCTGGCAGACGCGCACGTTGTCCTCGCCCACCACGATGCAAGGAATGCCCCTCCTTGCGCAAAAATCCACGATGGTTTGCACGTCTGTTGGCGGGATGGGGCTTTTGTAGAGGGTCTGCCCGTCGGCAAAGCAATATGCGCCGTTCATGGTGACGTAGCCGTCGATCAGCCGCCGTTTTTCCAATTCTTCTAAATTGTTGATGAGGATGCGCGGTCGCCCGGTGGCGATGAAGATGCGGCAGCCGGCTTCTTTTGCGCGGAGGATGGCTTCAATGGCCGAGGTTGGAATCCGATGCGTGCGGAAAGACACCAGCGTGCCGTCGATGTCGAAGAAAAGGGCTTTGTTCATCATGTTGCTGATTCTGTTTCTTTGTTCCCTTCGCAAGGAAAGGGGCTGCAAAGGTATGGAAAATTTTCGGAAAGGCAACATGCGGGGCGGCCTGCCTGCATTTCCTGCAGGGGGTGCGCCGTGGTTGCGGCTGTTGCCGTTCCAACCGCATTGCAATTATTGTTCAACCGGCGATTTTGGCCGGAATGTGCAAAAGATGGTTTCCTTTCATTCCTATTTTTGCCTGCAAATCATTCATTAAATAATTGCAATCATGAAAAACAGGTTTAAAAGCTTTTTCTTGGCAGCGGCATGCTGCTTGGGACTGAACGGGGCGTGGGCGCAAGAAGCTCCCACCATCCACACGATTGGTGACTCCACGATGGAGGAAAAGTCCACCGATCCTTCTATTAACACGAACGGGCAGCGCGGGTGGCCGCAGATGTTGCCCCAGTTCATGATAAACGGGGCGAAGCTGAACAACCGTGCCAAGAGCGGGACGAGTTCAAAGACGTTTTATGAGAACAGCCGTTTCTGGACAACCGTGAAGCCTCAAATCAAAGAAGGCGATTGGGTGATCATCCAGTTCGGCCACAATGACGAGAAACATGATGGTGCCGACGGCGAGACCGGCACGTATCCTTGGACGACCTACAAAGAATACCTGACCAAATATGTCAATGAAGTCCGTGAACTGAAGGCGAACCCGATTCTGTTCACCCCGATTGTGCGCGGTTACTTTTCGGCAGGCAAAATCACGGACAAGGGCGCACACAACTTGGGGCCTGACAATATCATGAACTCAGGCCGCGATTTGGATTATGTGGCTGCCATGAAGGAAGTGGCTGAAGAAACCAACTGCCCGTTGGTGGACCACACGGCCTTGACACGTGCCATCTGCGATGAATACGGGGCAGAGAAAACAGGCGAACTGATATATAATGTGGGCGATGGCACGCATATCGGCGAATATGGCGCATCGCTTTATGCCCGTCTGGCCGTGCAAGGCTTGCTGGCCGAAGGGTTGCTGACCGAATATTTCAACGCCGACCCGGAGGTGATGATTAATCCCACCTCTCATGATTACGGGAAAACTTACGTGAATGCCGGCGCGGTTTATGCCTTTTCCATCAGCGGCATCGACTTGGAACCGCAGGCAGGGACGGTGAATGTGGTGGCTTCCGAAAACTTCTTGGTGTCGCTGGATGCAGCGGATGGCTTCGCTTCCACTTTGGACATTCCTTATGAGAACGGGAATGTGCCGATGACAAGCCTTTATGTGAAATTCCTCCCGGCTACGCAAGGAGTGAAGGAAGGCACGGTGACCATCAGCAACGGGACAAGCACCAAGACGGTGACGTTGACGGGCGAAGGCGTTTCGTTTGAAGGAGGCGCGGAAGCGATGGTTTATTGGGAACTGAGCAAAAACTCGGATGCGACAGTGACAGGGCCTGTCGTGGCAGGCGAGGAAGCATTCAGCCAGATGTACGTGAACCGCTATGCCGTGCCGGGAAGCACCAGCGACCCTGCGCAATGGGAAGGCGGCTTGGTGGACCCCTCTACGAAAGTGCAGCGTTGCGTGATTGAAGGTGATGCATGGCCGGCCGGGGAAATCGACGTGGACTATAACCGCTATGTGGAGTTCTCTGTGAAGGCGAACGAGGGGACGGTGTTCAACGTGGACTCCATCGGCATGTATGTGGGCGGCAACGGCGGAAGTGGCATGTGCTTCCGCGTGATGTGCAGCACCGACCCTGGCTTCGGCGAATACACCTTGATCAGCAATCGCCCGAACAATGCCAAGAACGTGATGTACCAAGTTTCATTGAAGCAGATTATGGCCGTGAATGGCGGCGAGACCCTCTATGTACGCATCTATCCGTGGTATGACGGCGCAGCAACGGGGAAATCCCTCTGCATTTATGGCGTGACGGTGAAAGGCGTGGTGACGGAAAGCGGCGGTGTGGCCATCGGCGGGACGGATGCCGGGCAGGCGGCCTACTGCTATCCGGCGGTGACGGAAGATGCCGTCGCCTTGCATTATTCCTTGGACAGCGACGGCGAGGTGCGCATCAGCTTGCACGATGCGTATGGGCGGTTGGTGATGTCGGAGGGCGGCTACCGGCAGGCCGGTGCTTGCAATCATCCGTTGTCGTTGGGAACATTGCCGCAAGGCATCTATTTTTGCACGCTGGAAACAGCCGATGGCTCGGAAACCGTGCGCATCGTGAAGAAGTAACAACCTTAAAAGAATGATGATATGGAAAAGAACTTGTTTAGGACCGTATTGTTGTCTGCGTTTGCCCTTGCATCGGCATGGGCCGGCGCACAGACCTTCACCAACGAGGAAGTGTCGGCAACGTGGGGAATGGCGAGCGGGGAGGATGAGCCTTCGCAAGCCGTAGTGACGGACGAGGCTGCATTCAGTTCCACGTCTTTTGTGCTGGGCAGCGAGTTGTCGTTCACGGAAGTCAAGACGTTTTTGGGAGTGAGCGGCGACGTGCCGATGAATGGTTACACTCCCTCTGCCAAGATGAACAACCCGGCGGAAGGGCATGATTGGACTTTCACGGTGAAGCCTGCCCAGGGATTGACGTTCCAGCCCTCGGAGGTGTCTTTCTGCTCCGGCGTGTTCGGCACGAGCGGCGGCAGCTTGGACATTGTGGTGCGTTATGCCGATGGAACGGAAGAAACGTTGGCCACAGGGGTGAAGTCGAACCGTTCCCCCAATTCCGATGACCCACGCACGGTGGATCCTTCCGTCCACACTTATCCGGTGTCGGGGCAAGCCACGAGTGATGCGTTCTCTTTGGTCGTGAAGTTGTACGGGCATAACGCAGGGAAAGAAATCGCCCTTTCCAACGTGACCGTCAAAGGGACGGTAAACGGGACGGCCATCGATGTTCCCCAATATGCGTTGAACGTGGCGATGGAGCCGGAAAATGCCGGCGAGGTCGAGCAGTTGCCCGGCGGCGCGTTGTTGGACGAAGGCACGGAAGTGACCCTTACGGCTGTCCCTGACTTTGGCTTCCGCTTTGTGAACTGGGTGAATGCGGCAGGCGATGAAGTGTCGGCAGAGAACCCTTACACCTTTGCGCTACAGGCCGACACGGATTTGAAAGCCGTGTTCGAGCAGGTGAACGTGTATTCCTTCTCCACCCGTTGCATCAACGACATGGAGCTTCAGGTGGGTTCCGTCACATTAGACCCGTTGCCTGTCGGGGGGAAATACGAAGAAGGCACGGTGGTGACGGTCACTGCCAATGAACTCCCCATCGCCCGCTTCCTGAACTGGGCGGACGAGTTTGAGAATGCCAACGTGACCACAGCCGAACGCATCGTGACGGTGGATCGCGACATGGAGATTGTGGCCAACTACGAGATACAGGACTTCATTGCCGCCTTCAATTCCGACAAGGGCGAGATATGGGCCGGACGGGGCGACGGTTATCCTTTTGCCGCCGATTATGCGTGGGATGCAGAGCGCAATGCCACGGCCTCTGTGGTGAAAGCCAGCGACGGCACGCTGCTGGAAGGCAATGCGAGCGGCACGCCGGTGGTGCGTTTGCGCGAAAGTTGCGTCATCAGTTCGGTGAGCGGGCTGTACATGAACGGCTACAACAGCAAGGACGTGGCCATGCAGTTCCAGTTCTCCACGAAAGGTTTCACGTCCGTCCGCTTCACGGGCGACTTGGTGGCGAAGAATGCTGCCTGCGTCCACTGGACAGTGTCCTATTCCGTGGACGGGAAAGAGTTCAAGCAATTGGTGACGGAAGAGGGCGTTCCCGTGGATTATGCCTTGACGGCCAGCGTGGCCATGCCGGTGGATTTTGAACTTCCTGCAGAAGAAGCAGCCGGGAAAGACATGGTTTATATCCGCTTCACGGGGACAGGCGACGAGATATTCAAGGATTATGCGTTCGACAAAGTGGATGATGCAAGCGGTTTGAATTATTGTTCCAACAGCGAGACGGGATTGGGCAACGTTTATGTCTTTGGCGACCCGGTGGTGGAAGAAGACCACGATGCCCCCACCGTGAAAGCCATCACCCCGGCAGACGGGGCAACCGGCATCTCGTCGGCAGGGCGCATCACCGTGACGTTCAGCGAGAGGATACAGGAAGGCCAAGGCGAGGCCACGCTGGCAGGCAATGGCAAGAGCATCACGCTGGAGCCGGAGTACGGCAGTTCTTCGGTGACATTCCGCTACAACAACCTGGCTTATTCCACGGATTACACCTTTGCTTTGCCTGAAGGCTATGTGACGGACCGTTCCGGCAACCCGGCTCCTGCCGTGCAGGCCACTTTCACCGTGATGGAACGCACGAAGCCGGAGAAGCGCACCTTCAATGCCATCGTGGACCAAAGCCTGGAGGCAAGCATCGCGCCGACCCAGACGGAGATAGGGCAATACAAGACCATCCAGGAAGCCATCGATGCCGTCCCCACGGACAATGACGAGCCTTGGCTGATATTCATCAAGGCCGGTTACTACAACGACCTGAACAACCGCACCTTCCCCTCCGGCAAATACACGGAGGAAGACCAGTCGGGCGACCTGCCGGCCACGGAAGACAGCCGCATTGTCATCGTGGACCGCCCGTTCGTCCACTTGATTGGCGAGGACGTGGAAAAGGTGACCATCGCGCAAGACCGCATTGCAGGCCGCAACGCTGCCGACACGAGCCAGCCTTGGTACAACGTGGCCGAGGGTGCTACCTTGGTGGTGACGGCCAACGACTTCTATGCCGAGAACCTGACCATCGACAATGAATGGTGGACCCAATATGAAGGGACAGGCACACGCGGCCCGCAGGCATTGGCGCTCTATGTGGAGGCCGACCGCGCCGCTTTCAACAACTGCCGCATCCGTTCCTACCAGGACACCTACCTCAGCCCCAAGACGCAGAACACCAACCAAGGGAACAAGCAGCCCCATTACTATGACCGCAACTATTTCCGCAACACCTTCATCGAGGGTGCGGTGGACTTCATCTATGGCGGCGGCGACGTGTATTTCGACAATTGCACGCTGAACATCGTGCGCGACGCAGGCGGCTACATCGTGGCACCGTCCCATTACCCGGACACCCGCTGGGGATACGTGTTCCGCAACACGGTCATCACGGCTCCCGATGAGGACAACACGCAGGTTTACTTCGGCCGCCCGTGGCACAATGCGCCGAAAACCGTGTTCATCGACACCGAATGCCGCGTGAAGCCTTACGAGGGCTACTGGTACCCGGAGATGGGAGCCATCCCCGCCTTGTGGGCTGTGTATAACATCTGGGATAAGAATGGCTACCTGATGAGCAACGAATCGAGGGAAGACTATTGGTATGAAGGCGACGACGGCCAAAGGGTGGAAGGCAAGGCCAAAAACTACCTGACCGACGAGGAGGCCGCTGCCTACACGGTGGAGAACGTGATGAGCGGCGACGGCAGCGACTTGGCCACCGGCATCTGGAACCCGCTGCCGATGGTGGAGCAGACCGCGAAGCCTGTGCTGCGTGCCGGAGCGGAAGGCAACGTGGTGTGGGACGACGACGAATACGCCATCTGCTACGTGGTGAAAGTGGACGGCGAGGTGGTAGCCTTTGTCACCGAACCCGCTTATGCGGCTCGTGAAGGCGAGACGGTCGTTGTGCAGTCCGTCAACGAATACGGCGCATTGAGCGAACCCTCTGATGCCTTCACGGCCACCGGCACTTCGGCAGGCGAAGGCATCCGCGACGGCGTGGTCGAGGGCATCACCGTCGTCGGCGGCAAGGGCATGGTCGCTGTGCGCGGCATCTCGGAGCCGGTGCGCATATCCGTTTACACGATGGGCGGCATGCTGGTGCAGGAGATGGACGTGGACCGCAACGTTTCGTTCTCCCTCCCCGCAGGCTTCTACATTGTGAAGGCAAACGGCACGGTGGCCAAAGTGGCCGTCAGCCGTTGATCAAATTCCCGCATGCTAAAGGGGACGCGCCGCAGAGGTGCGCCCCCTTTTTTTGCTTGCACGGGAGGAAACCTCCGCCCGGCGGGGAGGAAAAGCCGCCTTGCCCGTGCAAGAACTTCGGTTCATGCGGGCAAATTCTTTATCTTTAGGTTAGAGATGCACATCCTCAGCCTAAAGATGTGCATCTCTAACTTAAGGATATGCATTCTTAGGCTGAGGATGAACTTTTTGCACGGCCAACTTGGGTTTCTTTCCCGTGCGACTTGGCCTTTCTCCCCGTGTAGCCCGGCAAATTCATGCGGCTGCGCATACGAAACCTTGCCGCTTCCCGTTATAAAGAGAAAAAGAAACATGAAACACTACCTTTCCTATCTCTGGACGGCCTTGTGCCTCCTCCTCCTGCCAGGGTTGCTTCCTGCCGCCGAGCCGGAGGGCAACCTTTACCCCACGCCTACGCGGCTGTTCCACATTGCCCGCAGCGTGAACCGCAACTTGGTGTGCTATGACGCCCGCCTGTCTGATGGCCGCTTGGACACTTCCGAGCCGATGGCTGTGTATTGGATGAACCGCGAGGAGCATGAAGGGCAGCGCGGCGGCCTGAGCTTCATCCAGCGCAAGCTGGCCTACGGTTACGAGGTCGTGGTCGAAGGCGATGATTCCAGCGTGATAACTCTCACGGCTTATCCTGCGCGGCAGTTGGAGATTGTGCGCGACGGCGAACGCTACGTGTGCCGCACCATCATTGGCGGGCAGTTGTCCGTCCTCCAGTGGCTTTACGTGAAGGCCAGCGATTGGAATCCCTTGGGCGTGGAGTACGTGGAACTGCACGGCCGCTCTGTTGCCACGGGCGAAGAAACTGTGGAGCGCGTGAAGCGGTAGCCGCCCTTTTTGGGGGCATCGCCCGTTGGATTGCCCCGTCGTTTCCTTGGAAGTTTCCGCCTTCCTTCTTATATTTGCCCAAGCATACAGGGGATGCGCAGGCAGCGTCCTCGGCCTTGCATGGGGCAAGCGCCGTGGCCCGTTCCGCGTTGGCCGCGCCTCCTTTCCAATCAACCGAACCAAACCGGGCGGAGCAGGAACGGCGAAGCCGCAATGATTGCAACGATGAAACAATTCTGCATGGCTCTCCTGCTGGCCTTTGGCAGCCTCCCGCTGCCGCTGAGAGCAGGCATCACCCTCCATGAAGCGTCCGGCGTGACCCAGACGAAAGCCACGCTGAGCGCAACCTTCACAGACCTTTCCGCCGCGCACGGGTTCCAGTACAAATACGGGACGTTGCCGGAAATCGACGATTTCTCCCGCTTCGCCCTTGCGCCGGAGAGCGACCCGGTGCAGTTGTCCACCTCCGGCCATGCATGGTCTGCCCGCGAGGCGCGCGGGTGGGTGGAAAGCCACGGCGGGCTGGCGGCGGGGCAAAGCTCCACGATGTCGGCTACGGCCATGCTCCACCAAGCGGCCACCCTCACCTTCGAATGGAGCGTGGATTCGGAAGAAGGCGTTGGCATCCTTTCTTTCAAAGTGGACGGCGAGGAGGTGGCTTCCATCTCCGGCCTGGTGGATTTCACCGCCGTGTCTCGTAATTTGGCTGCCGGCGAGCATACCTTTGAGTGGACGTATGCCAAGAGTTCGGAAACCAACGTGGGACTGGACATCGGCATGGTGCGCAACATCCACTTCCGCAACACCACGCCGGGCGAGTGGATTGACGTGGCGGTGACCGGCAGTGAAGCATTGTTGGACGCGCTTTATCCGGGAAAAGACTACCTGTTCCGGGCATATGAGGTCAACATGGGCTATCAATTCACGGGGATAGGGACGTTTAAGACGAAAGAAATAACGTTTGGCAGCATCCAAACCACCCCGGTTACTCAGACTACAGCAACGGTGGCTGCTAATGTAGATACTGGCGATGCCCATGTGTCAATGGTCTTAACCGTTGGAGAGGACAGGCCGGATTGGCGCGATGATTCCCAGATGTTGCAATACGCATTCAAGGAAAACTCCCTTCCTTGCACGATTGTTACATCGAATGAAACCTATTGGGAACCGGGTACAGATGAGGGAGAACCGGTCATATTCAATGACACGAGTGACCGCTTAGGTGTGAATTATCCGTCATTCGGAGTTCAGGTGGAATTGACGGAACCCGCTACAATTACCTTTGATTGGAAGATGACAGGTGGAAATGCGAACAATAATGTGTTGTATTTTAACGTGGATGGCAAGACGGAAGCATGGACAAGGGAAACATCCGGCTATGCGGCAAAGGCATTCCAGCTTTCAGCAGGGATACATAAGATATTGTGGGAAAGGAATGTGTATGCCAATGGAACGGCTTATGTGAAGAACATTCAGATAGGAGAGCGTCCCATTTATGAGAATACGGCAAAACAATACCCTTTCACATTGCCTTCCACAAAGATAACGGGCCTTACTCCTAATTTGTCTTATAAAGGGCATGTCGCGGTTTTGGATGAAAGCGGTGGATTGATTGTGCAAAGCCCTTGGATATACTTCACCACCCTGAATGTTTCGGCCGATGTGCTGGAAGCCACGGACGTGTCCCAAGCGTCGGCCACCATCCGGGGGCGGGTACATGGCGGCGATGCCACGGTCATTGCTGCCGGGCTGCAATACAAAGATGCTTCGGGCGACCGCTGGTCTGATTATCCGAAAGACGCATCCGCCGAGGAAATCTCCCAAGCGTTGACGCGGCTCCGCCCTTCCACCCTGTACCATTACCGGGCATATATCCAGGCAGAAGGCTGTGACACGGTGTTCAGCGACACGGGCGAATTCACCACGCTTGCCGTGCAGGCCTTGAAGCCTGTGGCGGTGCGCGTGGCGCAACATTCAGCCGTGTTGCAAGGCGAAGTCGTGTTTGGCGATGCCACCATCTATCAGCGCGGCATGCAGTTCCGCAGGACCGGGACTGCTGATTGGGAAGATGTGGAGGACATTGGCGAAGATGCCGTTTTCACGTTGGCAAAGACCGGCCTGGAGATGGGCGTGGCCTATGAAGCGCGGACGTATATCCAGCCCGCAGGCGGCGACATTATTTACAGTGACATCCTTTCGTTTGCCACTTTGGACGTGTATATCGGGAAGACGGCCTACACCAGCACCCAGACCACTATCGACATGGTAGCCGCCTTGGTCTCGTTGGACGAGGGCGTGGTGGCCGATGAATACGGCTTCGAATACTATGCTTACTCCGACGGCTTCTATATGGGCGGCGGCGCGGCAGACCTTCCTTCGGACACGGTGCGCGTGCCGGTGGTGCCGGAGGATGAGGCGTTGCATCTCCACTTGGACAGGCTGACCCCTCACTATACTTATTATTACAGGGCCTACGTCAAGATAGGCGGGACGTATCATTACACGGAAGGCTATTTCGGGACGGACCGCACGTGGACCGGCGCACTGACGCAACGTGCCGGCATTGCCGTGGAAGCCGGGGAAATCACCCCGACCACCGCCCGGCTGAAGCTGGATGCCACGCAAGACGGCGATGCGGTGGTGACGCAGATCGAGTATGGCATGATGAATCCTAATTGGGTGGTGGAGGAATACCTGACTTGCGGCACGGATCTTTCTTTGGAAGGATTGACCCCCGGCACGAGCTATGGTGTGGCCTTCCGAGGGCTGGTGAACGGGCGTTGGTGTCCGTTGCTCCTGTCGTTGGACTGGGATTATTCCCTGTACGAATTTGAAACGTTGCCCCTCAACATCGAAGCAGGCTTCACGGACATCACCCAGACGAAGGCCACGATGCAGATGAGCTTCATCTTCGGCAACGTGGAAGTGCGCGACCTGCATTACCGTTTGAACGGCGGCGAATACATCCCTTGCGGCGAGATAACCGATACGCACATGACAATAGAATTGGAAGGCTTGAAGCCCGCCACGGAGTATCGCGTGGACTTCCGGGGCATCATGGGCGAGGAGACCCTTTGCTATTGGGACAATTACTACGGCTATCCTTACCGCTTCACGACAAAAGCGGTGGAAGTGTCGGCCAGCGCGCCCGAAGTGTGGCAGACGGCGGCCACGATTGAATGGGAGGCCGACTGGGGCGATGCCACGTTCTTCCAGGCAGGCATTGAGTACGGGACGTGGGAAGACGATGTGGATGTCCCCGTCAACATCGAGGAAACCGGCATAATGCTGACGGAATTGTTGCCGTCCACCTATTATGATTACCGCATGTATGTGGAAACGGTGGAAGGCGGCAGGGTGTATAGCGACACGCGCACTTTCATCACAAATTCCATCCATTGCGAGACTTTGCCCGTGAGCAACGTTTCCAACCGTTCCGCCACGCTGAACGGCACGGTGGATTGCGACAGCCATAGTTCCGCCGAGTTCGGTTTCCAGTGGAAGCAGATGGAAGGATGGAACAGCGAACCTGCCTTCACCAAGGGCCATAAGAACGAGGACGGCAGCATCTCCGTCGGGTTGGTGAACGGGATGCTGGAGCCGGACACCGACTATCAGTACCGTGCCGCTGTGCGCTACCAAGGCAACATCTATGCGGCGGATGCGTGGGAAACGTTCCGCACCGAGTCGGAATACGTGTATTATCCCGCCACGGTTTATACCATTTTCCGCACTGACCGCGAGAACAACCGCCTGCTGCTTTGCGGCTACTACGTGGCCGGCAGCGAGGAAATCGTGGAGCAGGGCTACGAATACTGGAACAATGCCACGGGCGTTTCTGCCCGCAGCGCCGGGGAGGTGGAGGTCATCCACACCGATGCTTCCATGCAATACAGCCTGGATGTGCAGGCGTTGCAGGCAGGCGACTATTCTGTCCGGGCGTTTGTCAAGACCTCGTCGGGCATCACCACTTATGGGAACATCCTCTCGTTCGGCGTGCAGGGTGGGGAAGTTGTCGGCATTTCGGACGCTCTTGCGGCCGATATCACGTGCAGTGTGGAAGGTTCGTCGTTGACGGTGCGCAATGCCACGGGGCTTTCGTGCGTGGTGTGCAACGTTTCCGGCATGGTGGTGGCTCAGCGCGATGGCATGTTGGAGACGGAAGAATTTGACCTTGCGCCTGGTTTGTACGTCATCCGTTTCAGCAACGGCGAGACGCGCAAGGTAGGCATTTAGGCATCGGGGCTTTGCGCTCCTCTATGAATGCCGTGGGGTGTCCGTACGCCCCACGGCATTCTTTTTTCGGTATTCGTTGGGCGTGCAGTTCATTTTCTCTTTGAATACCCGGTTGAAGTACTGGGGCGACGAGAAGCCGCTGCGGTAAGCCACGTCTGCCAAGGAGCATTTCCCTTCTTCCAGCAGCGTGGCGGCCTTCTTGATGCGCATGTCGCGCACCAAGTCGATGGGCGAAGTGCCGGTGAAAGTCTTGATTTTCCGATAGAACACGGTGCGGCTCATGTTCATGGTGTCGGCCATGTCGTCGATGGTGAACTGCGGGTCTTGCAGATGTTCGTCCACAAACTGTATGACGTTGCGGATGAACGTGTCGTCAAACGGCGGCGCCTGTGCGGATGCTTCCCCGGCGGCTTTGCGGGTCTTGCTTCCCTTCTTCGCGTTCTCCTTGTGCTGCTCCAGATAGTAAGCGGCCAAAGAGTTCCTTTGCTTGATGAGCGAGTCGATGCGTGCTTTCAGGTAGGCAGAGTTGAAAGGCTTTGCCAGATAATCGTCCGCGCCGTATTCCAACCCTTGTATGCGGTCCTCGACAGAGGATTTTGCCGAAAGCAGGATGATGGGGATGTGGCTGGTGTCGCGGTGGGCCTTGACGGCTTCCACCAACTGTATGCCGTCCATTTCCGGCATCATGACATCGCTGACAATGAGGTCCGGCAGCTTTTCTTTGGCCATGTCGAACGCTTGTTGCCCGTTTGCGGCCTGCAGCACTTGGTATTTCTCCGCCAACATGCGGGCAAGGAACCGCCGCAGTTCGTCGTTGTCTTCCACGATGAGCAAGGTCTCGTCAGCCGGACTCCCGCTTTCCGGGGCTTGCGTGCCGGGGATTTCCTCGGCAGCAGAAGGGTCGAACTGTATGCCGTCTTCCGGGAGGAACTCTGCAAGCGGGTCAGTGGCATAGGCATCGCATGTGGCAGGCAGCGTGACGGAGAAGGTGGTTTCCTGCGGGTTGCTCTCTGCTTGCGCCTTCCCGTGCAGCAAGTGGGCGAAGTCTTTCACTAATGAAAGCCCGATGCCGGTGGAACGGTTGGGGCTTTTGTTGCCTAACGTTTCA
Source organism: uncultured Bacteroidaceae bacterium (assembly GCA_944320785.1). Classification (GTDB taxonomy): domain Bacteria; phylum Bacteroidota; class Bacteroidia; order Bacteroidales; family Bacteroidaceae; genus CASFPE01. The sequence goes on from CALUIR010000002.1 coordinate 187,964, forward strand.
AACCGTTCAAAGATGTGTGCCAGCTGGGCAGCGTTGATTTCTTTCCCTTCGTTCGTGACGCTGAGGGTGAACTCATTGCCGCTTGCGGATGCTTCCAAGCATATTTTCTTGCCGGGCGCGGTGTATTTGAATGCGTTGGAAAGGAGGTTGAACAGGATTTTCTCCACCTTGTCCCAGTCGGTGCAGCAAGGGATGCTTTCTTGTTGGTGCAGGAAGCGGTAGTCTATCCCGTGTTCGTGTGCCAGTTGGGCGAAGTTGTCCTGCACTTGGCGGCAGAAATCCACCAATTCCCCTTTCCCGATGCTCACTTTCATTTTCTGCCCCTGTATCTTCCCGAAGTCCAATATCTGGTTGGTGAGGCGCAGCATGCGGTTCACGTTTCGTTGTGCCACTTGCATGTTCTCCTGCCCGTCGGCGGTCAGTTGCTTTTTGCGTTGTATTTCATCGATGGAACTGTTTATCAAGGTGAGCGGCGTGCGCAGTTCGTGTGAGATGTCGGTGAAGAAACGCAGCTTCAGGGCCGTGAGTTCCTTTTCGAGCCGGATGCCCCTTTTCAGGTTGGCAAACGAGGTGATGATGGCGGAAACGATGGCCGCCAATGTGATGAATGCCAGCACGTAGAGGGCTTTTGCCCATGCTGTTTCGCTGAAGCGCGGCTGCATCTCCAAGCGCAGCGGCGTGATGTTCTCCGTCCACACCCCGTCGCCGTTCGTGGATTTCACTTCCAATGCCAGTTCTCCGGCGGGCAGGTTGGTCAGGTTGACCGTCCGGTTATGGCCGATGTAGTTCCAAGGTTCGGTGTCCCCTAATCGGTAAGCGTAAGCAATGGCTTGCGGGTTCGTGTAGTCCAAGGCGGCGAAAGTGAGGGTGATGCTCCGTTCCCTTGGCCGGAGCGACAGGGCGTTGCCATGCAGGTTGCCGGGGCGTGCCGTGCCGTTGCTTCCTTGGATGGATGCATGAGTGAAAACCAGCGGGGGCGTGGCGTCGCTTTTCTGCAAGTGCGGCAGGCGCAACCGCATCAGCCCGTTCCTTGTCCCGATGTACAGGGCCTTCCCTTCCGCGTCCATCACGGGCTGCGCCTCTGTGATTTGCAAGTCGGTGTGCAGGCTGTTCCGGCTGTAGTTCTCAAAAGTCCGGCGTGATGCGTCATATTGGGTGATGTAGTTCTCGAAGCATATCCAGATGTTCCCGTCCGTGTCTTCTGTCAGCGACAGGGAGAGGTCAGACGGAAGCCCGTTTTTCATGTTCAGGTAGCGGAACTTTGCCTTCCCTGCCCGCAATGAATCGGTGGGGATGGTGCAGATTCCGCCCCCGTATGCGGCAAGATACACCCGTCCGTCGGTGCCTTCGATGGCATCCATGATGTCGTTGCTGCTCAGTCCATCCTCAAAGCCTAAGCGGTGGAAGGCAATTTCGCTTTCTTCTTGGAAACCATCGGCGAACCACAACAGCCCCTCTGTGGTGCCTGCCAGGATGGTTCCGTCGCCCGTGCAGTGCAGGCTCCGCACTTTGGATGCCTCATCCGGGTAGCCTTTCCACGTGTTGTGGCGGTGGCGGAAGCGCAGTTTCCCGTCTTCTTCCGTTGCCAAGTTGATGCCTTCTCCCAATGTTCCCGCCCATATCCGGCCTTTCGTGTCCTGGCAGATGGCATAAATGGCGTTGTGGCTCAGGCTGTAGGCATCGTGCGGGTCGTGGCGGAACTGTTGCAGCTTGAAGTCCCCTCCGGGCAGTTCATCGAGGATGACAAGCCCGTCGTTGCGTGTGCCGAGCCAAATCCGCTGTTGCCGGTCCTCGAAGAAGCAATACACCTTGCGCCCGAACGAGGCATGGGTGTCTGGCGTTATTCGTCCTGCGGCATCCACGTTGCCGATGCGCCGCCTTTGTGCATCGTAGATGCAGAGCCTGTTGTCAGTGGAAGCCACCCACAGGCGCTTTTGCGAGTCGATGAAAGTTCCCCGTATGTTTTGCCCGCTTTCGATGTAATCGTAGTTTCGGTTCGTGAAGTAAATCTTGTCGAACCCTGCCCCGTTCACGGCCCAAAGGTTGCGGCAGTTGTCGCGGAAGAAGTTGTTCCCGTTGATCCTGTAATGGGAACGGCCAGTATATGCGGGTTTCAGTTGGCCGGATGCCTCGTCGTATTGGTAAAAGTACCCTTGGCGGGAGATGATCCAAATGCCGCCGAACGCATCTTCATGGAGATAGCGGAAGGTGTCGCTGGCGGGCAGCGGGCTTTCCAACGGCGTGGTTTCTGCTTGCGGAAGGGTGCATCGCAGCACTCTTGTGCCGTCCAGCATCCACAGGGTGCTGTCGTTAGCCGGGTAAATATGGGTGATGTGGAGCGTCCGTGGGGATGTTTCCCGGAACAGGAGAGTGAAGCGGCTTTGGCGGGTGTCGTAGAGGACCACTTTTTCTTCGTCAGGGAGCAGCAACTGATGGCTTCCGGCGGCCACCAGCCCCGATACGGGTTTCATGGGATACGGGTTGGGCAGGGCGGAGAAACCCTTGCCGGGGATGAATTGGCACAGTTCTCCTTCTTCGGTGATGAAGAATGTGCCTTCATCGGTTTCTTTGACGAAGCGGAACACTTGGGAGGTGCAGGCCGCCGGATGGTTGTGTGCGAACGCGCCTTTGTCGGTCAAGGCCCATTCATATCCTTTGCGGTCGTGGAACACAGCATACACATGCCCTCCATGTTCGGGGCGCGACCGGGCTTCTAACCGAAGGATGGCTTGGTTGTTTTCGTCGATGCGGAACAAGTCTCCCTCCTCGTTGGCAAACCACAGGATGCCGTCGTCCTGCGGGTAGGTGCGGGCCACGCGGCAGTTGCCTTCCTCCGCCTGCTTGAAAGGGCTTCTGAAAGTGAGCGTTTCGCGGTCGAACAGGTACAGTTGCTTGTCGTACGTGATGCACCAGATGTTCCCTTTGGGGCTTTTCATGATTTGGTTGATGCGGTTGTAGCGCAGGCGCACGGAGTCTGTCGGGCAGGATTTGTAGTTGCGGAACTCATAGTTGTCGAACTTTTCCAGCCCGTTCCATGTCGAGAGCCAGATGTATCCTTCGCGGTCTTGCATGAAGCCGGTGACCGTGTTCTGCGACAATCCGTCGTTGGTGGAGTAATGGCGGACGTGCATTTGGCTTTGTGCGGCCATCCCAAGCGCATGGGCAATGGCGATGGCCAGCAGGAGCAGCGTTTTTTGCATGCGTCAGTTCCTTTAATCGTCTGTTATCCGAGCAGCCGGTTCGTGCCTCCCGCCAGCCGTTTGATGATGCCTTTCAGTTCCATTTCGATGAGCAGGGCGTTCATTTTCTGGATGGGGATGTTGGTTCTCACCACAAGGGTGTCCGTCTGCAACTCGTTGTTTTTTTGCAGGCAGCTGATGATGGCCTGTTCCTCTGGCGACACGTCGGGGAACAGTTCCCTTTGTATGGCTTGCGGGGCGGGTTCTTTTTCTTCTGTTTCCCAGCACATGGCTTCGATGAAGTCCTTGGCCGACTGGACAAGTTCGGCTTGTTTGGACGAGATGAGCTTGTTGCAGCCTGCGGAGAAGGTGTCGCCTGCCCGTCCGGGAAAGGCAAAGCAGTCGCGCCCGTAGCTTCCGGCGATGCGGGCGGTGATGAGGCTTCCTCCCTTGAGTGCCGATTCCACCACGATGGTGGCATCTGAAATGCCCGCGATGATGCGGTTGCGTTTCACGAAGTTCTGCCTGTCCGGGTTGGTTCCTGACGGGTATTCGGTGAGGATTCCCCCATGTTCCTGCATTTCTTCTGCTGCGTCTTTGTGCAGCGACGGGTAAATTCGGTCCAATCCATGTGCCAGGACGGCCACGGTGGGCAGCCCGCAGGCCAGCGCGGCGCGGTGGGCGGCAATGTCTATCCCGTAGGCCAGTCCGCTGGCCACCAATGTTTCGGGGAAGGCTTCTTTCAGTTCCTTTAGGAAGCTGCCGCACAGTTGCTTCCCGTAGGGGGTGGCATTGCGGGTTCCTACCATGCTGACGGCCTTCAGGGCGTTGAGTTTCCCTTTGCCTTTATAGTAAAGCAGGATGGGGGCATCGGGGCATTCGCGCAACCGTGAGGGATATTCTTCGGAGGTGATGGGGAGGCATTGCACATGGTTTTCCTGCACGAAGCGCAACTCCTGCTCTGCGCGGCGGAATGGTTCGGCAGTGTCCAACGCCTTGACGGCTCTTTCGCTGATGTCGGGGGCGAACTTTGTGATGTTTTTCCGTTCGCGGAAGATGTTTTCCGCCGTTTCCATCACGTCAATCAAGTGGCGCGCGCCGAGGCTTCCCAAGCCGGGTGTTTCCGACAGTGCGATAAAGGCTAATAATTCTTCGTCTTTCATGGGGTGAGGTATCGGGAGAAAAGTTGGTCAAACAAGGGGCTGGCCGTCAGTTTCCCGTTGACGACGCACACGGTTTCCACGGTGGATTTGAGCGACAGCTTGAGGTCGGGCAGGCGGTAGATGTCTTGGTAGAACACGTACTTGATGCCTTCTTTCCGCAGATAGAGCTTGGAGGCGAAGCGGTCGCCGCTTTTCAGCGGGGTCTTGAACGCCATGCTGATGCGCGCCACCACCGGGTCGATGCCCTGCGCGTGCAGTTGGGCGAAGCTGATGCCTGCGGAGCAGAGGAACTCGTGCCGCGTATGTTCCAAGTAATGCTGGTAGTTGGCGTTGTTGACGATGCCTTGCAGGTCGCATTCGTAATCGCGCACTTTCAGGATGGTTTCGTAGATGTATTTGTCCATGTTGCGGTCTGTTTTTGCAGTTCTATATGGCTTTGATGTACGCTCGCCTGCGGCGGTGCAGTTCCGTGTCGAAGTATTCCCACTGCGCCTGCACTTTCCCGTTCTGCTCCAATTCGGGATTGCTTTCCGCATATTTGAATCCCATTTGCTGATAGACCGGGATGAGGTCTGAGAACAACAGGGCGTTCACGCCCTTGTTCTGGTATTCGGGCTTGATGGCCACCAAGAGGAGGTCCAGCACGGGCGCGTGGCGGATGAAGAGGGCTTTCAGCACGTGGTACCACCCGAAGGGGAAAAACCGCCCTTTTGCCTTCTGCAAGGCCCGCGACAGCGACGGCATGGAGATGCCCACGCCCACAAGATTGTCGTCGGAGTCGAGTATCAGCGTCACCATCCTCAGGTCGATGACGGGCAGATACATCTTGATGTACAGTTCTATCTGCCCTTCCGACAGGGGGGCGAACCCGTACAACGGGGTATAGGCTTCGTTCATCAGTTGGAAAATCTTCTGCCCGTAGTCTCTTGCCAAGGCTTTCGAGGAGGTGTATTTCTTGATTTTCAGGTTGTATTTCTTCTGCACCAGTTCCGCGATGCGCTTGTATTTCTCCGGGATGCTGTCGGGGACGTAGATTTTGTATTCCACCCAGTCCACGTCTTTCTCGAAGCCTAATTGCTCCATGTGCCGGGGATAGTAGGGGTAATTATAGATGGTGGACATGGTGCTTAGCTGGTCGTAGCCCTCCACCAACATGCCTTCCGGGTCGAAATCCGTGAAGCCCAACGGCCCTTGCAGGTATTCCATGCCCCGCTCCTTCCCCCACTGCGCGGCGGTTTCTAATAAGGCGCGCGACACTTCCACGTCGTCGATGAAGTCAATCCACCCGAACCGCGCTTCCTTTTTCTCCCATACGTCGTTGGCCCGCTGGTTGATGATGGCGGCGATGCGCCCGGCCACTTTCCCGTCCTTGTAGGCGAGGAAGTAGTCGGCTTCGCAGAACTCGAAGGCGGGGTTTTTCCGTTTGTCGAGCGTGTTCAGCATGTCGAGGTGCAGGTTGGGAACAAAAAAAGCATTGCCTTTGTAAAGCCGGTTGGTGAACCGGATGAAGGCATCCAGGTCCTTTCTCGTTTCCACTTTCTTTATCGTGATGGCCATTTTGTTGTATTTTGTTTGCAAATATAACGCTTCTTTGCAAAAAAGCGGCTCCCTTGGCGCGGTGAAACGCAATTTTTGCAAGGATTTTCGGGCAGAGGGCCGGGGCGGGCATTGGGGATGGTGCCGGATTGCCCCTTCGTTTCCCTTGTTTCATAACGAAAAATTACCTTTTTTGCGGATGCGTGCCATCGGGAAATGCGGCATGCCTTTTCGGTGAAGTTTTGCAGGCTTCACAATAGGTTTTCCATACGATTACTAATCGTCAGGCGATACGATTAGTAATCGTACACGTTGACGATTAGTAATCGTATAGGGAAAAGTTCTCAATGGGGCAGGGAAAACCTTGGGAAGGTTTCCGCTTCCCTTGGGAGGGGAGGTGATGGTTTTTGTAATGAAAATGCGAAAGAATGGGTGGCGGCAGCGCAGAATCTCGCGGCTTCCGCTGTCAGAGGTCGTATTCGTAAACGTCATACACCATGCCGCGCCCGCCGAAGTTTTCTTTCTGGAAGAGGAGGGATTCGTTGAGGTAGCGGCCCATGTCCTCGGTGGAGGAGCCGAAGTCGAACACCGGCACGTCGGCATATTCGCGGTTGATGAGCGTGTCGAACAGGAGGTCCAGTGCGCCCGCCGCCTTGCCTTCGGGGCTGGCAGAGATGTATTGGGTGTGGGCCACCCGTCCGGCCAGGTACATCACCGTTCCCCCCAGCGTTTTTTCCCCTTGGCAGGCCAAGTGCAGCCGGATGTTTTCCGGGAACCTCGCGGCCAGCAGCCGGATTTCCTCCAAGGTATGCACGGGCGCCACCCCGTATTTCTGCCTGAGGTTGGCTTCCAGTATCTCCCAGAATGCGGCGTAGTCGTCGCTCTGGCGGATGGTGACGGCGCGGGCCGTTGCCTTCCGGATGCCCGATTTGCGGGATTCGGCGAAGCGCGGCTTGCTTTCCTGGCACAGGGTGGACGAGAGGCTGCGCCCGATGAGGCGGGCGTTGGTCAGGCGGAACAGGGCATACAAATCCTCCTGCGACGGCATGCGGTGGTAGATGCACGGCAACGCCTTGTACACCACTTTGCGGATGCCCTCCGCCTTCAGGCATTCGTGGATGGCGCGGAAAGCGTCCATCACGCCCGAAGCTGTCGTTTTTTCCGACATCACCAGCCCGCCGTAGGTCAAGCCTTGGTGGGAGTGCAGCGTGTCGCCCCGGCGGTTGGCGGGCAGCAACGCATAGAGTTTCCCTTTGCGGTACACCATCAGCGAGTGGTCCCGGAAGCGGTCGGCGTGGTAGTCCATGTAGCCGCGCTTGAACAGGAACGTGGCGTTCCGCGCTTTTTCCACGAAGGCATCCCATTCCTCTTTCCGGGCTTCCGTGTAAGGTTCTATCCGATAATCGTCCATTTTCGGTGCGTTTAGTCTTGCAGGCTGCAAAGATAGTGGAAACCTTGTTACTTTGTTCCCTATGATAAGGCCTTTTCCAGCCTGAAAAATGCGAAGTGTTTTTCCGGCTGGTTGCAAATCTGCCGGGACTGGATCTTGGAATCTGGAATCTGAATGCTGGAATCTTCTCGTCAACTTGTTAACAAGTTTCCTTGTCAACTCTGAGAAATTTCTTACTTTTGCGCTATGCATTTTACGCAAAAACATATAAAGATCGCCGTTTCCGCCGTGCTGTTGCTGGCGGTGGCAGGGATAGTGTGCTGGCAGTTCGCCTATGCGCGTCCCCGCCGCTTGCTGGCGCGTGCCGAAGTGTTGATGCAGGCGCGTCCCGACAGCGCCTTGCACACGCTGCAACAATTGCGCCGCCCGCAGTGGCTCATGGGGGAGAACGAAGCCCTCTATGCCCTGCTGATGACGCAGGCTTGCTACAAGAACGGCCTCCCCGTGGAGAACGACTCCCTCATCCGCATCGCCACGCGGCACTACGCCACGGCGGGCGACCCCTTGCATTATGCATGGAGCCTGTTCTACGAAGGGAGAGTTTGCCATGACGCAAATGATTATCGGCAGGCATTGAACTGTTATCAGCAAGCAGGAGATGCGGCTTCGGAATGCAACGACCATAAGTTGTGCGACCTTCTTTATTTTTATTGGGGCGACCTCTTGCAAAAAGAAAAGCCTTACAGTGAAGCTATTGCCATGTTTAAAGAATCGTTGAGGCATGGCAGTCTGCTGAAAGACACCGCCAGCGTCATTTATACGCTCAACCGCATCACGTGGTGCCATATCTTGGACAAAGACTACGCGTCAGCCAAGCTGCGGGCGGGTGAAGCCATCTGCCTGTCGAAGCGGGCGCATGACGGCAACAAGCTTTCCACCGCTTACCAGAACATGGGCGTGGCTTTGGAGCAGGAAGGCCGGTTGGCGGAAGCTTTGGCGTATGCCGACAGCGTGGCGGTTAAAAAAGACCATGCTGCATTGAAAACTGTTTATGCTTTGAAAAGCAGCATCTTTATAACGATGGGGCAGGCTGATTCTGCACGCTTTTATATTGATTTGGCTAAAGAGGTCGGACATTTGGATGGGATGTACAATATTGCTGGCTACCATTATTATTTGTCAAAAGTGGAAGAACAGGAAGGCAATTACCCGGCGGCATTGGAATCCATGCGCCTCTATGCCGCCTATAAAGACACGATACAGGAAACCGAGAGGCGCAACCAACTGATGGCCTTGCAAAAGAAGTACGATTACGCGAAGATGCAGAACGAGAACAACCTTTTGAAGGCAAAAAACCAGCGGCAGGGCATCTTGTTATTGGCCTTTGCCGTTGCATTCGTAGTGATACTTTTTGCTATTTATTATTTATATAATGTGAGAAGCCGGAAGAAAGAGGCCATTCTCCGCGAGAAGGACCGGCAATTGGACGAAAGCCTCAGCCAATTGCAGCAGGCCGCCAGCGAGCTTGTCCTGCGCACGGAAAAGGAAAGCCGCTTGCAGGCGAAGGTGTTGGTGATGAACGATGCCCTCCGGCACATCAAGAAGGTAAACGGGATGGCCATCGCCGAGAAAGAAAAGAATGCCGGGAATTTGAAACTGTCCGCCGCGCAGGTTGCGGATTTGATGGAAATCGTGGACCTTTGTTACGACAATTTCGTGAAACGGTTGCAAGAAAAGTTCCAGGTTTTGTCCGGTGACGACCTTTGCCTGTGCTGCCTGCTGAAGATAAACGTGAAGAACCGCGACGTTGCCATCTTGTTAGGCATGAGCGACGATGCCTTGAAGAAACGGAAGTACCGCATCAAGCATGAAAAACTGGGGCTTGAACAAGGCGTGTCCGTTGAAAGTTTCTTGGAAAGCTTTTGATGCTTTTTTCCTTTCGTAAGTGTATAATTCTGGGGTTCGTGACCGAATGTCCCTTAAAATTTTTAACAATAATATGCATCAATCTGTTTCACAGTTGATTGCAATGCGTTAAAAGATGTATATGTCCCCCTCTTGTCCCCTGTTTTTCTTGGAGCAATCCCCTACATTTGCGGAAAACGAAATCGAAAACGAATTGTTTAATTTAAATTTGATGACATGAAAAACAAACGAATGATTTTTTGCATGGCTTTGTTGCTTGCATCGGGAACTGGAATGGCAGATGATGTGATTCCGCTTGAATATAAGCATAAAAAAGATACTGGGAAAGAATTTGAAATCCCTGTGGACGTGGACATTGACCGCAGCCTGCTGGGCATCCATTTCAGGGAGCGGGTGAAGGATGTGAATGTTTCGGTGTCGGGACCCGACGGAGTGGTTTACAACGAATGGTTCACCACGCCCGCTGCCCGCTCCGTGCAAGTGGACCTTTCCCCTTGCCAAGACGGGCGTTATGAAATCCTTTTCTTCGATGCCGATGGCAATGAGGCGGAAGGCTCTTTCTTGAAGGAAGAAGATTGAAAAACAAATCTTCCACAAAAGGAGAACAATTTTTCCACTTGCTACGTTTTTGCTACGCTTTTCGATGGAAATGCCACGCATTTGTAACGCTTAAGGCCGGATTTGTAACGGGATAAACGCTTGCGGGAACAAAAAGTCCTTTTATATTTGTGGCGCAGCATTGCGAGAAGAATTGAAAAATGCTTCCGAAGAATGTCTCAGGAAGCGAATGATTATAAACCAAAACAAATTGACTGATGAAAGATTTGTTTCATTTAGGGAAGAACAACTTCACCTTGTTAGGCTGCACCGCATTTGTCGGTTTGGCGTTGCAGCCGCGCCTTATATATGATAAGGTATAGAAGCTGAACCGGCAGGAACATGGGAAAGTGCCTTTTCGCCCGTCCTGCCGATTGGAATCGTTACTTCTTGTAACATCAGCGATTGCAAAGGTAGCGGTTCTCAAAAGGAAAGGCTGCATTATTATCAGTTAAATTAATAAATAATTGCTTTATGATTATGAAAAGAATGTTTTTCCCTTTCGTGGCATTGCTGATGTTTTTTTCAGCTTGCTCGCAAGACGATTTCCAAGCGGATATCATGCAGGTCAATACTGAATTGAAGCAGGATACGATATGGTTGGCTGAGTATAATCCCAATATGCCAACAAGGAGTGTTGATGGGGCAGAACCTTATGCTGTTGTCACCTATTTGTCTTCAACAAGCAGGCAATATGAATTATATGGAATACCTGTGGTTGTGATGTCAAACTATCAGCAGGGATTTAGCAGTGGCGGAGAGAATTTGATTCCTGCGGGTTATTATATTTGCGATCGTTGGTTGATTAGTGCAAGAATGCCAACTCCAGTGGAAACGTTTAATTTCATACCAGATCTTTCTCAGGCTGGATGGTCAGGTCAAACGCCTGGTAATCCGCAAACGAGAGATATGTCTTATACGAAGGTAACAGTTTCTGACAGGACTTATATGGATGTTAAGTCATTTTGTTATGAAGTAAAATCGGATATGGGAGGTGGTAGCAGCTATCCTCAGTATTTACCAATCAACCCTAATGATGTGGTGTTGAGGTTTGTGCTTTCGTGGTGATTTGTTTATTGCAGAAAGATGGACGCACTTAAGAAATCCTGTTTGTTTGTCATTTGTTTGTTGATAGCATCAGTTGGTGCGGCACAGACTGTCAAAGTGGAGAATGGCATTGCCTTTTCCGCTTTGACAGGAAATTTGTATGGTAAAAGAATCTTGTCTTACCAGTTTTCTATTGGAATGGATTATTGCGAAAGGAGATGGTTTGACCTCTCCAGCAATATAGGGCTTGTAAGTAAAGGCGGGTGTGAAGAGGTTCCATACATGGATGCATTTGGAGATTTGGTATCCATGGAATCCATTGACCTCCGTTTTCGTTATTTGACAATGAACACCTTGTTCCGTTTCAAATATGCGGAAGGCCGTTGGACGGTGTATGCAGGGGCAGGTCCTAATTTGGGTGTGAAATTGAATACACATTTCATTTGTTCTGATTCGGAATTGTCTCCTATTGCACAAGGAAATGGAGCGGATGTGATTTATGGGATGGATTGTGTTTGTGGGGGATATTACGAGTTGGGTAAATTTCAGTTTGGATTGAATTTCTGCTACCCTTGGACTTTTAATAAAGTTTATAAGAGTATTGCAGATGCATGGGTGCGTGACCGTACATTTTCTTTGGGTTTTGTGTTAGGGTATGCATTCTAAAATTAACGTGAGTTCGATATAAATCAAAACATGGTAAGTTGCCCGTCTTTGACAAAACATATGTCAATGGCGGGCTTCTTTTCAAAGAAGCAGTATGCGGCAATGGCTGAGAGCGAATTGGCGATGAAGTTGTTGAAAGAACGGTGTCTGGAGTGTTCAATTTGTGCAATATTCTTCAACTCATCATTGACCGTTTCTATTAAAGCCCGTTTTCTCAACAGGATTTTCTCCGCTACGCTCATCAGGGAATTTTTCATGTTGTTCTTCACTTTGGTTATCAACTGTATGCCGTTAAGGAAAAGGTTCTCGAACAAAGCCTGCCCGATGTATCCTTTGTCCGCACAGAGCTTGCCCTTTATGTTCTTCAGGAACTTTTTCTGTTTCAACGGCTCACGGTCGTCCACATTTCCCGGCGTGAACACAAAATTGAGGATTTCCCCTTTGTCGTTGATGATCAGATGCAGTTTGAAGCCGAAGAACCATCCCATGGAACATTTCCCACGCTCCGCAAGCCCCTCAAAAGTCTTGTGAATCAATATGCGCTGGTTCCGGCATGCACGCAACGGGGTGGAATCCACAAAGCTGATGCCGGTACAAGTACCCGGCAAGACCTCCTTGATGAAAACGGTCAGCTGCAACAGGACTTCCTTCTCCAATTCCACAAAACGGTTATAGGACACACGCTTGGGAAAAAGGTGCGTCAGATGCTTGCAGACATATTCATTGTAATAATGCTTGAAACATCGGAAACATCCAGAGTGGAACAGGATTAGGATGACCATGATTTCCGCATCGCTCATCCGGTTTGGTTTGTTCCGGTGTTTGTGGTTCTTGTCTTCAATCATATATTCACTCTGTGCTTTGGCAAATTCCTTGCAAAAATCATCTGCCATACAATAAATCTCCGTAACTTTAGCCTCTGAGAACATAGTGGTAATCGCTTAAATGTTATAATTGGACACTATAAATTTAATGCTTTTATCGCTATGTTCCTAATTTCCAAAGAAATAATTTCACTCTTTATATCGAACTCACGTTAATTAAGAATACAGATACTTGCAAATACACACTCTCTGCCCTCCGCCGATGTGACATCGCCGGAGGGCAACTCTTATTGCGCCTTTTCGCATCGCAGCAATACCTTCCTTCCATCCCTCAGGGTGGTGGCCAGCAGATAGGTGGCGCCGCCTTCCTTCAGGCGGGTCTTTTTTCGGATTTCATCGACAGAGAGGGGAAAGTTGCGGACAGAGATGTTGGCTTGGCTCAAATCGCGGAGTTGCGCCTTCAGTTCCTTCCCTTTGAACGGCAGTTGCGCCATGCAGATGAATGCCCTGCCGGGGAAATCCTTCCGCAGATTGTTGCCGGTGTAGAGGTGGCTGTTGGGGTGGAGTTTCTCCAAGCCGTAACGTTGCGCCACGCATTTGTAGGCACCGGCTTTCAGGAGGGCGGCGTTAGGCTCGTAAACGAACCGGCGCACTTCTTCCGCATAGGGGCAGTCGGCATCCTGTTCTTCTTCGCGGGTAAAGGAAAAGATGCCGGGTGGCTCCTCTTTTTCGATGTGTACGGCATGGATGCGTGTGGCCGCCTGCCAGCCGGGAGGGCGGAGCAGGGCCAGCAGTTCCTTGCATTCGTTGTTGACAGCCAATATGTGGATGTCGCTGACAGGCGACAGGCGGGACAGGACTTGCGACACGTCGAGCATGGGCGACAGTTTGGCAAGCGTTACGGAAGCTTTCCCGTGCAGCAAAGGAAGAATTGCCTCCAAGTCGGGGCGGCAGTCGGAGATGGCCACGGTTTTTCTGCCGTGCGTGTCGCGCCGGGAAGGGTCGATGAAGATGCAGTCGGCGTGCGGCATTTGCTTCAAGTAGTCTATGCCATTGCCATTGACGACCGTGATGTGGCGGAGGCCAAGGGCGTGGAAGTTGTGGTGAGCAAGGCCGCACAGGTGGGTTTGCTCCTCTATGTAGGTGGCTTGCGTGAAGCGTTGCGCCATGAACGCGCAGTCCACCCCGAAGCCTCCCGTCAGGTCTGCCAACGTGTCGCCCTGGACGAGGGAGGCTTTGTAGCGTGCCGTGGCTTCGGAGGAGCATTGCTCCAATGACAGGTGCGGGGGGTAGAGAATGTCCTCGCAGGCATGCCACGAGGGAATCTTGGCGGCGGCCAGTTGCCTTCCTGCGATTTGCTGCAGGGCGAAAGGCATGTCCACGCCGGGATGCTTGCCGGCCTGCAAGGCCAGTTGCAGCACGTTGTCTTGCTGGTGTTCGCGGATGAAGCGTTGGGTTTCCGGCGGGATGTGCATGGCGTTGGGCTTTTATGGGGCGGCAGGCAACACGTCTTCCCTGCCGAACAGTTCCAAGGCTTTGGAGATGGCGTCATCCGTCTGGTTGATGACTTGGAAGTAAGCCTCCATGTCCCAAAGGTCTCTTGCGATGAGAGCCTTCAGTTGTTGTTGGATGAGGGGGAGGGACAACAGGTAGTCCTCTTCCCGGAAAGGGATGCCGTTCTCCTCGCCTTTCTGTACCAGGCGGCGGAGCATGTCGGCAGGCACCTCGAACGAAGCGATGTAGGAACGGGCATCCGGGTATTCATCCTGCCATTCCTTCCGATGCTGCTCCCATTGTTCCACATAGGTTTGCAGCAATATGCCTTTGTCGCGGAGTTGGCGGTAGTAAGGCGTAAAGGAAGTGGTGTCGAGAGGGATGAAGCAGTCCGGCATGATGCCTCCGCCTCCATGCACGGTGCGCCTCCGTTTCAGGGTGGCATATTGGAGGGAATCGGCGAGGTGTATGCTGTCGGCATGGGCCAGTTCCCCGTGCCGGAGGCGGTTCGTGAGGTCGTTGCCGTAGTCCTTTGCGTCGGCGTAGGGCTTCTGGATGCACCGTCCTGCCGGTGTGTAGTAGCGTGCCACGGTGAGGCGTATCATGGAGCCGTCGGGCAAGTTGACGGGTCGTTGCACCAATCCTTTGCCGAAAGAACGCCTGCCTATGATGACGGCTCTGTCCCAATCCTGCAACGCGCCTGCCACGATTTCGCTGGCGGAAGCCGAATATTCGTCGATAAGCACGGCGAGCCTGCCCTTGCGGAACCGGCCGTTCCCTTTTGCGTGGAACTCTTTCTTTGGGCTTTCCCTGCCTTCGGTATAGACAATCATTTGGCGGCTGTCGAGGAATTCGTTGGCGATGTCGATGGCGGTGCCCAGGTAGCCGCCGCCATTGCCTCGGAGGTCGAGGATGAGGCTTTCCATGCCTTCTTCCTGAAGTTGCGAAAGGGCTTTGGAGAACTCCTTCGGGGTGGTGGAAGCGAAACGGTTGAGGCGGATGTAGCCTGTGCCTTCTTGGATGAGGTAGGCGGCATCGATGCTGTGGATGGGGATGCGGCCGCGCTTCACGGTGAAGGAAAGGAGGGCTTTGCTGCCCGGCCTTTTCACCTTCAGGTTCACCTTGCTTCCTTTCGGTCCCCGCAGGCGGCGCATGATTTCCTCTGTGGCCATCTTCACGCCAGCAATGGACGTGTCGTTGGCCATGACGATGCGGTCGCCCGGCAGTATCCCGGCTTTCTCCGACGGGCCTCCCGCAATGGTCTGTATGACGAACAGGGTGTCTTGCAGCATATTGTATTGGATGCCGATGCCTTCAAAGTTGCCTTGCAGCGGTTCGTTCAGTTGCCGCACTTCTTCCGGGCTGGAATAGAGGGAATGGGGGTCTAAGGTGGCAAGCATGCGGATGATGGCTTCTTCCACCAGCTTGTCCTCATCCACGGAGTCCACATAGAGGCTTGCGATGGCAAATTCCGCCATCTGGAGCTTGCGCCACGGCAGGTCCTTCTGTGCATGGGCGAGGGCGGCGGAGAGGCAGGCGAGCAGGATGAGCAGCTTTCTCATGGGGCGGCTGTGGAATTAGAGGTGCATGCCTTCGGGGATGAAGCGGCTCACGTCCTTGCCGTAGGAAAGCAGTTCGCGGACGATGGTGGAACTGACGCAGGTGAGTTCCGGCTCTGTGAAGAGCAGGATGGTTTCCACGCCGGCCAGTTTGCGGTTGATGTCGGCGATGGTCTCCTCGTATTCAAAGTCTTTCACAGTGCGGATGCCCCGGATGATGAAGCCGGCTTGCTGCTGCCGGGCGAAGTCCACGGTGAGGCAGTTGTAGGCTTTCACGGTGACCCGCTTTTCGTCTTTGTAGAGTTCCTGTGCCATTTCGATGCGTTTCTCGGTGGTGAAGTACGTCTTCTTGTTTTCGTTGATGCCAATGCCGATGATGATTTCGTCCATGAAAGTGAGGGCTCGCCTCACGATGGAATGGTGGCCGGTGGTGAAGGGGTCGAACGTGCCGGGGAAGATGGCGCGCTTCAGCGTCGGGGACGGGGTTATCGGTTGTTCATGCCACATCTTCTTCGATGATTAGGTTGTCGATGATGAAGTTCTGCCTTTCCATGGTGTTCTTGCCCATGTAGAATTCCAGAAGTCCTTTCACAAGGTCGTTCTTGCGCAAGGTCACCTGTTCCAGGCGGATGTCTTTCCCGATGAAATGTTTGAACTCATCGGGGGATATTTCGCCCAGTCCTTTGAACCGGGTGATTTCGGGATTGGGGCTGAGCTTGGCGATGGCGGCCGTGCGTTCTTCTTCCGAGTAGCAGTAGATGGTCTCTTTTTTGTTGCGGACGCGGAAGAGGGGCGTTTGCAGGATGTAAACATGCCCTTTCTTGATAAGGTCGGGGAAGAATTGGAGGAAGAAGGTAATCATGAGCAGGCGGATGTGCATGCCGTCCACGTCGGCATCGGTGGCCACGATGACTTTGTTGTAGCGCAGGCCGTCGATGCCGTCTTCGATGTTGAGCGCTGCTTGCAGGAGGTTGAACTCCTCGTTTTCATAGACCACCTTTTTGGTCAGGCCGTAACTGTTCAGGGGTTTCCCGCGCAGGCTGAACACGGCTTGTGTGTTCACGTCGCGGCTTTTGGTGATGGATCCGCTGGCCGAGTCGCCTTCGGTGATGAAGATGCATGATTCTTCCTGCCGGTCGCCCTTGGGGTCGTTCAAGTGGATGCGGCAGTCGCGCAGCTTGCGGTTGTGGAGGTTCACCTTCTTGGCACGTTCGCGGGCTATCTTAGTCACGCCTGCGATGGCTTTGCGCTCGCGTTCGGAGTCCTGTATCTTTTGCAGCATCACGTCGGCGATGAGCGGGTTCTTGTGCAGGAAGTTGTCCACTTCTGTCTTGATGAAGTCGCCCACGTACTTGTTCACCGTGGGGCCTGCGGGCTTGTTTTCCTGCGGCACGGCAGGCCACATGTTGTTGCTGCCCAATTTTGTTTTGGTTTGTCCTTCGAACTGGGGTTCTTCCACGTTGATGGCGATGGCGGCCACGATGCCGTTGCGTATGTCGCCGTACTCAAAGTTCTTGTTGTAGAATTCCTTGATGGTGCGTGCCAAGTGTTCCTTTAGGGCGCTTTGGTGGGTGCCTCCCTGCGTGGTGTGCTGCCCGTTGACGAAGGAGTAGTATTCTTCGCCGTACTGGCTGGTGTGGGTGAAGGCGATTTCGATGTCCTCTCCCTTCAGGTGTACAATGTCATACAGCCCTTCGCTGGTCATGTTGTCTTTGAGCAGGTCCTCCAGCCCGTTGCGGGAGAGGATGCGTTGCCCGTTGTAGAGGATGGACAGGCCTGTGTTCAGGTACGTGTAGTTGCGCAACAGGGTCTCCACGAACGGGTTCTGGAAGGCGTAATTGAGGAACAGCGTGTTGTCCGGCTCAAAAAAGATGTATGTGCCGGTTTCTTCGCCGGAATCTTCGGTGGTGTCGCTCTGCAGCACGCCGCGCTTGAAGATGACGGTGCGCACGCGCCCGTCGCGGTAGCTGCGTGCCTCGAAGCGGCTGCTCAACGCATTGACCGCCTTGATGCCCACTCCGTTCAGCCCCACGCTTTTCTTGAAAGCCTTGCTGTCGTACTTCCCGCCGGTGTTCAGCTTGCTTACCGCGTCGATGAGCTTGCCTTGGGGGATGCCTCGTCCGTAGTCGCGCACGCTGACGCGCAGGTTGTCTTCGATGCGCACCTCGATTTTTTTCCCTGCGTTCATCTTGAACTCGTCGATGCTGTTGTCCATCACTTCTTTCAGCAGCACGTAGATGCCGTCGTCGCTTTGCGAACCGTCGCCAAGCCGTCCGATGTACATGCCTGAACGGAGGCGGATATGTTCCATGTCATCCAAGTGGCGGATGTTGTCCTCCGTGTATGTGGCTTCCTCTTGAGGTTTGAAGTTCAGTCCTTCCATGTCCGTTCTGTTATTTTCGAGTGCATGCGCAAAGATACGTTTTTTCTTGGAAGCTGGGCAGGGGGGCGGGGCAAATTCTTCGGCTT
Organism: uncultured Bacteroidaceae bacterium; assembly: GCA_944320785.1. Lineage (GTDB taxonomy): Bacteria > Bacteroidota > Bacteroidia > Bacteroidales > Bacteroidaceae > CASFPE01. The sequence goes on from CALUIR010000002.1 coordinate 205,814, forward strand.
GTGCAGGAGGAAAGTCCTGTTCAGCCGTGCAGGAAGCGCCGTTTGCACGGGCAACTTCTTTATCTTTAGCCTAAAGATACACATCCTTAGGTTAAAGATGCATATCCTTAGCCTAAGGATATATGTCCTTAGCCTAAAGATGAACTTTCCATGAGGCTGTCTGGGACTTTTCATGCGGGCAGATGAAAGGAGTGAGCGGGGAAGGGGGAGTTTTCCCAGCGTGTTGTAATGCTTCCTTAACCGGGGCGTAACCGCATCTTAAACACGCTTTAGCACGGACGTAAATTGGCGGTTCTACTTTTGCGCCCGGAAATTTAACCATTACAAATAAATTAAGTATGAAAAAACGGGATTTGAGCCTGCTTCTCCTTTTGATGGCAGCCAGCGGGCAAGTGGCCGGGCAAACGCCTTCCATTGAGGGCGCAAGCGCCATGAAAATAGACGAGACAAGGACATTCAGCGTTGCGGCGGATGCCGCCGTGACGGCTTACCATTGGCAGGCCCCTGACGGTTGCCGCGTCACCAAAGGACAAGGCACGAACGTGGCGGAAATCACTTCCACTTGGTTGGCCCGCGACAGCAAGGCAAGCGTGGAGCGCACTTTTGCCGATGGCCATCGCGACACGTTGCATGCCGACGTGGCTTTCACGCGTTATGTCAAAGAGTTCAAGGACTATACGATAGCGCCGGGCGAATCTGTGGAAATTGGCGGGATGGAACGCACGGAGGCAGACATTTATTACACGCCCGTGGAAGGCGGCGACGGTTACCAAGTGGTGGCTCACCGCCTTACGGTGGAGCCCAAGGCAGGCGAGTACGCGGACATCACCAAGCCTTATCTGCAAACGGCGGGCAGCCACTCGATATGGATTAGCTGGAAAACCTCTTTTGCCACAGAGCCTTCCGTGCGTTTCGGCAAGAGCGCGGATGCCCTCACGGAAACGGCAACCGGCACGACGGACGATTTGTCGGAAAGCAATTTCCCTTATTATTGGCACTCCGTGCATCTTGCCGGGCTAGAACCGAATACCGTCTATTATTACCGGACTGTGAGCGGCGACAGGGGAGAAAGCGAAGTGTACCGCTTCCGCACTATGCCTGAGGCAGGCAGCAAGACGCCCATGCGCATCCTGCTCCAAGGCGACCACCAGATAAAGAGCCGCAGCGGATACGAATGGCTGTTGAAAGCTTCTCAGCGTAAGGTCATGGAAAAGTACGGCGACAACGGTGACATGACTGAAAGCATCAACATGATCATGAACATCGGCGACCAAGTGGACGTGGCTTCGTTGGACCAGTACGAACAAATCCATCTTTTCAAGTCGCAGCAGGTGTCGCCTTGCCTGCCCATCATGACCGCTGTGGGCAATCATGATACTTATAATGACACAGGCATGAAGCGCTACAGCACGCACTTCCATTATGAAGGCCTTGCCTACCAAGGCATCAAAAGCGGCACAGAGAATTATTATGCTTACCAGGCCGGGCGTATCCTTTTCGTCGTGCTTAGCACCGAGCATGCCGGTTCTGCCCAAAAGGACTGGGTGCGCCGCGTGGTGGATGCCGCCAAAGCGGACGACAGCGTGGACTTCATCATCAGCGTGAACCACCGCCCCATACAAGCGGAGCAATACATCGGCGACATATCGGCTTGGGCGCGCAATGAAATCATGCCCATCTTGTGCGAGACTCCCAAGCATGTGCTCAACTATGGCGGCCACCACCATTTGTACCATCGCGGGCAGTTGACCGAATGGCCGCTCTACCATATCATCAATGGAGCCGCTTCGTGGGACCAGATGTGGGGCATGTCATCTGAAAAAGACTACGCCGATGTGCAGAAAACGATTGACTACTGGGGCTACCAGATACTTGAATTTGATTTTGAAAAGAAGGAAATGAAAGTGGAGTGCTATGCCATTGGCAACAAGGAATTGGTGGTGGACAACATCCTGATTGATTCCTTCAGCCGCACATTGGGAAAGGCCGCGCCGGAGAAGCCGGAAGTGAAGGAAATCCCGGAAACCATTACTTTGCCTTACACTTTCGAGGGGAGCAGTTACGAGACAATCACGGACGAACCTTTGAACACAGTGCAGTTCCAGTTCTCGTTCACGGACGACTTTGCTGTGGTGGATTATGAATACGTCACGGATGTGGAAAACCTTTACGGATCAACCGGCGACCCGCTGCACATCCCCATTGACCTCAATGAAAACCGCGACATCACCAAATTCACGGTGGAAAACGGGAAATTGAAAAACGGCCTTTATTATGTCCGCTTGCGCTACCGTGATGCCAACATGGAGTGGTCCGAATGGTCAGACCCGTGCAGCTTCACGGTGGAAGGCAGCGTGGATGGCGATCCAGCCATCTCGTTGGAGAGCAATTCCGTGCGTCCCGGCACTTCTGTCACTGTGCATTACCAATACGCTCCTGAAGGGCAGAACGCATGGATTGGCATCTACCGCAAGGGCGACACTCCCAATGGAGGCGTGTTGTCATACCGTTGGAACTATACTCCCGGCCAGTCCGGCTCGATGTCATTCACCATTAATGAAGTGAACGAGTATTATGCGGTCCTTTTCGAGGATGAGGGTTATACGGAAATCACGGAACGCCTGCCGTTCTATGTAGGCCCGGACATCCAACTCTCGCTTGAGAAAACGTCTTTTGCTGAAGGCGAGGACATCGCTGTGGCTTATTCAAACGCTCCCGGCATGGACGGTGACTGGATTGGTATCTACCGCATGGGGGAAGTGCCGGGCACGAGCGACACGTCTGATTCATGGGACTACCTCAACGGGGCTACCAGCGGGACGTTGAACCTCACGAAAGACCTTCCGAAAGGTTATTACTTTGTGAACTATCTGTTGAAAGGCGAATATTTTGAACCGCGTGAACGCCTCTATTTCTCCGTTGGCGACATGATTTCGACAGTTTCAACGGACAAAGAATCTTATACCACCGAGGAGGACATCGTGGTGCATTACCAGGATGGTCCTGGCACGCCGAAAGACTGGGTGGGTGTGTTCGCTGAAGGTGAAGACCCGAACGTGGATGAATTGGATGCATTCCTTTATACCTATGGGGCAACTGACGGCGATGTGACCATTAAGGCCGGCACCTTGAAGCCCGGTGATTATTTCTGCGCTCTTTTCATCAATGATTCGTATGACGAGGTTTCCCCGCGCATCCATTTCAAAGTCACGGAGCCTGTGGCGACCGGCATGGATGGCGATGAGGCGGTGAATGCATCCAAAATTTATCCCAATCCGGTTGCTGGAGACATCTTGCATGTAGTAGCTTCAGAGGTTTCCGTAGCCGATGTGTTTGATATGGCCGGGAGGCATGTGCTTCGGGCAGGACTCCTTCCGGGTGACAATGTTTTGTCGTTGGAAGCCCTTCCAGAAGGAGTTTATATGCTCCGCGTGGATGATGGCATGGCAACCTGCCACAAGATTGTTAAACAATAGTGGCATTGCCAAATTTGCCCCGGCAGCAAAAGCCCAAGGAGGCCACTTGCTGCCAAGGGCTTCTTGCCATGGGGCGGGAACTAAAAAGGGGATATGCCTGCGAGGCGTATCCCCTTTTGTTCGTTTGTTGGAACCGTGCTTATTTTCTTAAGCCCAATTCTTTGACAATGCTGCGGTATCTTTCGATATCGCGGTCTTTGAGGTAGTTGAGCAAACGGCGGCGTTTGCCTACCAGCATCGTCAGTGATCTTTCCGTGCTATAATCCTTCTTATTGGCCTTCAAATGTTCGGTCAAATGGGCAATACGGTATGAAAACAATGCTATCTGGGATTCAGGTGACCCAGTATCAGTGTTAGACTTTCCGTACTTGCTGAAGATTTCTTGCTTCTTAGCTGCGTCTAAATACATAAATGTTTGATTAAACTGTTATTGTAAAAACGCGGCAAAGGTAGGTATTTCTTTCCAATGTGCCAACATTTTGGGCAGAAAAACATTGCATTCCTGTGTACGGAAATGTGTTGGACGGCCTTTCCTTGCATGCTGCCCCTCATTTTGTGTCTCTGATATGGGGCAAGTCTCCCGAATAACCCCTATCTTTGTGCCGTTAAAAAAGATGTTTGTATGCAGGATATTAGGAATATTGCGATTATAGCTCATGTTGACCATGGAAAGACCACTTTGGTTGACAAGATGATGCTGGCAGGACACCTGTTCCGGGAGAATCAGGCCGTAGGTGAGTTGATGTTGGATAACAACGATTTGGAGCGGGAACGCGGAATCACCATCCTTTCAAAAAATGTTTCCATCAATTATAAAGGGACGAAGATTAACATTATCGACACGCCGGGGCACGCCGATTTTGGAGGCGAAGTGGAGCGCGTGTTGAACATGGCTGACGGCTGCATCTTGTTGGTAGATGCTTTTGAAGGGCCGATGCCGCAGACGCGCTTCGTGCTGCAAAAGGCGCTCCAAATAGGGCTGAAGCCTATCGTGGTGGTCAACAAGGTGGATAAACCCAACTGCCGCCCGGAGGAAGTGTATGAAATGGTGTTTGACCTCATGTTCAGCCTCAATGCCACGGAAGACCAGTTGGATTTTCCTGTTCTCTACGGCTCGGCAAAAAACAATTGGATGGGGACGGACTGGAAAACGCCTACCGGCACCATCGAACCGTTGCTGGATGCTATCGTGAAATACATTCCTGCGCCGGAACAGTTGGAAGGCACGCCACAAATGCTCATCACTTCTCTTGATTATTCTGCTTATACTGGGCGCATAGCTGTAGGGCGCGTGCATCGTGGCACATTGAAAGAGGGTATGAACGTGACTTTGGCCAAGCGCGACGGTTCACAGGCAAAGGTGAAGATAAAAGAACTGCACGTGTTTGAGGGCATGGCACGGAAGAAAGCTGCCGAGGTCTCCTCTGGTGATATCTGCGCCATTGTGGGTATTGACAACTTTGAGATAGGCGACACGATTTGCGACTATGAGAACCCGGAGCCGCTTCCTCCGATAGCCATTGATGAGCCGACGATGAGCATGTTGTTTACCATCAACGACTCCCCCTTCTTCGGGCGGGAAGGCAAGTATGTGACATCGCGCCACATCCAAGAACGGCTCACCAAGGAATTGGACAAGAACTTGGCGCTGCGGGTGCGCAAGGCGGAGAACGAAGACGGCAAGTGGGTGGTGTCAGGGCGTGGCGTGCTGCACTTGTCCGTCCTCATCGAGACGATGCGCCGCGAGGGTTATGAGTTGCAGGTGGGGCAGCCGCAAGTGATATTCAAGGAAATAGACGGAGTGCGTTGCGAGCCGATAGAGGAACTGACCATCAGTGTGCCGGAAGAGTTCTCCAGCAAAATGATTGATATGGTAACCCGCCGCAAAGGAGAGTTGACTTCCATGGAGACGCAAGGCGACCGTGTGAACATCGAGTTCGACATGCCATCGAGAGGAATCATCGGGCTGCGCACCAATGTGCTGACCGCCAGCCAGGGAGAGGCTATCATGGCGCACCGTTTCAAGGAATACCAGCCCTACAAGGGCGACATTGAACGCCGCACCAACGGTTCCATGATTGCCATGGAAGGCGGCACGGCCTTTGCTTATGCCATAGACAAGTTGCAGGACCGGGGACGCTTCTTCATCAGTCCGCAGGACGAAGTGTATGCCGGCCAGGTGGTGGGCGAGCATGTGCATGAGAACGATTTGGTGGTGAACGTCACCAAGTCGAAGAAACTCACCAACATGCGGGCGTCTGGTTCCGATGACAAGGCACGCATCATCCCGCCCGTCATCTTCTCCTTGGAGGAAGCTTTGGAGTACATCAAGGAAGACGAGTATGTGGAAGTGACCCCCAAGAGCATGCGCATGCGCAAAATCATATTGGACGAGAACGAGCGGAAACGCGCCAACAGGCAATAATATATTAAATATGTATAGGATATGAGACGAATCAAGAACCTTGCCATGGCAACTGCCGGGATGTTGGCAGTGCTGTTCGTGTGCGCGGCCCACGCACAGGAAACCACCACAATGCGGCTGTTTGACGAAGTGGTGTTTTACGATGGCTATCTGGTGAAGGACAACCCTGACAAAGACCTCTTTGCCGAGGACGGCATCCTGCGCAACTACACCTACCTTTATGCCGTGAAACTCACCGACGAGCAACTCAACGCCTTCGGCAGCGAGGTCACCATGAACGTGTGGATACGGGCGTGCTGCGACAATTACGACCGAATCGGCAACATCAACTTGGCCCTGATACCCAAGGACAGCCTGACCTATGACCCGCTTTTCAACATGGAGCGGCGCATCGAACTGGGGCGGTTCATCACTCCCTTCATGGACAAGAACAAGCAGCCGGACACCGTCCCTTTCACCTACCGCATGGACTACGTGAGCTATATTTTCCGCGATGCCGCCCTGCGGGAGCAGTACAATTACTGGGTGGAGTTTGAACTGTTCGGCGTGCCTTATGCCGCCAATACGCAGATTGCCGGGTGCGAGGGGCGCAACGACGTGTTTTTCGGCACGCTGGACTTCGTGACCTCCGCCCCCGCCTTGGGGCCGACGGAGGAGAACGTGCTGGCGCCCATCGTCATGAAGAAGCCGGAGTACATCGGCAACAACCTGAACAACTACAATGAGCAGGCCACCGACCAGCTCGGCGAGACGGTGAAGACCTACACCTTCGAGGTGCCGGAGGACGTGGCTGACGGGCAGATTGTCCTCATCACCTCCAGCCACGGTGCCAACGCCGGGGGCGAGGAGTACAACCGCCGGTGGCACTACATCTATGTGGACGACGAACTGGAACTGACCTACAAGCCGGGGCGCACCTCCTGCGAGCCGTTCCGCAAGTACAACACCCAGATGAACGGCATCTACCACGGCGTGAACCACGGGAGCATCTTCCGCCCCGATTACACGATGAGCGACGAGGAGTGGCAGTCGTTCAGCAACTGGTGTCCGGGCGACGTGATTGACAACCGCGTCATCCCCCTCGGCCCGCTGAAGGCAGGCACGCACACCGTGCGCGTCTCGGTGCCGGAGGCGGAGTTCGTGAACCAGGAGGGCGACATCCGCGTGTCGATGTTCTTCCAAGGGCTGAAGGAAGGGCAGTTGCCTGACGGCATTTCTGCCGTGCATGCCGCACAGCAGCCGTTGGTGAGGATACTTTCCCATGGCAGCACCTTCACGGCGCAGAGCGAGGAGGACATCCTCTCCATCGAGGTCTATGACTTGCAGGGAAAGCGCCTGTACAGCAAGGTGGGCGATGCCCCGGTGGACCTTTCGGCGCAGCCTTCGGGCATCTACCTGATGCACGTGGAACTGGCCAACGGCATCATCGCCACGCACAAGGTGGCCCGTTGACGAGGGGCAATTGGGCGCAGGGGCGGACACCTGTTCCTGCACCTTATTATATATAAATAGATAACGGAAAAGCGTTTCCATTCCTTTACATGACATGATATTGGGCTTCGGCCCTTATTCTCCGTTCTGAAAACCGCCAATTTGAAGCATAGGAGAATAAGTGGTGGAGGTTCACGTCGGCTCAGGCGTGAACCGTTCCCGCTTATTTATATGCGCGGTGCTTGGCGGTACCTCAGGACTAAGAAACTGTTTTGAATTGATTTAAGAATAATGTTATAGGGCTACATACAATTCAGAATCAGCCGGTCAATTGGA
>CALUIR010000003.1 GCA_944320785.1 uncultured Bacteroidaceae bacterium
GTAAATGCGGTTGTTGAGCAGCACCATGTTGATGTCGATGTTGCGGCGCACGGCATGGATGAAGTGGTTGCCCCCGATGGCCAGCCCGTCGCCATCGCCGGAGATTTGCCAGATGGTGAGTCCGGGGTTGGCCACCTTTGCGCCGGTGGCGATGGCGGCAGCGCGCCCGTGGATGGTGTGCATGCCGTAGGTGTTCATGTAGTAAGGCAGCCGCGATGAGCATCCGATGCCGGAGATGACAGCGATTTCGTGCGGCGGCACGCCCAGTTCGGCCAATGCCTTATGGAAAGAGTTGAGGAAGGCGTGGTCGCCGCATCCGGGACACCATCTGGGCTGTCCTGCCTTGTAATCTGCTGCTGTATATGAGGTCTGTTCGTTCATGGTTATTCCTCCAATAGTTTAGTGAATGCTTTGATTAGTTCTTCTTCCACGAAAGGCTGGCCTTTCACTTGGTTGTACTGGCTGACGGCAAGTCCCGGCACTTTCATCCGCAGGTAGTTGGCGAATTGCCCCATGTTCTGCTCGGCCACCACTATTTTCTTGTAGCGGCGCAGCACTTCGGCGGTGTTTTTGGGCAGGGGGTTAATGAACTCGAAGTGCGCCAAGGCCACTTTCTTGCCTTCTTCCACCATTTCTTCGACGGCGGCGTACAGGTGGCCGTATGTCCCGCCGAAGCCTACGACGAGCAGGTCGGCCTCCTTGTCGCCCTGCACTTCCACGTCGGGGATGCAATCGGCTATTTTGGCTACCTTTTCTTGGCGGAGCAATGTCATGAGATGGTGGTTTTCCGGTTCCGTGGAGATGGCGCCGGTTTCGTTGCTTTTCTCCAACCCGCCGATGCGGTGCATGAAGCCTTTTGTGCCGGGCCGCGCCCAGTAGCGTACTTTCGTTTCCGGGTCGCGTTGGAATGGCGTCCAAGTGCTTTCCATGCCGGGTGTCACGTAAGGAGGCTTGATGCCGGGGTATTCATTCAGGTCGGGAAGCCTCCATGCGGCAGAGCCGTTGGCGATGAAGGCGTCGGTGAGCAGCACGACGGGGGTCATGTGTTCCAATGCTATCTTGGCGGCGGTATAGGCGGCGTCGAAGCAGTTGGTGGGCGATGTGGCGGCGATGACGGGCATCGGGCTTTCGCCGTTCCTGCCGAAAAGCACTTGCAGGAGGTCTGTCTGTTCCGATTTGGTAGGCAGCCCGGTGGAGGGGCCTCCGCGTTGCACATCGATGATGACCAAGGGGAGTTCCGTGATGACGGCGAGGTTCATGGCTTCGCTTTTCAGGCAGATGCCGGGTCCTGAGGTGGTGGTCACGGCCAGTGCGCCTGCAAAGGCGGCACCGATGGCGGAGGAACAGCCTGCGATTTCGTCTTCGCATTGAACGGTTTTCACGCCTAATGACTTGTGTTTGGCCAGTTCGTGCAGGATGTCGGTGGCGGGCGTGATGGGGTAGGAGCCGAGGTATAGTTCCAGCCCGGCCTTTTCGGCGGCAGCAATCAGCCCGTAAGCTGTGGCCTTGTTGCCGTTGATGTCGGTGTACAAGCCTTTTTGTTTCGGGGCTTTGCTTTCTATCTTGTAGGTCAGCGAGGTACTGGCATGGGTATTGGCTCCGTAGTTGTAGCCGTCGTTCAGCACTTTGATGTTGGCTTCGGCTATCAAGGTTTTTTTGGCAAACTTCTCGCGGAGCATCTTTTCGGCGATGGCGATGTCGCGGTTGAACAGCCAGCACACCAATCCTAATGCGAACATGTTCTTGCACCTCAGGATGGCTTTGTTGTCAAGCGGCGAATCCTTGAGGCTCTCCTTGCAGATGGACGTGATAGGCACGTTGATGACCTCGTTTTTTATGCCGAGTTCAGAGAAAGGGTTCTCCAACGTGAACAGGGCTTTCTCCAGGTCTTTTTTCCCGAAAGAATCCGAGTCGATGATGATGAGCGATTGCGGCTTGCAGAACTTGTATTGGGTTTTCAGCGCGGCAGGGTTCATGGCGACTAAGACATCGCATTTGTCGCCCGGCGTGAACACTTTGCCTGCCCCGATGTGTACTTGGAATCCGGAAACGCCGCTCAGGCTGCCTTGCGGGGCGCGGATGTCTGCCGGATAATCCGGGAATGTGCTGATGTCGTTGCCTACGGATGCCGACACGTTGGAGAAAATGTTCCCAGCCAGTTGCATCCCGTCGCCAGAGTCGCCGGAGAAACGGACTACGACATGTTTTAACTCTTTAACCCTCATTTCTTCTGCCATAATTTTGCATTTTATTCATTACTCAAATAGGTTGCCGGGATGCGGCGGCACGGGAGTGCCTGCATTCCCTTCGCGCAAATGTCGGAAAGTAAAATGAATCTGCAAAATATTTGCGGCAAAAAGAACGGCCTGCCGGGGCGGCAAAGCCGGGCCAGGCGGGTATTTGAAAGTGGGCGAAACATAGAGGTTTAGCTTTGCTCCGGTTGACGGGATAAGGCCGGAGACTGCCACGTGGACATCCAGCCGTCCTTCCGATGTGCTGATTAGAAGTCCATTTCCATGCCTTCGCCCATGCTGTCACTCCCGCCGCCTGCATCGGCTTTATTGTTGTTCTTCAGCTTCATGTTCCCGAAACTGTACGTGACGGTCAGCCCGATGCGTCGGCCGCCTCTCCAGTTCTTGGAGTCTTGCTCGAAGCCTGCGCCGCTGGTGATGGTCCGCCATTTCCGTGAGTCAAGGATATCCCTTGCGTTGAGGCTGATGCTCAGCTTGCGGTCGAAGAATGACTTCCGGATGCCTGCGTCGAGGGAGTAGTTGGGTTCCCGGCGGCCTTGTGCCACCACCCTTTGCGAGTTGTAGTTGCCGGTCACTTGCAGGGAGATGGAATAGGGCAACATGAAGTTGGCAATCATGCGGGCGTTCCATGAGAAGTCTTCCTCCGCTTCCCCGGTGACAGGCTGTGAAGCCCCTTCCGGCAGGTAGCTGAACCCGTCTAACTTGGAATAGTAAAGGTTGACCGTCGTGGTGAGGTCGAGGAAGTCGAACAGCTTATTCTTGCCGACCAGTTCCACGCCTGCCGCCCGTGTCTTGGCGATGTTTTCGAAGGTCGTCTTCATGATGTTGTCTTCCAAAAAACGGATGCGCTGGATGACGTCGTTGGTGGAGCGGTAATAGCCGGAGAAGGACAGCATGTGTTCTTCCCATGTTTTGATGTAGTTCAGTTCAAAGGCGTTTGAAAATTCGGGTGTCAGCAGAGGGTTTCCGAAAGAGATGTTGGCCGAGTCGGAGATGTTGGTGAACGAATTGAGTTGCCCTCCCCACGGGCGTGAGATGCGGCGGGTGTAGTTCACTTGCAGTTCATTGTTCTTGGGCAGTGCATACGACAGGAATACGCTGGGGAACAGGCTGAAATAGTCATCGTTGAAATAAGGAAGGTCGCCTTTCCCCTGCCCGTATGCCAAGGATTTTGTCCTTGTCTGCGAATATTCCCCTCTCAGCCCCAACTGGATGCCCAGTTTGTCTATCTTGCTGGAATAGACGGCATAGAGGGCATGTATGTTTTTATGGTAGATGAAGCGGTTGAACAGGTCAGCATCTTCCTGCCAAGGATCGGTTTCACTCATTCGTGAGAACGTCTCCACCGGGCTGTCTTCCCTTGAGAACGTGCCTTTGTAGCCGGCCTCCAGTTTGTGGTTCTCGTTGAAAGCGTTGGTGTAGTCCAGCTGCGCTTCCCAGTTATGGTTGCGGATGTCATTGTTCTGCTGTTGGTAGGAATGGGTCTCATGACCGTCGGCATATTGTGATTCCTGTGTGTAGTCCGTGGAGTTGTTCATTCCCCAGTTGTTGTAGGAGAGGGTGAAATCGATATTGCTGTTTTCTGAAAAGTCATGTTTGTATCCCAACTCCACGTTCCCGCCGTTCATGTTGTTCCTTGCGTCTGATATGCGTTGGCTGGCGATGTACGAGTCAGGTACGTTGCTGGTGTAGTTGATGGTGTTGTTGTTGTTGCGTCCGCCGAACATGCCGAAGCCGTTGATGGAAAGGTGGTCTTTCGAGGTGGCATGGTATGTCAGCCCGATGCGTGCGAACAAGTTGTCCCCGTTGTTTTCGCTCTCTGATGTTTGGTTCAGGTAGGTGTTGTTCCCTTCCGGGGAGATGTTGGTGCGGTTGGTGTATCCCCCGCCGTCACGGCGGCGGTGCCTGTATCCGATGTTCGCGTATGCGTCTAATTTGCTGCTGCTGTAATTGATGTTGGCGCTGGCATTGTATCCGCCTTCCGTGTCGGCGCCGATTTGCGCACTGCCGTAGTATCCCGGTTTCCTGTCCTCTTTCAGCACGATGTTGATGATGCCGGCCGTGCCTTCCGGGCTGTATTTGGCGGAAGGGTTGGTGATGACTTCAATTTTCTCAATGCTTTCTGCCGGCATTTGTTCCAATATTTGCGCCCGGTTGTCCGCCGAAAGCCCGGATGCTTTCCCGTTTATCCAGATGGTCACGCTGGAGTTCCCTCTGAGCGACACTTCCCCTTCGTTGTCCACTTCCACCGAGGGGATGTTGCTGAGTATGTCACTGGCGGTGCCTCCCGTTGAGGAAAGGTCTTGAGCCACGTTGAACACCTTTTTGTCAATTTCAAATCTCATCTGTGATTGTTGCCCGATGACTTCCACTTCTCCCAGCACTTGGCTGTCTTCCGAAAGAAGGATGGTGCTGAGGTCGATGTGGTTGTTCGAAGCGTTGACAGTCATTTTCTTTTCAATGGTCTTGTAACCCATGTAGGAGATGATGAGGTTGTATTCGCCGGATGTCAAGTTGCCGATGTGGAACACCCCTTGTTGGTTGGTGATGGCTCCCTGCACGCTGCCGTCCGCCTTTTGCATCCTCACGTTCACAAACTCCAATGCTTCTTTCGTATTGGCATCAATGATTTTCCCTTTGATGTCGCCCGGCGTATTCGCGTATATGTGGAGACATATTGCTTGTATCAAGAAACCTATTAAAAACTTTTTCATGTTTTGCACTTTTCTATTTGATGCTTATTAGATGGATAAGCGCATGGAAAGTTTAATCGTTTTTCGTTATTTAACAAAACATGAAAAGGATTTTAAACAACCCCTTTGCCGTATCGATAAAAAGGGTTACCTTTGCCTCGTTTTTCAGCGCAGGCTGCGGTCTTGTAGTTCAATGGATAGAACAAAAGTTTCCTAAACTTTAGATCCGGGTTCGATTCCCGGCGGGACTACTGCTTCACCGCCAATCGCTTTTTGAAGGGGATTGGCGGTTTTTTCATGTGCATTCATTTGTGTTTCTTCCTCTGCCCTTTTGTTGCCTGGCAGCTTGTCTTCGGCAGATTATTCTTTTTCCCCGTATGCCAAGTCGCCTGCGTCGCCTAATCCGGGAATGATGTATGAATGGTTGTCGATGGCAGGGTCGATGGCGGCGCACCACACGTGCGTAGATGCGGAAGGGAATGTTTTCCGGATGTGTTCGATGGCCGGTTGGCTGGCGATGATGGAAGCGATGTGCGTGCAGGCGGGGACGCCTTTGGTCTTGAGGGCATGGTAGCTCAGTTCCATGGAGCTTCCCGTAGCCAGCATCGGATCGACAAGCACCAATGTTTTCCCGTCTATCTTGGGCGAAGCGATGTATTCGATGTGGATGTCGAAATGTTGTGGGTCTTTGTACAGGCGGTATGCCGACACAAATGCGTTTTCCGCGTGGTCGAAATAGTTGAGGAAACCGTGGTGGAAGGGCAGTCCTGCCCTTAGGATAGTGGCAATCACCACCTTGTCCTGCGGGACCTGCACGGTGGCCGTTCCCAGTGGCGTTTGTATTTCCGTGGGTTGGTAGCGGAAGGCTTTGCTGATTTCATACGCCATGATTTCCCCGATGCGTTCGATGTTGCGCCTGAACCGCAGCCGGTCGGCCTGTATGTCTTTATTGCGGATTTCAGCGAGATATTGGCTTAAGATGGAGTTTTGCGTACTGAGGTTGATGATGTCCACGTTCTTTTTCGGATAAAGGTTGTCGGATTGGCAGGGATATGCGAATAGGGATGGCAGTTGTTGCCATCCCTATTGCGGTTGATGAATTTAGAAGTTGAAGAAATTCTTTGCGTTGTAGTAGCAGATGTCCTCTACCATTTGGTTCACGCGGTCCATTTCTTCTACTGGTATTTCGCCGTTCTCGATGTCGTTGCCCAAGAGGTTGCACAGCGTGCGGCGGAAATATTCGTGGCGCGGGTAGGAGAGGAACGAACGTGAGTCGGTCAGCATTCCTACGAACCGGCTCAACAATCCCAGCAATGAGAGGGCGTTCATTTGTTTCTCCATCCCGTCCTTTTGGTCTAAGAACCACCATCCTGAACCGAATTGTATCTTGCCCGGCACGCTGCCGTCCTGGAAGTTGCCCAGCATGGTGGCAATCACTTCGTTGGCGCAAGGGTTCAGGTTGTACAGGATGGTCTTTGTCAGTTTTCCTTGCGTGTTGAGCTTGTCAAGGAACTTCGACATGGCTTTGGCCGTGTTGAATTCACCGATGGAGTCGAAGCCTGTGTCGGGGCCTAACAGTTTGAACATCTTGGTGTTGTTGTCGCGGATGGCACCGTAGTGGAACTGTTGCGTCCATCCTTTCTCATAATCCATGATGGCAAATTCTATCAGCATGGCTGATTTGTATTTCAGGATTTCTTCTTTTGTCAGTTCCGTGCCGCCATACACCTTATTAAATATGCGGTCGATTTCGTCCTGCGTGTAGTCTTCTGCATAGAATTCCTCGATGCCGTGGTCGGAGAGGCGGCAGCCTTGTTCGGCGAAGAAGTCATGGCGTTTGCGCAAAGCATCGATTACGTCCTGGAACTTCGAGATTTTCACGCCGCTCACTTCGGACAGTTTTTCGATATAGGCTCGGAAGTTGGCCGGGACTTCCACGGCCATGGCCTTGTCCGGGCGCCATGCCGGCAACATTTTGATTTCAAAGCCGCTTTCTCTTGTCTGGATGTGGTATTCCAAAGAATCCACCGGGTCATCGGTCGTGCAGACGGTTTCCACGTGGTAACGGCGCATCAGGTTGCGTGCCGACATTTCCGGCTTTTGCAGCTTTTCGTTGCATTCGTCGAAGATTTCCCGTGCGGTTTTGGGATTCAGGATTTTATTGATGCCGAAGGCTGTTTTCAGTTCCAGGTGCGTCCAGTGGTAAAGCGGGTTCCGGAAGGTGTAAGGCACGGTTTCTGCCCATTTCTCGAACTTTTCCCAATCGCTCGTGTCTTTCCCGGTGCAGTAGCGTTCATCGATGCCGTTCGAGCGCATGGCACGCCATTTGTAATGGTCGCCTCCCAGCCAGATTTCCGTGATGGACTTGAATTGGTAGTCGTCGGCCACCATTTTGGGGATGAGATGGCAGTGATAGTCGATGATGGGCATCTTTGCCGCATGCTCGTGAAACAACTTCTGCGCAGTTTCGGTTTGCAGCAGGAAGTTTTCATCCATAAATTTTTTCATAATGCTTTAATTATTGAATGTTGTGTATATTGGAATAATGGTATTAGCAATAAGATTTAAGTTTATTAACCGTTATCGAACACGAAAATAAGCAATTTATTTGTCACAGCAAAATAAGTTCGTAAATTTGTAGCAAATTTTAATGATTGGCATTTGGAGGGCTTTTGCCTTTGTCCTTGAAAGAGAAAGGCGGCCGATAAGAATACGTTAATTTAAATTTTAATAATTATGAAACCATTGAACAAAGAAACCGCATTGAAAGTGCAACGTCCTGAAAGAATCATCCAGTTTGGCGAAGGGAATTTCCTCCGCGCCTTTGTGGACTGGATTATCTTCAACATGGATGAGAAGACTGATTTTAATAGCAGCGTGGTTGTCGTGCAGCCGATTGAAAAGGGGATGGTGGACATGTTGAACAAGCAGGACTGCTTGTATCACGTCAACCTGCAGGGGCTTGACAACGGCCAGCCGGTGAACAGCCTCACCCGCATCGATGTCATCAGCCGTGCTTTGAATCCTTACACGCAAAACGACGAGTTCATGAAGCTGGCCGAACAGCCGGAAATGCGTTTCGTCATCTCCAACACCACCGAGGCCGGCATTGCCTTCGACCCCGCTTGCAAGTTGGATGACGCGCCCGCTTCTTCTTATCCGGGCAAGCTGACCCAGTTGTTGTACCATCGTTTCAAGACCTTCAACGGCGACAAGACGAAAGGATTGATTATCTTCCCCTGCGAATTGATTTTCCTGAACGGGCATAAGCTGAAAGAGACCATCTACCAGTACATCGACCTGTGGAACCTGGGCAACGATTTCAAGGCATGGTTCGAGGAAGCCTGCGGCGTGTATGCCACTTTGGTGGACCGCATCGTGCCGGGATTCCCGCGCAAGGACATCGACGCCATCAAGGAAAAGCTGCAATATGACGACAACATGGTGGTGCAGGCCGAGTTCTTCCACCTTTGGGTCATCGAGGCCCCGCAGGAAGTAGCCAAGGAGTTCCCCGCAGACAAGGCTGGGCTGAATGTGCTTTTCGTGCCTTCCGAGGCGCCTTACCATGAAAGGAAGGTGACTTTGCTGAACGGCCCTCACACGGTATTGTCGCCGGTGGCCTACCTGTCGGGCATCAACATCGTGCGCGACGCTTGCCAGCACCCCGTGGTCGGCAAGTTCATCCACAAAGTCATGTTCGAGGAGCTGATGGAAACGCTGAACCTGCCGAAAGACGAACTGGAGAAATTCGCCAGCGACGTGTTGGAGCGCTTCAACAACCCGTTTGTGGACCACGCTGTCACCAGCATCATGTTGAACTCATTCCCGAAATACGAGACGCGCGACCTTCCGGGCCTGAAGACCTATCTGCAGCGCAAGGGCGAACTGCCGAAAGGCCTGGTGTTGGGCTTGGCCGCCATCATCACCTACTACAAGGGCGGCAAGCGCGAGGACGGCGCGGAAATCGTGCCCAACGATGCGCCGGAAATCATGCAGTTGCTGAAAGACCTGTGGGCTACAGGCGACATCCGCAAGGTGGCAGAAGGCGTTTTGGCTCAGAAGTCCATCTGGAATGAGGACCTGAACGCCATTCCTGGCCTGACAGACATGGTAGTGGCCGACCTGAAGTCCATCCAAGAGAAGGGCATGTTGGAAACGGTGAAGTCCATCCTTTGAACATATATATAATTAAGGTATAGCGGCAAAGCCCGCCCCTTCCGAAGGGGCGGGCTTTTTTCATGCATGAAAGTAATGATGTTTCACCATGAGGGAGCGCATGGCCCGCACTGCCTGTTTTTGCACGATTACTAATCGTAAGGCAATACGATTACTAATCGTACACGATGACGATTACTAATCGTGCAGGGAATTCTTCTGTAGGGATGTGCCGGATGTTCCTGTATTTTGTCCGCATATTTGGGGCGGCCGCATCCATTCTCCGGGAGATTCTTGTCTTTCGGGCGGGATGCAGCCCGCCGCCCTCCTCCATCTGCCGGCGGAACCTGCGGGCGGCATGCGATTGTTAAACGAAATATAAAAGGAACGTGTATTAAGGAAAAATTTCTTTAATAGGCAGGTTCTTTCCGAAGAATGTATTATTTTTGCACCCGATTTACAAGGCAAAGTAAATAGCAAATAGAGATAACAACAGGTATTAGACTAAAAATCAAGTAAAAATGGCAAATTTAGATTTGAGCAAGTACGGGATTACCGATGTGAAGGAGATTCTTCACAACCCGTCTTATGAAGTGTTGTTCGCTGAAGAAACGAAAGACGGCTTGGAGGGGTATGAGAAAGGCCAGGTGACAGAATTGGACGCCGTGAACGTGATGACCGGCATTTACACGGGCCGTTCGCCGAAAGACAAATTCTTTGTGTACAATGAAGCAAGCAGGGACACCGTATGGTGGACTTCCGATGAATATAAGAACGACAACAAGCCTTGCTCGGAAGAAGCATGGGCTGACCTGAAGGCAAAAGCCGTGAAGCAACTGAGTGGCAAACGCCTCTTTGTGATGGACACGTTCTGCGGCGCAAACCCTGCGACTCGCCTGAAAGTGCGCTTCATCATGGAGGTGGCATGGCAGGCCCACTTCGTGAAGAACATGTTCATCCGTCCCACGGAGGAAGAACTGGCCAACTACGGCGAGCCGGACTTCGTTTCCTTCAATGCGGCCAAGGCAAAGGTGGACAATTACAAGGAACTGGGGCTGAACTCTGAGACAGCCACGGTGTTCAACCTGAAGACCAACGAACAGGTCATCCTGAACACTTGGTACGGCGGCGAGATGAAGAAGGGCATTTTCTCCATCATGAACTACCTGAACCCGCTCCGTGGCATTGCTTCCATGCACTGCTCTGCCAACACCAACATGGAAGGAACGGACACGGCCATCTTCTTCGGCTTGTCCGGCACGGGAAAGACCACATTGTCCACCGACCCGAAACGCCTGCTGATTGGCGACGACGAGCATGGATGGGACGATGAGGGCGTGTTCAACTACGAAGGCGGCTGCTACGCCAAGGTCATCAACCTCGACAAAGAGAGCGAGCCGGACATTTACAATGCCATCAAGCGTGACGCTTTGCTGGAGAACGTCACGGTGGATGCCAACGGCAAGATTGACTTTGCCGACAAGAGCGTGACG
The DNA here is from genome assembly GCA_944320785.1 of uncultured Bacteroidaceae bacterium. Taxonomy (GTDB): domain Bacteria; phylum Bacteroidota; class Bacteroidia; order Bacteroidales; family Bacteroidaceae; genus CASFPE01. The sequence continues at coordinate 10,594 of CALUIR010000003.1, forward strand.
GAGAACACCCGCGTGTCTTACCCGATTTATCACATCAACAATATTGTGAAGCCGGTTTCCAAAGGCCCTCACGCGCATCAGGTCATCTTCTTGTCTGCGGACGCTTTCGGCGTGCTTCCCCCGGTGTCTATCTTGGACAGCGAGCAAGCGAAATACTACTTCCTGTCCGGTTTCACGGCGAAACTGGCCGGCACGGAGCGCGGCATCACGGAGCCGACCCCGACATTCTCGGCTTGCTTCGGCGCAGCCTTCCTGAGCCTGCATCCGACGAAATATGCCGAAGAACTGGTGAAGAAGATGGAACGTGTGGGCGCGAAGGCGTATTTGGTGAATACAGGCTGGAACGGCACCGGCAAGCGCATCTCCATCCGCGATACGCGCGGCATCATCGATGCCATCCTGGACGGCTCCATCGACAAGGCGCCGACGAAGGTCATCCCGTATTTCAACTTTGTGGTTCCCACAGAATTGCCGGGTGTTGACCCGAAGATCCTGGATCCTCGCGACACGTATGCCGATGCAGCCCAATGGGAAGAAAAGGCAAAAGACTTGGCCGGCCGTTTCATCAAGAACTTTGCGAAGTTCGAAGGCAACGAGGCAGGCAAGGCTTTGGTGGCTGCCGGTCCTAAATTGTAAAAATCAGGCAGTCATAAATCAGACTCGAAGGAGGGCTTCCCGTGAGGGAGGCCCTCCTTTTTTGTGCCTTCTCCGTTCGGAAGTACATTGCTTTTGGAGGGAACAGGGGCATCCCTTTCCCGCGTGAGGGGGCGGTGGAAGGCGAGATGGCTTTGGGGCGCAATCAAAATGCAAGCAAACAAAAATGAAGTATTTTATTTTGTTTTTTGCTTCCGAAACGCTTTCAGGAATGTCTTTTTAACATAGAAATGCGGGATTATCGTAAAAACGCCCCAAAATAAGTGAGATTGCACTTTTAGAATGCTTATAAATATGAGTTTATTATTTATTTTTGTCCTGCCCTATAAAAAATATCAAATTTATGGTTTCTTTTCCGTAAATTTATCTATCTTTGCCCGGTATCAAAATGTAAAGTGAATAAATTCCTTGCTTTACAGGATGGCTGAAAGGCGGGATGGCGCTGTTGGAAGCGGGCATCCGGCTTTAGGAATAGGGCGTTTAAAGAGAGTGTAATCGATATTCTTGTAAAAATTGTATTTGTATGGAAAATTTAACCTTGACCTCAAAACCTGTTCCCATCGGGGAATCTGATGTTTCTAAAATTGTCTCAGCAGCTTGCACCGTCAAAGGGGATGATGCGCGAAAACAGTTTGGCGGAACTGTGCGCCCCTGTTGACAGTTGCCCTCGTGTGATTAATTAACAAAAACTCATTTAAAATAAATCAAGAGCATAATATGAAGAATTGTTTATGTGCGTTCTTGCTGTTCTTCTTTGTCTCGGCTGTGGCCCATGCCCAAGAGATGAAGGTGAGCGGCATGGTGACTTCTGCGGAAGACGGCCAGCCGGTGATTGGCGCCACGGTCACGGTAAAAGGGAATACGGCCATCGGAACGGTGACCGACATAGATGGTAATTTCCAGTTGATGGTTCCTGCCGGGACCGACAAGATTGTCGTTTCTTATGTGGGAATGAAAAGCCAGGAACTGACCCCTTCCACCCGTAGCATGAATATAGAATTGCAAAGTGACACGGAAGTGCTGGACGAAGTGGTGGTGACCGGCATGCAACGTCAAGATAAACGGCTTTTTACAGGTGCTACTACGCAGGTAGATGCTGACAAGGCGTTGATTGGCGGCATGACGGATATCAGCCGTTCGTTGGAAGGGCGTTCTGCCGGTGTGTCCGTGCAAAACGTTTCAGGAACTTTCGGTACGGCGCCGAAGATTCGTGTGCGTGGTGCTACTTCTATATATGGTGCCTCCAAGCCGTTGTGGGTGGTGGATGGCGTGATTATGGAAGATGCCGTGGAGATAGATGCCGATGCCTTGTCTTCAGGTGATGCCACCACGTTGATTAGTTCGGCCATTGCTGGTTTGAACTCCGATGACATTGAAAGTTTCCAGATATTGAAGGACGGTTCCGCTACTTCTATTTATGGCGCACGTGCCATGGCGGGTGTGATTGTCGTGACGACGAAGAAGGGTAAGGCAGGTACCAGCCGCATCAGTTATACCGGCGAGTTCACCACGCGCATGAAGCCGCGTTACTCTGATTTCAACATCATGAACTCACAAGACCAGATGTCTGTTTATCAGGAATTGAAAGAGAAAGGCTTCTTGAATATGGCGGAACTTTCCAATGCCAGCATCAGCGGTGTTTATGGCAAGATGTACGACATGATTAACAACAGCACATTGCTCAACACGGAAGCGGCGCGCAACGCTTATCTGCGTAAGGCGGAATACCGCAATACGGATTGGTTCGATGAATTGTTCAGCAATGCGATGATGCACAACCATTCAGTCAGCATTTCTTCGGGTACAGACAAGTCTTCTTTCTATGCTTCCCTGAGCGCGATGGTCGATCCGGGATGGACGAAGTCAAGCAGTGTAAACCGTTACACGGCGAACATCAACACTTCATATAATCTGTCCAAGCATTTGACATTCAACATGCTGGCCAATGCTTCTTACCGTAAGCAGAAAGCCCCCGGCACATTGGCGCAGGATACCGACCCGGTGACCGGCGAGGTGAAGCGCGACTTTGACATCAACCCGTATTCATATGCCATCAACACGTCGCGCACGTTGGATGCCAATGAATATTACAAGCGGAATTATGCGCCGTTCAACATCTTCAACGAGTTGGAGAACAATTATATGGATTTGAATGTAATCGACATGAAGTATCAGGCCGAGTTGCGCTACAAGCCCATCACAAAGGTGGAACTTTCTGCTTTGGGTGCCGTGCGCTACCAATCCAACTCCATCCAACACAACATCAAGGACAATTCCAACCAAGCGATGGCTTACCGCGCCATGGACAACTCCACCATCCGCGATGCCAACCCTTTCCTTTACCAAGACCCGGACAACTTGTATGCGTTGCCGATAACCGTGTTGCCGAATGGCGGTATCTATGAGCGTACCAACTATGACATGTTGTCCACGGACTTCCGTGCAACGGCTGCTTACAATGACGTGTATAACGACATTCATATCTTGAACCTCTTTGGCGGTATGGAAATCAACGCCACCGACCGTTCGCAAGACTGGTTCCGTGGCTGGGGCATGCAGTACGATTTGGGTGAGACTCCTTCGTATGCATACGAAGTGTTCAAGAAAGGTGCAGAGGAAAACACCGATTATTACACTCTTTCGCACACCCGTTACCGCAATGCCGCGTTCTTTGCAAACGGCACGTATTCTTATAACGGCATTTATACCATCAGTGGGACCATCCGCTACGAAGGTTCCAATAAATTGGGCAAGACGCGTTCCGCGCGTTGGTTGCCTACATGGAACATTTCCGGTGCATGGAACGCGCACGAGGAAGAATTCTTCGATGTGTTCCGTCCCGTGCTGTCCCACTTCACGGCAAAAGCTTCTTATAGCTTGACGGCCGACCGCGGTCCTGCCGATGTATCGAACGCAGAGATGATTATCGTGCCGACCAATTTGTGGCGTCCGTCTGCCAGCCTGACGGAAACGGCTTTGGCCATTTATTCAAATGCCAACGAGGATTTGACGTATGAGAAAAAGAAAGAATTCAATTTGGGCTTTGAAATGGGATTCATTGACAACCGCATCAACTTCACGTTGGACTGGTATCGCCGCAACAACTACGACTTGATTGGCTACATCAATACGCCGGGTTACGGAGGTGAAATCACGAAGATGGGCAACGTGGCCAACATGAAATCTAAAGGTGTGGAAATCTCTTTGTCCACGCAGAACATCAAGACAAAGGACTTCTCTTGGACCACTGACTTCATCTATTCGCACACGCACAATGTGGTGACCCGTTTGGACAACACCTCGCGTGCCATCGACCGTGTGTCGGGCGTGGGTCTCCCGATGGAAGGCTACCCGGTTCGCGGTATCTTCTCCTATGATTTCCGGGGATTGAATGAAGAAGGTCTGCCGACATTCGTCAATGAAACAAATGGAACGCTGACGGTCAGCGACATCAACTTCCAGTCTTACGATGCCGACTATTTGGTGTATTCCGGCAATGCCGACCCGACGGACGTGGGGTCTTTCGGTAATACCTTCACGTATAAAGGTTTCCGTCTGAATGTCTTTATCACGTATTCGTTCGGAAACGTGGTGCGCATGCAGGATGCTTTTGATGAGGAATATTCGGATTTCGATGCGATGCCGCGTGAATTCAAGAACCGTTGGATGGTGCCGGGCGATGAAGATGTCACCAACATCCCAGTCATTGCTTCCCAACGCCAGGTGCGCGATGACACCAACTTGCGCTATGCATACAGTGCTTACAACTATTCGGACGAGCGTATTGCGAAGGGCAATTTCATCCGTATGAAGGAAATCTCTTTAGGCTATGATTTCCCGAAAGCATGGGCTTCCAAGCTGGGATTGAATGCTCTTTCCTTGAAAGCGCAGGGAACGAACCTGTTCCTTATCTATGCTGACAAGAAACTGAACGGCCAAGACCCTGAATTCTTCAATGCAGGCGGTGTGGCTGTTCCGGTTCCGCGCCAGTTCACGTTTACTTTGCGTTTCAGTTTATAATGATTAGAATGTTTATGGATATGAAGATAAAAAATAGAATATTGCCGGTTGTTTTGGGAATCTTCTTGCTTGTTCCCGCTTCTTGCGATGACTTTTTGAGCGTGACCACGGACAACCGTACGGAAATCGACACGGAGGCGAAGGTGGAGTCTCTGTTGAAAAGTGCTTATTTGGATTGGACGTACAGCATCTTAGCCGAGTTGTCCTCCGACAATGTGGACGATTTCGGTGAGAACAATCCATACACCGACCGTTTTTATGACCAAGTGGCCACGTGGGAGAATGAATTGGACCGTGACAACGACGGGCCTTATTTTGCTTGGAACGGTTATTGGTCGGCTATTTCCACGGCCAACGCGGCTTTGGCAGCCATCGATGAATTGGGCGGCGGGCAGGAATTGGACAAATACAAGGCGGAAGCATTGCTTTGCCGGGCTTATGCTCATTTCATGTTGGCCAACTTGTTCTGCCTGCCTTACAGTGCTGGTGGCGACCCTGCCAACAAGTTGGGCTTGCCTTACATGACAGCCAATGAAACCACATTGAATCCCGACCACGAGCGCGGAACGTTGAAGGAACTTTACGATAACATTGCGGCCGACATTGAAGCGGCGCTTCCCTTGATTGACGATTCTTATCTGGATGTGCCGAAATACCACTTCAACCGCAATGCAGCCTATGCTTTTGCCAGCCGTTTCTATTTGTATTACTATCGTGGCGATGCAGAGGATGGGCAGGCGCGTTTGAACAAAGTGATTAAATATGCCAATGTGGTGTTGGGCAGCAATCCGGCAGGCATGTTGCGCGACTGGGCTTTCTTTGCCGATTTGGGTTCGCCCGACCCGGATGTGTATGGCAACCAATACATCAGTGCCGAAGAAAATGCCAACCTGATGCTGCAAACCTCTGTTTCTGCTGCCTACTATGTGTGGGGCGGTTGGGGCATGTGTTGCCGCTTCAACCATGGATCCGCTTTGGCTGAGGAAACGGTAATGTCTGATGGTCCTTGGGGCAATACTTACAACTTGGCTTATTTCACGTTTGGCATCTACGAGGCCACGAATGTGAACAAGGTGGTGCAGTTCAAGTATCCTGAAATGTGGGAATATACCGACCCGGTGGCACAAACGGGTTATCCGCGTTCGGTGTATCCGGCATTCACATCAGAGGATGTGTTGTTCAACCGTGCCGAAGCCTATGCTTTGCTGGGCGGTGCAGCCAATTATGCCAAAGCGGTGGAAGATTTGAATGCTTGGGCGGCTGCTTATATGAATACGGCAGATAAGTCTTTTACTTCTTTGACGGTTGCGAATGTCGAAAGCTTTTATAAGAATTTAAATTATTACACACCGGAAACTCCAACGGTAAAGAAAGAACTTCATCCGGATTTCACTTTGGTGGATCAGACACAGGAAAGTATCATTCATGGCATTTTGCAGGCTCGCCGCATCACGTTCCTCCACGAAGGCATGCGGTGGTTCGATGTGAAGCGTTGGGGCATTGATGTCTATCGCCGCGTGTTGGGGCGCGATGCATCTACCGTCCTGTCCTATGAGAAATTGGGCTATGATGACTTGCGGCGTGCGCTCCAGTTGCCTTCCGAAGTGGTTGCGGCCGGTGCAGAGGCAAATCCGAGATAAATGAAGATATAAGTGAAACCAATTAATAGCGATAGCTTATGAAACTGAAATATATATATTATGCCGCTTGCTTGGCAGGCGCAATGGCATTTGCTTCGTGCAGCGATGATGACATTGACCATAGCGTCAGTGTGATTATCGACAGCGGCCGCGTGGAGAACGATTTCGACCGTTGGTTGTATCATGAATTGGTGTTGCCTTACAACATCGAGGTGAAATACCGTTACGAGGACATTGAGTCGGACATGGACTATCAGTTGGTGCCGGCTGATTACCAGAAGTCCATACAACTGACGCATCTGATGAAGTTCCTTTGCCTGGAGGCGTATGATGAGATTACGGGTTCCAAGGATTTCATGCGTTCCTATTTCCCAAAGATGATTGTGATGACAGGCTCGGCGGCTTGGCAGAACAACGGTTCCAAGGTATTAGGACAAGCGGAAGGCGGGCGCAAAATCACGTTGTTCGAGGTGAATGAAATGGATCCGACGAATATTGCCCTCCTGACGGAGCAATACTTTCATACTATTCATCATGAGTTTGCGCACATCCTGCATCAGACGATTCCCTATGATCCATCGTTCGACCAGATTTCGGGTTCCATGTACCGGGGCGATAATTGCTTTGATTATTACACGACAGATGCACGCGCTCAGCAGGATGGTTTCATCACCCGTTATTCTGCCACGGAAGGTGCAGAAGATTTTGTGGAAATCATCTCCATGTACGTCACCAATACGCCGGAATACTGGGACAACGTGATGGCCACTGCCGGTGATGGCGCCAAGATTATCGAGCAGAAATTCAACATCGTGTACAACTACATGAACGATACGTGGAACATTGATTTGAACACGTTGCGCGACATCGTGCAACGCCGTTCGGTGGAGGCTGTGGACTTGGATGTGGACGATTTGACGATTCCTTCGGATGAAAAGCCGGAAGAAATCCCTTTGAGTTAATGGATAAACGTTAAAAGGAAATTGGATTATGAACAGGAAGAATTTGAAATATTGGATATTGTCTTTGGGCTGCCTCTTGGTGTTGCAGTCCTGTTTTAAGAACGATGAGGAGTATTGGGACGAGTCGGCCACTATCCGTCTGGAGAATGCCATTCAGGACTACCGCAGCGTGTTGGTTAATTCTGAATACGGCTGGGTGATGGATTTCTATCCCGACCAGACTTTCACGGAAGGTGGTTTTGCTTATACCATGAAGTTTGGGGAGGATGGCAACGTGACTGTCGGCTATGAGTTGGCTGATCCTGCGGAAACTCGCACCAGCATGTATTCCATTGAGGGCGGTGAAGGCCCGGTGCTGACGTTTGACACGTACAATGAATACATGCATTATTTCGCCAATCCCAGCCAGCAGAACTATGAAGGCCGTGGCGGTGATTATGAGTTTGTGTTACAACGTCGGAGTGATGCAGGTGATTATATCAGGACACTTGGACGCAAGTCGAAGAATCACATGCCCATGTACAAACTGACCATGCCGATGAGTGACTATTTGCAGAAAGTTGACGAGAGTGCGGCTTTTTTGACGAATACAAATTTTGTGTTGTCGGATGGGACAAACACTTTGGCTTTGAAAAGGGATGTGGATGCAAAGGTGTTCATGACAGAGGAGGAAGTGGCTTATCCGTATGTATATACTGATACAGGCATACGCCTTTTGACCGCTTTGCCTTTAGGAGAAGATTCGGTAAACACTTTGAATTATGCAGAAGATATGAACACGATGCTTAGTGTTGGTGCATCTGTACAAGCAACCTTGGAGGGTACGGCTATGGTGGATGGCATGTTTGAAAATATGGAACAGCGTTTTGCACATTATGAGTTTGTGGAAGTGAGTTCGGATATTCAGGCTTGTTATGACCGCTTTTTGGCTGCACTGTCGGCTGCTTCATCATCGTTGAATGAATTGTCTTGGGCTTATGATCGTCAGTCGCAGTCGTATGTACTATATGTAGGTGTGCGCCGGAATAGCACGAACCGTGAAATATATTATCGTTTTAATGTTGTTTTGGATGGTGACAACGCCCAATTGACTTATGCGGGTACGGATGATAATGGAACGATTTATTTGGGATACGATGGCATGCAGGATTTGATTAATGTGTTGAGCGGAAAAACCTATGCCATTTCTTCTTTGGAAGGGCCTTTGAATACAACGGTCATGCATTGGGAAAGTGGTTCTACATGGATGGATGTTTCGGTGGAATAATGGATGGGAAAATAACTATTAACGCTTAAATATTGTTTGATTATGAAAAAGGATTTAATGTTTGTCGCTTTGCTTTCGGCAGGGGTGGCTTTGAATAGTGCGGTTGCCCAGTCGATTCGTCCTTTGGACACGGATGTGAAGTTGGAAAGGACAGTGCCTGAAGCACAGTCAAAAATGACTGCAAAAGATTTTATGCATATTACTTTGCCACAGGAAAAGGCACGGCAGATGCATTTGAGTAATCCTGTGAAATTGAATGGTTTTAATTTTTTTAAGGCACCAAATCGTGTGGCAGCAGAGGATTTGTCAGCTTATTATATTGAGCCGGTGGGTGCCCTTCATTTTGGAGTGAATTTGACTACAGGGGGGCTTTTTATCCCATCTTTGTTCCTTCCTGCTTTTAAGGATGTGCAATTCATTAATGCGTCTGTTGGAGACTTTGTTTCATGGTCAATGGGAGATTATACAATGGACGAAGCCGTAGGGGCGGATAATAATAGTGTTGATGGCGATGGAAATCTGACACTGAAATTCCCGACAATAGGTGGAACTACTTCGATGTTGCCTACTATCACCGTTGCAGCTGATGATAACTCAACAGCTTCCTATTATTATGCACAAGATGCTGAATTCGATGGTAGGCCTGTTGGTGCTTCAGCTATTTTCTTTGGCATGCCTGTGGATTCTTTGTCCATGTGCGATTACCTCGCTGAGGGGGGATTTTTTATGGCCATGGATGATGAAAATTATTATGGCAGCATGACTCGTGATGGTGTGAAATGTACATCTGTGATGTCATTGATTCGCCCGGCTGCTCCTTTGTATATAGAATCAATGTATATTATGGCAGTAGGTTCATACAATGATGAAGGTGTGGTTACACGCAATCCTATTCCTGATGGCGGAACTTTGACTTTGACTCTTTATAAGGTGACAGAAGAAGGTACGATTACCGATGAAGTGATTGCAACGTCAACAGCAACTCTGACAGGGGATGCACAGTCAACTATCACTCCGCTTACGGCTTTTGGCGATGGCTTTTATGCTGTTCATTTTGATTTTTATGACATTGCAGATGATGGTTTTAAAGAGAAGGTCGCATTGACCATTGATGAGCCATTTGTGGCTGCTATTTCTGGCTTTGACCAAGAAGGTTTTGATGTTCGTTTCCCGTTTACGGTTGATAACAGCGGTATGATGGGAAGTGGTTATATGACCTTTGGGGATGAACTGTCTTTCTTTAGTCTGAATGATATATTAGGGAACCAAGGATTTGAAGGAGGCGATCAACTTAATGCAACTCACTTGATGCTGCAGATGAACGCTGCATATACCTGTTTTGATTTTTATTTGGGTGAGCAAGGTGATGTGGTTGTGCCGGTAGAAGGAGGCATGGGCGTAACTGCTGTGGTTGACGGTACAACTTATTATGATATTGATATTGCATCTTCTTATCCTGTAGAGGATCCTGTTACAGGTGAAAGCTATGTATGGTTTAATTCGGAAGAAATGCCGGATTGGCTTACACTGTCGGTTGATGATTCTATGTATGACCAGATGAGTGTTCTTCTGTTTTATGTGGAAGGTGAGCCTTTGCCTGCTGGCGTGGAAGGGCGTTCTGCTGATATCACGATTTACACATTAGGCAATCAAGCAACATTCCGTGTGGTTCAAGGAGATGTGACTTCTATTTCTACGGTAGAAAATGCACAGTTGAACGTCATCAACAACGGCGACAGCTTTGCGTTGAGCTACGCTGAAGGCATCCGTGGCGTGCAGGTAGTGAACGTGGCAGGCCAGGTTGTGGCTGACTATGCATTGGACGGCACGTCGGCAACCATCCCGGCTGCTACATTGGCGAAAGGCTTGTACATCTTGAAGTTCGACAATGGCCAGAGCGTGAAAGTCATGAAGTAATATCATCAGGGTTTCAATCCTGAAATAGAAAAAGCACCTCGCAAGGGGTGCTTTTTTTATTGAATGCCTTTGGGGATTGGGAATGATTCCGCCCGGTTGCATGCCTGCACATGTTGCTATGGCAAGGGCATATTTGCCAAAATGTCGCATATTCTGGCTGTATATCCCTGTTTGTTGGCAAACATGGTTTCATTTTGATTTTTTAGGGTTCGGGAAATTCGGTTTCTCGATACTTTTTCCCATATTTGCTGAAAATCTGATATTATGCAACCGATTAGGACTTTTGACCAATTGACCGCCCATCTGAAATCGCTGAAGAAGCGGAAAAGGGTGGCTGTGGTCTGCGCGAATGATGAGAACACCGAGTATGCCATTGCCCGCTCCTTGGAGGAAGGGATTGCGGAATTCCGGATGATTGGCAATGCCGATTTGATAGAGAAATACGCCACGCTGAAGAAATATCCCGGTTTTGTGGAAATCATCGACATAAAGGACCCGGACGAGGCGGCACGCGAAGCCGTGCGCATGGTGCGCGAAGGCGGGGCGGACATCCTGATGAAAGGCATCATCAATACCGACAACCTGCTTCACGCCATCCTCGACAAGGAAAAGGGGCTGCTTCCCAAGGGGAAAGTGCTGACGCACCTTTCGGTGGTGCAGATTCCTACTTATGACAAGTTGCTGTTTTTTTCGGACGCGGCGGTGATACCCCGCCCCACGTTGCAGCAGCGCATTGAGATGATTTGGTATGCCATCCACACGTGCCGGAAGTTCGGCATCAAGCAGCCGCGCATTGCCTTGATTCATTGCACGGAGAAGGTGAGCGCCAAGTTCCCGCATTCATTGGATTATGTGAACATCGTGGAACTGGCCGAGGCGGGCGAGTTCGGCGATGTGGTCATCGACGGCCCCTTGGACGTGAAGACCGCTTGCGAGAAGACCAGCGGCAACATCAAGGGGATTGCTTCGCCCATTGACGGCGAGGCCGACGTGCTGATATTTCCCAACATCGAGTCGGGCAATGCATTCTACAAGACGGTTTCCCTGTTTTGCCATGCCGACATGGCCGGATTGCTGCAAGGCCCTGTCTGCCCTGTGGTGCTTCCTTCGAGGAGCGATTCGGGACATTCCAAATATTACAGTTTGGCCATGGCCTGCTTGTCCAGCGAGCCGAATGCCTTTTAACCCCAATGAAAGGAGAGAAAATGAGAATTTTAGCGATAAACCCCGGTTCCACCTCCACGAAGTTTGCCGTGTTTGAGGATGAAAAGCCTTTGTACCATGCCACTATCCGCCACGCCCTCTCGGACTTGGCGCATTTCCCTTCGGTGGCCGACCAGTATGAATACCGCAAGCAGTTGGTCCTCGATGCCTTGGCAAAGGAGGGGATACCGTTGGATTTCCGTGCCGTGGTGGGGCGCGGGGGCTTGCTGAAGCCGATGCCGGGCGGCGTTTTTGAGGTGAATGAGCGGATGTGCCGTGACATCCGGGCCGCCAAGCGGCAGCATGCCTGCAACTTGGGCGGTTTGATTGCCGCCGAGCTTGCGGCAGGCATCGAGGGATGCCATGCTTACATTGCCGATGCGGGCGTGACCGATGAACTGGACGACATCGCAAGGGTGACGGGCAATCCCCTGTTCCCTAAAATCACGATATTCCATGCGTTGAACCAGAAAGCCGTGGCCCGCCGTTATGCGGCTTCTGTCGGGCGGCGGTATGAAGACATGAACCTGGTGGTGGCTCACCTTGGAGGCGGCATATCTGTCGGGGCGCACCGGCAGGGGCGTGTCGTGGATGTGAACAATGCTTTGGATGGGAGCGGGCCGTTTTCGCCGGAGCGTTCCGGCACGATACAGGCCGGTGAACTGGTCAATGCTTGCTTCAGCGGCCGGTACACGAAAGAAGAAGTGACATCCATGATATTCGGGAAAGGCGGGCTGATGTCGCATTTCGGCACGAACGACGCGAAGCTGTTGAGCGAACGCGCCAAGAGCGACCCTCGCGTGGCGTTGGTCATCGACGCGATGCTGTATAATGTCTGCAAGGAAATCGGGGCTTTGTGCGTGGCGTTGTGCGGCCATGTGGATGCCATCCTGCTGACCGGCGGCATTGCCTACGACAAGGAATGGATGGCGAAAATCACGGAACGGGTGCAATTCCTGGCGCCGGTGCATGTGTATCCCGGCGAGGATGAACTGGAGGCTTTGGCCTTGAGCGGCCTCCGCGCTTTGCGGGGCGAGGAAGGAGTGCAGGAATATGTCTGAGCCTTTGGCGGGATTTCCCCTTGGCGCCGGTCAGGATTTGTAGGTCCTTTTCGGGTTCTTGGGGAACCATCCCTTTTTGACGCGCTCCTCTTGCTCGAAGATTTCCTTGATGGACCAGAAGGAGGAAAAGGCAAACACGCCGAGGATGGAGGCGGCCATCACGTTCTTTATCAGGACGGAGCCGATGAGCGCCAAGATGCCGAGCAGCAGGAACAGCCACCAGCAGCGCGTGCCCCAGTGGTATTCCGCCTTGATGACCACGGGATGGAAAAGGCCGATGATGAGGAAAGTGCTGGCTCCGATGGCGAGGCCTGTGAAATGAATCAGGTTCAGTTCCATGATTGATGGTTGTGGCCTGCGTGGCCGCCGCTTTTCCTGTTGGCCAGGCATGGGCGGCGGCGCGGGCAGGCAGGGTTTCGTTTAATCTTTGATGGGGACTTCCTTTTTGATGCTTTGCTCCAAGGAAATCAGGGTTTCTGTGGCGGTCACGCCGGGGATTTCCTGTATCTTGTTGTTCAACAGTTCCATCAGGTGTTCGTTGTCGCGGGCATACACTTTGGTCAGCATCGTGTAAGGGCCTGTGGTGAAGTGGCACTCCACGATTTCCGGTATGTTCTCTAATTGGGCCACGACTTCCTTGTACATGGAACCTTTTTCCAGCTTGATGCCGATGTAGGTGCAGGTGCTATAGCCTAAGCTCTTGGGATTGACGTGGTAGCCGGAGCCGATGATGACGCCGAGGTCGATCAACCTTTGCACGCGTTGGTGGATGGCTGCGCGCGAAACGCCGCATTCTGCGGCCACATCCTTGAACGGGATGCGCGCATTCTGCGAAATGATTGCTAAGATTTGCTTGTCAAGCTTGTCAATTTTCTCCATAATATCAACAACTTTGGTTTGTACTTATCATATTGTAAGCAAATATAAGGGTATTTTTTAATATGCCGCTATAAAAGATGAAAAAACTGGATAATAATTTCCTTTTTGCGTTAAAAATGGCAATGATGGCGACAGCAAAGGGCGTTTGGGTGCGTTCTTGCCGGCGCATGGGCCGTTTTTCCGGGAGGGGCGTGAAAACTTTCCAAAGGTTTTGCTCCAGGCCTTCCAAGGTTTTCCGGCATCTTTCAAGAACATTTTCAAAATCTTCCTGAAGAATTGCATGGACGATTACTAATCGTATTGCATGACGATTACTAATCGTATGGCGTGACGATTACTAATCGTATCGGGATTTTGCCGGGAGCGGCGGCTGTTTTGCTGAAAAAGAAAGGCATGGCCCATGGCCATGCCTTTTTGCTTTTGTTGGGGGGAAGCGTTGCGCTTATTTCACGATGTCCACCAGTTCCACCTCGAAAATCAGGGCAGAGAACGGCTTGATGGTGCCGTGGTCCTGTGCGCCGTAGGCCAGTTCCTGCGGGATGTAGAGTTCCCACTTGGAGCCGACGGGCATCATCGTGAGGGCTTCTGTCCAGCCTTTGATGACTTGGTTGGCCATGAACGTGGCAGGCTCCTTGCCGTGCTTGCTGGAACTGTCGAACTCCGTTCCGTCCACCAGCGTGCCTCTGTAGTGTACTTTCACGCGGTCGGTGGCTTTCGGCGTGGCGCCTTTCCCTTCCACGAGGATTTTATATTGCAGTCCGCTGGGGGTGGTCTTCACGCCTTCCTTGGCTTTGTTTTCTTCAAGGAATTGGATGCCTGCGGCTTTGTTGTCGCCATACAGCTTTTCCATGGTGCGTTCTTTCACCACCTCCATCTGGGTGCGCATGTAGGTGCGTGCGCTGTCCATCGTCATGATGCCGCTGTCGTTGTGGATGCCGGCCACGAATCCGGCCATGAAGTTGGCCAGGCTGACGGATTGCGTGGAGTCCTTCCCGAAGAGTTCGCGGTTGATGCCTTCCATCATGTTGCGGCTGATTTGCTGCCCGATTTGCAGCCCGGCCATATAGGCCACGTCTTTTTTGCTGGTGCTGTTCACGCCTTCATTCAGCCCTCTGTAGAAATCGTTCATGTAGGCGGAGTCCACGCCCACGCGGTTCACCAGGTAGGGAACCAGTCCTTGGCTGTTGGCCATGCCGAGGGCATATGACAGGGTGTCGATGTCGGTGGCGAGATTTGCTTTGGGGCTTTGTGCCGTGCAGGAAACCATGCCTGCCATCATGGCGGCACTGACCATGAGAATACCGAATTTTTTCATTTTCATTTGTTTAAGAATGTTTTATTGTAATACTTCAATGAGTTCCACGTCGAAGATGAGCGTGCTGTGGGGAGGTATCATCTCGCCTGCCCCTTGCGCTCCGTAACCTAATTCTGCCGGGATGTACAGGCGCCATTTCGCGCCTTCGCCCATCCGTTGCAGGGCTTCTGTCCATCCGGGAATCACTTGGTTCACGCCGAACACGGCGGGTTGGCCGCGCCGGATGGAACTGTCGAACAAAGTCCCGTCAATGAGTGTGCCTTCGTAATGGCATTTCACCTTGTCTGTGGTTTTGGGTTTCTTGCCGTTGCCTTCTTTCAGCACTTCATATTGCAGCCCGCTGGGCAGCGTATGGATGGCAGGGTTCTTCTTGTTCGCTTCCAGGAACGCTTTGCCCTTTTCCCGGTTTTCGGAGTTGGCCTTGCTTTCCAGTTCCTCAAAGTATTTGTTGACGATGTCACGCGCTTCCTTGTGGGTGATGGCCGTAGGGTTGCCTTCCAACACGTCTTTCACCGCTTGCGCGAAGTCGTCCACCTGAAGTCCCCTTGCGCCCATGCTCCAGAGGTTCTGGCCGATGCCCAGGCCGATTGCATAACTGAATTTGTCCATCTGTAGTCGTTCGTATGGTTAAAACTTGCTTTGTCACAGGCAGATAAAGGCTGCCTCCTTTTTGAGCCGCACAAAAATAGACTTTTTATTTGAATGGATAGGGCTTTGCAGTTTTAATTTTTATTATTTTTGCCACTATGCTTTTGTGGATGTCAGGAGGATTTTTGCCATGAAAAAGAAATTAGTCATTTTGTCGGGCGCAGGAATGAGCGCGGAGAGCGGAATCAGCACGTTCCGTGATGCCGGCGGATTGTGGGAACGTTACCCGGTGGAGCAAGTGGCCACGCCGGAAGGATATGCCCGTGACCCGGCGCTGGTCATCCGTTTTTATAACGAACGGCGGAAGCAGTTGCTGGATGTGGAGCCGAACCATGGGCATGCGGTGATTGCCGGATTGGAGCAATTCATGGATGTGACGGTGATCACGCAGAATGTGGACAACCTGCATGAGCGGGCAGGCAGCACCCATGTCATCCATCTGCACGGGGAGTTGACCAAAGTCTGTTCGAGCCGCGACCCGAACGACCCCCGTTACATCCGGGAACTGGAGCCGGAAGAATATGAGGTGAAGATGGGCGATTTGGCGGGCGACGGCTCGCAGTTGCGTCCTTTTATCGTGTGGTTCGGCGAACCCGTCCCCAACATTGAGGTGGCGGCGGAGGCAGTGATGGCAGCCGATTGCTTTGTGGTGGTGGGAACCTCGCTGAATGTTTACCCCGCAGCCGGCTTGCTGCACTATGTCCGTCCGGGAACGCCTGCTTATCTGATAGACCCGAAAGAGGTGGCTGTCCCGCCGGGATGCAAGGTGGCCGTCATCCGCAAAGGCGCATCCGAAGGGATGGATGCGTTGAAGGAGATTTTGTTAAACGATGGGCGCCTGATGGGTTGACGGCGTCCGTTGTCCATGTTTCATTTTAATAATATTGTAGATTATGAAGAAGTATGTTTGCACCGTGTGCGGGTACGTGTATGACCCGGAAAAAGGAGACCCCGAAGCCGGCATTGCTCCGGGAACCGCTTTTGAAGATATCCCGGAAGATTGGGTTTGTCCTCTTTGCGGCGTAGGGAAAGAAGATTTCGAGCCAGCGGAAGATTGAATGTCTTCTTTTCATGCATAAAAAAAGCAGCAGAAACAATTCTGCTGCTTTTTTTTGCCCTCCTTGGGGGAGGATGCCTTATGCTTTGGCGTTGGCCACAGGCTCGGAAGCGGGCTTTTCGCCTTTCTTGCTGATGAGCAAGAAGGCAAGGGGAGAAGCGACGAACAAAGATGAGAACGTGCCGATAACCACGCCGAGAATCATGGCGAACGAGAAGCTGCGGATGGATTCACCGCCGAGGAAGAAGATGCACAGCAACACGATTAACGTGCTGGTTCCCGTGTTCAACGTGCGCGACAGCGTGGTGTTCAAAGAATCATTGAACAACTGCCTGCGGTTGCGCTTGGGATAGAGGTGCAAGAACTCGCGCACACGGTCGAAAATCACCACCTTGTCGTTGATGGAGTAGCCGATGGCCGTCAGGATGGCGCCGATGAATGTCTGGTCGATTTCCATGGAGAACGGCAGGATGCCCCAGAACAGCGAGTATGCGCCGATAATCAGGATGGCGTCCGTTGTCAGCGCGGCAA
The DNA here is from genome assembly GCA_944320785.1 of uncultured Bacteroidaceae bacterium. Taxonomy (GTDB): domain Bacteria; phylum Bacteroidota; class Bacteroidia; order Bacteroidales; family Bacteroidaceae; genus CASFPE01. The sequence goes on from CALUIR010000003.1 coordinate 27,748, forward strand.
CAGAACCGATGCTGAACGCAATGTTGCGGAAGCGCAGCAAGATGTAGAGGCCAATGGCAATCAGCGACAAGATGACCGACCAGATGGCGGAAATCGTGATGTCGTCTGCCACGCTCGGCCCTACTTTCTGCGAACTGATGATGCTTCCGCCGGTGTAATTGTCGCGGTCGATGAACACTTCCAAAGGAATGTTGTTCGTGAGCAACGGCTTCAATGCATTGTAGAGGAACTCTTCGATTTCAGCATCTACCGTTTGCGAATTCTCGTTGATGCGGTAGTTGGTGCTGATGCGGACGGTCTTCCCGTCGGTTCCCAAGGCAATGGCGGAAACTGCCACCCTTTCATCAGTCATCTGGTCCAGTTTGTCCACAAGCAATTGTTCCACTTGCTCCGGCTCTACATGGTTCTCGAACTGCACCACGAAGTTGCGCCCGCCGGTGAAGTCAATGCCTTTGCTCAGGCCGCGTACCCCGAACGAGATGAAGCAGATGGCAAGGACGGCTCCCAAGATGAGGAAGTATTTCTTGTTATGCCCCATGAAGTTGAAGTGCGGGCTTACGAAGAATTTCTTGGAGAACGGGGTGACGAACGTCAGGTTCAGCCACTTGTCCTTGTTCATGAAGTGTTCGTAAACCAAGCGCGTGAGGAACACGGCCGTGAAGAACGAGCAGAGGATACCGATGATCAAGGTGGTGGCGAAACCACGGATGGGGCCTGTGCCGAAATAGAACAGGATGATGCCGGTGATGATAGAAGTCAAGTTGGAGTCGAAGATGGCAGAGAAGGCGTTGGTGTAACCGTCTTTCAGTGCGGCTTTCACCGTTTTTCCTGCTCGCAGTTCTTCCTTGGTGCGTTCATAAATCAGCACGTTCGCGTCAACGGCCATGCCCAATGACAGCACGATACCGGCAATGCCGGACATGGTGAGCGCGGCTTGGAATGAAGTCAGGATGCCTAAGGTGAAGAAGAAATTGACAACCAGCGCGAAGTTGGCAACCATTCCCGGAATGAAGCCGTAGAGGGCGCACATGTAAACCATCAACAGGATCAACGCGACGATGAACGACACGATACCTTGATTGATGGATGCTTGTCCGAGAGAGGGGCCGATGATGTCTTCCTGCACGATGTGTGCGGGGGCGGGCATCTTTCCGGACCGCAACACATTGGCTAGGTCTTTTGCTTCTTCCGGTGTGAAATTGCCGGTGATTTGCGAGTTCCCGCCCGTGATTTCGTTGATGACGTTCGGCGCTGAATAAACATATCCGTCCAGCACGATGGCGATGGACTTGCCGATATTCTGTTTGGTGAGCAATGCCCAGCGGCGTGCGCCGTCAGAGTTCATGGACATGCTGACGCAAGGTTTGCCGTATTGGTCGTATTCATCGCTTGCGGTGACCACCACATCGCCTTCCAAGGGCGCTTTCCCGTCGCGTTCGGTGACGCGGATGGCATACAATTCGAATACTTGTGCTTTTTTGTCGAACTCAGCGGCCTTTACGCCCCATTTCAGTTGCAGGTCGTGCGGCAGTTCGGCTTTGATTTCCCGCATGGCAAGATAACGGTTGATGGTTGCCGTGTCGGTGTAATGCGCGTATCCGATGATGGGGCCTGCGCCGGATGTGTTGAATTGCAGGATGGAAACCAGCGGATGTTCCTTTTTGGCTTGTTCTGCCAAAGCGTTCTGGTCAGCCGTCGCTCCTTCGCCTTTCAAGGCTGCTGCGAGGCTGTCGGCGGCGCTCATGGCGGGCGCTTCCGCCAAAGCTTCGGTTTTTGCCGCTTCGTTTTCGCTGGCCGTGGAGTCATTCGTTTCCAAGATGGTGCGCAACTTGTTGTCGGCTACAGACAGGAAAGGAAGCACCTCATTGGCCGAATAAGTCTCCCAAAATTCGAGGTTGGCAGAACCTTGCAGCAATTTCCTGACACGTTCCGGCTCTTTGATGCCCGGAAGCTCAATCATGATGCGGCCCATCCGGTCTTCTAAGGTCTGTATGTTGGGCTGTACCACGCCGAACCGGTCGATACGTGTGCGCAACACGTTGTAAGAGTTTTCAACGGCAGCTTTTACTTCCTCGCGAAGCACTTTCTCTACTTCTTGGTCCGTGGATTGCTGGTTGATCCGGTCTTTCAATTGTTGGGTGGCAAACAATTCAGCCAACTTTGCACCCGGTGCCTCTTTATGATATTCGTTGATAAAGAGGGTAATGAAGTCTTCCTGGCTGGTGGTTTGCTGCAGGGATGCAGTGTTGAGCGCTTTGTTGAAAGCTTCGTCGGTCTTGTAGTCGGCCAATGCTTTGACGACATCCGGCACGGAAACTTCAAGTATGACGTTCATGCCACCTTTCAGGTCAAGACCCAGACCAATCTCCATCTCACGACATTGTTTGAGCGTGTAACTGCCTAACCATACTTTTTCGTTCATGACTGAATCCAAGTAGTGCGTCTCTCCCTGAGGGTCTTCCTTCGCCTTGTCCATGTGATAGCGGGTCACGAACGAGAAGGACAGGTAAAACACGCACACCAGCGTGAGCAGTACCGCAAAAACTTTTACAAATCCTTTGTTTTGCATTTTACTACGAAATTTATATTACTTATTTAATCGAATACGGTTTATTACAAGGCTGCAAATATAGCCTTTTTTTCATTTTTAAATAGGATGAGCGATAAATATTTGGGGCTTGGGATGCATTTTGGACTGCAAAACGCGGGCTTTCCGTCCAAAATGCATCTTTGTCATTGTGGTTTACTGCATTCCTAAGTTTCTCAACAAGGGGCTTATGGTGGGGGCGGCGCCACGGAAATTTTTGTATAGCGTCATCGGTGCTTCGGAATCTCCTTTCTCCAAAATGTTTTTGCGGAAGGATGCCGCTGTCTGTGCATCGAACAGGCCGTTTTCCTTGAACATCTCGAAAGCGTCGGCATCCAGCACATTGGCCCATAGGTAACTGTAATATCCGGCGGCGTATCCTCCGGTGATATGGGTGAAATAAGTGAGGCGGTATCGCGGCCCTATTTGCGGGATGAGCCCTAATTGCTGGATGGTCTGGCGTTGGAAGGCATCGATGTCCAATGTGGAGGCATCGGTGATTTGGTGCAGCCGCATGTCGAGGATGGCTGCCGCCAGCAGTTCGGTGGTCATGAATCCTTGGTTGAACGTGTCCTGCTTCTGTATTTTCTCGATGAGGGCATCGGGGATGGTTTCGCCGGTGAGGTAATGGCGGGCATACATTTTCAACACTTCGGGTTCCGTGGCCCAATGTTCCATGATTTGCGAAGGTAGTTCCACAAAATCGCGGGCGACGTTCGTGCCGGATGTGCCGGTGTACCGGCATTGCGAGAGCATGCCGTGGAGGGCATGCCCGAATTCATGGAACACGGTTTTCACTTCTTCGAGCGTCAGCAGGGAAGGCGTGTCGCCAACGGGCTTGGTGAAGCTGGCTACGTTGCAGATGAGCGGGCGCACGCCTTCCTTCTGTTCCCGGTAATTGCTCATCCACGCTCCTCCTTGTTTCCCGGCGCGAGGGAAATAGTCTGTATAGAATAAGCCTAAGAAACGGCCGTCGGCATCTTTCACTTCGAATACTTTCACGTCGGGATGATAGACCGGGACGTTGTGTATCTCGGAAAGGGTGATGCCGTAAAGTTTGTGGGCAACGGCAAACACGCCATCCCTCACATTCTCAAGCTTGAAGTAGGGCTTCAGTTCGTCTTCATTCAGGCTGTATTTCTTTTCCCGCAGTTTTTCGGTGTAATACCACCAGTCCCATGCTTCTAATTGCTGCCCGGGGGTTGATTCGTCCATGATGGCTTGCAGTTCCTGTGCTTCTTCCTTGGCCTTGGGCAAGGCATGCTCCCATAGTTGTTGCAAGAACGGGTTCACGTTGGCCGAGTTCTGGGCCATGTTCTCGTCCAAGATGAAATCGGCATAGTTGCTGAAACCCAACAGGCGGGCTTTCTCCAGGCGCAACGTGATGATTTCTTTCAGGATGCCTTTGTTGTCGGTAGAGTCATTGTGGTTGCATCGATTGGTGTAGGCGACATATAATTGGTTGCGGATATTGCGGTTGGCATATTGCATGGCGGGAAGGAAGCTTGCGCTGCGCAGGGTGAACACCCATTTGCCGTCGTGTCCGGCTTGTGTGGCTTCTTCTTTTGCGGCATTCTTCACCCATTCTGGCATGCCGTCCAGTTCGTTCTCGTCTTCGACAAGAAGCTGGTAGCGGTTGTTTTCCGCCAAGACATTGTTCTCATATCGGATGGAGAGTTCAGACAACCTTTTGTTGATGCCTTTCAATTGTTCCTGTTGCGCGGCTGGCAGGGCGGCTCCGGAACGGATGAAGTTCTTGTAGTATTTGTCGAGCAGGCGTTGCTGTTCCCGGTCGAGAAGGGAGGAGTCTTTTTGTGCCTGCTTGTGTACTTGCGCAATCCGTTCAAAGAGTTTCCCGTTCAGGTAAATGTTGTCTTGATGTTCGGAAAGGGCGGGAGCCAGGCGCATGTACAGTTCGGTCAGCGTGTCGTTCGTTTCCGCGCTGGTGATGTTGTACAGCACGCCTGCTACCCTTGCCAACGTTTCACCGCTATTGTCTAATGCCGCCACGGTGTTGTGGAAATCGGGTGCGGCAGGGTTGCCGGTGATACGTTTTATCTCTTGGTTCTGTTCTTCGATGCCTTTCCATACGGCGGGTTCATAATGTTCTATCCGGATTTGGTCGAATGGCGGTGCGCCATACGGCGTGTTGAAGGCGGAAAGGAAGGGGTTGGTTTCGTTCTTGGTGGAGCATGCACAAAACATAAGGCTTGCGGTTAATAGTGAAATGGAATAAATATTTCTGACGTTCATGATATATAGTTTAAGGGTTCATCATTATTCGTTATTTATGATCATGGTAGGCGATGCGGCACAGGATGGGGTAGTGGTCGGAAGCCTTGATGCGGTTGTCCACCTTGCAGCCATACGCATGCAGGTTTTTGCTTAGGAGGATGTTGTCGATTCGGAAATAGAATCCTTTCTGGTTGTAGGAGATGCCCATGCCGTTGCCGGATTGCACGAATGCGTCGTTCAGCCCTTCGGATATTTTCCGATAGGTGTAGGAGACGGGCGTGTCGTTGAAGTCGCCGCAGATGATGAACGTGCGGCCGATGTGTTGCAACGAATCAGACAGGCGGGAGATGATCCGGGCTTGCCGCGCCCGTATGGCACTGGCTTGTGCCAGTTTGGAAAGGATGAGGCGAGTGCCTTCTTTCACTTTCTCTTTTTGCGGCGCTTTGAGCATGTCCACGTATATTTCCTTGTCTTGGAAGGTCAGTTTGTTGGATTCCAAGTGGTTGTTGATGATGACCACCGTGTCGCCGTTGATGTCCAGTTGGTACATGGCCGACCCGTTGTAGAGGCTTTCGTAGGGGATGGCCTGTTGCGACAGGATGGGGAAGCGTGAGTAGCAGGCTATCCCGTTGGTGTTTGTGCCAACGGGATGGTAAGTCCTGTAAGGGTAGTCTTTCAGCGCCTTGTTGATGTCGGCTTTCCGCAGGTGGTGCCTGTCGTTGCCTTCGATGAACTCTTGGATGCAGAGGATGTCGGCATCGCTTTCCAGCAGGTATGCCAATACCGGGTTGGGGCTTTCCTTGGTGTGCTTGATGTCATTGGCGAACGCCATGACGTTGTATGATACCAGTTTGAAACTTTCTTGCGGCGCTTCTTCATGCAGGTTGACGGGAAAATAAGTGCGGACGGAGTGCCCGCAGATGAGGATCGCGGCGATGGAAATCAGGGCGTGCTTCTTTTTGAGGAAGAACCAGAAGAGGATGAAAAGGAGGTTCAGCAAGAGGAAAACAGGGAATGCCAGCCCGAAGCAAGACAAGGCAGGGTGCTTGCACGGGTCGATGTACGGGCTGAAAGCGCTTGCTGCCAGCAGGGCGGCAAAAAGCAGGTTGATGCCTGAAATGGCGGAAATGATGAGGCGGCGGATGGGCTTCATGAGTTGCTTGCGTCAAACAGTTTTCTCTTTTCTTCCGCCGTGAGGCTTTCGTATCCGGACTGTTTCAGCTTTTCGAGGATGCGGTCTATTTCGTCGGACTGTTCCTTTTTCTGTGCATTGTAGTTGTAATCCTGTGCGCGGTCGCCGTAATGGACTTTCATCTTGGCCTTCTTTTTGCGGGAAGTTCCTTTCCGGCTGAAAAGGTTGCTGCATCCGTCAATGAGGCGGTTGAGCCAGGCTGTGATGTCGTGTCCCTTGCTTAAGGCGGAGGCGAACCATAGCCCGGCCAATGCCCCCCCTAAATGGGCGATATGCCCGCCTGCATTCCCGCCGGTCATCAGCAGCAGGTCTGTTGCCACCATGAACAAAGCGAGGTATTTCAGCTTCACGTTCCCGATGAACATCAATTGGATGGCATAGTTGGGTTCCCGGCAGGCAACGGCAACGACGATGGCCAGGACGGAAGCCGATGCGCCTAACAGCATGGAAACGCCCACGGTATAGCTGAAGTAAGGGAACACGTTGTAGGCAACCATGTAGAGCAATCCTCCGCAAAGTCCTCCCAAGATATACAGTCCCCGGAAGTGGCGCGCTGAGAAGAAGTACAGGAAGATTTTACCGAACCAATACAGCCACAGCATGTTGAACAGGATGTGCAGCACGTCGGCATGCATGAACATGTAGGTGAAAAGGCTCCAAGGCTGGAGGATGAACCGGGGGAACGATGCCGGCAGTTCAAACCATGAAAGGAGGAAGCCCGCGCTGCGGTTGAACAGCATGAACCCGATGCCGGTCAGCGACGTGAGGAGGAATACGGCGGCATTGGCGTAAATGAATTTGAGGTTGATGTCGCTTCTTTTGAAATTTTCTTTCAGGTCAGTAATAATATGTCCCATGGTGGTTTTTATTCTTCTTTTTCCAATACAGGATGAGGATGAAGCCGAAGAGCATGCCGCCCAAGTGGGCAAAGTGGGCCACGTTGTCGCTGGCATTGTTGCTGATGCCCAATGCCAACTCCAGAACGGCATACCCGATGACGAAATATTTGGCCTTGATGGGCATCGGCAGCGGGAAGATGAACATCCTTTCGTCCGGGAAAAGCATCCCGAAGGCCAAGAGGATGCCATAGATGGCGCCCGACGCGCCTACGGTGTTCATCATGTTCAGGTACGCCTCCATGGGGATGACCATCCCTCCTCCGAGGTTCACCCGGTCGTAGGCGGACAGTTCCAAGGCGTAATGGATGTATTGCACGCCTTCCTGGATGAGGCCGGCTCCCACGCCGCACACGATGTAGTAGAGGAGGAAACGCTTGCCTCCCCACACCTGTTCCAGGATGCGCCCGAACATGTACAGGGCGAACATGTTGAAGAAAATGTGCGAAAAGTTGGCGTGCATGAACATGTAGGTGAAGAACTGGGCCGGGTTGAAGTCGCCGGCAAGGAAGAAATGCAGCCCTAGATACTCGTCCAAGCGTATGCCCCGGCCTTCGCCCACCAGCGCGGCGAGGAAAAACAGGATGTTTATGATGATGAGGTTCTTGGTGACCGGTGGAATATTCATTCTACTTTTTGCATTGGTGATGTTGATGCGGGCAAAAGTACGAATTTATTCCGTTTCCCGCCATCAAAATGCCATCTATTAGGATTTTTTCTTCTTCCCGCCCGAGTTTTAAAGTTCATTCATGCGGGCAAATTCTGTATCTTTAGGCTAAGGATGCACATCCTTAGCCTAAGGATGGACTTCTTTCCTGCCCAAGCCGGATTTCTTTCCCGCCCAAGCCAGGTTTGCTGCCCGCCCGGCTTGCGTTAAAAAGGGTGTAGGTTCTGTAATTATCCGGGCGCATCCTTGCAGAAATGCCGGGGATGCCCTATATTAGCACGGTCATTAAACGTTTTTCGCAATGGAAGATATGGTGCAGGTATATTGCCGGAACAATGGCGTGAGCAAGCACGTCCCGGTAGGAAGTTCCTTGTTGGACATTTATCGTGAACTGGGGCTGGAGATGCCTTACGGGCCGGTTAGCGCGAGGGTCAACAACCGTGCCGAGGGCTTGAACTTCAAGGTGTACAACAACAAGGACATCGAATACTTGGATGTCCGCGACCCTTCCGGGATGCGAACCTATGTGCGCTCCCTCTGCTTCATTCTTTGCAAGGCGGTGGGCGAACTGTTTGCCGACGGGCGCATCTTGCTGGAGCATCCCGTCTCGAAAGGTTATTTCTGCAACCTGAAGATAGGCCGCCCGGTCATGTTGGAGGATGTGGCCCGCATCAAGAAACGCATGCTGGAAATCATCGAAGCCGACCTGCCGTTCCACCGCGTGGAGTGCCACACTTCGGAAGCTGTCCGCCTTTTCAGCGAGCGGGGCATGGCGGACAAGGTGAAGCTGCTGGAAACCTCCGGCTCCCTCTACACCTATTATTATACATTGGACGGCACGATGGATTATTACTATGGCAGCCTGCTGCCCAGCACCGGGTATGTGAAGCTCTTTGACGTGGTGAAGTATTACGACGGCGTGTTGCTGCGCATTCCCAACCGGGAGAACCCTCTGGTGCTGGAAGAAATGGTGAAACAGGAAAAGATGTTGGACGTGTTCAAAGAATACCTCCATTGGCTGGACATCATGGACCTGAGCAACGTGGGCGATTTCAACGTGGCCTGCAACGAAGGCTTTGCCACCGAGTTGATCAACGTGTCCGAAGCCTTGCAGGAAAAGAAGATATCCCAGATAGCCGATGAGATTTACCGCCGGGACGAGGGCGGGGAGAAAGTGCGCCTGGTACTCATATCCGGCCCATCCTCCTCCGGGAAGACCACGTTCAGCAAACGACTCTCCATCCAACTGATGGCCAACGGGCTGCACCCTTATCCCGTGTCGTTGGACGATTATTTCGTGAACCGCGAGGATACTCCGCTGGATGCCGACGGCCACCATGACTATGAGTCGCTGTATGCCTTGGACCTGGCCTTCTTCAACCGGCAACTGAAAGAACTGTTGGAGGGCAAGGAAGTGGAACTGCCCAAGTTCAACTTCACCACTGGCAAGCGTGAGTTCAAGGGCGACAAGCTCCAGTTGAAGGACAATTCCATCCTGATATTGGAAGGCATCCATGCCCTCAACCCGGAACTGACGCCGCAAATCCCGGATGCCAATAAATATAAGGTGTACGTGTCGGCGCTGACTACCATTTCGTTGGACGACCACAATTGGATTCCAACGACCGACAACCGCCTGCTGCGGCGCATCATCCGCGACTTCAACTACCGGGGCTATTCAGCGCAGGCGACGATTTCCCGCTGGCCCAGCGTGAGGGCGGGCGAAGACAAATGGATATTCCCTTATCAGGAGAACGCGGATGCGATGTTCAATTCCGCCCTCCTGTTTGAATTTGCCGTCTTGCGCCGTCATGCCGAACCGATACTGAACGGCGTGCCGAGGAATTGCCCCGAGTATTCAGAAGCTTGCAGGCTCCTGAAGTTCATCCAGTATTTTGTCCCGATCCAAGACAATGAGATTCCGCCCACCTCTCTTTTGAGGGAGTTTTTGGGAGGAAGCAGCTTCCGTTATTGACGCTTTGCGGGAGAAATATTCCGCAGAAAAGGCGGACGGTGTTCAACTAATCATTAAATTTGTCGCGGAAACAAAAACGGATAAGCATGGTTCAGACATCTCGTCAGATACAATTCCAAGGGCAGCAGCAGGTGCAGGCTTTGTCGCCCCAGCAGATATTGGCCGTCAAGTTGCTGGAACTTCCGGCTTTGGAACTGGAAGACCGTGTGCGTGCGGAACTGCTTGAGAATCCGGCATTGGAGGAGAAGCATGAATCCGATGGAGCGGATGAGGAATATGGCGGCAGCCAGCAAGTGGACGAGGATGGCGAAAAGATGGAGGCGGAAGAAGACCTGTCGTTAGGCGATTACCGCACGGAGGACGACATCCCGGATTACAAACTTCAGGAAAACAATTCCTCAAAAGGGGAAAAGGCCGAAGAAATCCCTTTCTCCGATTCCGTGTCATTCTATGAGATATTGAAACAGCAGTTGGGTGAAAGGAACCTTACGGAACGCCAACGCCATTTGGCTGAATACCTGATTGGCTCCTTGGATGATGACGGGCTCTTGCGGAAGAACCTGGACGGGATTGTGGATGAACTGGCGATTTACGGCGGGATTGAGACAACGGAAAAGGAATTGGAACAGGTCCTTCGGGTCATTCAGGATTTTGACCCGGCGGGCATCGGCGCGCGCAGCTTGCAGGAATGCCTGTTGTTGCAGGTGGAAAGGAAAGAAGATTCCCCGCTGAAACAGGCAGAGGCAGCTATCCTTGAGAAGTGTTACGAGGAGTTCACCCGCAAGCATTGGGACAAGATCAAGCAGCGGTTGGGTTTGTCGGACGATGCCTTCAACGCGGCGCTGGGCGAATTGGTGAAACTGAACCCTCGTCCCGGCAGTTCCTTAGGCGAGACGATTGGGAAGAACCTGCAGCAAATCATACCGGACTTTATCGTGGAGACAGATGACGATGGTTCCATATCCTTGAGCCTGAACAACCCGAACGTGCCGGAACTGAAGCTCAGCCGCACGTTCACTGATTTGTTAGAGGAACATGCAAAGAACAAGGCCAACCAATCCAAAGAGTCAAGGAACGCGATGTTGTTCCTGAAACAGAAAGTAGATGCCGCGCAGAATTTCATCGATGCCGTCAAGCAGCGGCAAAACACGTTGCTGATGACCATGCAGGCCATCATCGACCTCCAACGTCCCTTCTTCTTGGAAGGCGATGAAGCATTGCTGAGGCCGATGATACTGAAGGACGTTGCCGAACGGACGGGATTCGACATCTCCACGATTTCGCGCGTCAGCAACAGCAAGTACGTGCAGACGAACTATGGCATTTATCCGTTGAAGTTCTTTTTCAGTGACGGTTATGTGACCGAAGACGGGGAGGAACTTTCTGTCCGTGAGATACGGAAGTTGTTGAAAGAATGCATCGACCATGAAGACAAGTCGTCGCCTCTGACTGATGATGAGCTGGCCGAGATGCTGAAAGAGAAAGGATACCCGATTGCCCGCCGCACGGTGGCCAAATACAGGCAGCAACTGAACATCCCGGTGGCGCGGTTAAGGAAATGAATCAAATATGGACTTTTAAAATAGAATAGTATGAATTTTCCGGAAAATTTGAAGTACACGAACGAACATGAATGGATTCGTGTGGACGGTGATGTAGCTTATATCGGTATCACGGATTACGCCCAAGAGCAGTTGGGCGACATTGTTTTTGTGGACGTGCCTACGGTGGGCGAAACCTTGGAGGCGGGTGAAGTGTTCGGGACGATTGAAGTGGTGAAAACCATTTCCGATTTGTTCTTGCCGGCAGGAGGCGAAGTCCTGGAGCAGAATGAGGCTTTGGAAGATAATCCGGATTTGGTGAACAAAGACCCTTACGGTGAAGGTTGGATTATCAAGCTGAAGCCGTCAGATTTGAGCCAACTTGACAGCTTGCTGGATGCAGAAGCATACAAGAAGCTCATCAATGCATGAACTTGAAAGTTAAGGATTAGCAATGGCTCCGATTGTCAGCATCATCATGGGCAGCACCTCCGACCTTCCGGTCATGGAGAAGGCCGCCGCTTTCTTGAACGATCTTCATGTGCCTTTTGAAATGAACGCGCTTTCCGCCCATCGGACACCCGAAGCCGTGGAAGAATTTGCCAAGAATGCTTCCGGGCGAGGCATCAAAGTCATCATTGCGGCAGCAGGCATGGCCGCTCATCTTCCGGGGGTGATTGCCGCTTCCACCACTTTGCCGGTGATTGGTGTCCCCATCAAATCTTCTCTGGAAGGGATGGACGCTTTGCTGGCCATTGTGCAAATGCCGCCTGGAATCCCGGTGGCCACGGTCGGCATCAATGCCGCATTGAATGCGGCGATACTGGCGGTGGAGATGCTTGCCTTGCATGACCCGGAACTGGCTGTGCGGTTTGCGGCCTACAAGGAAGGCTTGAAAAAGAAGATTGTGAAAGCCAATGAAGAATTGAAGGACGTGAAATACGATTATAAGACGAATTGAGGATTTGCATGCCTCCGGCCGGGAAGAAAGCCGGAGGCGTCCTTTTTCATAGGGGATGTAGCGATGGATTATTTCAATTATAGCCGCCGTCCGGCCTCAGTCGTCCATGTGGGCGGTGTGCCGTTGGGGGGCAATTTCCCGGTACGTGTCCAGTCGATGGCCAATGTTTCCACGATGGACACGGAAGCCTGTGTGGGGCAAGCCCTGCGGATTGTGGCAGCAGGCGGCGAATATGTCCGCTTCACGACGCAAGGCGTGCGGGAAGCGGAGAACTTGAAAAGCATCAATGCCGCTTTGCGTGCGGCAGGGTGCATGGTTCCTTTGGTGGCAGACGTGCATTTCAACCCGAAGGTGGCAGAGGTCGCTGCATCGTATGCGGAGAAAGTGCGGATTAATCCAGGCAATTATGTGGACCCAGCCCGCACGTTCAAGCAGTTGGAATATACGGATGAAGAATATGCCGGCGAATTGCAGAAGCTGCGCAGCCGTTTCATCCCGTTCTTGGAAATCTGCAAGGCGAACCATACAGCCGTCCGCATCGGGGTGAACCATGGCTCGTTGTCGGACCGTATCATGTCGCGTTACGGGGACACGCCGGAAGGCATGGTGGAGTCCTGCATGGAGTTCCTCCGCATTTGCGTGGAGCAACGTTTCATGGATGCGGTGGTTTCCATAAAAGCCTCTAATACCGTGGTGATGGTGAAGACCGTCCGTCTGCTGGACGCGGCGATGCGGAAGGAAGGGATGTCGTTCCCTCTCCATTTGGGCGTGACCGAAGCGGGAGATGGCGAGGACGGGCGTATCAAGTCGGCGTTCGGCATCGGTGCCTTGATGATGGACGGGCTGGGTGATACCATCCGTGTTTCTTTGAGCGAAGAACCTGAATGCGAGATACCTGTGGCCAAGAAACTGGTGGATTATGTGTCTGCTTTGGCCGGGCATCTGTATATTCCAGGGAAGATGGCCGGCGGGTTTGATTATTTGTCGCCGGTGCGCCGTGCCACCCATGCGGTCCGCGACATTGGAGGAAGCCACGTCCCAGTCGTGATATCGAGCCGTATCGATGCGTCGTGCGGTTTTGATGAGGCTTTCCGTCCGGATTACCTGTATGTGGGCAAGCATCTTCCGGCGGGAAGGGATTCCCGTGTCGGCTATATTGTGGATGCCGATGTGTGGGATGGCGGGGAAGGCACTTATCCGGCGTTCAATGCCAAGCAACTGATGTTTGTCGGCGCTTGCCGTTCCAGCCTGAAGTTCCTCTTTGTCTCCTACATGGAACTTACGGAGGAAGTGTGCGCCTGCCTGAAGGCATTCCCTGAAATCGTGGTGGTGGCGCAGAGCAACCATCCTTACCGCATGGGCGAATGCCGTGCTTTGGCGCACCAGCTGATGTGCGAAGGCATCACGTCGCCGCTCGTGTTCTTCCAGCATTACGCGGAAAATGTGCTGGAGGATTTCCAGTTGAAAGCAGCAGCCGACATGGGGGCTTTGGTCGTTGACGGTTTTTGCGATGGCATTTTCCTTCATAATCAAGGCAGCCTTTCTCCGTGTTCGGTGGATGCCACGGCTTTCGGCATCCTTCAGGCAGCCCGTGTGCGCGTCAGCAAGACCGAGTACATCTCTTGTCCGGGATGCGGCCGCACTTTGTTTGATTTGCAAGCAACGATTGCCCGCGTCAAGGCTGCTACTTCCCATTTGAAGGGATTGAAGATTGGCATCATGGGGTGCATTGTCAACGGTCCCGGCGAAATGGCGGATGCGGACTACGGTTATGTGGGTGCCGGCAGGGGGCGGGTGACCCTTTACCGCCGGAAAGAATGCATTGAAAAGAACATCCCGGAGGAAGAAGCCGTGGAACGTTTGCTTCGCCTGATTCGGGAAGACGAGGCTTGTGCAGCGGAAGGTGCGGCGGAATGACAGTCATCGCGTGTTTTGAACCTCCCAAAGGTTTTTGAAAATCCTCCTAAGGTTTTCGCCCAAACGTTGGAAGGATTTTTGAATTGTTCTATAAGCTTTTTCAAGACGCACGGGCAACATTTTCCGCATGCTTCCCCATCTTTTTGAAGGAACTTGCATGGATACTCCGTGAAAGGTTGTATTTTTGTTGCATCATTGTTTTTGCTTGTCAATCTTTTGGCTGAAGTATGAAAAGGATACCCGTTTTCCTGTTGCTGTGCTGTTTGTGTGCCGCGCCTGGCAAGTCTGTGGCGCAGAATCCTTCCGATGATTCTTCCGGGAGGTTGTATGCTGAAATCGAGCAGTTGTTCCTCCATGAGGATTATGGCATGGCAAGGCAACTGTTGGAAGAATATTTGGAAGGAACGGTTCTGCTTGGCTCCCGGCGCGAAGCTGAGTACATGTTGGTGTGCGCGGAATATGCCTTAGGCCATGCCGGTAGGATGGACATGATTCGCCGGTATTTGGATGCTTACCCCGATACGCCTTACGCCAACCGCCTGAATGCCATGTTGGCATCCGCCTATTTTTACCAAGGGAATTATAAAAAGTGCCGGGCATTGTTCGGTGCTTGCGAGTTGTATTTGCTGGACGAAGAAGAACGCGATGCCTGCACTTACCGCTTGGCCGTTTCCTGCCTGAAAGTCGGCGCCCTCAAAGAAGCGGCGATATGGTTCCGCACGTTGGAGGAAGTCAGTGCGGCCTACCGTAATGATGCCCGTTACCACTTGGCCTATATTGATTACGCAAGGGGCGATTACGCTGAGTCCTTGCCTGTTTTCCTGTCCTTGCAGGAAGATGCGAAGTATTCGGGATTAGTGCCTTATTATATCGCCGAAATATATTTGCAGAAACGTTTGTATGCACAGGCTGAAGACGTGGCCGCCGCTTGCCTGTCTTCAGGGCGGCATGCGGCTGATGCTTTGGAAATGTGGCGCATACGAGGCATGGCGCAATACCATCAGGGGAAATACCGTCCGGCCATTGCCGCTTTGGAAAAGTATTGCTCGCAGGCGGCAGAGCCGGGGCGCGACGTGCTGTATGCTTTGGCGATGTCCGATTACCACGTGGGGATTTATGCGAAAGCGGCAGAACTGTTGGGACGTGTGGCGGGAAAGGATGACGCCCTTTCCCAAAATGCTTTGTTGCATAGAGGCCTGTCGTTGTTGCACCTTCAAGACAAGCTCCATGCCCGCTTGGCTTTTGAACAGGCATCTTCCTTGCCTTTTGATTCGCGTGTGCGGGAAGAAGCCCTTTATAATTATGCCTTGTGTGTCCATGAAACGGCTTATTCTCCCTTTGACGAGTCGGTCACGGTCTTTGAGCGTTTCTTGAATGAATTTCCAAACTCGGCGTATGCAGGCAAGGTGAGCGACTATTTGGTGGAAGTGTATATGAACACCCGCAGCTATGAAGCGGCATTGCGTTCAATTGCCAAAATCGAACATCCCGATGCCCGCATCCTGAAGGCCAAGCAGAAAATCCTTTTCCAACTGGGGACGCAGTCGTTTGCCAATGCGCGCTTTGAGGAATCCATGGAGTATTTCAACCGTTCCCTCCAATTGGGGAGCTATGACGCGCAGACAAAGGCCGATGCCTTTTATTGGTTGGGAGAGGCATGCTACCGGCTGGGACGGCATGGAGAGTCCGTCCGCTACTTGCGTTCTTACTTGGATGCCACGCTTGACAAAACGGCGGAGATGCATGCCTTGGCTTATTATACGCTGGGTTATATCCGTTTCAAAGGAAAGGATTATGAGGCGGCGCGGAATGATTTTTCCCAAGCCTTGCAGTTGTCGTTGCTGACGGACAAGACGGTCTTGGCCGATATATGCAACCGCATCGGCGATTGCGATTTCCATGCCCGCCGTTTTGCGGAAGCGCAGCAAAGCTATTCCCAAGCCTTGCGCCTGGATGCTTCGTTGGGAGATTATTCGTTGTACCAGGAAGCCTTTGTGCTAGGTTTGCAGAAAGACTATTTGGGCAAGGTGCATCTCCTGAACAAGCTTGTCAACGATTTCCCGCACTCGCAATACCTGGATGACGCATATTATGAGCGTGGGCGGGCGTATGTGATGATGGAGGACAATGACCGTGCGGTCGCATCTTACAAGGAATTGCTGGCGCGCTGCCCGGAAAGCGCCATGGCGCGCCGGGCGGCAGGTGAGATAGGATTGCTTTATTACCAGGATGACCGGTATGACGAAGCCATCAAGGCATACAAGGATGTCATTGCTTCTTATCCGGGAAGCGAGGAAGCCCGCATGGCGCAACGCGACCTGAAATCCATCTATGTGGACCTGAACAAAGTGGATGAGTATGCCGCTTTCGTGGATTCCATTCCGGGAGGAATCAACCTTGAGCCGGATGAACGCGATTCTCTCACTTATATTGCCGCAGAAAGGATTTACACGCGGAAGGAATATGCGTCTGCGCGCGAGAGTTTTGTGCGCTACTTGCAGGCATTCCCCGATGGCGCTTTCAGCATCGATGCGCACTATTATATCGGGCTGATGGATTACAACAGCCGTCGTTATCCCTCCTCCTTGCAGCATTTGGAAAAAGTATTGGCGTTTCCAAGCAACAAATATTCAGAGAATGCGATGATGATGGCCGCTGAGGTTTTGTTTGATTCCGGTGACTACCGCCGTGCATTGTCCGTGTATAAGCAATTGGGAGAAAAGGCGGCTGTGCCGGAACGCCGGGTATTGGGCAAGACCGGTGCCTTGCGTTGCGCTTATGCGTTGAACGACGTGGAGGAAACCATTTTGAACGCCACGAGTCTGTTGGCAGAGAGCAAACTGTCGCCGGAACTCGCCAATGAGGCGCATTATTACCGGGCCATGGTTTATTTGGAGAGCGGAAGGGCGGAGGAGGCCGTGGATGACTTGAAGCATCTTTCCGAAGACACCCGCAACCGTTATGGGGCGGAGGCCAAATACCGGTTGGCGCAAGTGTATTTCGATTCGGGGAATTGGGAAGAAGCCGAGAAAGAGGTGTTAGACTACATTGAGGTCAGCACGCCCCATGCCTACTGGTTGGCTCGCAGCTTTGTCTTGTTGTCAGACATTTACCAGAAGCAAGGACGCAGCCTGGAAGCCAAGCAATATCTGCTGTCGTTGCAGCAGAATTATCAGGCGGAGGATGACATTGCCGGAATGATTGAGGAACGTCTGGAAAAATTGGATAAGGAGCAGAAACATGAAGAAGATAGATAAAATCCTGTGGTTTGCCGGCCTGGCTCTCCTTTCATCGGGAGCTTATGCGCAAGTGGCGGGTAAAGATTCATTGCTGGACCGTACGGTTGTCGTGGAACATGAATACGCTCCTGAGATTATGGACGCTTCGAAAATCAACGTCCTTCCGGCGGTGAAAGAATCGGCTGTCCCGAAACGGGAGATAGAATATTCCCAAGTGTCCGTCCCGCTTTCTTCGTGGGGGGCGTTCCACCCGATGCAGCCGCTCGTGGCATCCGAGGAAGAACCGGCCGCCCGGCGGGGATATGTGCGTGCGGGATACGGGAACTATGGGAACTTGGACGGGCGGTTCGGCTATTTGTTTGACTTTTCCAAAAAAGACCGGTTGGGGATTGCGGCCGGCATCAACGGGATGAACGGGAAACTGAAGTTCGGGGACGGGGAAAGGCACAGACAGCATTACTACCGTTCCTTTGCATCGCTGGCTTATGCACACCGCTTTTCCCATAGCGTGATGGATATAAGCGGGAAGTGGGGGCAGGATAATTTCAGTTATGCGCCTTCATCGGCGTTTGCGCGTCAAAAGTTCATGTCGGGCGATGTGCATTGGGGATTGAAGTCGCTGGATGCGTCTCCTTTGCAGTTTGCAGTGGAAGCGAACTGGCTGCATTATTTGCGGGCGCACAACATGGACGGGACGGGTGACAAGCGTGTGCATGAAGACCGTGCCTGCACCAAGGCACGGGTGGACGGCGAGATAGATGCGTCTCAGAAGATGGGCCTCTTTGCGCAGATGGACAACATATTCTATTCAGGTCATTATCTTACGGATTACACCTCCTTGCAGTTGAACCCGTATTATGAATTGCGCAGTGGGGGCTGGCGGTTGCACGCAGGGATTCATGTGGATTTTTCTTTCGGGCATGGCGACTTGTTCCAGGTTTCGCCCGATGTGGACGTGCAGTACCAGATTAGCAGCCATTACATCCTTTATGCCAAAGCGACGGGCGGACGCATCTTGTCTGATTTCAGGCGGTTAGGCGATGTGAATCCCTACATGGCCTTGCAAGGCAATCCCATATTCGACACCTATGAGCAGACCAATGCTTCATTGGGATTCAGGATGAATCCTCATGACGGCGTTTATCTCCATCTATATGGCGGCTACCAGCATCTCAACGATGACCTTTACCATGTGGAAGGAACAGGTTTCATGGCTTTGGCCCAAGAAGATGACCACAACACCTATGCCGGCGCTGCATTTTCGTATGCCTGCAAGAAACTGCTGAAAGTGTCCTTGGAAGGCACATACCGTCATTGGACGATGGATGATGCGGAAGGGCTGGCTTTCAAGCCGTCCTGCCTCCTGCATGTTGCCGTTGAGGCGCGTCCTTTGCCTTCGCTCCTGCTGCATGCCGGCTATGAATATGCCAAGGCGCAAAAGGATTTCGGGCAAGGCATCGTGCATGACTTGGGCGTGAAAGCTGCCTACGACCTTTACAAGGGGCTTGCTGTGTATGCGGATTTCGGCAATGTCCTGAACCGAAGATACAATCTGTATTGGGGTTATCCGGCAGAAGGCTTTCATTTCTTGGCCGGTTTGTCTTACAGTTTTTAAACAGAAGGGAACCGTTAATTAGATAAAAAACAGCAGATAATTTGCCTTATCGGGGCGGGGAAAAAACTTTTTTCCTACTTTTGCGGCAAATTGAAAAAGGTTACGCCATGCAGAAGAATCTGGTTATTGTCGAGTCACCGGCAAAAGCTAAGACCATCGAGAAATTTCTGGGAAAAGATTATAAAGTCCTGTCGAGTTACGGGCATATCCGTGATTTGAAGAAAAAGGCATTCAGCATTGACATAAAAGACAACTTCAAGCCTGATTATGAGATCCCGGCCGACAAGCGGAAATTGGTGTCCGACCTGAAGGAAGAAGCGGGGAAAGCCGATGTGGTTTGGCTGGCTTCCGATGAGGACCGCGAAGGAGAAGCCATTTCATGGCATCTGTATGAAGTGTTGGGCTTGAAGCCGGAAACCACGCGCCGGATTGTCTTTCATGAGATTACCAAGCCGGCCATCCTGCAAGCCATCCAGCATCCCCGCAACATTGACATCAATCTGGTGGATGCACAGCAGGCGCGGCGTATCCTTGACCGAATCGTAGGCTTTGAATTGTCGCCGGTCTTGTGGAAGAAAGTGAAGCCGGCCCTTTCCGCAGGCCGTGTGCAGTCGGTGGCTGTCCGCCTCATTGTGGAACGCGAACGGGAAATCCAAGCGTTCAAGTCGGAAGCGGCCTTCCGTGTCACGGCTGTTTTCATGGTTCCGGGCGAAGACGGCAAGCCGGTGGAAGTGAAGACGGAACTGTCCCGCCGCTTCAAGACAAAGGAAGAAGCGCGCGCATTTTTGGAAAAATGCAGGACCAGTGAATTTGTCGTGGAAGACATTGCGACCCGTCCCGTCAAGAAATCTCCTTCTGCTCCGTTCACCACTTCCACGCTCCAGCAGGAAGCCGCCCGCAAACTGGGTTTCACTGTTGCCCAGACGATGATTGTGGCGCAAAAGTTGTATGAGTCGGGAAGAATCACTTACATGCGTACAGACTCTGTAAACCTGTCGGAACTGGCCATTCAGGCAAGCAAGCAGACTATCACGGAGATGATGGGCGAGCGCTATCTGCATACGCGCCATTTTGCGACAAGGACGAAAGGCGCACAGGAGGCCCACGAGGCCATCCGCCCTACTTACATGGACAAGCAGGGAATAGATGGCTCCAGCCAAGAGAGGAAGTTGTATGACCTGATATGGAAACGCACGGTTGCATCGCAGATGTCGGACGCGGAATTGGAGAAAACGACCGTCACGATTGGCATAAGCGGGTCTGAAGAACAGTTCATTGCCATTGGTGAAGTTGTGAAGTTCGATGGCTTCCTGCGCGTCTATAAGGAATCCTTCGACGAGGATGCGGAGCATGAAGACGAAAGCCGCCTGTTGCCGCCCTTGGAAAAGGGCGGAAAGTTGGCGTGCCGCTCCATTGTGGCCATGGAACGTTTCACGCAACATCCGCCACGTTACACGGAAGCCAGTTTGGTCCGCAAGCTGGAGGAACTGGGCATTGGCCGCCCTTCCACTTATGCCCCCACGATTTCCACCATCCAGCAGCGTGAATATGTGACGAAGGGCGACAAGCCGGGAGAGGAAATCACCTGCGACGTCTTGACGTTGGAAAACGGGAAGATAGCTGACGGCGTGAAGAAAGAAACGGTGGGTGCCGAGAAGGCCAAGTTGCTTCCCACGGATGTAGGCATGGTAGTCAACGACTTCCTGACGACTTATTTCCCGAACATCTTGGATTACAACTTCACGGCCAATGTGGAGAAGCAGTTTGACGAGGTGGCCGAAGGGCATATCCAGTGGACGGACATGATGAAGGATTTCTACAAGGACTTTCATCCTTCGGTGGAAAACGCGATGTCGCTGCGTTCCGAGCATCGGGTGGGCGAGCGTCTCTTGGGCGTTGAGCCTGGAACCGGGAAACCTGTCTTTGTGAAAATCGGGCGGTTTGGCCCTGTCGTGCAGATTGGTTCAGCGGATGATGCTGACAAGCCCCGCTTTGCGCAGCTTCGCAAGGACCTTTCCATGGAGACCGTCACCTTGGAAGAAGCTTTGGATTTGTTCAAACTTCCCCGCACGTTGGGCGAATATGAAGGCAAGACGGTGGCGGTGGGCGCCGGGCGTTTCGGCCCGTACGTGCATTATGATGAGAAATATTTCTCCATACCCAAAGGGACCGACCCTTTGCACGTCACGTTGGAGGATGCCGTTTCTTTGATAGAAGCGAAACGGCAGGCTGAAGCGAAACGGGTGATACGCACGTTTGCCGAGGACCCGGACATGCAGGTCCTCAACGGGCGTTACGGGCCTTACATCTCTTACAAGGAGAAAAATTACAGGATTCCGGCGGAAATAACGCCGGAGGATTTGAACTTGGAAGGTTGCTTCATGCTCATCAAGTTGCAGGAAGAAAAGGCATCCATGCCCCGCAGGCGCGGCCGGCGTGCGGCAAAGAAAGAATGAGGCACACGCATAGGCTTATGGGCCATCGCCTCCTGCATCCATGAAATGGGCGGATGCAGGAGGCGTTTTCTGTTTGATGCCGGGAGGCGGCGCAAATTCTTTTGCAAGGCGTCGGGAAGCGTTTGCGGAAGATGATGTGGAGTCTTCCTTATGTTTCTTGCCATTCTTCAGGATGATTTCCCGATACGATTAGTAATCGTACGGCCTGACGATTACTAATCGTCAGGCATGACAATTAGTAATCGTGCAGGAAACTTCTCTTGTAAGATTCAAGATTTTACGGGAAGAGTGTACCTGTTCATCGGGCAAGATTGGGCATTTTGCGGCGTGGCTCCGTGTCGGTGCAGCGTGATGCCGGCGGGCGCCCGGCAAGGCCGGTTTATTGTTCCGGGCAAAGCCTGCCCTTCCGGTAGCTGTTGCAGGCGAGCCATGCCTGTACGCTTCCCCGCAGGAACAGGTAGGCGAGGAACGCGGCCCAAAGCGAATGGTTGCCGAATGTGGCATGCAGGCTGTAATACAAGGCGAAGAAAGCGGCGGTGGCGGCGGCAACGGCATGGAGCATGACGCGTGTGGCCGTCGCGCCGATGCAGATGCCGTCCAGCAGGAAAGCGGAAAAGCCGGCGAAAGGAATGGCCAAGGCCCAAAGGAAGTATTCCTGGGAGGCGCGGATGACGGCTGTGTCATTGGTAAGCAGTTGCAGGAAATTCTCACCCCCCGCAGCGTAGAGCAGGGTGAAAAGCGCGGCGGCGCCCGTCCCCCAGATGAAAAGATGCCGGACCGTTTGGAGGAACTTCCGACGGTCGGCTGCGCCGATGTAGCGGCCCGACAAGGCTTCGCCGGCGTAGGCAAAGCCGTCCATGATATAGGAGAAAAGGGTGAACAGCTGCATCAGCAGCGTGTTCACGGCCAGGATGATGTCGCCGTGGGCGGCGCCGGTGGAAGTGAAAAACACCGTCACTGCCACGATGCAGGCCGTGCGGACGAAGATGTTGCGGTTGATGCTGAAGAACCGTCTCATGGCCGTATGTTCAAACAAAGGCGCTTTCCGCGCGTGTTCCCGCAGCAGGCCGTATTTCCTCCACCAAAAGATGCAGGCCGTGAGCAGCCCGGCATATTGGGCGATGAGCGTGCCTGCGGCAATGCCGGCCACTTTCATGCCAAGGGCGGACACGAAGAACAGGCTGGCGGCGATGTTCACCACGTTTTGAAGGATGGCCACGTACATGGGAATCCGGGAATTTTGCATGCCGATGAACCACCCCGTGAGGCTGTAGGAAGCCAGGATGGCCGGTGCGCCCCAGATGCAGATGTGGAAATAGCGGGTGGCCATTTCCCTTACTTCCGGGCTGGCATCGATGAGCGTGAAGGCCAGCAGGCGGATGGGATATTGCAAAGCCAGGAGCAAGGCAGCCATCGCCCCGGCTACGGCGAGCGAACGCAACAGGACGCGCATGCTTTCCTGCGGGTCGTCTTGCCCGTAGGCTTGGGCGGTCAGCCCGCCGGTTCCCATGCGGAGGAAACCGAACATCCAGTAAATCATGTTGAAAAGCATGCCTCCCACGGCGATGGCGCCGATGTAGGATGCATCGCCCAGATGGCCGGCGATGGCCACATCCACCAGTCCCAGCAGCGGCACGGTGAGGTTGGAAACGATGGCCGGCACGGCAATGCGGAATATCTCTTTGTCAATGGGCTTCAGCATGTGCGAATGAATATCCGTGGGCAATGGCGCGGGACGGCATCCTGCCTTAGCAAGGAAGCTGCCCGCAAAATGGTGATGCAGGCAGCTTCGTGCGTACTCGAAGCGGGACTTGAACCCGCACAGCTGCAATAGCCAAGGGATTTTAAGTCCCTCGTGTCTACCGATTCCACCATTCGAGCATTGATTGAGCGGAAAACGAGACTCGAACTCGCGACCCCAACCTTGGCAAGGTTGTGCTCTACCAACTGAGCTATTTCCGCATTAGGACGGGGCAAAGATACGCCTTTTTGCCGTATTGCCAAAATTTTTGGGCAATAAATGTGTGTTTTCAGTTTGTGACAATCAGTTCCTCGTTCCCGCCGATGCTGGTGGAAAGATGCGTCTGGTAGGGCCGCAGCCTTTCATCACTGTCGCCCTTCACGGGTATCCCGCCGTTGTTCAAGTCATACTCAGTCCCGCATTCCGGGCAGATGGCCTTGCCGATGCCGTCGGTTTGCAGTTCCACCGATACTTTCTTCCGTTCGTTCTTGTAGTCGTAGGGGCAGGCGGCATCGAAGGCGCAGTAGCCGTTGAAGGGGGAATTGCCCACAATCAGGCCACCGTATCCCAGCCGGTAGTCATATTTGCTGGCGGAGAAGCTTTCTCCTGTGCTGGTGATGCCCGAACAGGAGCCGTTCGTGTTCCTTTGGATGGAGAAATACTGGTTGGGGGTGGTGATGACCACATAGGGCGCTTGCACCAGGCTGCAGGAGAAGTTGACCGGGAAATCCGGCAGGCTGGAGTCAAACACCACGCCTTCGCAACTGCACAGCAGCAGGAGGGCGGCAAGGGGCTTGCGGAGGGTTGGGAGTATTTTCATGTTTGCCACTTCTTTTTCTTCCTGAAACGGGACTGCTGTGTTTTTATTATGTCGCGGGGATTATTTCAGCAATTCCTCTTCTGCTTGGGTGGCTTTGCTGAAGTTGAACGCTTGCAGCAGTTGCTCCATCTGTTGGCGGATTTGGTCGTTGCACAAGTTCCCGATGCTCCCTTCATGGGTGTGGCGGATATTCTTTTCAGGCACGAAGCACCCCGCCTCGATGTCAAGCCCCACTTTCTTGTAGGCATCGCGGAACGGCATGCCTCCCTGCACCAGGCGGTTCACTTCCTCCACGCTGAACATCAGGTCGTACCGGCTGTCATTCAGGATGTCCGGGTTCACTTTTATCTCATGGATGATGTAGGCCGTGATTTCCAGGCAGTCCGCCAGTTCGCGGAAAGCGGGAATGTACACTTCCTTGGTGATTTGCAAGTCGCGGAAGTAGCCGGACGGCAGATTGTTGCATATCATCATGATTTGCTGCGGCAGAGCCTGTATCTTGTTGCATTTGGCGCGTATCAGTTCAAAAACATCCGGGTTTTTCTTGTGGGGCATGATGCTGGAGCCGGTGGTGCAGTCGTCGGGGAGTTTGATGAAACCGAAGTTCTGGCTGTTGAACAGGCAGGCATCGTAGGCTAACTTGGACAAGGTTCCTGCGATGGAAGCCAGCGCGAAAGCCACGTTTCGTTCTAATCTCCCGCGTCCCATTTGCGCATAGACCACGTTGTAGTTGAGTGTGTCGAAACCTAAAAGGCGGGTGGTCATGGTGCGGTCTAAGGGGAACGATGAGCCATAGCCGGCGGCAGAGCCTAAAGGGTTTTTGTTGCACATCCTGTAGGCGGCGAGCAGGAAGGCCATGTCGTCCACCAGGCTTTCCGCATAGGCGCCGAACCACAGGCCGAACGAGGAGGGCATGGCCACTTGCAGGTGGGTGTATCCCGGCATGAGGATTTCCTTGTTGCGTTCGCTCTGTTCGAGCAGGACATGGAAAAGATGCTGCACCAAACCGGTCGTTTCGCGGATCTGCGCCCGTGTGAAGAGCTTCAAGTCCAAGAGGACCTGGTCGTTGCGTGATCGCCCGCTGTGTATTTTCTTGCCGATGTCGCCCAACTTCCGGGTGAGCATCAGTTCTATTTGTGAATGCACGTCTTCCACGCCTTCTTCTATTCGGAAGCCGCCTTCCTGTATCGTGGCGTAGATTTCTTTCAGCCCCTTGCGCAGCATTTCCAATTCCCCGGCTTCCAGCAAGCCGATTTCCTTCAGCATTTGGATGTGGGCGATGGAGCCCAATACGTCGTAAGGAGCCAAGAATCTGTCTAATTCCTTGTCGGAACCAATGGTGAAAGTCTCTATGGTCTTGTTGATGGAACTGTTTTTGTCCCAAAGTTTCTGTGCCATCTTCGGTTGTTGAAAGGTTTAATAAGTGATGCGGGCAAGGGCTTCAGCCATCTTGTCCAATCCGTCCTGCAAAGGTTTCTGCACCATGCCTTTGATGAAAGGGTTCAGTTCAGCCCTTAAGGTCAGTTTCATTTTGCATTCTTCTCCGGCTGTCGGGACGATTTGTATCCACAGGTTGAAGGACAGGGGGGCGTCCATGCTTTCAAACTTGATGCATTTTTCCGGCTCCCGTTCGATGATTCGGAGCGTGATTTTTCCCACTGGCGCCATGCTGAAACGGATGCTGTCCGTGTCAAATTCGAGGTCGTTCACTTTGTCTTGCGGGATTTTGTCCGCAATGCCGCTCAGGTTGGACAGGTCGGAAAGTTTGGCATATACTTTTCCTTGGTTGTAAGGGATGATTTTGATTTTGCTTTCAAATTGCGTCATGACGGTCTTGTATGGGTAAGAATAAGCCATGCCCGGCGGAGCGGGCATGACTTTGAACATAAAGAATGTTTAAAATAGAGCCTATTTGTTGATGTCCCAGTTGGCCGGGTCTTTCCGCCATACTTTCAGGATTTCCACGTCTTTTTCGGTGATATATCCTGTTTTCAAAGCGACTTCCAGCACGGCTTCGTAGTTGGTCAAGGTAATCAAGTTCACCTTTGCGTTCTTGAAAGCCTGTACGGCGACATCAAAGCCGTATGTGAAAGAGGCAATCATCCCGATGACTTCGCACCCGTCGCGGCGGATGGCTTCCACGGCTTTCAGGCTGCTTCCTCCTGTTGACACGAGGTCTTCTATGACAACTACTTTCATGCCGGGGCGGAGTTCGCCTTCAATCAGGTTTTCCAATCCATGGTCTTTGGGCGTGGAACGCACATAAACGAACGGAAGGTTCAGTTCATCGGCCACCAGTGCGCCTTGGGGGATGGCGCCGGTTGCCACGCCTGCGATGGCGTCGGCCTGCCCGAAATTTTCAAGTATCAGGCGTGCGATTTCAATTTTCACGAAATTGCGCAAGGACGGGTAAGAGAGCGTCTTGCGGTTATCGCAATAGAACGGGGATTTCCACCCGGAAGCCCATGTGAACGGGTTGGCCGGTTGGAGCTTGATGGCCTTGATTTTTAGCAGTTTCTCGGCGAATAATCTTTCCAAGTTTTTCATAAACGACCTAAATTAGATTATGCAAAAGTAGGGAAATGGATTGAATTGGTGAAATCTGTGTGGCATATTTTTCTAAAAATTTATGTTTGTGCGGCCAAGCTTATACAGCAGCGAGGGTCAGCACGCTGATTCGGGTGCCTTTTGCTTCTAAAATCCGGGAAGCGCATGACAGGATGGTTGCGCCGGTGGTCAGCACGTCATCGACCAAAAGGATGTGTTGTCCTTCCAATGCTTTCTTGTCTTTGACGGAAAAGATTCCCTGCACGTTGTTCCATCTTTCCTGCATGCTTCTCTTGGTCTGGGTAGTGTTGCTGATTGTCCTGCAGACAGCATCCGTGTTGACCGGTATCTTTGTGATTTCCGATATGCCACGGGCAATCCATTCGCTTTGGTTGTATCCGCGCTTTTTCAGCCGGTCGGGATGGAGCGGTATGGGGACGATGAGGTCGATGCCTTCAAAAAAGCCTTCCGGCAAAAGGTGGCGGGCCACGTAGCGGCCCATGGTTTTCCCTACGTCTTTCCTCCCGTGGTATTTGAGTTCGAAGAGGATTTTGTCGAAGTCGTTTCCTTTGATGTACAGGAAATGGGACATGGCATTTTCAATTGGCATCTTTCCCCAGAAACGTTTCTCTATCCTCCATTTGTCAGGGGAAACGTTCCGGATTTTGGGGAGTTCCTGCAAGCATTGTATGCAGAGGCATTCTTCGCTGCCTGCAAGGGCGTTGCCGCATACGATGCAGCAAGGAGGGAAGCACAGATGGATGAGGCTTTTCCAAAAGTTACAGTTCATCATCGTCCAGCTGGATGCATTTATGAATGACTTCAGGTTCAAACCCTCTGCCGGCGGCAAACCTTGCCAGCTTTTGCTTCAATTCGTAAGGGCTTCGGGCTTTGAGGCTTTTCTTTTTGCTTTCTAACAGGGCAGACAGCATTTGTTCATATGCTTGCGGGTCTAACTGTTGGGACAAGCATTCGGCAATGAGGTTTCGAGGGATGTTTTTGGAGGCCAAGGCATATGCGATTTTGTTCCGTCCCCATTTGTTGAGCAGCTTGTCGTTGATGAAGCACCGGCAGTACCTTTCCTCGTCAATATACTTTTCTTTCAACAAATATTGGATGATGGAAGGGATAGCTTCCTTTTCTGTTCCCCAGTCGGAAAGTTTCCGTGCGGCTTCCGAGATGCAATGCTCGGCTATGGAACAATAGGCCGCTGCCTTGCTCAAGGCTTCTTCTTTGCTTAAGGTTTTCATCTTCTGGCTTTTGCGATTCTTTCGTTATGGCTGATGTCTTTGAGGATTTCTATATCGGTATATCCTAAGTCCTGCAACAGTTGTGCAGTCTCTTTCCCAAACATCCGGTTTATCTCGAAGTAAATCATCCCGCCGGGTTTCAGGTGGGTTCTCCCGAATTTTCCGATGGCTTCGTAGAACAGGAGCGGGGTTTGGTCGGGGACGAAGAGGGCGATGCCGGGCTCCCAATCCAATACGTTGGCATCCATTGTCTTTTTTTCTTTCTCTGTGACGTATGGCGGGTTGCTGGCAATGATGTCCCATTGCGCGTCGGATGGAGGAAGACTGGCAAGGATGTCTATTTGCCTGAAAGTGACATCGGCATGGAGGCGTTGCGCGTTTTCCTTTGCTGTGTTTAAGGCTTCTTGGGAGATGTCCCATGCTTCCACTTGCGGTGAAGGCAGTCCTAAAGCCAAGGTGATGGCAATGCACCCGCTTCCGGTTCCGATGTCGAGTACTTTGAGCTTTTCCTTGGTGTGGCTGTGCAGGATGATATCGGCCAATTCTCCTGTTTCCGGCCTTGGTATCAGCACGTTCTTGTTGACCTTGAACATCCGCCCATGGAACCATGCTTCCCCGATGATGTATTGCAAAGGCTCATGCAGGAGCAGCCGGGCGACAATCTGGTGCAGGATTTCGTTTTGTTCTCTTGATAATTTAATATCTTTGCCCGCATAATAGTCCAGGATGTTGAAATGGAATGCATCTGTGGCAATGACTTTCGCCATGGCTTTTATCTCGTTGGCCGGATAAACCGGGGAAAGTTGTTCCTTTATGTATCGAATCATTTCTTGCATGCTGCAAAAGTAGTTTTTTTATGGATACAACCAGAGTAGATGAGCAATATATTGCCCGTTGCATCCAGCTGGCAAAGAATGGCGTCGGCCACACGTCGCCCAATCCGATGGTAGGGGCGGTCATCGTGCATGGCGGGAAAATAATCGGCGAAGGCTATCATGTGCGTTGTGGGGAAGGACATGCAGAGGTCAACGCGATTGCTTCTGTGAAAGACGCTTCTTTGCTGCCTTTTTCCACTTTGTATGTCAGCCTGGAGCCTTGCGCCCATTATGGGAAAACGCCTCCTTGCGCCAAATTGATTATCGAAAAACGGATACCCCGCGTAGTGGTAGGCTGCATGGATCCGTTTTCCTTGGTGGCGGGACGTGGCATCCGCATGCTCCGTGACGCAGGAGTGGAGGTGGAGACGGGCGTGCTTGAGGCGGAATGCCTTCATTTGATTCGCCGTTTCATCGTGTTCAATACGCAAAAACGTCCGTACGTGGCGTTGAAATGGGCGGAATCAGCAGATGGTTTCATAGACCGGGACAGGACAGGGGGCAACCCGGTGCTGTTGTCTTCGTCCTTTACAAAGATGTTGGCGCATAAACGGCGGAGTGAATCGGATGCGATTTTGGTGGGTACGCGGACGGCTTTGCTCGACAACCCTTCGCTGACTGTGCGGGACTGGGCTGGGAAACATCCGCTGCGGGTGGTGATAGACAAGAACTTGGCCTTGCCATTGTCCTTGCATTTGTTTGCGGATGGCCGTCCTACGTTGTGTGTCACCTCGCGGGCGGTTCCTTCTGCAGGGAACACAGAATATGTGCAACTTGATTTTTCACGGGATATTCTTCCGCAATTGTTCGCGGTGTTGCATGGCCGGGGAGTGCAGTCCTTGCTGGTGGAAGGCGGCGCACGATTGTTGCAATCATTTATTGACGCAGGCTGTTGGGACGATGCTTATGTGGAGAAAGCGCCGGTCTTGTTGTCATCCGGGGTCAAGGCTCCGATGTTGCGAGGTGCGGTCTTGCGTTCGCTGGATAGCTGGCATGGACATCATGTAGCTCATTATTCGCGGGAGGGCGACTCGTCTTCGGGAAAACAGGAATCCTGTTAGGGAAGCGGCAGGCCGGGCAGGATGGTTCCTGTTGGCAAATGCAAGGAAAGGCTAAGGATGGGAAAGGCATGTGCAGATGCCGAATCCACGTTAAAGATGCAGGAGCATACCTATAAATTTATATAAATCTTATTTTGATTGTTTCTGCTCGTAAAAAATGTTCCTATTTTTGCGACTTGCATGCTTAATTGAAGAATAATTTTTTGAATGAGAACAAAAATATTGCCTTTATGTGTATTCTTGTTGCTGATGCAGGGGGTTGCTGTCTCCTGCCTTGATGACAATAGCGATTTGACGTATAGCAACGAGGCAAACATTACGAGTTTTTCGATAGGTGACATAGAAACAGTGATTATCAATGGGGATGATACCACGACATTTGTGGTGGAGAGCGAGGATGTTTCGTTTACCATCGACCAGATTGGGCGGCGGATTTATAATAATGATTCTTTGCCTTATCAGACGGATGTGCGGAAAGTGACGACCAGCATTGGCTCTACGGCGCGATACATCACGTATGTTCTGCCGGACCGGAACGGCAATGATTCCGTCTGCTTGTGGAGTTCAAGTGACTCGTTGGACATGTCCTCCCCATTGTCGTTGACGGTCTTTGCCGCTGATGGCCAGCATAGCCGTATTTATGAAGTAAAGCTGAATGTGCATCAGATGGATCCGGATTCCTTGCATTGGCACAAGGTGGAAGGAACCGGTTATCCGGGCATGCAGATGGCCGGCAAGCAAAAAGCCGTATGCTTCGATGGCCGGGTTTATGTTTTTGCTGACGGGGAACCGCAAGTGCAGGTCACCTCTACTGAAGGCGGCAATTCATGGACTGCATTGGCATCGTTGGCCGGTTTGGATGCAAAAGCGGATTATTCGTCTGTGTTGGCGTTCCAAGACCGCTTGTGGCTGGTTGCGGGCGGTGAGGTGTATTCTTCTTCCAATGGCGTGGATTGGTCAAAAGAGCCGGTGCATGCCACGGGATTGGTAGGAGCCTTCTCCCGTAAGCTGATAGCGTTGGATAATGGCAAGTTCATCGAAGCGGGACTTTCAGAAGAAGGACAATTGGAATGGAATTTGGACGGCCCGCCTGTGCCGGATGATTTTCCCGTCGGTGGTTATGCTTCGGTGTCGCTCCCTTTGAAAACGAATTATGAGATTGAGCAGATGATAATGTTTGGGGAAGGGCATGAGATGGCATCTGACTGTGACTCCACAGCAATATGGAGCCGTTATTCGGATGATGACCGCTGGATTCGTTACGAGTCGGAATCGAACCATTGCCCTTGCTTGAGTGATATGGCAATGATTGCCTACGATGATGCCTTGTATGTGTTCGGAGGGGAAGGCCGGTTTGACGGAGAAGATCAGGACGCTTTCCGGCATTTTTATGCATCGCAGGATGATGGCTTGACTTGGAAGCGGGTGGAAGAACATTTCATGCTTCCAGAGGAACTGGCCGGAATGTCCCAATCATTTTCCTATGTGGTCGATTCGGAACATTATATTTGGATTATGCCGAGCGGGAGCGCTGCTTTTTGGAAAGGCCGCTTGAACCGTTTGGGCTTTGAGATGGCAAAAGAATAAATGAAGTGGCGGCTATAATTTTTCTATGAATCTGACGTTTTTATGATGGATATGAGGATTAAAAGTTACGGCGATGGCATCTGTTCATAAAACGTTCATATTGGTATTATTGATAGTGGCCGCACATGGATACGCAAATGCCCAGGACGAGCAGTACAAGATGGAAATAGGAGGGATGGTTGGAGGCTCTTTTTATATGGGCGATGCGAATTTCAGCGTGCCGTTCAAGCATATAGGATTGATGGGAGGATTTTTGTGGAGATACACTTTCAATCCCCATATTGCGGTGAAGGCTGATTTGGCAATGGGGCGGATTTCTGGCAAATCAGAGGATGCCGCTACGGAATTCCCTTATGGGCGGCAGACCACTTTCAGCCGGAATCTTTACGATTTGGGCGCACAGTTTGAATGTAATTTTTGGGGATATTCGTGGGGAGAGAAGTTCAAGGGTTATCGCCGGTTTACGCCTTATATCGTGGGAGGTATTGGCTTGACGTTTGCTCCTGCTCCGTTGGAAAGACTTTGCACGGTGAATTTTCCTTTGGGCGTAGGTTTGAAATACAAAGTAGGCAGAAGGGTGAACATTGGTTGTGAGTTTACGATGCGGTTCAGCCTTTCAGATAAATTGGACGTGACACGGAATGATGAATTGCAACTGGACGACCCTTACTTGATTAAGGGCAGCGGTTTCAAGAACAAAGACTGCTATTCGTTCACTGCCATTTTCATAACCTATGATATATTCAAAATATGCAAAGAGTGCAATCCTGGTGGAATGTAGAACAATAAAGGAACGGTATGTCGTATAAAGAACAAATAGATTTGAACCGTGTTCCGGTTCATGTGGCAATTATCATGGATGGGAATGGCCGGTGGGCGAAACGCCAAGGCAAGGAACGGACATTCGGCCATCAGGCGGGAGCGGAGACGGTGCATGTCATTGCGGAAGAAGCGGCGAGATTAGGCATCAGATACCTTACTTTATATACTTTCTCCACAGAAAACTGGAAACGCCCCGTTGATGAAGTGGCTGCATTGATGGATTTGTTGATAGACTCCATAGAAGAAGAAACGTTTATGAAAAACAATATACGTTTCCGTGTGATAGGCGATGTGGCCAAACTTCCGGAGAAAGTGCGGGCGCGCCTTGATGCATGCATTGCACGGACGTCGGTGAATACCGGGATGAGCTTGGTGCTGGCTTTGAGTTATTCTTCCCGATGGGAAATCACGAATGCTGCAAGATGCATTGCGGCGGATGCGGCGGATGGCCGTTTGAAACCAGAAGGAATCAATGAAGAAACCGTGCAATCCTATTTGGCGACTTCTTTTATGCCGGATCCGGACTTGTTAATCCGGACGGGGGGGGAGATACGTTTGAGCAATTATATGCTGTGGCAATGTGCTTATTCTGAATTGTATTTTTGTGAAACATATTGGCCGGATTTCAGGGAAGAAGAGTTTTGGAAAGCAATTTGTGATTTTCAGAAAAGGGAACGTCGCTTTGGTAAGACAAGCGAACAAATATAAATTTTAAAAAGATGCGTTATTCTTGTTTTATTATATGGTTGGTTTGCTGCCTGTTTTGCTTTGTTAACACAGGGCTTGCCCAAAATGCGGAAGATGGAGCATCGGGGGAAGAACCGGTAATCCTGTATTCAGCAACCCCTAAGAAGTATGAAATCGGGGGAATAGAGGTCACAGGCATAAAAAACTATGAAGATTATGTGCTTATCGGCCTTTCCGGTTTGTCTGTCGGCCAGACTATTTCAGTGCCGGGAGACGAGATAACCCAAGCTATCAAACGTTATTGGCGGCATGGATTGTTCTCGAATGTCAGCATAAAAGCCACAAAGATTGAAGGGAACAAGATTTACCT
Source organism: uncultured Bacteroidaceae bacterium (assembly GCA_944320785.1). Lineage (GTDB taxonomy): Bacteria > Bacteroidota > Bacteroidia > Bacteroidales > Bacteroidaceae > CASFPE01. The sequence continues at coordinate 60,789 of CALUIR010000003.1, forward strand.
GAAGATATATCTGACACAACGTCCGCGTATTTCAGAAATCAATTATATCGGCATCAAAAAGTCTGAAAGAGAAGAATTGGAAGCCAAACTGGGACTGGTGAAAGGGAATCAGATTACTCCAAACTTGGTGGACCGGGCAGAAATTCTCATCAAGAAGCATTTTGATGAGAAAGGTTTCAAGAATGCAGAAGTGAATATTGTGCAACGTGATGATGTCTCGGCCGAAAATCAGGTGATTGTGGACATTCATATCGACAAGAAGGGAAAAATCAAGGTGCATAAGATTACCATTGACGGGAATGTGGCGTTGAGCGACAAGAAGTTGAAACGCACCATGAAGAAAACCAATGAGAAAGGGAAGGTCGTGAATTGGTTCCGCCCGAAAAAGTTTATCACCGAGAAATACGAGGAAGACAAGCAACTTCTTATTGACAAATACAATGAATTGGGTTATCGTGATGCCCGCATTGTGACGGACAGTGTAAGCCCCTATAATGAAAAGACGGTAGATATATATATAAAGGTGGAAGAAGGCGACAAATATTACCTGCGGAATGTGACGTGGGTCGGAAATACTTTGTATCCTTCTGAAGAACTGGACTATTGGTTGCGGATGAAGAAAGGGGATGTATATAACCAGAAATTGCTGAATGAACGCCTTTCCACGGATGAGGACGCGATAGGGAACTTATATTACAACAACGGCTACGTGTTCTATCACTTGGACCCGGTGGAAGTCAATATTGACAATGATTCCATTGATTTGGAGATGCGTATTGTGGAAGGACCTCAGGCCACCATCAACCGGGTTAAGATTACAGGCAACGACCGTCTTTATGAAAATGTAGTCCGTCGTGAATTGCGTACCCGTCCCGGTGATTTGTTCAGCAAGGATGCCTTGGAACGTTCTTATCGTGAAATCGCCCAAATGGGGCATTTCAATCCTGAGACCATTGACCCAAGGGTAGAGCCTGACCCCGAAAACGGGACTGTTGACATTGATTATGTATTGGAATCGAAAGCCAATGACCAAATAGAGTTTTCTGCCGGATGGGGGCAAACGGGGGTCATCGGCAAGCTGAGCCTGAAGTTCACCAACTTCTCTATGGCCAATTTGTTCCATAAGAGCGATAATTACCGGGGAATATTGCCGCAAGGTGACGGGCAGACATTGACCATCAGTGGCCAGACCAATGGGCGTTACTATCAGTCTTACAGCATTTCCTTCTTTGACCCTTGGTTTGGAGGAAAACGTCCGAACTCTTTCTCTGTGACAGGTTTCTTTTCTTACCAAACCGATATCAGCGACCGTTACTACAACAGTGCGTTGCTCAACAACTATAGTTACTTGTATAGCGGTTATGGAGGATATGATTACGGTTATACGAACTACGAGAACTTCCTTGACCCGGACAAGTCGGTCAAGATGTTCGGCTTGTCGATTGGTTGGGGGAAGCGTTTGAAATGGCCGGATGACTACTTTACTCTGTCGGCAGAGTTGGCTTATCAGAGGTATGTATTGAAAGACTGGGCTTATTTCCCGGTGACGGATGGCAAATGCAACAATGTAAGCGTGAACCTGACTTTGGCGCGCAATTCTACTGACAATCCAATTTATCCGCGCCGGGGTTCGGATTTCATGCTGTCAGCCCAAATTACCCCGCCTTATTCGTTGTTTGATGGGAAAGATTATTCCCAATATGATTTGACGAACCAAGATGATGTGAACAAGATGCACAAATGGGTGGAATATCATAAATGGAAATTCAAAGCCCGTACTTACACGGCACTGTCCGGCGGAAAGAAATGCCCGGTGCTGATGACACGTGTGGAGTTCGGTATTGTTGGGCATTATAATAAATACAAGCGTTCTCCTTTTGAGACTTTTGAAGTGGGCGGCGATGGCATGACCGGGTATTCTTCAAATTACGCGACGGAAACCATCGGGTTGCGTGGTTACGAGAACGGTTCGCTGACGTATGGCAGCAATTATTCATCGGGGCAGAGTTATGCATATTCGCGTTTGACGCTGGAATTGCGTTATCCGCTGATGTTAGAGACTTCTACCAGCATTTATGTTTTGGGATTTGCAGAAGGAGGAAATGCTTGGAATCATGTGAGCAATTTCAATCCGTTCGACATGAAGCGTTCGGCGGGTGTCGGTGTCCGCATCTTCTTGCCGATGATTGGCATGTTGGGCATTGATTGGGCATACGGCTTTGATAAAGTATGGGGGAGCCGGGATAGCGGAGGAAGTCATTTCCACTTTATCTTAGGCCAAGAATTTTAAGGAGGAAAGAATGAATAATCAAATGATACGGATATGAAAAAGGTTGTATTTTTATGGCTGGCGTTTTTTGCTTGCTCTTTTGCAGCCGATGCGCAAAAGTTCGCATTGGTGGATATGGAATATGTCTTGAAGAACATACCGGCCTATGAACGTGCCAATGAACAATTGAACCAAGTTTCAAAAAGGTGGCAGGCGGAAGTGGATGCTTTGTCGCAGGAAGCGGAAACGTTATATAAGAATTACCAGTCGGAAGCGGTGTTCTTGTCTGAAGAACAGAAAGCGGCCAAAGAGGAAGAAATTGTGGCCAAGGAAAAAGAGGCTGGTGAATTGAAACGTAAATATTTCGGGCCGGAAGGAGAACTTTTCAAGAAACGGGAAAGCTTGATGGGACCGATTCAAGACGAAATCTACAATGCAGTAAAAGACATTGCGGATTCCAAAGGATATTCGGTCGTGTGGGATCGTGCTTCCGCCGGGAGTATCATTTTTGCTTCTCCCCGCATCGATATCAGCAATGATGTCCTTTCAAAGCTGGGATATTCCGATTAAATTTATAATTTTGCATTCAATAATTAAAACGGTATAAAACTATGATGAAAAAAATTGCACTATTGATTTTGCTTGTACTTCCGATGGGGGTATTTTCCCAAACTTTGAAGTTTGGCCATGTGAATTCTTTTGATGTCATCCAGATGATGCCGGAATACGAGAAGGCAATGACGGATTTCCAAGAGCTTCAGAAACAATATGCGGATGAGATTAAGCGGGCTGAAGATGAATTTAACCGGAAATATACGGAATATGTCCAGCAGCAGGATTCTTTGCCCGCCAATATTGCGGAAAGAAGGCAGAAAGAGTTGCAGGATTTGGCAGAAAGAGGCCAGCAATTCCAGCAGGAAGTGCAAGAGAACTTGCAGAAAGCCCAGCAGGAGATGACGGCTCCTATTTTGAAGAAGGTGGAAGATGCCATCATCACAGTAGGGCAAGAAGGCGGTTATGTCTATATTTTCGACTTGAGCCGTACTTCCATACCCTATATTGACACGAAACAGAGCGTGGATATCACGGCAGCCCTGAAAGCGAAATTGGGCATTGCGAATTAAGCGCGTAGTAAAAAATGTCATAACGCGAAAAAGGATGATGGTTCAGTCATCCTTTTTTGTTTGGAGGTGAATAGGCATGAAACCGTTATTTCCACAGTTGCCGGGGCCTGTCGGCGTTTTTGATTCCGGATATGGTGGCCTCACCATACTGGAGCAGATCCGCAGGGTCTTGCCGGAATATGATTATCTGTATTTGGGCGACAATGCACGGACGCCTTATGGAAGCCGTTCCTTTGAGGTTGTTTATGATTTCACATTGCAAGCTGTCAGGAAATTGTTCGGGATGGGATGCCATCTGGTGATATTGGCGTGCAATACTGCTTCTGCTAAGGCATTGAGGTCGATACAAATGAATGATTTGCCATCGTGGGATGCCGGGCGGCGTGTCTTGGGGGTTATTCGTCCTACGGTGGAATGCATTGGCAGTATGACACAGAGCCGTCATGTCGGGGTATTGGCTACAACAGGAACTGTATTGTCTGATTCTTATCCTTTGGAGATACATAAATTGTTTCCAGACATTGTAGTCACGGAACAGGCTTGCCCCATGTGGGTTCCTTTGGTGGAGAACGGCGAAGCCAAATCGTCCGGCGCGGATTATTTCGTGGAGAAGTATGTGTCGGCTTTGTTAGCAAAGGATGCAACTATTGATACGATAATCCTGGGATGCACGCATTACCCTCTGTTGCTGCCCAAGATACGGCAATATGTGCCGGAGAATATTCGGATTGTGGCCCAAGGGGAATATGTGGCGCACAGTTTGGAAGACTATCTGCACCGGCACCCGGAAATGGATGCCCGTTGCACGAAGGGTGGTACTTGCCGTTTCTTTACCACGGAGTCGGAGGAGAAGTTCATGGATTCGGCGGCCATTTTCCTAAATGAAAAGGTGCGTGTCAACCATGTTTCTTTGGAATGACAAAGCCGAGGTGTGTATGAGTCTGAAGGAATCTTTGATGCGGGCAGGGGTCTGGTGCCGACGTTTCCGGCACCGTTGCGGTTACGGGGTGCATTCCCCCTTTGCGTTCGACCTTATCACACGTGTCATTTATGAGAGATTGCCTTATTACGGGTATGAGTACTTGGACCAATGTTGCAAGAATTTTACCAGTTCCTCAGGTGGCAGTGCCTCAAGGAAAGTTTGCCGTTTGCTGTTTCGTTTGGCCAATGAGATGCAGCCCCGGCAGATGCTGGACTTGGGGACAGGCAATGGTTTGCCGGCACTTTATTTGTCCATGGCGGTGAAGAAGTGTCCTGTCCTGACGTTGGATGAGGCAGATTGCTTGGCGGATGCAAGGATGTTTTCCTCGTGCGGCAATGTCGTTTCCCGCGTTGGTGATATGCCGTACGCACTGTTGTCCTGTTTGCCGTCTTTTGAGTCTTTGGATTTTGTGCATTTCAATGCCCGTAGGCCGGAGCGTGTTTTGTGGGAAGAATTGCTGGTGAAGACTCATGGCAGGACATTGTTTGTCATTGAAGGCATCTGTTCATCTCCCGCCATGAAGGCATGGTGGACGGATGTTGTAGCGGATTCCCGGACGGGGATTACTTTTGATTTGTATGACTTAGGCTTGGTCTTTTTTGACTTGAAAAAGATAAAGCAACATTATGTTGTTAACTTCTAACTTTTAGTAATTGTATTATGTGCAGATTCAGCAGATTGTTTGCGTCTTTGGCTTTTATCCTGAGTGCGGTTCTTTTGTTCTCCCAAGAGGTTGTAGTTGATGCAGGAAGGAGGGGTGTTGAGATTCCCTCATCCCTTTATGGCGTGTTCTTTGAGGAGATTACAGGTTCCGGGGATGGCGGCCTTTATGCAGAAATGATCCGTAACAGAGGATTTGAGGAAGGGGTACTCCCTTCGGGATGTACGTTGGATGGTGAAGGATATGCGGCGGCTCCTCATGAACGTTGCTATTCGAATGATTCTTTGAATCGTTTTCGTGTGAAATGGAGTCCGGATCTTTCCATGACGGCATGGCGGGTGCAATATGACGATGGTTCCCAAGCTTCCTCATCGATTACCGATGAATATCCTCTTAATGCGGCAACCCCACATTCCCTTTTCCTTGATTTGAGTTTTGCACGAGGAGAGGTAAGTGCCGTCAATGCCGGGTATTGGGGTTTGGCGGTCCAAGAAGGCGAGATGTATAATTTGGAATTTTATGTCCGCTCGGAAGACACGCCTTGGTGTCGTGCCTCGATTGTGTCATGCTCTGGTGAGAAGATTGCCGCTTGCGACATGCGGCTTGAATCTGATGGACAATGGCATCGTTACACGGCAACATTCGTTCCATCGGCTTCAGGGAAAAGCAACACGCTTCAGATTACTTTTCCGGCCCAAGGGAAGGTGTGGTTGGATTATGTGTCGCTTTTCCCAAAAGACACGTTCAATGGGCGGCCTAATGGGTTGAGAAAAGATGTGGCCTCCTTGATTGCCGACTTGCATCCGGCTTTTGTCCGTTGGCCAGGCGGATGCATTGTGGAAGGGTTGACGTTTGACAACAGGGTGAAATGGAAAGAAACCATCGGTGAACCAGTTTCGCGTCCGGGCGAATATAATTTGTGGGGTTATAGAAGCACATACGGTTTCGGTTATCATGAGTTCCTGCAATTCTGTGAAGACATAGGGGCGGATGCCATGTTCGTATGCAATGCAGGCATGTCGTGCTTGTTCCGCAATGGCGATTACGTGCAGGGCGAAGCATTGGAGCCGTTGATCCAAGATGCTTTGGATGCCATAGAATATGCCATTGGCGATGCGGAAAGCACAAAATGGGGGAGGGAACGGGCTAAGAACGGCCACCCGGAGCCTTTCCCTTTGAAGTATGTGGAGGTGGGCAACGAGAATGTATTTGGCCGTTATGCAGAGAATTACAACCGTTTCCACAAGGCTATCAAGGAAAAGTATCCCCAAATTACTGTTATCACGGCTCTGATGTTCAGCAAGGATATTAGCAGGTTGGATGAAGTGGAGATGATAGACCCTCATTATTATGAAACCCCGGACTGGTTCTATAACAATGCAGATGTGTATGACAAACTGCCCCGTAGGCTTCCATATAAGGTGTATGTCGGCGAGTATGCAGCCATTGGTCGGTCTGACTTGTATTCTTCTTTGGCTGAGGCTGCCTATCTTACCGGCGTTGAAAGGAATGCAGACAAAGTGCAGTTGGTGTCTTATGCCCCGCTTATTGCGAACGCTCATTTTAACACCAATCATCTTATTGTGTTGGACAACGAAAGTTGTTATGGCCGGTCCAACTACCATGTGATGAAGCTTTTTTCAGAGAACAGGCCGGATGTGAACGTGTCAGCGGAGATTAAAGGGGAGGACGTTTCAACGCCTTATTCTCCAGAAGGATATGTGGGTTTGGCTACAGGCTCTACGGCAGCCGAATTCCGTGACTTCAAAGTTACAAGTGGAGGCAAGACCGTGTATGAGTCAGCCGGTTTTGGTGATTTCCCGCAGCAATGGAAAACCGTGAGAGGCGAATGGAAGGTGGAGAATGGCTTGCTTCGCCAAGGAACTTCATCGGGTGATGGGCTTGCCTATCTTGATGGCATCCGTCTTTCGGATTGTGTCATTACTTTGAAAGCCCGAAAGCTGAAAGGCTTGGAAGGATTCAAAGTTGTATTCGGCTTGAAAGATGAAAGGCATTATTTCATGGCCGACATGGGCAGTCATAGCAATGAATCCGTTATTTTCAGGGAGATAGGCGACAAGGGTTCCGTGTCGTTGTTTGATTATCGGAACCAGGAGCCTGTTCTGCAAGATCATTGGTATGATGTGAAAGTTGTGATTGACGGCAATATTTGGAAATGCTATTTGGATGGGAAGCTCATTTATACGTATGATTATCGGATTGAGAGCAAGCATTATGCCGTGGCAGGCATTGATGAAGGTGCAAAAGAGCTAGTGGTGAAACTAGTAAATGGTTCGGGGCAGGCATGGAACACGGAACTTGTATTAAAAAGGGTTGCGCTTGCTTCTTCGGATGCCGTGCGGATAGAGCTTTCATCGGATGCGGACACGGATGAGAATTCTTTCTCCGACCCGTTGAAAATCTCCGGCAAAAGGAGCCTGTTCAAGTTGGCTGGCTCCCGCACTCCGGTAGTTTGCCCGCCTTACTCATTGTCTATTTTCAGAATTCCTTTGAGGCTTAAATGATTCCTAGGGATGGCCGGTTTACGCTTTCAGGAGGAAATTTGTTGTCTTATTTCAGTATATAAAATTAAAGATTTGTTACGATGGGGAAGAGCCTTGTTTATACACGTGCCGGCGATGACGGCACAACAAGTCTGGTGGGCGGGAAAAGAGTGCCCAAGACACATCCGCGTTTGCATGCGTATGGTACCGTTGATGAACTGAATGCAACGATAGGGCTGTTGCTGGCTTATATGGAAAAAGGGGATGATTATGACTTCCTCTTAGGCGTGCAGCATCATTTGTTTTCTATCGGAGCTTATCTGGCAACGGAACAATGTGATGGCAATCCTCTTCCCTGCATGCCGGATGTGGCACAGTTGGAGGAAGCCATTGACCAGATTGACAGCCAACTGCCTCCTTTGCATGCGTTTGTTTTGCCTGGTGGTGCGAAAGGGGCGGCGGTTTGCCATCTTTGCCGCACGGTTTGTCGTCGTGCAGAACGGCATATTTATGCCCTTTCAGAACTCTGCCCGTTGTCGCCTGATGTATTAGCTTATGTAAACCGTTTGTCTGATTATTTTTTTGTTTTGTCACGTAAGATTAATATCTGTGAAAAACACGAAGAAATATTTTGGGATAAGAGTTGCAAGTGAAATTATTTGTTCTATTTTTGCGGGCAGAAAGCGAATATAAAAGACGAGAGTACTAACAATTTAATACGAAAAACTATGTATTGGACTTTGGAATTGGCATCAAAGTTGGAAGATGCCCCTTGGCCGGCCACCAAGGACGAGTTGATTGATTATGCAATGCGTTCGGGTGCGCCGTTGGAGGTGATAGAAAATCTTCAGGAGATGGAAGACGAAGGCGAGATCTATGAGAGCATAGAAGATATCTGGCCTGACTATCCCAGCAAAGAAGACTTTTTCTTCAACGAGGACGAGTATTGATAGCCTTCTGACTGGCAAAACAATTAAATATCAGCGCGATAAACAAAGCAAATTTGTTTGTCGCGCTGGTGTTTTTAAGCTGAGCTTCCGACTTGGGATAGGGGATGAGGCTCTTGTTTTATGGCCTCATTTTGTTGGGGAAATAGGCTGTTATTATTATTTTGCATAATAAAATGCAGGACTTAATATTGTGAATCGCATGAAAAGACGATGTACATACCCGGCAAAACCATTTGTCAAGTGGGTTGGAGGAAAGAGCCGGCTCCTCGGCGATATAAAAACTCATGCTAAATAGATGCGCCATGAAGCAATATGAAGCTGTAATAGAGACTTTAGATAGATTAGGCGGAGTTGCTACATTAAGTGAACTCAACAGGGAAGTTTTTAAGATAAAAGATTGTGAATGGAAAACAAAAACTCCTTTTGCCAGCATTCGTCGCATTGTGCAGCAGACTAAGGACATTTATAAAATAAGACCGGGGTTGTATGGACTTGAAAAATGCAGAAAGCAGATAGAAAGCGGGGGGATTGTTGCAGAGACTGACAAGAATAAAGATTCTGATGAGGTTAGAATGTTCAATCATGCTTATTATCAAGGCATTTTATTGCTGATAGGGAAATATCGTAATATGCGGACTTTCATACCTCAGCAGGATAAGAATAAAAAGTTTTATAATGGGCAAAGCCTTCAAGAACTCTCTACCCTTATGGAACAGCCTCCTTATTCTTTTCCTCATACCGTAAGGCGCAGTTCTACCATTGATGCGATATGGTTCAACGCGCGTGATATGCCACATTCTTTTTTCGAGATAGAACATTCCACGGATATCCAAAATTCATTGTTGAAATTCAATGATTTGCAGGATTTTTATGCAAGAATGATTATTGTGGCAGATATCAAGCGGAAACCAGAATTTGAGGCAAAGATGCGTTTTCATGCGTTTGACGATTTACGATGTAATAAGCGCGTGTCATTTTTGAGTTATGATGCACTTATTAAACAATATGAAATAGAAATAGAAAAACAATCGTTTGAGTTTATTCTTTAAAGTCCTATGAAGGGCTTTTTTATGCAGAAGAAAGTGGCACTACCGCTCCAAGTGGTGAAGTACTTGAATTTTCTCAGGTTTTGGGCATAGAATGTGGGGATATAGAAGAAGCATAGGCTAATCTCCCGATTCCATGTGGCAAGTCGCCTGTTGCCCTTCTTATGAAAACTGGGAAACATTCTTAAAACATTCCACGGTATAAGCATGGATAAAATCCAAAACAGTTTCTTGGTCTGCTGTAAACCAGAAAATATTTTCCCTTTTGCCTTTGTGTTGTAGAGGCAAGCGGTTTGCTTGATGGGAGGATTTCCTTTCGTTTCTGTTGAAAATGCAGGCAGGTAGATAAAAAATCGGGCGATTCGTTTTGTTTGTTCCAAATAAACCCATACCTTTGTTGCGACCCAGTTAGCCCTCTTTGGGTTGGGTGGGTTATTTGCTGATAAAGGACGTTACGGACGTTATCTTTGATGTCTCAAATCTCGCAAGTTTGAACCATCTTCGAAGATACGGCAACGGGAACGTCCATGCTGGATGTATTATATGCTCCCGCTCTGGGAGGGTTGTGCGTTCGTACAACCAATTTATAATATGTCATGGCGTGGGCTAACTGCGTTGCTTATCCTAAGATGGTGGGCAATGCGAGAGCCTGAGACATGGGATAAGCGGAAGTGGAACTCCCACGTCACTTTTTTAGTATCTCACGCAAAGCAAAATAGTAACCATCGCCTCATTCCGGGAGTTCTGCGAGGCAGTTTTAATTTTCTTCATTATGGACGAAAAGAAGAAACATGAAGAACTCCAATCACGCAGGGACTTCTTCAAGAAAGCAGCAAAGGCAGCATTGCCGATTGTGGGTGCTATTGTGTTGGCAAGTGCGCCAAGCATTGTGACCGCAGCGGAGAAAGAACCGATGGGATGTGAAACAACATGTTCGGGACCTTGCAAAGGGAATTGTCACGGACAGTGTATCGATACATGTAGGGGAGGATGTGAACGTACATGTTCGGGAAGGTGTGAAGGAAGTTGCAAATTCTCGTCCAGATGAACAATGGAAAGCATAGTTGCATTTTTTGCAACTATGCTTTTGCATCTTATCATTTTTCTGTAAATAGAATGCGGATGGAGCGCAATTTTATGTTAAGGTTTTGCATTGTTTGTGCAATTCTTGTCTTGTCAGCATTTTGTGTTGATGAAGTTCAATGCCAAAATGTTTGTGAGGTTACAGTTCAAAAGTTGAATGTAAGAAGTGGACCGACTACAGCCTCATCGGTTATTGGCTCTTTGAATGCGAATGAGCGGGTAAACGTGTATTCCGTTGACAATGGCTGGGCAAAGATTGATTATGGAGGGGCAGATGGATATGTATCCATGAAGTATCTGAAGTGTAAAACCGAAAGCCCATGTGCGGATGAGCTTCAAGGCCAAGGCATTTATGAGGTGACAGCCCGAACTCTGAATGTGAGGAGTGCGCCGACTACAGCGTCATCAGTCATAGGCTCTTTGAAAGCGCAAGATGAGGCAGAGGTGGATTTTGTGGATAACGGTTGGGCCAAGATAAACTATAAGGATGGGAAAGGCTATGTTTCCGCAAAATATTTGAAGTTCAAGGCAGCAAGGGCAAAAGACTTCCCAGTGGAACAAGTTGACAGTTTGCATGAAGACACAGTGCTTGTCGTCAATCTGATAGAAGAGAAGCATGAAGAACCCATTCCTGTGCAAAGCCATAAACGCAGTGGCATTGGAATAGATTTCGTTCCTTCCATATACTTTGGTTATGCAAATTTTTCAGCAGATGGGGCTTCCCCTAAGGGGAGGGCAGGTGTTGGAGTGGATTTTGCCTTTCAATTTATGGCGCATGACAAGGTGCTGTTTTTCCCAAAGAATTATTATATGGAGGCATCTTTAGGATACGTTATAAAGGGGAGTGCGGCGTTTCCTCTGCATTACATTGATTTGAAACTTTCTCCTATTGGATACAGGTATGACTTGTCCGATTGGACTTTGTTCGGAAAAGCCGGGATGTACTTGGGCTACACGTTTTCATCTGTTGTGACAAACCGCCATTCATTTGATACAGGCATTGATGTCGGAATCTTGTGCGAGGTGGGTGTTGAATATCAAAACATAGGGTTGGGGCTTTCATACGAACGGAGTTTCACCAATGCATTTGATTCAAGATTAGCGGTTAATAATCAAGGATTTTATTTGAATGTATCTTACAGGTTATTTAATTTGAGATAGTTGTCTAATGAAATGTAAAAGTGATAAAAATGAAAGATGATATTCTGAACCGTCGTGATTTCTTCAAGAAATCCATCAAGAAAGCGTTGCCGATTTTAGTGGGTAGCTCCATGCTTTCAGGTTTCATTTCTTGTGAGAGGGATGACGATGAGTTTATCAGGGAAATAGACAACCATGAAGATGGCGGTGAAGGCAATGGCTGTTACGGGGCATCTTGCTATAACTATTGCAGTGTAGGGTGTACTTCATCTTGCAGTGGAAGTTGCAAAGGGACATCAGAATCATCAAGCTGTTCAAGCTGTTCGGACAATTGCAGTTCGGGATGTGGCGCAAGTTGTTGGGAAAGTTGTAAAGGCACGTCAGAATCATCAGGCTGTTCAAGCTGTTCAAACAGTTGCAGTAGTAGTTGTGGCAGTGGTTGCAGTGGAGGATGTGAAAGGTCGTGTGCGGATGATTGTACCTTTGGCTGTATTTCAGGTTGCGCACAGACATGTACGGGCGGATGTACAGGCGGATGTGATTATTCCTGTACAGGAACTTGTGTCACAGGCTGCACAGATACCTGTTATACTTCTTGCTCGGACACTTGTTGGGGCAGTTGCAATATAACATGTGAAGGTTGGACGAGATAAATTGAATTTAAATGATGTATGACTAACGTATCAAACTAATGAGAATATTTAAATTGTTTTTCTGCGCAATGTTGATTCTTTCAACATTCGTTTGTTGTGATAAGGAAGATTCTGTTTATGATGATTTGCCGTCTGGTTCAGGCATAGAAGCGGATTTGGCCCCGCCTTCGCTTGATAAATATTTAACGACCACTGATTTGGACGGCTTTTCCATACGGGTGAGATTTGACAATGGCGGAGATGAAACGGAGAATATGCGTTGCACGGTTTATTGGAAAGCATATTCATCAAAACCATCAAGAACCCCATCGGCATCGGAATTGACACGGGTTGAGCAAATGAGGGTTTATTCAAGCACCAAAACGAAAACGACCTTTGACCTATCACATGCAGGCTATGGCGTTGGAACTTATGTTTATTATTACATGAAGTGCCAGAACAGCAAATATTCATGCACCACATCTGTGACTTATACAGTGGTTACCCGTTAAGAATATGACAGAAAGAATTAAGCAAAGCGACAAAGGCTGGCAATCCGGCATGGCGAAAAACATCACGTTCATCGTGACGAAGGATTGCCAGCTTGCCTGCAAGTATTGTTACCTTGTGGGGAAAAACTCGAAAGAGCGGATGCCTTGGGAGGTGGCGAAGCAGGCGATTGATTACATCCTCGACCACGAAAGCGACATGCGCGAGGCGAGCGTGGTTTGGGACTTCATTGGCGGCGAGCCTTTCCTTGAGATAGACTTGATAGACCAGATATGCGATTACCTGAAGACGGAGATGTTCCGCAGGAACCATCATTGGTTCAACTCCTACCGTTTCTCGTTTTCCACCAACGGCATCAACTATCACACGGACAAGGTGCAGCGGTTCATCGCGAAGAACCACGAACATCTTTCCATCGGCATCACCATTGACGGCACGGAGCGGAAGCACGACCTGAACCGCATCTATAAGGGCGACGGGCGCGGCTCGTATGCCGACGTGGCGCGCAACATCCCGCTCTGGCTGGAGCAGTTCCCGCATGCCGGCACGAAAGTGACCATCAGCAGCGAGGATATTCCTTATATAAAGGAGAGCGTGCTGCACCTTTACAGCCTCGGCATCCATGAGGTGAACATCAACTGTGTGTTCGAGAACGTGTGGAAGCCGGGCGACGACCGTTTGTTCGAGGAACAGTTGACGCAGCTGGCGGACGCCATCATCGATGGCGGTTATTACCGGGACTACGCCTGCTCTTTTTTCTCAGAACATTTGGGCAAGCCGCTGGATTGCGTCACGCAGAACCAGAACTGGTGCGGCGCAGGCAAGATGCTGGCCGTGGACGCGGAAGGGAACTTTTATCCCTGCACCCGCTTCGCGCAATATTCCTTGCGGGAAAAGAAGGCGTGGATCATCGGTAACATCCGCGACGGCATCGACAAGAACAAGCTTCGCCCGTTCCTCTTGCTCGACCGTTGCACGCAGTCGCCCCGCAAGTGCATCGACTGTGAAGTGGCGGAAGGCTGCGCATGGTGCCAAGGCGAGAACTATGATGCGGCCGACACGCCCACCATCTATCAGCGCGCCACCGCCATCTGCCTCATGCACAAGGCGCGTGTGCGTGCCAACAATTATTATTGGAACAAGCTGTTCCGCAAGCTGGAGCTGGAGGACGCGCGGGAGCCCTACGAGGAAAACAAACCGAAACCGAACCCATTAAACTGCTAAGCGTATGATACAGTATTTGGTCATTTTGTTGGACGACACGTCCGTGTCGTTCTGCCATTACGGCAATGCGAAGAAAGAGCGGCGGCTGATGCCGCTCGAAACGTTGGAGGCAGGCATCCTGTTCGGCATGAAGGAGAACTTGAATATCCAGTTCGTGTATCCCGCTTATGCGTTGCCCGAAGCCTACAACAAGGCGGTGGAGCGGGTAGCCCATGTGAAGATAAAGCCCGCCGCCATGCCGGACAATGCCGATGTGGTGGTGATGGACGGATGGGAGGAATGCGAAAGTTGGACGGCGGGAGCGGGCGTGTCGTGCGTGCTGCGCCTTCCGAAAGCGGAGTGGTTCGGCCATGCAGGCCGGGCGGCCGCTTTGTTGGAGAAGGCGGAACGCCTGAATGTGGTGCTGACGGACGTGGAAACCTTCACGGAGGACGACTTCAAGGCGTACGAAGCTTCCTTGCAGGAACTGGCGGGCAGCCTTGCCGCAGCCTATGCCAGCGGGAAAACGCCCCAACTGAACCTTTTGACCGACCGCATGATGCTCGACAAGATGAACAACTGCGGCGCGGGCGACACGAACATCACCCTTGCGCCGGACGGGAAGTTCTACGTCTGCCCGGCCTTTTATCAGGCGGAGGGCGGTTACGCCATCGGCAGCCTTGCTGGAGGCTTGGACATCAAGAACGCGCAGCTTTACAGGCTGGACCATGCGCCTTTGTGCCGGCATTGCGATGCTTACCAATGCCGCCGCTGCGTGTGGCTGAACCGCAAGACGACTTGTGAGGCCAATACGCCGGGACATGAGCAGTGTGTCGTGGCGCATTTGGAGCGGAATGCTTCGCGGCAACTTCTCCTTGAAGTCCGGAAGCAAGGCACTTTCCTGCCGGACAAGGAGGAAATCCGCGAAATCAATTATTTGGACCCTTTTGAAATAAGAAAAGAATGGTAAAGAAGAAAGTAGGCCAGGTGGCCATGGACGAGAAGGACGAAATCCAGATGCTGTTTGAGCGCAGGAACGGCTTGAACGAACTGGCGAAAATCCTCACGGCAGACAATGCCGCTTTGTATGAGAAACTGGTGAAGGACATGGGCGAGACCCAGGCCAAGTTCCAGGGATGGTGGGACAGGATGGCCGCGAAATACCAGTGGGAGTCGCAGGAAGGCGGCAACTGGGAGATAAATTTCGACACGTGCGACATTTATTTGGTGCTGCCATGACGGGTTCACATTTGTTATTCATCGGCACGACCGAGTTGCTGCTGATTGGCGGCATCGCCCTGTTGCTCTTTGGCGGCAAGAAATTGCCTGAAATGATGCGCGGCTTGGGTCAGGGTGTCAGGGAGTTCAAGAAGGGAGTGAATGAAGTGAAGGCGCCATTGGACGAGGAGGCGGAAAAGGAAGAAGCCGGGACTGCGCCCGCAGAACCCCATGAAAAGAAACCCGGCGACAAGGCGAAGGATGAAGGAACGAAATGACGCTGGAGGGATGATGACATTCGGCGGGCACTTGGAAGTGCTTCGCCGGATGCTTTTCCGCGTCTTGGGAGTCTGCGTAGGGGCGGCGGTGGCCGTGTTTTGTTTGAAGGACGCGACGTGGCAACTGTTGCTTGCGCCCAGCGAAAGCGATTTCGCCACCTACACGTGGATAGAGCGGATGATGCAGGGCTTGGGGGCCGAAGGTTTCCATTTCCGGGACTTCCATGTGAAGCTGATTTCCACGAACCTTGCCAGCCAGTTCATGCTGCACCTCAAGACCTCCATCTGCATCGGCCTGCTGCTGGCCTCGCCCTACATCTTGGTGGAACTGTTCCGCTTCGTGTCGCCGGCCTTGTTTGAGAAGGAGCGGCGCTATTCCGTGAAGGCCATCGTGGCGGTTTACCTCCTCTTCCTGGCCGGCCTTCTGGTGAGCTATTATGTGCTGTTCCCGATATCCTTCCGTTTCTTAGGCACTTACAGCGTGTCGGAACGGGTGGAAAGCACCATCACGCTGGACAGTTACATCTCCACCTTCCTCACGTTGTCCCTGCTGATGGGGGTGGTGTTCCAGCTTCCTGTGGTGTCTTTCGTCTTGGGAAAGCTGGGCATTGTCGATGCAGCGATGCTTGCGAAGTACCGCAAACATGCTTTTCTGGCGATTCTCACGGTAGCGGCCGTCATCACGCCGGGGCAGGACATCCTCAGCTTGGCGTTGGTGTCGCTGCCGCTTTATTTGTTGTACGAGGCGAGCATACGGGTCGTGAAGCGATGTTCGGGAAAGCCGGGCAAAGACCCTGTTCCCGCATAGCCGTTTCCCTCTCATCTTTTCCGCATTATTTACTGCGTGTTTTGGAGACTCTTTCTGTGCCTTTCCCGATACGATTACTAATCGTCATGCCATACGATTACTAATCGTACACGGTGACGATTACTAATCGTATCAGAAACTCTTCAGGATGATGAAGCGAAAACATCCTGAATAATTCAGGAAATGTTACCTTCCCGCCCGCAGGAACCTTAAAGGATGTGCGGGCGGGCGGACGGGTCTGCGCCTGCGGCTTTTCCCGGCGCAGGCAGGCTTCCCTGCGGATGGAAAGCCGCTTTTTTTGCAGCCTTGCACAATTTTTTGCGGTTTTGGCAGTTAAGTAGAAATGGAATTATCGGAAATGGCCCGGATGAAGCGCATAAAAGGATTACTGCTGGCCGCCCTGCTGCTGGGCAGCGTGGCGGCAAAGGCCCAGTTTGACGTGGACTTCACGAACTATTGGGCGCTGAACGGCTACTACAATCCCGCTTACGCCGGACAGGTGGACAAGCTGAACATCTACGGCACGTACAGCCTGCAGTTGGCAGGGTTCACGAACGCGCCCAAGACGATGTACTTCGGCGCCGACATGCCGGTGAAGTTCCTGAACCAGAAACACGGCGTGGGCGTGGGCTTCATGAACGAGACGATTGGCTTGCTGACCAACCAACGTTTCTTTGCGCAATATTCCTTCAAGCTGGACCTTTGGGGCGGCAAGCTGGGCATCGGCGTGCAACTGGGCGGGTTGAGTGTCGGCTTCAACCCCGATGATTTGGACCTCGGCGAAGGGGAGAACGCGGAGGACGACCCGGCCTTCCCCTCGGCGGAAGCCAACGGGACGGCCTTTGATTTGGACTTGGGCCTGTTCTACTCCCACAAGCTTTTCTATGCGGGGCTGTCGGTGGCCCACCTCTTGGCGCCGAAAGTCCTGATAGGGGAAACCAATGAAATGAAAGTGGATCCCGTATATTATTTGACGGGCGGATGCAATATAAAAACGAAAAACCCGTTAATCTCAATACAACCGTCGGTGATGCTGCGGACAGACATGCTGATGTTCAAGGCAGACCTGACGGCCCGGTTCCTCTACACATGGAACGAGAAGGTGTACTACGCAGGGGTGTCGTACAGCCCTGCCAATTCCGTGGCCTTTCTCATCGGCATGCAGTTGATAAAGGGACTGGGAGTGGGCTATTCCTACAATATGTTCACGTCGAAAATCGGCGCGCTCAACGGCAGCCACGACATCTACGTGAACTATTCGATGGACATGAACTTTATGGGGAAGAGTAAAAACAAACATAAGAGTATACGCATATTATAATGGATATGAAAAATTTGTTGTTAGCAGCCTGTGTGGCGATGGTGGCGGCGCTTTGCGGATGCATGGGGCCCACCGGCGCGGCTACGGGCGGAGAACTGACCGGGGTCAGCGCGATGGCTTGGAACGAGCCTGCGCCGTATGGAATGGTTTTGATAAAGCGGGGATCCTTGAAAATCGGGCCGGAGAAGCCGGACAGCCTGTGGGGCATATCCGTGCCGACGAAGGAGATTTCGGTGGACGCCTTCTGGATGGACGAGACGGAAATCAGCAATTCCAAATACAAGCAGTTCGTGTATTGGGTGCGCGACTCCATCATCCGCGAACGTCTGGCCGACCCCGCCTATGGCGGCAACGAACTGTTCAAAATAGAGGAGGACGCGGAAGGCAACCCTATCCGCCCCTATTTGAACTGGAACCGCCCCATCCCTTGGAAGAAGGCCACGGAGGATGAACTGATGGCCATCGAAAGCGTGTTCAAGAACCATCCGGTGGAAGGCTACAGGATGCTCGATGCCGACCAGATGAACTACCATTACAGCTACTTCGACCAGACGCAGGCTGCCTTGCGCAAGAACCGCCTGAACCCTGCCGAACGCAACCTGAACACGGACATCCCGGTGGACATGGAGGAAGAAATCATCATATCGAAAGATACGGCTTACTTTGACGAGGACGGGCGGATTGTCAACGAAACCATCACGCGCCCCCTCTCCAGCCTGTTTGACTTCGAGAACAGCTACATCATCAACATTTATCCCGACACGACCTGTTGGGTGAACGACTTCCAGAATGCGTACAACGAACCTTACATGCGGATGTATTTCTCCCATCCGGGCTATAATGACTACCCGGTGGTAGGGGTCAGCTGGGAGCAGGCCAACGCCTTCTGCGCGTGGCGCACGATGTTCCTCATGCGGGGGCTGAAGGGCGCGGCAAGCTATGTGGAGCGTTACCGCCTGCCTTCAGAGGTGGAATGGGAATTTGCAGCCCGTGGCACGGAAGGCAACATTTACCCTTGGGAACAGGAGGAAACGAAGTCGGAGGACGGCTGCTTCTACGGGAACTTCAAGCCCGACAAAGGCGATTATACCAAGGATGGCAACCTCATCACGACGCGGGTGGGCGCTTATTCCCCGAACTCCAACGGGCTGTATGACATGGGCGGCAATGTGGCCGAGTGGACTTCCACGGTTTACACCGATGCAGGGGTGCTTTCCATGAATGACATAAATCCGGACCTGCGGTACAATGCGGCGAAGGAAGACCCGTACATGATGAAGAAAAAGACGGTGAGGGGCGGTTCCTGGAAGGACGTGGCCGCTTTCATCCGCTCGGATGCCCGCACGTATGAGTACCAGAACGTGGGGCGTTCTTACATCGGTTTCCGTTGTGTCAGGACACAGGTAGGATATAGTAGGAAATAATAAAGATATAACGCTATGGCAGACAAGAATAAGAAAAAAGGGCTGGCCCGGAAGATACAGGATTTCCTGGCGAGCTATCAGGGAAAGGTAATGCTGAATTATGCGTATAGCTGGGGCGCGTCTATCGTCATCCTGGGCGCATTGTTCAAGCTGACGCACTTGCCGGGCGCCAACTTCATGCTTTTCGCGGGTATGGGCACGGAGGTGCTGGTGTTTTTCATCTCGGCTTTCGACCGTCCGTTCAAGACCTACAAATGGGAAAGCGTGTTCCCCAATATCAAGATTTCGGGCGCGGACTATGGGAAGAAGAAAGAAGAAGACTCCGTGCCGGAAGGGGATGCGGCGGCAGAAACGGTTGCCGGAGCCGGGGCAACGGGCATGGAAGCCGTGCTTCAGGCGCAGGGCGTGCCGGGACAACCGGGCGGCTTCCAAGGTGGCGGCATTAGCGGCCCCATCGTGATTGGCGGCATGGGAGGCGGCAGTGCGGCTGCTTCTCAGGAAGAAGGCGCGGTGGCTTCCGCTCCGGCGGGCGTGGCGGCCGGCGGTTCGTCGGCGCCTGCATCGGGCGGCGCGGCAGTTCCCGGCGGCATGGTCGGCGGCGGGACGCAGGTCATTGCGGTGGCTCCTCCCGCACCGGCGGCTCCAGTCGTGCCAAGCGTGGAGGTCAGCGAAGAAATGGAAGAAGCCACCAAAGCTTACCTGGAACAGTTGAAAGAGATGACCGATGCCTTGAGCCGTTTCGTGGAGCAGACGCAGTCCATGGGCAAGGACGCGGAACAAATCAACACGTTGAACAAGAACCTTACGGGCATCAATGCCATCTACGAGATACAGTTGCGCAGCATCAGCTCGCAGCTTTCCACCATCGATGAAATCAATGCGCAAAGCCGGAAGATGGCTTCACAGATTGATGAATTGAACAAGGTGTATGCCCGCATGCTCGAAGCCATGACGGTCAACATGAAGGCCACAGGGGCTGCGAATGTTTAATGAATAAGGTATCTTAATTTAAGAAGGAATATGGCAGCAGCAAATGGACCGGAGACGCCAAGGCAGAAGATGATAAACTTGATGTATATCGTCTTGATGGCGATGCTTGCTTTGAACGTTTCTTCGGATGTGCTTCAGGGGTTCTCGTTGGTGGACGAAAGCCTGAACCGCTCGACCTCCAACTCGACCACGCAGAACGAGTCGCTTTACGATGATTTCGACTTCTATATGGCGAAGAACCCGGAGAAAGTAAAGATGTGGTTCGACAAGGCGCAACATGTGAAGGCGATATCCGATTCCCTGTTTGATTTTGTCGATGAGTTGAAACTCCGTATCGTGCAGGAGGCCGACGGCGAGGATGCCGATATGAAGAACATCTCCAACAAAGAAGACCTTGAAGCGGCATCGTTCGTCATGCTTTCCCCACGCACCGGGCAAGGGCAGAGACTCTTTGAGGGCATCAACCATTACAAGGAGGAGATATTGGGGATGATAACTGACACGGTGCAACGCCGCATCATCAGCAGCAACCTTAGCACGGAAGTGCCCCAACGGCCGACAACCTTGGGCAAGAACTGGCAGGAGTACATCTTCGAGAATACGCCGGTGGCGGCGGCTGTCACCCTGCTGACGAAGTTGCAGAACGACATCCGTTATGCCGAGGGCGAGGTGCTGCACACGCTGGCGAACAACATCGACGTGGGCGACTTGCGCGTCAACCAAGTCAATGCTTACGTGATACCGAACTCGCAGAACATCGTGCGGGGCGGGAAGTTCACGGCCGACATCATCTTGGCTGCCGTGGACTCCACGCAACGCCCCTCTATCTATATCGGCGACAAGAAATTGCTGGAGGAGCAGAACGGCCATTATGAGGCCATCTGCAACACGACGGGGGAGTTCACTTTGTCAGGATATCTGGAACTGCCCCAAGGGGACGGCAGCATCCTGCGGCGCGACTTCTCGCAACCATACACCGTGGTGGAACCTTCTGCCACGATTTCTGCCACGATGATGAATGTGCTTTATGCCGGTTATGACAACCCGGTGAGCATTTCTGTGCCGGGTGTGCCGGACCAGCAGATACAGGCTTCCATCACGAATGGCAACGGGACGCTGAAACGGGTGGCGGAAGGCTTTGTGGCACACCCGACGAAGGTGGGCGAAGATGCCGTGATTACGGTGACGGCCAACTTGGAAGGGCGCAGCCAGGTGATGGGCGAATATGCCTTCCGTGTGCGCCGTTTGCCAGACCCCACGCCTTTCATTGAATATACGGACGACAAAGGCAACACGGAACGTTACCGGGGCGGCACTGGTTTCCCGAAAGCTTACTTGATGGGGACGGAAGGGATTGTGGCCGCGATTGACGACGGCTTGCTGAACATCGGCTTTGAGGTGCTGGGCTTTGAGACCGTCTTCTTCGACAACATGGGCAATGCCGTGCCGGAGGTGTCGGACGGCAGCAAGTTTTCATCAAGGCAGCGCAACCTGTTCCGCCGCTTGTCCAGGGGCAAGCGTTTCTACATCTCCCGCGTGAGGGCGATAGGCCCTGACGGGGTGGAACGCCTGTTACCCACATCGCTTGAAGTAATTGTAAATTAAAACATACAGATATATGAGACATGCTATTTCCATATGGGTTTTCCTTTGCGCGTTGCTGGCAGTGCAGCAATTGCAGGCGCAACCCCCTTTGCGGAGGGCAGAGCAGGAAAAGAAGAAGGAGGCCGCCGTGCCGGAACTATCGGTTCGTGCCAAAGCGCAATACACCGGGCAGGTGGCCATGCCGGAGGAATTGATTTGGAAGCGGGAAATCTACCGCACGCTGGACTTGAACGAGGCCAAGAACTCTCCTTTGTACTACCCGGTGGAGTCGTTGGGCGACCGCATGAACCTGTTCACCTACCTGTTCCGCCTGCTGGCTGAAGGCAAGATACCCGCCTATGAATACCGTCTGGACGGCACGGAGGTGTTCACCGAGGAAAGCAAGATGAACTTCCGCGACATGCTCGACCGTTTCCATATCTACTACGAGAAGGTGGTGGAAGGCAAGGACACTTTGCTGCGCATTGACAACAGCGACATCCCGTCGTCGGAGGTGCTGAGCTTCTTCATCAAGGAGAACTGGTATTTCGACCAACGGTCGTCCACCATGAATGCCAAGGTAACGGCCATCTGCCCGGTGCTTCACAGGGCGGGAGATTTCTCGATGGACATCGTGAAGTCGCCGATGTTCTGGCTGGACTACAACGACCTGGCGCCTTACCTGACGCGCTTGCCCGTCATGACCAGTGACCTGAACAACACGTCGAACCTGAATGCCGACGACTACTTTGTGTCGCGCATGTACAAGGGCGACATTTACAAGACCACCAACATGCTGGGGCGCACCTTGAGCCAGTATTGCCCCACGGACAGCGCGATGCAGGCAGAGCAGGCGCGCATCGAAGGGCAACTGAAAGCGTTCGACGACAACCTGTGGGACTCCACCCGTGGCTTGGCGGCAGAGGGACTGGCGGCCGAAGCACCTGCCGACACGGCATTGGCTGTGGCGGAAGGGAAGGAGGAGGCGAAAGTGGTTTCCGTGCGGCGGAACTCGAAGAAAGTGGGGCGTGACCGCGCGGAAGAAGCCGGCGAGGCCAAGGCCGCTCCTGCCCCGAAGCGCGAAAAGGCCTCGAAGAAAGACAACGATGCCCCCAAGGCCAAGGCTGCGCCGCGCGTGTCGGTGCGCCGCGAAAGGCATTGACCCCATCGTCAGGGGCATGATGGTTGGCAGGAGCCGTACCCGCGTGCATAGGATGCGCGGGTGCGGCTCCTGCCGCAAATGGGGGCATTGTGAAACGAATGTGCTATAAATTGGGCGGATTGTGCTTTTTTTATCGCAGGATGTTGCCGTAAT
The DNA here is from genome assembly GCA_944320785.1 of uncultured Bacteroidaceae bacterium. Taxonomy (GTDB): domain Bacteria; phylum Bacteroidota; class Bacteroidia; order Bacteroidales; family Bacteroidaceae; genus CASFPE01. Next base: position 83,831 of record CALUIR010000003.1, read on the forward strand.
TTGCAGCATTGTTAATCATTATCTGGAGAGAAAGATGCAAATGACGGAACTGTTTTCTTTATGCAAATGGAGGCGCATGCTGCGTGGCGGCATGCTGGCTGCCTCCCTCTTGTGGGCCGCAGGGGCATGGCCGCAAGGGGAGGTGGGTTTGGTGTTGCCCGGTGATTATCCCGATCCCTCGGTGTTGCGCGATGGCGATGACTATTACATGACCCATTCCTCGTTCAATTATGTGCCGGGGCTGTTGGTATGGCATTCCAAGGATTTGCGCCATTGGGAGCCGGTGTGCCATGCCTTGACGGAGTACCACGGGCCGGTGTGGGCGCCTGATTTGGTGAAGCATGGCGGTACCTATTACATATATTACCCGGCGGGCGGCACGAACTGGGTGGTTTGGGCCAAGGACATCAAGGGGCCGTGGAGCCGGCCGGTGGACCTGAAGCTGGGCGGCATCGACCCAGGGCATGTGGCGGACGAGGAGGGCAACCGCTACCTCTACGTGGACAACGGCCAGGTGGTGCGCCTGTCGCCCGACGGCCTTTCCACCTTGGGCGGGAAGCGGAAGGTGTACGACGGGTGGGCGTATCCCTCCGACTGGCAGACGGAATGCTTCTGCCTGGAGGCGCCCAAGCTGATGCGGCGCGGGGAGTATTACTACCTGACCTCTGCGCAGGGCGGCACGGCAGGGCCTGCCACCAGCCACATGGTGGTTTCCGCCCGCTCGAAGGACGTGTGCGGCCCGTGGGAGAACTCGCCTTGCAACCCTGTGGTGCATACTTGGAGCGCCGATGAACCGTGGTGGTCCAAAGGGCATGGCACGCTGGCGGAGGGTCTCGATGGCCGTTGGTGGATGTTCTGCCACGGCTATGCGAAGGGCTTCCACACCTTGGGGCGCTCCACGCTGATGACGGCAGTGGAGTGGACGGATGACGGGTGGTTCCGTGTGGACGGGGACGCGGATGTCCCCGGAACCTCGTTTAACTTGCCATTGTCCGATGAGTTTGAAGACGATACCTTGGGTATGCAGTGGGCATTCTGGGAGGAATATGCGCCGCAGGCGCTGCACTTTGAGGACGGCGTGCTGTGGGTGGACGGCAAGGGGACGGGTGCGGCCGATGGGCGGCTGCTGCTGGTGAACCCCGGCGATCGTAGCTACGAGGTGCAGGCCGAGGTGCATCCGGGCAGCGGCAATGCGGCGGGCCTGCTCCTGTTCTACGACGGCGGGGCGTATGCCGGGGTGGTGTGCGATGGCCGCGCCTGGCGGGTGTATGGCGGCGCAAAGGAGGTGCGGGAGTTGGAATGCGCGCCGGCGCGGAAGTTCCACGCGCGCATCCGCAACGTGGAAAACCGCATTGACATCGCCGTCAGCTGCGACGGGCGGGACTGGATGACGTTGGCCGAAGGCATGGACGTCTCCGCCCTGAACCACAACCGCTGCGGCGGCTTCCTCTCCCTGCGCCCCGCGTTGCTCTCGGCAGGCGGCGGGCGGGCAGGCTTCGGCTGCTTCCGCTACCGCCCGCTGTGAAGATGCCTTTCGCCAGCCCTTCGCCTCCGTATGTACGGGTTCTTTACCATGCGCGTGAGGGCGGGGCGATGATGTGCGACACGGCGTTGCCATGGTGCGCAAGGCGAGGGGCAGATGACACGCAAGATGAACCCTTCATGACGCGCATCATGGGACGTTGCTGTTGCGCTTCAGCAAGGGGTGCTGTCGCGCATCATGATTCTACCCCCTCCACAATCGCTTGTGGGGCATGTTTTGCTGGGGCGGAACAAGCCGGAAGGCAAGGCGGCGGGAGCCTCTTCCCTATCCTTCGGCAGGGAGGAAAGGTGCGGCAGTCGGCAGTTGGCCGGGTGTTGTGATGTAAGGGATTATTGTCGCTCGGGAAGGATGGAAAGGAACACGGGCGGAAAGGGGCGCACTGCATCTCCCTCCGCCCGTGCGGCTTATTTTGGGATGAAGGAGCGTCAGGGCGCCACCTTCTTGGGGCGCACCATCAACTGGTGGCGGGCGGTGTAGAACCTTGTCATCTCCACATCGAGTGCGGGCAAGGCCAAATACCAAGGATAGCCATCGGCAATGTTGTCGTAACGTTGGCATGACATGTAGTAGCCCTGCCCGGTGCTGTAGATGCTGCCGTCGCGGGCATCGTAATAGCCGCCGAAGGGGAGGAAGATGCCTTGGCTCTGCTCCACGATGGCGGTGCGGGCATAGACGGCGGTGCCCGACGTGATGCGCCTGCCGTCTTGTGCGGGCCATAGCAGCGTGCCTTCCACCGGGCCGCCCTCGGCATCCTCCAATATCACGTGCTGGGAAGAAGCCGATGCCGTCAAGGCTCTTAATTCGTCCAAGTTGGGCGTGGCCCACGGGTAGCCTAATCCGGCGGTGGCGGCATCCATGGCCGGGTCGCCCCCGAAGTAGGTCTTGTTGTCATCAAAGTTGTAGTGCGTGCCGGCGTAGAGCATCGGCGCGGGGTCGCCCCACGAGAAGTACTCGTTCTGTTGGCCGTCCACTTGCCCCCGGAAGGTGTGCCACGGCTGCGGAGCGATGCGCCACGTGCCGCTGGTGTATTGCAGGTTGCCCTTCGCCCAGTCCACGCCGCATAGCCGCACGTGGTCGTCGGCCACGGCGTTGTCCGTGTAGGCCGTCTCCGGTTCAGAGATGCTCCATCCGGCATAGGTGTCGTCCGTGGCCGCGCCCATCTCGTTGCGGATTTCCACTTGCAGGGTGGATGCGCCGGACGTGAGGCGGCTGAGGTCGAACCCGGCGGTCACCACGCCGTCGCCCAAGGCGGCTTCGGCCTCCAGGTTGCCGAGCCTCACGGTGGCGGCGGTGGCGGGCAGCGAAGCGTCGGCCACGGTGTAGGGGATGGTGACGGCGATGCGGCCCATGGACGGCATCTCTATCCGGCATTGCTCCATGTCGGGGATGGGCGCGAAGTCGGCTTTTGCATGGTAGGCGTAATAGTTGTAGTTGCCGGTGAACCGCCCTTCTGGCGTGTCGATGTAGGGGCGGATGTCGTAGCCGCTGCCGCCTACATCATCGCTGTACGCCAGCCCGGTGAGGGTGGCGGTGACGGTGCCGTTGGCGTATTCGCCCGGCTGTGCCAGCCAGTCTTGCCCTGTGATGTGGTAGATGAATCCGGCTTCCAGCACCTCTGGCTCGCCTGCCACGGCCTCTATCGTGGCTTGAAGGGTGAGCGTGTAGCTGTCGGGCAAGGCTTGCAGGCCGGTTTCCTGCACGTCGGACGGGAACCGGGCGATGAAGCCGTAATGTTCATCGTAGTCGGCGCAGCTTCCTGCCAAGAGGAGGAGGGAGAACGCCGCCATGCAGTAAGTTGTCTTTGCTTTCATCTTTTCTTGTTTTTATGAATGGTGAAACCTAACCCCACATAGACTTCGTTGGAGCGCGACCCGCTGGGGCTGTGCTTGCCCGCGATGGTGGTGTAGCCGCACGACACCAGGAGGGCTTTCCACTTGGCGATGACGCCCACGTCGATGGCCGCGCCCTGCGAGCCGTAGGGGTACACGACATCGGGATACAGGGCATTCCCGGCAATGCTTTCGTCTTTCACGTATTTCCGGGCATATTCCCCGTAGCCTGCCCCGATGTAGGCATAGACGTATTTGTGGCAACGGGCCATGAAGCCGCAGGTGACAGTGCCGTAGGCATGGCCGTCCTCCTTGTAGTAGCCTGTCCCCGTGTAGCCGTCCGTGTCCGCGTAGTGCAGGCCGCCGCCGGGCGGGTCGTATTGGAAGAGGCCGTTCTTGAACGAGGACGACACGTGGACGAACGCCCCGAACCGCCGGCACAAGGCGGCGAACCCGCCGAAGCCGTAGGCTGACCCGGTAGCCATCACCATGCCGTAGAGGCGGGGCGGGCGTTTGCGCAGGGCGTAGCTGCGATAGACTTCCGCGAAGGGATCCACGGACACGCGGTCTGTGGCTTCGTAATATGTTTCCGGGTCTTTCTCCACGCGGATGTTGTGGTCGCCCAAGAGGGGGAACACGGTGGGCGTGCTGCCCTGCGGGATGCCGTCGATATAGACCGTGGCACCCGCCGGGACGCTCTCCACCGACAGTTGGCCGTCGATGGGGTAGCGGTACACGTCCTGCCCGCTGGCCGGGCTCACGTCCAGTTCATACTCCTTCTCGTAGGCCGTGCCGTAGCGCACGGTCACGGTGTGCTGCCCGGCGGGGACGCGCTTGGTGAGCATGTTGTTCGACGAGATGTCGCCGTCAAGCCCTATCTCCGCCCCGATGGAGGTCTCCAAGCGGACACGCACGGAGTCCTGCGGGGCCTGCGCCGCCACGGGCATTGCTGCGGCGGCCAGCAGGGTGAGGGTTGCTGCAAGGTGTCTCATGGCGGGGTTATTCCAAGTTGAAATTCATCCGCCACACGTTGAATGCTTGGTCGGCATTGGCGCGGCTGGAGATGAAGTAGATGCTGCGCCCGTCGGCGGCCCATGCGGGGCTGGTGTCCGTCTGGGGGTGGAAGGTGAGTTGCGTGAGGCGCGTGCCGTCGGTGCGCACCACGAAGATGTCGAGGTTGGGCTTCTTCGTCACGTTGGACACGGCGTTGCCCACGCACACGAGCCATTTCCCGTCAGGCGACAGGCGCGGGTTGGTGAAACTGCGGTGTTCATCGGAGGCGATGAGGCTTTCCTGCCCTTTCACGAAGTTCACGTACCATATCTCGCTGCGGCCCGTGGTGCTGTTGCGCACGCAGTAGAAGGCATCCGGGTCGTCAGGGATGAGGCACACGGAGAAGCCCCTTGCGCAGGAGGTCAGCGTGCCGTTCTCGCGGTTGAGCGACCAGATGGAAGGCCCTGAACCGGCGATGCGGGTGAAGAACAGCCGCTTGCCGTCCGCGCTCAGCACGGGGTCGGCGTCTTTCACGTTGCCGTTCGTCAGTTGGTTCATCATGCTGCCCGCCGTGGCGTTCACGGAGCAGATGTACCAGTTCGGCCCGTTCATGTCAGCGAAGTAGATTTGCCCGTCGCTCCCCCAGGAGAAGCTCTGGATGTTGCGGAACGTGCGCTGCGTGGCCACGCCCTGCGCCCCGGTGCTGCGCACCATCACGTTGTCCTGCTTGTTCATGCGGGTGCAGTAGGCTAATTGGCGGCCGTCGGGTGACACGTCTAACAGGCGGTTCACGTACCAGCCGAAGCCCATCGTTCGGGAGATGCCGGCGTTCATGTTCGTCATGCCCGTGTAGGTGTAGGCATTGGGGGTGAAGGTACTGCCGGCGATGACGGAGTTGTTTGTCTCGTCGGTCACTTTCACGAGGTTCAGCCCGCTTTCCTCCGGCACGTAGGTGTCGAGGTACAGTTGGGTGGTGCCGCACGATGCCAACAGCAGGCATGCGGCAACGATGGTCAGATGTCTCATCATATTCGTAACTATTTAAGGATTGTTCATGCTTAGTTGGAGGTGCCTGCCCCGCTGTCGCCGTTGCCGCTGCCGGGTTGCCCCGTGACTATTACGTTCTCTTTGATGGTGGGGTGCTGGTAGAGATAGCAGCCTGACATCAGTATGGAGAAAGCCGCTGCGGCTGCGAGGAATTGTAGTATTTGCTTCATGTCTTGCATGTTTAAAGTTGCACAAAGTTAATTTCCCATTGTCCCTTAAGCAAAAGCCGCCCAAGGCAGAATGCGGATGACGGGATGGTTTTCGTGGATGAGGCTGCTTTTTTGTGTGATGAGGGGGGAATAATTTTCAGCCAGGCGGTGTGGGAGCTTAGGTTCAGCCGCATGGGAAATCCCGTTTGCCCGTGCAAGAAACCCGGTTTAGCCGTGCAGCTTCTTTATCTTTAGGCTGAGGATGTGTATCCTTAGCCTAAAGATGTGTATCCTTAGCCTAAAGATGTACATCCTTAGCTTAGAGATGAACTTTCCATGCGGGTGACTTGGGTTTGTTTCCCGTGCAAACGGAAGTTGTTTCCCGCCTGAACGGGAAAACATTCCGGCAAGGGAGGATGTTTGCGGCGGCGTGCCGGTTTTACGGGATGAGGCGGCATTTGCCTGTGATAAGGCGGAGAAAATGTAAGATGAAGCGGCGGGCCGGGCATCCCGCTTCTTCGTTTTTTCTCACCCGTCATCGTTGCCAGAACGGGAGAAATCGTAAATTTGTCCGTGAAAAAGCAGTTTATGGGAAAGATTCGTCTTGTGTTTATAAAATATGTGGCGGGCGTGGTCTTGGCCTGCATGGCGGCTTGTGGGCCGAAAAGTGCCGCCCCGGCGTTGGAACCCCTTGCGCGGCAGATAGAGGACTCCCTGCGCGTGTTCCGCATTTCTTTCGTGCGCGAAGCCGTGCAGCAGGGCATGCGGGCGGCTGCCGACAGCGATGCCTACTACAACTACCTCATGTATGCCTCCATCATGCACTATTATTCGGCGCAGCCCGATTCCATGCTGGCCTGCGTGGATCGCACATTGGGCTACTTGCGCCGCCATCCCCGCAACCGTTCCCGCAGCAGGCTGCTCGTCAAATGCCTGCAGACGCGGGGAGCTTATTATGCCGCTTACCGCTACGATTTGGATTCCCTGGTGTATTACAACCGCCTGGCCTGCATGGAGGCAGAGAGAGGCGTTGACGCAGAGGACATCATTCTGAGCTACAATAACCTGGCCGATGCCTACCGGCAGCAGGGGCGGCTGGATGCCAGCACGGAAGCCTACCGCCGGGCCATCTTCATTGCCGACTCCGTGCATACGCCGCGTGAAAATTACGTCCCCCTCTACGAAGGGATTGCCACGGCCTACACCGCCTTGCATGCCTTCGATGAAAGCAAAATCTGGTGGAACAAGAGCAAGGAGTTGTGGGACTGCATGATGGCACGCGAGAAGTTCAACTACCTCAACAACCGGGGAACTGACTATTATTACCAAGAAGACTATGCCAACTGCAAACGCCTGTTGTTGCAATTGGATGCTTTCTTAGCCGGGCATCCCGGCATGTTATGGGAACGCAAGTACTGCCGCATCAACCTGACCGACGTGTGCCTGAAGGAAGGGGACACGGCGGGGGCGGACAGCCTCTTGCGGGAGACAGCCGCTTTTTTCGCGCCGATGGGCGATGCCTCCACCCTGTCCTACATCCGCACGCAACAGATGGAACTGGCCTTCATGAAGGGCGACAGGGCGGAGGTGCGCCGCCTGCTGCGCGATGACCCTCTGCCGCCGGATGCCCGTCCCGACATCCGCTTGCAGCGGTTCGGCTTCCTCTGCCGATTCTATGCCGGGCAGGGAAGCTGGAAAGAGGCATACGAGGCGAAAGAAGCCAGCGTGGCATTGGCTGACTCCTTGCGCAACGAACGGGTGCGGATGAAGACGGCCGACATGCAGTTGCGCTACGATCGCGACACGACCGTCCTGTCGCAGCAAGTCCGCATCAACCGCCAGCAGGCGTGGTTGGCGAGGATGTGTGCGGCATTGTTCGCGGCGATGGCATTGGTGTTCTTCCTGCTGTTCTTCGTCCATCACCGGCGGAAGAAAGCGCAGCTGAGGGAAGAACGGATGCTGAGGCGCATCGTGGGCTTGCGCATGGAGAACATCCGCAACCGCATCACCCCGCACTTCATCGGCAACGTGCTGAACCATGAACTGCTGCTGGCGCAGCAAGGCAAAGAGGGCAATCTTGGCGGCTTGGTGCAACTCCTGAGGCGGCAGCAGGCTTTGGCGGACAAGTTCTGCACTTCCTTGAAGGAGGAACTGGAATTTGTGCGCTTCTACGTGGCGGCAGAAATGGAACGCATGAGCGTGAAGCCGGACTTCAGCATCCACATTGCCGATGGCATAGATCCGGAGCGCATGTGGCTGCCCTCAATGATGGTGCAGATCTTCGTGGAAAACGCCATCAAGCACGGGCTGAAGGGCATGGCGCAAGCAGAGGGGAAGAAACTGTTCCTGCGGATTGACGTGTATGCGTCGGAAGGATGCCGCTGCATTGACGTGTCCAACAACGGCAACCCCTTGCAGGCATCCACGGCAAGAGGGCAAGGCACCGGGCTGAAAGTCGTGTCGCAGACCATCCAGTTGCTCAACGAGTCCAACAAGCGCCCCATGTCTTACAGCGTGGGCGAACAGTGGATGCCCGGCGGGGAAAGAGTGTGCGCGGCACGTCTGGTGATACCGGAAGATTATGATTTTGACAACAGATTTGCAAATACATGAAACCAATGATACGAGTGGTGATTATCGATGACGACAAGCCTTCGGTGGATGTCTTGGCCGGGGCGTTGAAAGGCTTTCCGCAAGTGGAAGTCGTGGCAGTGGCCTGCAACAGCACAGACGGGGAGGCAGCCGTCCTTGCCCATAAGCCCCAACTGCTTTTCTTGGACATCGAATTGCCCAATGCCAACGGGATGGACTTCCTTGCTGGCATGCGGCAGAAACTGACGTGGCAGATGCGGGTCGTCTTCTACACGTCATACGAGAGGTACCTCCTCCAAGCCTTGCGGATGCAGGCTTTCGACTTCCTGCTGAAGCCGGTGGACCGAAAGGAACTGGAGCGGCTGCTTGAACGCTACGGGGAGGAAGCGAAGGCAGTGCCTGCGGCTTTGGCGGGCATGCCCGGCGGCAGTGAAAAGCTGTTGTCGGTCACCACGATTATCAATGAGAGGATTGTGCTTCGTTCGCGGAACATCGGTTACTTCCGCTACAATTCGGGGCGCAAGCTGTGGGAAGTGGTGTTGGCCAACAGCCGCCGCGTCGTGCTGAAGCATAACACCACGGCGGAAGTCATCTTGGCATACGGGCCGGAGTTCGTGCAAATCCACAAGACGTTCATCATCAACATATCTTATTTGAACCTGATACAAGGCAACCAGTGCCTGATGCTCCACCCTTTTGAGAATGTGGATGAGCTTAAAATCAGCAAGCTTTACCGCAAGAAGTTGTTGGAGTGCTTTTATGACTTGTAATCTGAGTCGGCCTTTGCAGTGGCAGCTTATGGCATTTTCCATCGTGATGCGGCAGGAAGTCCAGCAGTTTTTTGTATCTTTCGCCCGTTTTAAAAAAAGTGTGAGCAATGTCTCCGTTGTTGGTCTTGTCAGTCATATTGGCTTATTTTGTGGTATTGTTCGGCGTTTCTTGGTGGAGCGGCCGGAAAACGGATAATGCAGGATTCTTTGTGGGCAACCGCCGGTCGCCGTGGCATGTGGTGGCGTTTGCCATGATTGGGGCGAGCATCTCTGGGGTGACGTTTGTGTCCGTGCCAGGCATGGTGGGTGCGAGCGGCTTCTCCTACATGCAGATGGTGCTGGGTTTTGTGGCCGGTCAATTGGTGATAGCCTTTGTCCTTACGCCACTGTTTTATCGTATGGAGTTGGTATCTATTTATGGCTATCTGGAAAAGCGTTTTGGCGTGTCGGCTTATCAGACAGGGGCATGGTTCTTTTTCGTGTCGAAGATGCTGGGGGCGGCGGTGCGTTTGTATTTGGTGTGCGCCGTGCTTCAGTTTTTGGTATTCGGCCCGTGGGGCGTTCCGTTTGCCCTCAACGTGTTGTTCTCCATCTTGGTGGTGTGGCTCTACACTTTCCGTGGAGGGGTGAAATCGTTGGTGTGGACAGATTCTTTGAAAACCTTCTGCTTGGTCATGTCCCTTTTCCTTACCATATATTATATAGCAGATGGCTTGCAGTTGGATTGGGGCGGGCTGGTTGCCATGGTGGGTGATAGTCCGATGTCGAGGGTGTTTTTCTTCGATGATGTGGACGACGGGCGTTATTTCTTCAAGCAGTTCCTCGCCGGCGCATTTACAATGGTGGCGATGAACGGGCTTGACCAAGATATGATGCAGCGTAATCTGAGTTGCCGCAACTATCGTGATTCGCAGAAAAACATGATGGTAAGCATCCTCTTGCAATCAGTGGTTATTCTTTCGTTCCTCATCTTGGGCGTGTTGCTTTATGCTTTTGCAGAGCGGAGAGGCATCCCTTTGCCGTCTAAAAGCGATGAACTGTTCCCGATGATAGCCACTGGTGGTTATTTCCCGGTGGCGGTGGGCGTTTTGTTCGTGGTGGGCTTGGTGTCGTCCGCCTATTCGGCAGCAGGCTCGGCACTGACAGCTTTGACTACTTCTTTTTCAGTAGATATTTTGCGGGTTGAGAAATACGTATCAGAAGGACAGGCGGTGCGGATTCGTAAGCGGGTGCATGCTGGTATGGCCGTGCTGATGGGATGTACCGTTTTAGTGTTCAACTTTTTGAATAATACGAGCGTCATCAATGCTGTCTATACTTTGGTGAGCTATACTTATGGGCCTATTTTGGGCTTGTTCGCTTTCGGCTTTTTCGTGAGACATCGTGTACGTGGGAAATTCATTCCATTCGTGGCCGTATTGTCGCCGTTGTTGTGCTTGGTGTTGGATGTGAACTCAGAGCGATGGTTAGGAGGATATTCCTTTAGTTATGAGATACTGATATTGAATGCTTTGTTTACGTTTTTAGGCTGTTGCTTGCTGATGAAGCGTAAGAATGTGGTTAATGTTGGCTTATGATGAGAATAAATTGTTTCATACCTTATGAAAGTCCTTTACAGGTGCAGCGCACTATCCGCAATTTGCAAGATACACGTTGTGTGGCGAAGATTTACTTGTTGGCAATGCGGGATGTCCCCCCTTTGGATGGTTGTGAGATGTTGCGGGTCGGTTCTTTGGCCAGCACGGCTGCAATGCGTCTAGTTGCCCGCCATGCCGATACGGTTTACACATTGATTTATACGAAATATACCACGTTGGAGTGGAGGCCGTATGCCTTGGAACGTTTTTTGAGGATTGCAGATGACAGCAATGCTGCTATTCTGTATGCCGATCATTGCCAATGGCGCGGTGGGCAGCAAATTCTCTGCCCTTTGATTGATTACCGCAAAGGCAGCCTCAGGGATGATTTTGATTTTGGCTCAGTGTTGCTTTATCGGTCGGATGTGTTGAAAGCTGCAGTAGGCAGCATGGATGCGGATTACCGTTTTGCAGGATTGTATGATTTGCGGTTACGGACATCACGGGAAGGTGAAGTGTTTCACGTGAACGAGTGCCTTTATGCAGAAGTGGAAGGGGACCTGCGGACGAGCGGAGAGAAACAGTTTGATTATGTAAACCCACAGAATGCGGGGGTGCAGAAAGAAATGGAAGCGGCTTGCACGAACCATTTGAAGGCAGTAGGTGCTTATGTGGAGCCGATGGAGGAAGATTTGGATTTTTCTGCTGGTAGTTTTCCTTTTGAGGCATCTGTTATTATTCCTGTCCGTAACCGGGTTGCTACGATAGGAGATGCGGTGCGCTCCGCGTTGTCACAGCGATCCAGTTTTCGTTATAATGTCATTGTCATAGACAATTATTCCACAGATGGGACGGCGGAATTGCTTGAGACCTTCCGTTCCGATGAACGATTCATTTATCTTATGCCTACGCGGACAGGTCTGGGGATAGGAGGATGTTGGAATATGGGCATCCACCATCCGGCTTGCGGGAAGTTTGCCATCCAGTTGGATAGTGATGATTTGTATAGTGGCGAGCATGCGCTGCAAACGATAGTGGATGCTTTCTATGAACAGAGATGTGCCATGGTGGTCGGTACCTATCGGATGACTGACTTTGAGAAAAATGAGATATCTCCAGGTGTGATAGCCCATCGGGAGTGGACGCAGGAGAATGGCCACAATAATCTTCTTCGTGTCAATGGCTTGGGGGCGCCCCGTGCTTTCTACACCCCTTTATTGCGTGAGTTGAATTTCCCTGATGTGAGTTACGGTGAGGATTATGCCGTGGGATTGGCCATGTCCCGCCGCCATAGGATAGGGCGTATTTATGATGTGATTTATCTTTGTCGGCGTTGGGCTGGCAATTCTGATGCTTGCTTGGATATGGCGGGAGTGAATAAGCACAATGCTTATAAAGATATGCTTCGTACGTTGGAGTTGGAAGCGAGGATAACTCTGAACAAAAGGAAGGAGGGGTATGGTGAGGCAAGATGATGTGTTGCGGTTGATAGAAGAACAGTTTCAGGAATGGCCGGTATTGCAGGAGCGTTATTCTGCTTTGGAACGAATCCGTGTGAAGGAGATTAGCTTGGGAGCGGCATATGTGAAGGTGCAGTTTAATCCGGAACGGGTATTGTCTTCATCTGCTCGTACAGATTGCGCTTCGTTGGAACAGCGTCCTTGCTTCCTGTGTGATACGAATCGTCCTAAAGAACAGCGCGGGCTTCCATGGGGCAGGGATTACCAGATACTGGTGAACCCTTATCCTATTTTCCCATGTCATCTGACAATACCTTCAATCACTCATGTGCCGCAGAAAATCCATTCTCGTTTTGCTGACATGCTTGAGTTAGCAGCTTTGTTGCCCGCCTTTGTCGTGTTTTACAATGGTCCGGAATGTGGCGCTTCGGCTCCTGACCATTTTCATTTTCAAGCGGGCAATCGGGGTATTTTACCAGTGGAGCAGGAATGGAAGGGGTTTGAGAAGGAGATTCTTTGCTTATCGTCTGGTGCATGGGTCGGCATTACTTTTTGTTGCAGCCGTAGTTTATGGTTAATGCAGTCAGCGGATGAATTGGAATTAACCCGGTTGTTCGGCCTGCTGTATGATTTGTTGCCTTGTGGCAGGAATGTTTCAGAGCCAAGAATGAATTTGCTGGTGTGGTATGACCAGCCGTGGTGGACGGTTTGTTTGTTCCCTCGTGTCAAACATCGTCCCTCTTTTTATGGGACGAGTGAGGGGGAATTGTTGGTCAGCCCAGGCGCCGTAGATATGGGGGGGCTTGTGATTACGCCATTAGAGAGAGATTTTGAGCGGATAAGCAGCAACGATATCCGCAATATGTATAAGGAAGTGAGCATGGACAGTTTTTGGGTGGAGCGGATGCTGCATGAATTGAAAAAAAGCATATGGAAACAGAATGTGTGAGGGTTGGCATCCAGTCAGGAAGAGAGGTGGCCTTTAGCCTGCATGGCCACTATGAGGCAGTAGGAAAGGAGACTATCGGATTGCAGCATGCGGTGTGTGAGGGAGGGAAAGTTTGTTGGAATGGGCAACATTATGAGTCGTTGCATTTCGTTCCTGTGTCGGAAGGCGCTTTCTTTGAATTATACGGGGTGACGATAGGCAGGCAGTTCCATTGGCAGCGGGATGAGAACCAGCTTTTTGCCGGTTCGTTGCTATTGATTGTTGAGGATGGAGGATTGACAGTTGTAAATATTCTCCCAGTAGAGGATTATTTGACGAGCGTCATTTCATCAGAGATGAGTGCGCATGCGTCCTTGCAGTTGCTGAAAGCGCATGCGGTCATATCCCGGAGTTGGTTGATAAGCCAAAAAAGGAAAAAGTGCGAGAAGTCTTGTATGCCATCGGTTTCATCCTGGAAGGTAACAGAGGAGGAACGGATTGGTTGGTACGGCCATGACGATCATCTGCATTTTGATGTATGTGCCGATGACCATTGCCAGCGTTACCAAGGCATTACCCGTGCTTCTACTCCCGCCGTGCGTCGGGCGGTGCAGGAAACCGCAGGCGAGGTGCTTCTGTATGGCGATGTTATTTGCGATGCCCGTTTTTCGAAATGTTGCGGCGGCATGTTAGAAAAGTTCTCCACTTGTTGGGAGGATGTGGATTATCCTTATTTGCAAGGCAAGCGCGATTGGCATGTTCAAGATGGGATTCCTGATTTGCGGCAAGAGCTTGCTGCACGGGCATGGGTGGAAAGCCGGCCGGATGCTTTTTGCAATACGGCAGACAAAAGTATTCTGCGGCAGGTGCTGAATAGTTACGACCAAGAGACGACTGATTTTTACCGTTGGCAAGTAGTTTATACGCAAAAGGAACTTTCGGCATTGGTATGCAACCGTTTGGATATGGATTTGGGACAGGTGCTGGAGTTGGTGCCGTTGCGCCGAGGAGTTTCCGGGCGTATTTCTCTTTTGCGGATTGTGGGTGAAGCTCGCACGTTGGTTGTTGGCAAGGAATTGGAAATACGCCGCGTGCTTTCTCCGACACATTTGTATAGTTCCGCTTTCGTGGTGAACAAGATTGCCGATGGTTTTGTATTGTCCGGCGGGGGGTGGGGGCATGGCGTGGGGCTTTGCCAGATTGGTGCGGCAGTGATGGGGCATTGCGGTTATCGTTATGATGAGATATTGTTGCATTATTATCCCGATGCGCATATCGGGACTGTTTATTGACAACCATGGGAAGCAAGAAGATATCGCCTTGGGCATGGGTTCCTTCTGTTTATTTCGCACAAGGTTTGCCATATGTGGCAGTGATGACCATTTCCGTCATCATGTACAAGCGGCTGGGTCTGTCGAATACCGACATAGCCCTCTACACCAGTTGGCTTTACCTGCCGTGGGTCATTAAACCTTTTTGGAGTCCGTTTGTGGATTTGCTGCGGACGAAGCGATGGTGGATTGTTGCGATGCAGCTGTTGATAGGTGCTGGGTTGGCGGGAATTGCATGGGCTGTCCCTGCCGAGCGTTTTGTGCAATTGACTTTGGCGATGTTCTGGCTGGTGGCATTCAGTTCAGCTACTCACGACATAGCGGTTGACGGCTTTTATATGCTGGCTCTTGACAGCCGCGAACAGGCTTTTCATGTAGGCATCCGCAGTACGTTCTACCGTCTGGCAACGATAGCCGGGCAGGGGCTGCTGGTGGTTCTGGCTGGGTGGTTGGAACGGCATACCGGTATGGTGGCCCAAGCATGGTCGGTCACATTCCTTGTGCTTGCAGCCTTTTTCTTTGCCTTGTGCCTTTACCATTATTGTATATTGCCGCGCCCGGTGTCCGACCGTCCTTCGGCGGGTGTGCTTCATTCTTTTTCAGACGTGTTCAGGGAGTTTGCCGCCGTGTTCGTTTCTTTCTTTCGGAAGAAACAGGCGGTTGTGGCTGTTCTTTTCATGCTGTTCTATCGTTTCCCGGAGGCGCAGTTGGTGAAGCTCATCAATCCTTTTCTGCTCGACCCGGTGGAGGCAGGCGGCCTTGGGCTGACGACGGGGCAGGTGGGTTGGGTTTACGGCACAGTAGGCATTGCCGGGCTGACGATAGGCGGCATCATCGGCGGCATCTGTGCGGCGCACGGTGGCTTGCGGAAATGGCTTTGGCCGATGGCATGGAGCCTTTCGCTCACTTGCCTGACGTTTGTTTACTTGGCTTATGTGCAGCCGGGCAGCTTGGCGGTGGTCAGCCTTTGCGTGTTTGTGGAGCAGTTTGGCTATGGTTTTGGCTTCACTGCTTATATGCTTTATTTGATTTATTATTCCACTGGGCAGCACCAGACGGCTCATTATGCTATCTGCACGGCTTTCATGGCTTTGGGGATGATGCTGCCCGGCATGGCGGCGGGCTGGCTTCAGGAGTGGATGGGTTACCGGCATTTCTTTGTATGGGTGATGGTGTGTTGTGCGGCGACGGTTTGGGTATGCAAATGTGTTAAAATAGATTCGGAAGATGGGAAAGGAAAGTGAAGTAATCTTGTTGGCCGACAGTGGTTCCACTAAGACGGATTGGGCGTTGCTGGGTGGGAAAGGGCGGCTTGTGGAGTTCCAGACAGCGGGCATCAATCCCTTTTACCAGTCGGAAGAGGATATCCGGCTGACGATGCGGGAAGTGTTGCCTTATGTGGAGGAGGAGGGAGTCTGCCCCGCCAAGGTGTATTTTTACGGGGCAGGCTGTGCCTTCCCGGAAAAGAACCGGCTGGTGGAAGCGGCTGTGGCTGGGGTGCTGCATGCCCCGTGCGAGGTGCAGAGTGATTTGCTGGCGGCGGCCCGCGCGTTGTGCGGGCATCGTCCCGGCATCGCTTGCATTTTAGGCACGGGTTCCAATTCTTGCTTCTACGATGGGCAGGAGATGGCGGCGAATGTGCCTCCGTTGGGTTACATCTTGGGAGATGAAGGAAGCGGTGCTGTATTGGGCAAGAGGCTGGTAGCCGATTGTCTGAAAGGGGTGCTGCCCCGGACGGTGCAGGAACGTTTCTTCAAGCGTTTCGGCCTGTCGCGGCAGGAGGTGATGGACAGGGTGTATAAGCAGCCCTTCCCCAACCGTTTCTTGGCCAGCCTGTCGCCGTTCCTGTTGGAGAACATGGGCGAACCTTCCGTCCGGGCCATCGTGCTGGGCTGTTTCCGGGCTTTCTTTCGCCGCAACGTCATGCAATATGACTTCCGCCACCATGCCGTGCATTTCACCGGGTCGGTGGCGTGGCATTACCGGGTATGGCTGGAACAAGTGGCCCGTGAAGAAGGGGTGTCGGTTGGGTCCATCCTGCCGCGCCCCATGGAGGGGCTGGTGCGCTACCACCGGGAAGGCTTCTGACTGCGGCCTGCTTCCTTCCCGCCTGCAAAATCCCGTTCACGGTGGAGGAAACATTGGCTTTCCCGTGCGGGATTTTCCGTCCAGCCGTGCAACTTCTTCATCTCTAAGCTAAAGATGCGCATCCTTAGCCTAAGGATGTATATCTCTAGCCTAAAGATACACATCCTTAACCTAAAGATGAAGTTTTTGCCGGGGAAATTGGGGCTTTCCATGCAGGCGGCGGGAAGTTTTTCGGAAAAAAAAATCGGGCAAGCTTGCCGCATTGCTTTCTATTTCCGCTATATTTGCCCGGACTGAATCATGATTAAACAGACAAAGAAGATGAAAAAGACGGTATTTATGCTTTGCGCAATGGCTTGCCTGCTGGCGGCTGCGCCGGTGCAGGCGCAGTTGCGTTGGGGCATCAAGGTGGGTACCAACCTGAACAGGTTGAGCCTGAAATCGGGTTCGCAGAACTTGAAAGTGGAGAACATGGCGGGTTTCTTTGCAGGCCCGATGGTGGACTGGACGCTCTTGGGAGGCTTCGGGGTGGACGGCTCCCTGCTTTATTCGCAAAAGGGTGCCAAGGTGGACGGCGACAAGAAACGGCAGCATGCCATCGAGATTCCCCTCAACCTGAAATATTCCATCGGGTTGGGCGACATGGCGAGCGTGTTTGCCACGGCGGGGCCTGATTTCCTTTTCAACCTGAAAAGCGACCGGATTTGGAACGACGTGAAGCGCAAGAACGCCGAGGTGGGCATCAACGTAGGCTTGGGCGTGAAGCTCATCAATCATCTCCAGATAGCGGCCAACTACAACATCCCCTTGACCAAGTCGGTGGACGAGCGGCTGACCGTGGCGGGCGACGTGATATCGGGCAAGAACAAGACGTGGCAGATATCTGTGGCTTACCTGTTTTGAACGCATAGGAAGGGAACAGGCAGAGGCTTCTTGGCGCAAGGGGCTTCTGCCTTTGTCATGGATGGGAAGATGGAAAATCGTCAAATTTTTGTGGATGTCATCCTGCCGTTGCCTGTGGCCGCTACTTACACTTACCTGCTGCCCGGGGCGATGGCGGGGAGGGTGTGCGAAGGCTGCCGGGTGGTGGTTCCTTTCGGCACGCGGCGGTATTACACGGCTATCGTGGCCCGTGTCCACCATGACCGCCCGGAGGGCTATGAGCTGAAGGAGGTGATGGAGGCGCCGGACGCTCAGCCGTTGCTCTTGCCGGTGCAGCTGCGCTTTTGGGCGTGGCTGTCGGATTATTACCTTTGCGCGTTGGGCGACGTTTACAAAGCGGCGTTGCCTTCCGGCCTGAAGCTGGAGAGCGAGACGGTCGTGGTGCGCAATGCCGATTTCGAGGCGGGCGGGCCGTTGCCGAAGCGGGAGCAGCAGGTGCTGGACCTCCTTTCGCTGCGGCCGGAGCAACGAGTGACGGACTTGGCGAAGGCGTGCGGGCGGAAGGACGTGCTGCCTGTGGTGCGCAGCCTGCTGGAACGGCGGGCGGTGGCCGTGAAGGAGGAACTGCGGGGGGGCTATAAGCCCAAGGTGGAGATGCGCGTCCGCTTGGCGGAAGCCTTCAGGGGGGAGGAGGCGCTGCACCGGGCGTTTGACGCTTTGGCACGCGCCCCCAGGCAGCTGGCCGTGCTGATGAAGTACGTGGAACTGTCCGGCGTGATGGGCGGGGGCGATGTGAAAGAAGTGCCGAAGAAAGAGTTGGAAGAAAAGTCAGGAGCATCGTCCGCTATTATCAAGTCGTTGGCCGGGAAAGGGCTGTTCGAACTTTATCCTGCGGAGGTGGGGCGGCTGAAGGCGGCGGGGCAGGCTGTGGCGGCGGTGAACGTGCTGAGCCCGGCGCAGCAGGATGCTTATGACGGCATCCGGGCATGCTTCCGCTCGAAGGACGTCTGCCTGCTGCATGGCGTGACGGCCAGCGGGAAGACGGAGATTTACATCCACCTTATCCAGGAGGCTCTCCGTGAGGGCAAGCAGGTGCTTTACCTTTTGCCGGAGATTGCTTTGACGACGCAGGCCATGGACCGCCTGCGCCGTGTCTTCGGGGACAGGCTGGCGGTGTACCATTCCAAGTTCCCGGACGCGGAGCGGGTGGAAATCTGGCGGCGGCAGCTGGGGGACGGCTGCTGCCCGGTGGTGCTGGGCGCGCGGTCGTCCGTCTTCCTCCCTTTCCGCCGCCTTGGGCTGGTGATTGTGGACGAGGAGCATGAGCCGACGTACAAGCAGCAGGACCCTGCGCCGCGCTACCATGCGCGGGACGCGGCCGTCATGCTGGCTTCGATGTGCGGGGCGAAGGTGCTGCTGGGCTCGGCCACGCCTTCCATGGAGACGTACCACAACGCGATGGCGGGGAAGTACGGCTACGTCAGCCTGGCGGAGCGTTACCGGGACGTGCTGCTGCCGGAGGTCGTCCCGGTGGACGTGGGGGAGCTTCGCCGCCGCAAGCAGATGCGGGGCGCGTTTTCCCCCCTCCTGGTGGAGAAGGTGCAGGAGGCCTTGGCGGCCGGGGAGCAGGCGATATTGTTCCAGAACCGGCGGGGGTTCGCCCCGATGGTGGAGTGCCGCACGTGCGGCTGGGTGCCTCGCTGCCGGAATTGCGACGTGAGCCTCACGTACCACAAGGGGAGCGGCAAGATGGTGTGCCATTATTGCGGCTATGCGGAGGACGTTCCCCGCGAATGCCCTGCCTGCGGGGGCGGCGAGCTGCTGGACCGGGGCTTCGGCACGGAGAAGGTGGAGGACGAGGCGCGGACGCTGTTCCCCGGCGCCGTGGTGGCGCGGATGGACTTGGACACGACCCGTTCGCGGGACTCCTACGAGCGCATCCTGTCGGACTTCGCGGCGGGGCGGACGCACATCCTCATCGGCACGCAGATGATATCCAAGGGGCTGGACTTCGGCCGGGTGAGCGTGGTGGGCATCCTCGACGCGGACACGATGCTGAACTGGCCTGACTTCCGCGCCTACGAGCGGGCGTTCCAGCTGATGGCGCAGGTGGCGGGCCGCGCGGGGCGCAGGGGCAAGCGGGGCCTTGTGCTGCTGCAGGCCCGGTCGGCGGGCCACCCGGTCATCGGCCAGGTCGTCCGCAACGACTACCGGGGGATGTACGAGGCGCAGGCGGCCGAGCGGCTGGCCTTCCGCTACCCGCCCTTCTTCCGCCTGGTGTGCGTTTGCCTGAAGCACCGCGACGCCCTCCTCCTGGAGCAGGCGGCGGAGGAGATGGCGGCGCGGCTCCGCGCCGTGTTCGGGGCGCGGGTGCTGGGGCCGGACAAGCCCCCGGTGGCGCGGGTGCAGTCGCTCCATATCCGGAAAATCCTGCTGAAGGTGGAGAAGCAGGCCTCCCTGGGCCGGGTGCGCGAGTGCCTCCGCGAGGCGGCCCGCGCGGTGCAGGCAGGCGGGCGGGGCCGCTCCCTGATGGTTTACTTCGACGTGGACCCCGTGTGACGGGCGTTCCCGCAAATGCCGGTGCCACAGCTTGTTACGGATGCATCCGAGGGGCGATGCCTGCCCTGCCGGAAATGGATGCGCATCCCGTTGAAAAAAGATACGTGTCCCGTTGAAAATGGATACGTATCCCGTTGAAAATAGATACGTATCCATTTTAAAATAGATGCGTATCCGTTTTTGACGGCATGCGCGTCCCGTCGGGACCGTGATGGCGTGGGGCGGGAAACGCCCTATTTCCGGTTCAGTTCCGGGTACTTGATGCGCGTGTGGTACATCGTCTTCAGCTTCTCCTTGAACACGGCCTTCACCGTGGCGATGTCCTTGAACGTGATGGGGCACTCCCGGAAGTAGCCCTCCTCCACCTGCGCGTCGATGATTTTGTCCACCAAGCCGCTGATGGACTCCTCCGTGTACTGCGACAGGCTGCGCGAGGCGGCCTCCACGGAATCCGCCATCATCAGGATGGCCGTCTCCTTGGTGAACGGGTTCGGCCCCGGGTAGGTGAACTTCGCCTCGTCCACCGGCTCGCCCGGGTGCGCGTTCTTGTAGGAAATGTAGAAGTACTTCGTCTTCCCCCGCCCGTGGTGCGTGCTGATGAAGTCCTTCACCGCCTTGGGCAGGTTGTGCTTGTCGGCCAGCCGCAGCCCGTCCGCCACGTGGCTGATGACAATCTGCGCGCTCTCCTCGTAGCCCAGCCGCTCGTGCGGGTTCACGCCCGACTGGTTCTCCGTGAAGAACGCCGGGTTCTCCATCTTCCCGATGTCGTGGTACAAGGCCCCCGTGCGCACCAGCTGGCTGTTCGCCCCGATCTTGTGCGCCGCCTCCGCCGCCAGGTTCGCCACCTGCATGGAGTGCTGGAACGTGCCCGGCGCGATTTCCGACATCCGCCGCAGCAGCCGGTTGTTCACGTTCGACAGTTCCACCAGCGTCACGTTCGAGGTGAAGCCGAACGTCTTCTCCACCGCGAACAGCAGCGGGTACGTGAACAGCAGCAGCACCCCGTTGACGATGAAGTACACGTACATCCCCGCGTTCAGCTTGCTCAAGTCGCTCTCGTGGACCAGCTCGTAGGCGAAATACGTGGCCGCATAGCTCAGCACGATGAGGAAAGCCGAGCGGAACAGCTGCGACCGCTGCGACAGTTCCCGCAGGCTGAACAGCGCCACCAAGCCCGCCGCCGTCTGCAGCAGGATGAACTCATGCGGGTAGCGCAGCGTGATGGAGGAGATGAGTATCGCCGTCGTGAGCGCCATGAACGCCGTCCGCGAGTCCAGGAAGATGCGGAGGATCATCGGCAGCATGGCATACGGGATGACGTACACGCTGAAAAGGTTGTGGCTCACCATCAGCGCCGTCGCCACCGGGAAGAACACGATGATGGCGAACAGCAGCAGCAGGCTCCCCTTCCGCCGGTAATACTCCTTCCGGAAAAGCTCCAGGTAGAGCATGAAGCACAGCATCAGGATGCCCGTCAGCAGCACCTGCCCCGCCAGTATCACCCGCTTCTGCGCCACCGACTCGCTCCGCTGGATGGACTCCCGCCGCAGCGACTCCAGGATGCGGAACGTCTCCGGCGTGATGATTTCCCCCCGGTCGATGATTTTCTGCCCGCTCTGCACGATGCCGCTCGCCCACGACACGTTCGACAGCAGTTCCTCCCGGGCGATGTCCGACTTCTCCTCGTTGCAGGCCACGTTGGGCGCAAGGTACTCGTTCAGGTTGCACGAGCGGAGCGCGGCGGCCGTCGCCGAGTCCGCGCCGTGGGCGATGCGCTCGTAGGCCTCCTTGGTGGTCAGCAGCTGGGCCGCCGGCACGGGCGTCCCCACGTTCCGCTCAATCAGCATCACCGACTGCGCCCCGCCCCTGGCCAGCGCCTCCTTCTCCTCGTTGGAGACGATGCCCTTGTCGTACGCCGCGCCGATGGCCTCCCGCAGGCGGCGGAACTCCCTGGGCTGGAGCCGCACCTTCGTGCCTCCCCGCCAGTCCGCCTCCAGCCTCCTGAGCGCCTCCTCCTTCGTCCGGCGGTTGAGGTCGTAATAAGGCTGGAAGAAGGCCATGATGCTGTCCTGCTCCCGCCGCACCGCCGCCTCGTCCTTGTAGATGGGGAAGTCGAACGGCGCCTGCAGCAGCCCGTATTTCCACGGCTTGTTCACGTCAAACTGGTAGTTGAATTTCCCGTCCCTCGGCAGGAAGTACACGATGGCCGCCACCGTGCAGATGAATATCAAGACCTTATACGACAAGTCCTTGTAGAAGCTCTTTTTATCGTTCTCCATGATTCTTTCGTTTTTGCGGGCGAAAAGTACAAAAAAGAAACGACAACTCCCCTTTTTTGGCAGAAGAAACTACAATCCTGCCGGATATGTGGCGTTGTTTGGGAAAAATAACTTAATTTTGCCCCGTTTAATCAGAAGAATGCAAAATGGCAGAAAGAAAAGTAAGAGTCCGCTTTGCCCCAAGCCCCACAGGGCCGCTGCACATCGGGGGCGTACGCACCGCATTATATAACTACCTGTTCGCCCGCCAGCACAACGGCGATTTGGTGTTCCGCATCGAGGACACCGACTCCAGCCGTTTCGTGCCGGGCGCGGAGGAGTACATCATCGAGTCCTTCCGCTGGCTGGGCATCACCTTCGACGAAGGCGTGAGCTTTGGCGGCAGCCATGGCCCCTACCGCCAGTCCGAGCGCCGCGATATCTATAAAAGATACGTGAAGGAACTGTTGGAAAAAGGAAAGGCATACGTTGCTTTCGACACCCCGGCCGAATTGGAAGAGAAGCGCAAGGAAATCCACAATTTCCAGTATGACGCATCCACCCGGATGGGCATGCGCAATTCGCTGGCGATGCCCCAGGAAGAAGTAAGCCGCCTCATGGCGGCAGGGACGCAATATGTGGTCCGCTTCAAGGTGGAGCCGGACGAAGACGTGCATGTCAACGACCTTATCCGTGGCGACGTGGTCATCAATTCCTCCATCTTGGACGACAAGGTGTTGTACAAGTCGGCGGATGAACTGCCTACTTATCACTTGGCCAACATTGTGGACGACCATCTGATGGAGATTACCCATGTCATCCGGGGGGAAGAATGGCTGCCCTCCGCGCCGTTGCATGTCTTGTTGTACCGGGCATTCGGCTGGGAAGGCACCATGCCGCAGTTTGCCCATCTGCCTTTGCTGTTGAAGCCTGAAGGCAATGGCAAACTCAGCAAACGTGATGGCGACCGTCTGGGTTTCCCTGTTTTTCCTTTGGAGTGGCACGACCCGAAAACCGGCGAGTCATCTTCCGGCTATCGTGAAGCCGGCTACTTGCCCGAAGCGGTCGTCAATTTCTTGGCTTTGTTGGGATGGAACCCGGGCAACGACCAAGAACTGATGTCGATGGACGAACTGGTCAGCCTGTTCAATCTGAGCCATTGCAGCAAGGCAGGTGCCAAGTTTGACTATAAGAAAGGCATCTGGTTCAACCATGAATATATCCTGAGGAAGCCGGATGCCGAAGTGGCTGCCTTGTTCAAGCCGGTATTGGCCGGCCATGGCGTGGATGTCGCTGCATATAATGATGATTACTTGACCCGCGTGGTCGGTTTAGTGAAAGGCCGTGTTAATTTTGTAAAAGAACTGTGGGAACAGGCACGCTTCTTTTTCGTAGCGCCGGAGTCGTATGCTGAGAAAGACGTGAAGAAACGCTGGTCGGAAGACACGCCCCGTATCATGGGCGAGTTGATGGATGTTTTGCGGGGCATGACGGATTTTTCCTCAAAGCATGCGGAAGAAGTTGTCATCGGCTGGATTACTGAAAAAGGGTATCATATGGGCAATGTGATGAACGCCTTCCGCCTGGCTGTGGTCGGAGAATGCAAAGGCCCCCATATGTTCGACATTACCGAATTGCTGGGCAAGGAAGAAACGTTGGCGCGGATTGAAAAAGCAGTTCAGGCGATATGATGTACCACTTGCTTCGTCTGCTGCTGAAATTGTTTTCTTTTGTCCCTTGGCGTGTGCTTTATGTCTTGTCGGATGCCTTGTACGGCCTGCTGTATTATGTAGTACGCTATCGGCGGAAGATTGTGCGCCGCAACTTGACTGAGTCTTTTCCTGCGAAGGATTTGCCGGAACTTAAGCGGATAGAGCGGAAGTTTTATCATTTCTTTGCGGACATGCTTCTGGAGACCTGCAAGTTTGCCACCATGTCGCAAGAGGAGATAAGGCGGCGCATGAAGTTTGTGAATGCAGAAGGAGTCAATGCCATGATAAGGGAGGGGCGTTCCAATGCCATTTATTTAGGGCATCATGGCAACTGGGAATGGGTGTCTTCCATGCCTTTGTGGCTGGACAAGCGCATGACAGGCGCGCAGATTTACCATAAACTGCGTAATAAGAGTATGGAGCGGCTGATGCTGTATATCCGTGAACGGATGGGAGTTTTGAGTGTAGATATGCGGAAAACGGCTCGTTATATTGCGAATCAGGTTGCCGGTCATAAAATTTGTGTCATTGGTTTTATCGCTGACCAATCTCCCAAGCTGCGGGAATCCCGCCATTTCCTTCCTTTTTTGCACCATAAGGCTCCGGTGTTGACAGGGACGGAGAAGATCGTGAAGCATTATGGGTTTGAGGCATGGTATCTGGACGTGAGGCGGGTGAAGCGGGGGTATTATGAAGCGGAGTTTGTCCGCCTTCATGAGGTTCCCCAATCATTGCCCGACTTTGAATTGACCGCCCTTTATTTCCGTCATTTGGAACAAACCATCCAGCGTCAACCAGAATTGTATTTGTGGACGCACAATCGTTTTAAACATGCTGAAAGGGAGGCGGAGTGAATGCTTGTTCCATCCCTCAAGAAAGAAATAGGATAATGGGTATAGATTTTGTAATCACATGGGTTGACATGAGTGACCCGGAGTGGCAAGCAGATTTTGCGAAATACTCCGGCAACAAGGGCAACACGAAGAACGGGGTATCGGAAGCCCGTTTTCGTGACTACGGTTTCTTGAAATATTGGTTCCGTGGTGTGGAAAAGTTTGCTCCATGGGTGCGGAAAGTACATTTTGTGACCAGCGGGCAGAAACCGGAATGGCTGGATGATAGCCATCCAAAACTTCATTTGGTGAATCATGAGGATTATATACCGGCGCAGTTTTTGCCTACTTACAATTCCGTTGTGATAGAACGTTATTTGCATAAGATTCCTGGCTTGGCGGAGCATTTTGTTTATTTCAATGATGATTTTTATATCATTAATGCGATAAGCGAGGAGCGATTCTTCCGTAACGGATTGCCTTGCGACATTGCTGCTTTCCTTTATAATCCTTCATGGTCGCAATGGTATAAGCGCATCAAGAACAATTTGAGGATTATTAACCGCTATTTCAATAAAAGGGACGTGATGGCCCGTGACCATGACAAATGGTTTGACAAAAGCTATGGTTCCCGCGCCCGTTGGAATTACCTGTTGAAACCATATGGCAAGTTCATTACCTTGCGTACGCCCCACAATGCGCAGCCTTATCTGAAAACAACGTTTGAGGAAGTATGGGCCGTGGCCGGAAAGGAATTGACTGAGACATCGGCCAACCGCTTCCGTGCCTTGACGGATTATACGCCGGAACTGTTTCGTACCTGGCAAATTTGCCGGGGCAATTTTGAGCCTTATAATACTTACCGCGACACGAAGATGTTTCCGCTCATGGTTCGTCCCAAGCAAGCTGTCCGGGCGATTCGTGAACAGGCCTATTCATTGGTTTGCTTGAATGACAACATCCATATACGCAATTATGCCCAGGTTATGGAAAACATCGAGAATGCCTTTGAATCTATCCTGCCGGAAAAATCGGCTTTTGAACTTTAGGCACCTGTCCATCATGAATAAAGTTCTTGCAGAAATCATTGCGGGTGTCATTCCTTGTAAGATGGCACGCAACCGCTGGCGCGGGCTTTTGCGCTATGGGCCTTTCAAAGCGCTGAGGCTGAAATGGCGGATGAGGCATGACCATACGGTTCCGAAGTATTATCTGGCAGTATGCGCCATTGCGAAAAATGAAGGGCCTTATTTCAAAGAGTGGATAGAATGGCACCAAAGTCAAGGGGTGGAGAAGTTCTATATTTACGACAACGGCAGTACAGATGAGACGAAAGAAGTGCTTGCTCCTTATGTTGCATCAGGATTGGTGGATTATGCCTTTTTCCCGGGACAGAAGAAACAACTTGCAGCCTATGATGATTGCTTTGAGAGGCACCGGTTGGAGACTCGTTGGCTGGCAGTGATTGATTTGGATGAATTCATTGTGCCGGTAAAGGACAAGTCAATCCCCGACTTTTTGCATCGTATGGAGAGATTCTCTGTGGTGGAAATCAATTGGCTGGTTTACGGAAGCGGTGGGGCTAAGAAGCGGGGACCGGGAAAGGTCATGGAAAGATTCCGGAAGCATTCTTTGCCTGGCCACCTGTTGAACAGGCATGTGAAAAGCATTGCGGATCCCCGTCGTGTCTGTACGATGACAGGATGCCATGAAGCGGCACGCTTGTGTGGACGTGCGGCTGATTCCCATGGCATGCCATTGAAGAAAGGTTTCCGCGACCGTGAGCCGCAGCAGGATGTCATCCGCATCAACCATTATGCGGTGAAGTCTTATGAGGAGTTCTTGGCGAAGCGGGCGAGGGGGAGGGCCAGAATAAACACGCTGCGTGACTTCAGCTATTTTGAACAATATGATTTGAACAATCTGGCAGAGTGAGGTTCAACGCCACTGAGGCTGGCAATATGCGCAAAGGCGATTAGGCATCGGGTTGGAACTTTCCTGTGTTCCATTGGATTTTCCTGCAATGCAGCCAGAGGCCGAATGCATCTTTTGTAAGAATTTCATTTAGTCAGTTATTCATGGGTAGAGGATTGCCGCTGAGTATTTCTAAGAAATACTTTATGTATTGTTCTGTGCAATGCTCCCACGTGAATCGGGCAACGCTTTGTTTGATCCTTTTGGCATATGAGGGTGTTGCGGCATAAAAAGCCAATTGCCTTTTAACGAACCCTGCCATTGATTCTGGGGTAAGATTCTCCCAATAGAAAGCATCTTTGCCTCCTATTTCAGGGAGACTTGTTAGCGTTGAAAGGAATACCGGCTTCCCGAATTTCATCGCCTCAATAGGGGGCAAGCCAAACCCTTCACACAATGATGGGAAAAGGAAAGCACGGCAAGTTTTGTAAAGGAAGGCCTTTTCCGCTTCTTTCACATTGGAAAGCATGTAAATATTGTGGTTGCGGCACGCCTTTATCTTTAACTGGAGCGTTTTGCCATGAACGCTATTCCAATCCCCTACTATCAGCAAGTTTTCTTCAGGGAGGAAATCCATCATTTCTATCAGTAACTGCACATTCTTTTTGGGTTGCAAGCTGGAAATGTGGAATAAGAAGTTGTTGGGCAAGTTGGTTAGTTCATGATTCGGCTGTAATGAATTGGACAGATCCGTTGCGCCATTATAGATGACCTTCTGAGGCTGGAGAATGTGAAAATGTTTGGCCGTGTCTTCATGGACAAATCGAGAGATGTAATTTACGTAATCCGTCCGCTCTATTTTCTGCTGGAACTTTCGAATGGATTTCTCCAAATTTTTTCCTTTTTTTTCATAGAAGAAGTTGATGTCATGAATGGTCAGAAGCTGTTTCTTGGCATAATGCAGACGCCCAACCCGGCTATATTGATAAGGCGTATGGAATAAATCCGCTTGAATCGGGAAAAGAGGCAATATGCAACGCAGGAAAGCCGGGATGCAGATATAATGCACATCGTCACCAAAGCACCCTTTAAACTGAGGCGGCAGAAGAAAATAGAACTCTAGCCCGTAGCGGGTGCGCAACATTGTGGCATGTTTGGCCAGATGTTCTCCTAATTGCCTGCAAAATTCGCCTACGCCCACATAAGGAGTGGAAATGGGATAAACATCGATGACGATTTTCTTAGTTTTCATTTGTTACCTTTTCTCTTATTTCCGGGTAATGTTCCAATATCCTTTCCAACGCTTTCCGGTTGCGGTCTTCATCCGACCTGATATTGACGTTCATGAGGGAATATTCCATCGGCTTCCCTATTCCTTTGGCAGTGCGTTGCCCATTGGGGAGAGGAACCACGTAAGTGCCGCGTGCTACTGCTGCTGCCCAGAACCAGATATCGTCATTGGTTGGAGCCATTGCCATGAAGCGTGCAGGATCAAGCATCTTTTCATCCAATGAGTGGGGCGGGTACAACACGCCGCCTACGCCTGTTTGCATGGCAAGGCGGCTGAAATGGTATTTCTTGAAGATGAAGTCGTACCATTTATATTTCCGCCATTTGCGGTAAGGGGCATTCAGTACCACCCGCCGCACGCGGTGCGCCACGATGGCACCGGGCAAACGCTGGTGCAGGCGGACTAAATCGCGCAGCATATCCGGATGGTAATGGATGTCGTCGTCAATGGTCACAATGACATCATCGGGGAAGTCCCTCAATGCCGGGAGCAATTTCTTATAGGAACGCATCTCGGTAGGGTCGAACCTCACTTCAAAAATCGGGCATTCGCTTTTGAGTGCTTCTAATTCAGGGGGCAGCATCCCGCCTGGAAACTTCTGTGTGTCTAGGTAGAGTACCACTTTGTCGGGGAGCAATGAGCCGTTCAGCACTGAGCGTATGGCTTGCGCGGCATAAGGAATGGCCTCAGGGAAGGAGGTCAACGAGACGATTGTCTTCTGCTTGTTGTTCATGTGTTTTCGGGTGATGTGCTATAACCGATTTTCTTTCCTATCTCAGGATACCTTTCCACGATGGCCTTCAGCGCAGCCGCATTCTTATCTACACCCGACTTGAAGTTGGTGGTTTTCAGCGAGAGTGTCCGTGGTTTTCCCACTCCTTTGGGCTTGTTGTGGCCGAAGGGGACGGGCACGACAGGCGTTCCGCCGGCCACGGCTGCCGCCCAAAACCAGATGTCGTCCGTCGTGGGGGCTATTTGTGTAAACAAGCCTGCATCCATCATTTCCGGTTGCAAGGAATGGGGAGGATACAGCACGCCGCCCACGCCTGTTTGTATGTTCGTGAAATCTGCATGAATCCGCCGGGGCAGGAAGTGGTACCATCGGTATTTTTTCCATTGCCGGTAAGGTTTTCCTGGTTTCATGCGCTTGGCGCGGTGCGCCAGCACGGCATGCGGAAGCTGCTTGTGCAGGCGCAGCAGGTCGCGCAGCATGTGCCGGTGGTAATGCACATCGTCGTCCACTGTCACGATGACGGCATCCGGGAAATCTTGCAAAGCCGGAATCAATTTCCGGTAGGAACGGATGTCGTTGCCGTAATCCCGTATTTCAAATATGGGGTTGCTTTCTGCCAGTTCCAACAGTTCTTGCGGGATGCCGTTTTTGCCGAATTGCGCGAAAGTCAGGTAAAGCACCATTTTGTCGGGAAGCACTGTCCCGTCCAAGATGGATTGGATGGCTTGTACGGCATAGGGTATGGCCGCCGGGAACGAGGTCATAGACACGACGACTTGAGGCTTGGTGCCATTGGCATTCATGCTTTTTGCGTTTTATAAGTTTCTTTTATGAATCTTTGACGGGCAAAGATAGTGATTTTTTGGATTTGGCGGCAGGATTGTCCTATTTTCCTGCAGGATTGTTCCATTTTCCTTGGGCGGGAGTTCCCGTGCAGGAGCCGGGGCTGGCGCGGCGGTTTGCTTGGGGGTTAGCAGGCCGTGGCGGTTTCTATCTTGCTCAAGGTGCTGTGGATGCGCTTCACGTGGATTTGGGCGTTGATTCTTTCCCGCAGGCTTTCCACGTGGCTGATGATGCCTATTTTCTTCCCGCCGATTTGGTGCAGCCGTTCGAGGGCGTCCATCACGGTGTTGAGGCAGTCGCTGTCCAAGGTCCCGAAGCCTTCATCAATGAAAAGGATGTCGATGGAGAGGCTTTTCCGGCTGAGGGACGAAAGCCCTAAGGCCAGTGCCAAGGACACGAGGAAGCTTTCTCCTCCAGAGATGGTGGAGGTGGGGCGTGTGGTGCCTCCTTGGTATTCGTCGCGCAGGAGGATGGTGAGCGAACCGGGCGGGCATTCCATTTTGTAGCGGTCGGTGAGGAGGCCGAGATAGTTGTTGGCGTTGGCGAGCAGTTGGCGGAGGACGTAGCTTTGGGCGATGTTGCGGAACTTCTTCCCGTCGGCGCTGCCGAAGATTTGCGAGAGGTGCGCCCACTGTTCCGTTTCCTGTTGCGCGGTTTTCATTTTTTCTTGGGCTTTTTCCACCCGTGCCTGTGCGGCCTTGTCATCGTCCAGCCGTTGCTGCAGTGCGCCTGCTTCCTGCATGGCGGCCATGTCTTGTTCCTCTTTTTCCTTGATTTGCAGGGCCAGTTGCCCGGTCGTGGCGCCTTCCGGCACGCCGGGGTTTTGTGCCTGGTGCGTTTTCTTCTCCAGCAGCAGGCGTTGCCGTTCGGTGTTCTTGCTTATCCAGATTTCCTTTTGTTGCGTGGTGCGGTCGCGCAATGCTTTGGTTTCGTCCGTGCCGGTTTGCGATAGTTGCCGGAGATAGTCCGCGCTGATTTCGGGATGTTCTTGGAGGAACGTTTTCAGGCGGCAGGCTTTGTCGTGGATGTTCTCTTGGGCGGTTCTGATTTCCGTCCGCAGGGTGTTGACGGTGTTGCGCAGGTTGTTCCATGCGACGGCCGGGTCGGGGATGCGGGCTGGTGCGCCGGGGGGCGTGTCTTTCCAATGAGGCATGTCGTTCAGGATGGCTTCTTGCGCGTGGGCGGTTTGCCTGGCTTCGGCTTCCATTAGCCCGGCTTTTTGCGTGATTTCATGGAGTTGGCGTTCTTGGGTTTCGTAGAGGGCGGCTGCATCGGCCAGTGTGCGGATGAAGTTTTCCGGGTCGTCCTGCCAGTTTGCGTCCGGCATTAACTGGCGTATTTGCCGTCCGGCTGCTTCGATGGATGCTTTTTCCTGTTCCATGATTTCGTGTTTCCCCTTCAGCCGGGCGTTTTGTTCTTCGATGTTTTTCCGGCTGTCGTCCAATGCCGCCCGTGCTTTCTCCGTTTCGGCAGACAGGGCGTCTTTCTCCTTTTGTGCCTGGTGGATGCATTGTTGCAGTTGGTTGGCCTCGTTCCATTTCCCTATGATTTGCCGGTAGGTTTGCGTGGCGGTATCCAACAGGTTTTGGGCTTTCGCCGGGATGTCTTCTTCCTTTCCGAATTGCGGGAACAGCGCACAGGCTTCCAACTCCTTTTGGGCTTGTGCCAAGTCTTGGGCTGCCCTTTGCGCTTTTCCCGTTTCCGAGGCGATGAGTTGCCGGACGGCTTTTTGTTCCGCTTCGTTCTCCAGCAGCTTCCTCAAGGCCGTTTCCCTTTGCCGGTTTTGCGTTTCCAAGAGTTCTTCCACGGGTTTCAGGAGGTGGGCGAAGTGTGCTTCGCTGGCAGGCAATTGCTGGATTCTTTGCCCGCACACCGGGCAGAGGTCGCCCGGCAGCAGGTGGGCGCGTGCTATTTTCGCCCATTCTTCGCACGATGCTTTTTGCTTGTCGTATGCTTTTTGGGTGGCATTCCGTTGGGCGTCCTTTCGTTGGAAGTCCTCTTGCAGTGTCCGGCGTTCCGTTTCGATGGCTTTCTGCCTTTCTTCTTTCTCATGGAGTGAGCGGCTGCATTCATCGCACTGTTTTTCCCGTTCCTGTTTTTTTTCGGCGGCGGATTTTATTTTTTCCAGGTTGCTGATATGGTTTTCCGCGTTTTCCTTCTCGCTTTGTATCCGTGCCGGGTTCATTCCTTCCCATGTGGCGTGGAGGCTGTTGAGGGAGTCTTGTTTCTTTTGTTCCTCTTTTTTCCTCTTTTCGTAGGTGGCAGCGATGTTGTTGAACTCCTTTTCGCTTGCTTGCCGGGTTGCGGTGATTATCCGGATGGCCTCCTGCACCTTTTGGATGTTGGCTTGCGCCGTGATGGTTTGTTGGACCCAGGCGATGATGGCCTGCGCGTTCCGGTAGGTGGGCGCTTGTTCTTTTCGGCTGTTGAGGAAATCCTCCGTTTGTTTCTTCTGCTCTGACAGAGCGTGGAGTTCCTGTTCCATCAGGAGGCGGCATCCGCGCAACGTCCCGAACGCCTCTTTTTGCTGTTCCAACTGTTGCTGTTTCCCGGCCAAGTTCGTTTTTTGCCGCAGGTATTCCTGCAAATCAGCCCGTGCCGTGGCGGTCTTTTCCATGTCCTCCAGGGTCTGGATGTCTTTTTGGAAGCCTTCGGAATGGAGGACGCGGTCGATGTCGGCGAAGTCCCTTTCCGCCGTTTCTGCCTTCTGTGCCAGTTCCTGTTCTTCTTCCATCCATTGCTTTTGCTTTTGGAGGCTTTCCTGTTCTTTCCTGCTTTGCGCGAGTTGTGCCTTGATGTCGGCGATTCTTTGTTGGAGTTGCCGGGTTTCTTCTTCCTCCAGTCGTGTGATATTCCCTATTTCGGTTTTCAACGCTTGCAGCCTGTTTTCCTTTTCGGCCTTGATGGCGTATATTTTCTGGCTGAGGCGCGAGTAGATGCCTGTGCCGGTCAGTTTCTCCAAGATGTCGGACTTGTCTTCTTCCTTGCTTTTCAGGAATTTCGTGAAGTCTCCTTGCGCCAAGAGCGTGGTCCGGCAGAATTGGTCGAAGGTCAGGCCGATGCGTTGCTCTATTTCCGCTTTCGTGTCCGTGTTCTTGTTGGTGACCGGCGTGCCGTCTGCTTTTGAAAGCGTCCATTCCGCCTTCTTGATGCGCCCGTTGGCATTGTTGCGCGTCCTTGACACGCTCCATGAGGCTTTCAGTTCGTTGTCGTCCAGGTCGGTGAACCATAGTTCCACCGATGCCGAAGTGCTGTTCCGCCGCATGAGCATGCGGGGGTCGTCGATGCCGATGTCGTCTTTTCCTCCCGCGAAACTGTCGGAAGCGTCCTGGTAGCGTTCGTTGGGTGATTGCTTCAGGCGCGGGGTGGTGTTGTAGAGCGCCAGGCAGATGGCATCCAGGATGGTGGTTTTCCCTGCGCCGGTCGGCCCGCAAATCAGGAAGATGGGATGGTCGGCAAGGGGTGTTTCTTCAAAGTTGATTTCCGCTTTCTCAATGGAAGCGATGTTTTCTATGCGGAGGCGTTGCAGTTTCATGTCGGGCGGGTTCAATGGTTTTCAGTCTGTATTTCATGGAGGGCTTCCTTCAGCAGGTCTTGCATGGAAGCGTCCATTTCTGTGCCGTATTTGTCTTTGTAGTACATGGCGGCCACTTCGAGAGGCGAGCAGGCGTGCAGGTCGCAGGCGGGCAGCCGTGTGTCTTCTTCCGGCTTTTCGCGGGCGGCGTATTCCCATTTGAAGCGGCAGAAGCGGCATTGTTTGCCGCGTGTGGCCTCGTTGGCCTTCTCCATGCAGTAAGCAGGCGGCGTGTCACGGACAAGGACATGCAGTTGGACGTATATTTTTTCTTCAGGCGGCAGGTTTTCCAGCAGGTGCAATGCTTCGTCCCATGGGGCCGCTTGCGCCGGGATGACCTTCATCGGCCACGGGTTGTGGATGGGGATGGCGCGGACGGCCGGCGTGTCCCCGTGCCGCATTATCTCGATGATGCTCACCGAGTGCGGGTAATTCTCCTCGAAGCTCACGGGGACGGGGCTGCCGCAATAGCGCGCCTTGCCCCCCCCGAAGGTTTGTGGGCAATGGATATGTCCCAAGGCCAAGTAGTCGTACCCGCTGCCCATGTCGCCAATCCCTGTATATTCCATGCCGCCTTGCAGGTCGCCGGGCATGGCGTTGCCGTCGGCCACGGCGGCATGTGCCGACAGGATGACGGGGACGTTGGCATGGTTCCGTTCCTGCACCTTGCCAAGCAGCGTTTGGATGAATGCCTTTTGCCTTTCTTCACGCGGGAGGTCTTCCCGGACGGGCGGGAAGTTTTGCGGAAACACGTGGGGAAGGGCCGCGACGTAGGCTTGCAGTTGTCCTTCGGCATCTTTGATTTCCAGGATGTGCCGCTCAAAGTCGGCTTGCCCGTCGCGTCGTCCGATATGCCCGATGACGGTGACCCCGGCATATTTCCACAGGTTCGTGCTGATTTCCAGCTTGGCGCTGCTGTCGTGGTTGCCGGCGGTGACGATGATGGGCATGGGCGGGTGCGCTTCATGCAAAGCCAGCAGCGCGTCGGTGTAAAGGCGTTGCGAGGCAGCCGACGGGTTGCTGTAGTGGAACACATCGCCGCACAGCAGCAGGACATCGGGTTTCTCGGCCTGCACGATGCCCGCCAGCTGCTTCAGGAAAGCCGTGTGTTCCTCCGTCCTTTCGTATCCGAAAAGCTGGTGCCCAAGGTGCCAGTCGCTGGTGTGCAGGATTTTCATGCGTTGTCCTCTTTATACCACTGGGCGTACATCAGGTAGTTGCCGGCGATTTTCTGGTTGAGTTCCTTGGATTGTTCCGGGTCGATGTCCTTGATGAAACGGGCAGGGATGCCGCCCCATACCGTGCCGGGCGGGATGACCGTATGGCTCAGCACCAATGCGCCTGCGGCAACAATGGCCCCTTCGCTCACCACGGCGTGGTCCAGCACCGTGGCGCCCATGCCGATTAATGCCCCGTGGCGTATCGTGGCGCCATGGATGGTGACGTTGTGGCCGATGGAAACATCGTCGCCAATCTCGATGACGGATTTCTCATAGAGCGTGTGCAGCACGCTGCCGTCCTGTATGTTCACACGGTTGCCGATGCGTATGGAGTTGACATCCCCGCGCAACACCGTGTTGAACCAAATGCTGCATTTGTCGCCGATCACCGTGTCGCCGATGATGGTTGCATTGTCGGCC
Source organism: uncultured Bacteroidaceae bacterium (assembly GCA_944320785.1). Lineage (GTDB taxonomy): Bacteria > Bacteroidota > Bacteroidia > Bacteroidales > Bacteroidaceae > CASFPE01. The sequence continues at coordinate 118,377 of CALUIR010000003.1, forward strand.
AGGAAGCAATCCTTGCCGATTTTGGGGGTGAATCCCCTGACAGATTTGATGAGTGCCATAATCTATTCGTAGGTTTATTCGTGATGATTCATTCAGATTTCTTGGGTGTTTGCCCGGAGCCATTCTTTCTCCGCGCCATCCAGAAAGGGGCTTAGCTCGGCATACACCCGGCGGTGGTAGCCGTTCAGCCAGTCTTTTTCTTCCTCCGTCAGCAGGCCGGGCAGGATGCCTTTGGTGTCGATGGGGCAGAGGGTGGCGGTGTCGAAGCGGCAGAATGCGCCAAACTCCGTCTCCTTGTCGCGGACGGCCACGATGAGGTTCTCCGTGCGGATGCCGTGCCTTCCGGCTTTGTAGAGGCCCGGTTCGTTGGACGTGACCATGCCCGGCAGGAGGGCGACGGGGTTTTCATTCATGCGGATGCTTTGCGGCCCTTCATGCACGCAGAGGAAGGAGCCTACGCCGTGGCCTGTCCCATGCAGGAAGTTCGCCCCGTCTTTCCATAGCGCGGTGCGGGCCAGGCAGTCCAATTGCGCTCCCCTTGTGCCGAGCGGGAAGCAACACATCGCTAAATCGATATGCCCTTTCAGCACGAGGGTGTAATCCCTCTTTTCCTCCTGCGTTAATGTTCCCATGGCGATGGTGCGGGTGATGTCGGTGGTGCCTTCCAGGTACTGCGCCCCGGAGTCGATGAGCAGGAAGCCTTGGGGAAGCACCACGGCATCTTCTTCCGGGGTGGCCGTGTAATGCACGATGGCGGCATGCTTCCCGTAGGCGGCGATAGTCTCGAAACTGTCGCCCATGTAGTGGGGCTGGCGGCTGCGGAACTCGTGCAGTTGCCGCCCGATACGGGTCTCTGTCACCCTTTCCCCGGCGGCGATGGCCGTTTCCAGCCAGTGGAGGAACTGCACCATTGCCACGCCGTCGCGGCGCATGGCGGTGTGCAGGTTGCGGATCTCCGTGTCGTTCTTCACGGCTTTCAGCAGCGCGGCGGGCGACGGGCGGCGGATGAGGCGGCAAGTTGCCGGGAATGCCGCGCAGGCGGCATGGTTGGTTTGCGCCGGGTCTATCTGTATATCGGGGTGGGGGTAGCGGTTGAGGCTGTCGCCGACAGCCGTGTAATCCTGCGTGCCGACCCCTTCCTGGGCGAGGTATTCCCGGACTTCGGGCGTGATTTTCTGCGGGTCGGTGAACAGGGTGGCCTTCTCGTGCGTGATGAGCAGGTAAGCGGTGAACACGGGGTTGTATTCAATGTCGCTCCCCCGCAGGTTCAAGGTCCAGGCCACCTCGTCCAAAGCCGGCAGGAGGATGCCGTGCGCCCGGCTTTCCTGCAGGGAAGCCCGGATGGCATTTATCTTTTCTTGGGCCGGCTGCCCGGCATAGCGGAGGGGATGGAGGAAGACAGGTTGTTTCGGCATCGGCGGGCGGTCGGCCCAAAGTTCCTTTTCCGGTTCGTGGCAGGCCTCCAGGAGGATGCCGTGGCTGCCCAAGGTTTCTTCCATCTGTTCGATGGCTTGCAGGGAGAACACCTGCCCGTTCACGCCCGCTTTCTCGTGCGCTTTCAGGACGCTGCAAAGCCATTGCGGGACGGACGGCGTGCCGGGAAGGCCTTCTTTGAACAGGCGGACGGGAGTGTCCCGCAACTGTTGTTCCGCTTGCAGGAAATAGCGCGAGTCCGTCCATAGTCCCGCATCGTGCAGCGTGACGGCGAGCGTGCCGGCCGAGCCGGTGAAGCCGGAAAACCATTCCCGCGTCTTCCAATGCGTTGCGGTGTATTCGCTCAAGTGCGGGTCGGCCGTCGGGATGATGAATGCCGACAATCCGTGTGCCTGCATGAAATGCCGGAGGCCGGATATCCTTTCTGAAATAGCAGGGTTCATGGCAAGTATGTTTTCATTTTCAGGCAAAGATAGGGAAAGGTGCGTGCAAAGGCAAATGAAAATGGAATTTTTCAGTTGGGACTTTGCCGAATCTTTGCTTATCTTTGGGGCGGAAACTTAATGTTCGACGATAAAATGTGAAGATTATGAAAAGAGCGATGTATGCACTCTTGTCGGCGTTTCTCCTGTGCCAGTCGTGTGTTGTGGTGTCAAATTCGGAAGGCGGGAAGATAAGCGGGACGAAAGTGGTGAAAGGCGAAGGAAGCATTGTGGAGGTGAAGCCGGAATGCAGCGGCTTCACGGCCTTGGATTTGTGCGCCCCTTTGGAAGCCGTGGTGGAGACGGGCGGGGCTTATTCCGTGTCCATCAAGGGATATGAGAATCTGGTCAACCTGTTGGAAACGGAGGTGGAAGGCAATGCGCTGGCCATCCGCTTGAAGGAACAGTGCATTTTCAAGCAGCGGGTGGAGCTTCGCGTCACGATGCCGGTGCCCGTGCAACGCCTGTCGCTTGGCTCCAATTGCGCTTTGTCGTTGCAGCAGGATGTTGATGCGCGTTCGTTTGATGTCGGGCTTTCCGGCGCAGCCTCGTTGAAGTTCGGCAGGCCGGTTGCGGCGGAAAAGGCAGAACTTTCCTTGAGCGGCGCCAGCAAGTTGGAGGGCGGCAGCCGGTTTGCCGTGCGGGATGCCTCGCTTTCTTTGAGCGGCGCCTGCAACCTTTCGTTGTCCGCCGTGGAAGCGGGAAGCGTGTCCGTGGATGCCAGCGGGGCTTGCGATTTCAAATTGTCGGGGACGGCGGATGCCCTGTCCGTGGAGGTTTCGGGCGCAGGCGATGGCGATTGCCGTGACTTGAAAGCAAGGTCGGCCGAATGCCGCCTTTCGGGCGCTGCCGATTGTTCCGTCTATGCTTCTGAACAGTTGAAGGTCCGTGCGTCGGGCGCCAGCGACGTGGCGTATTATGGAGGCCCTGCGCACACCGAAATCCATACGTCCGGCGCGTCGTCCGTGGACGCGCGTTGAGTCTCCTTTGACGCAGCCGGTTTGTCCGTCAACTTGCCTTAGGTGAAAAACCTCCCAAGGTTTTGGCCGAAACCTTGGAAGGTTTTTTCAAAAACTTCTGTGCAGGTTGCGAACCACTTAGGGTGGCTTGAAAATGCGTTTCGCAACCTTTGGAAAACTTTACAGGTAAAATCTGAAATTTTACCTGTAAAGTGAAGCCGTTTTTCAGCTAAAATTTGAAATTTTATTGGGTGAAGCAGGAGCGAAGGAGGCCGCACGCGGCCTCCTTTTTTTATAAGAAGTTTCCCGGTTCCGCTTCTTGGTGTCCTTGTCTTGCCTGGGAGTTTGGCAATCATAGTGTTTATAACACGCTCGTCTCAAAAAATAGCACAAATGTCGCAAGCGGAAAAGCCCGGATGAAAGTTGGCACGAATGTTCTATTTTTTGGGCGGAAAGTGCAATAGAAATAAATCCGAAACCTTTTATTTTGTGGATGCATACTTAAATTTAATATATGAAACGCGAAATCTTGTTGGTTTTAGTGCTGTTTTGCTTCCTTTCCTGCCGGGAAACGCCGTTGGAGCGCGCGCTGTCTTTGGCGGGCGGGAACGCCCCGGAACTGCAAGCCGTGCTGGACCACTACGGCAAGGACGAGGCGGACAGCCTGAAGCTCCGCGCCGCCGTCTTCCTGATAGAAAACATGCCGGGCCATTACGCCTTGGGCGGCCCTTGGGTGGAGCGTTATTACGAAGGCGTGGATTCCCTGCTCGTTTGCGAGAAAGACCGGAATCGGTTGCAGGAAAAGATAGACAGCTTGGCCGCCTCCTGCCACCTCCCGGACAGCGCGGTGCGGCTGGACGACGTGGAACACATCACCGCTGCATACCTTATTAATAATATAGACCGAGCCTTTGAACTGTGGCCGTCGGGCGGATATGCCGGGCATCTTTCCTTTGCGGAAATATGTAGATTATAAGAATGAAATAGAGTCTCCTTTTGTTTTTCGTCCAGTAAGAAGTTTTATTTTGATGGATAATCCGGATTATTGTTGGAAATTGGCTCTACTGAATTTTCGAAATAAGAATTATGAGGCAGCAATTGAATTATTGAAACGATTTTCATGTTATGTAAGAAATGATAGGTCGGAAAGATTGTTTGCAAATGTTTATAAAGAAGTTGGGCAGTACGAATTAGCTGAGAAACACTTAAAAAGTGGAATAGCGATGTACCCATCTAAGTATACTTGCCGATATGATTTAATGTTGCTATACGAACAATTGGGGAGGTATGAAGATTCAGTATCCATAGCAAAAGGAATTGTAGAAATGCCGGAAAAGATTTCAACAGGGTTTGCATTCTTTGTTATTGAAGAAGCAAAGAAGCGTGTAGCTAAATATAATAGAGGAGAGTACAAGGAATGAGCCTCTTATGAGAATAGTTGTGGTGATGTTGATAAAAGTTGGTGTAATTTGATATTGGATGCTAAGAACGAATATTCAGAATCAAAAAATAGTACGAATCATTAAAAGAATACGATTATGGTAGAAATTGAATCGGTGAACAAGATCTTCCAGACAAAAGAGGTGGAAACACAAGCGTTGGACAACATCAACCTGACGATTGATTCATCGGAGTTTGTGTCCATCATGGGGCCTTCCGGCTGCGGGAAAAGCACGTTGCTGAACCTGATTGGACTGCTGGATGCGCCGACCAGCGGAACCATCCGCATCAACGGCACCGACATCTCGCGGATGAACGACAAGGAGGCGGCCCGTTTTCGGAACAAGACCTTGGGGTTCGTGTTCCAGAACTTCCACCTGATTCCTTCGCTGAACGTGACCGACAACGTGGAACTGCCGTTGCTGTACGGGCATGTCCCGGCTTCGGAACGAAAAGGTCGGGTGGAAGAAGTGCTGGAGCGCGTGGGCTTGTCGCACCGTGCCAAGCATTTCCCGGCGCAGTTGTCGGGCGGGCAGTGCCAGCGCGTGGCCATTGCCCGCGCCATCGTGGGCAGGCCGGAACTGATATTGGCCGATGAGCCGACCGGCAACTTGGACAGCCGCATGGGCGAGGAAATCATGAACATCCTGTTGCAACTGAACCAAGGCGGGGTGACCATCATCATGGTGACCCACGATGAGCGCATTGCGGCAAAGACAGGACGCATTGTGCGTCTGCTGGACGGGAAATTGGTCTGAACCAAAACGTGCGGTCATGAAGATACTATGGAGTTACCTGAAATCGGCCGTTTACAACATCCGGCGGAACAAGGCTTACGCCCTGTTCTATGTGTTGGGGACGGCGTTGACCTTCGTGTTCATCACCATCATCCTGCATGCAGTGCGTCTCGTCACTTCGGATGAATCCCCGATGCTGTATGGCGACCGGATAATAACGGTGAGTCAAATTGGTTATCCGGATGTGAAAGGTGTTTACTATGGTGGTATTTTGCAGACGGAACAAGGGCAGTTCTTTCACGCTTTGAAAGATAAATGTGAATTGACGGCTTTCGATAACAATGAAGCGGTACTGGCTGACATGGGCGACCGAATACAGTTCACGGAAGCGGACTTTGTGGGCGGTGATTACTTTGAGATGTACCAGTTTGATGTGCTGGAAGGGCGGCTGTTTGACCGTGCGTCTGCCGACCGTGGCGACAAGGTGGCGGTGGTGCGGGAAAGTCTGGCGAAGTCCTGTTTCCCGGACGGGGAGGCTGTGGGGAAGAAAATAACGGTCCAGAATGTGGAATACGAGGTGATTGGCATCATCGCAGACTATTCCCTGTTTGTGGCACCCACAACGGCCAACATTTGGCTCCCGTATCGTTATAATCATTTTGTCCCTTCTTATAACTTTTGTTACAATCTCCATCTCCTTTTTTCGGAAAGCGTGAGCAAGCCGCAGATGAAAGAAGCGGTGTGCAATCTGATGCAGGTCACTTACGAGAACCGGAATCAGGATGTGCAATTTGCGCCGGACAAGATTTACACGCAAAGGGAGGAACGCATCCGGCAGTATGGGACGGACATCATGCTATATGGTGCCGGGGCGGCCTTGTTTCTGCTGTTGGTGATTCCGGCCTTGAACATCGTGACGCTGAATTTCTCGAATGCGGAGGCGCGGGCATCGGAGATGGCGCTTTCGCGGGCCATCGGCGCCACCCGCCGTGCCGTGTTCGGCCAGTTGATGGGGGAGAACCTGTTGTTGGTGTTGATAGGAGTCGGCATTGGGATTGCGCTGATGCTTCCGATGGCTTCGGGCATCCAGCATCTGGCGGTTGGCGGCGCGTTGGGCGAGAGAGTGACTTTGCTGGCTGATTTGGACGGTTGGGTGTTGGCAGGGCAGGTGCTGCCGTTGGTGCTGGTGTTTGCTTTCCTGTCGGGCGGCCTTCCGGCTTATTTGATTGCCAAAAGGAACATAGCAGAGACATTGAAAGGAGGAGACAAACAATGAAAGGATTTTTGTGGAAAACGTTGTGGAATCGCCGGAAGGCGATGTGGGAACTCTTTGTGGAGCAGGTGTTCATCGGGCTGGTGCTGATGCTGTGCCTCAGTTCATTGCTGGATGCCGTGAGGCAATACCGCCAACCGGGAATGCTGGATACGGGCAACACGTATCTTGTAATGTTTACAGCCAATCTGGAGGATGCGTTAAAAGACCATAATTTGTATGGGAATGCCTTGATAGCAACTAAAACGGCTTTGACGCATTTGGAAACACATCCAAGCGTGGCAGACTATTGTGTCAGTTGCAATCTGACTCCTTACTTGCGCAGCAGTGATTTTTATGTGACGGACACGGTGAGGGTCGATGACCGAAAAATTCGTTTCTTCCCTAAGTTTGTGTTTCCAAAAGCCTTGGATATATTTGGCCTTCGTTTGGAGGAGGGCAGCTGGTTTACAGAAGAACGCTATTTGGAGGATGGTTCTGCGCCGGTGGTGGTGACCCGCCAGTTGGCGGATGCTGCCGGATGGACGGATGCGGTGAACCGGCAATTTGTTTACAAAGGCCAGACCTACACCGTGATCGGCGTGGTGGACGGCGTGAAGCAGCATGTTTTTGAAGAAGCTCTTGCCTCCATTTTTTTCCTTTTCCCGGAAAGAGGCATACCGAATGGGAATACGGAATATGTGGTGAAAGTGAAAAAAGGCCATGACGCGGATTTTTATGCGGCCATCCATAAGGAATTCCAGCAATCAAGCGTCCGCGACAAGGCACAATTGGTTTTGTATTCGTTGGATGAGATGAAGGAAATGTCCATGTTCAATACGATGCTTTCGGTGGTGGCGCAGGCGGTGCCGGTGCTGTTCCTGTTCTTCTTCGCCTTCATCGGGACGTTCGGCATCTTCTGGCTGCAATCGGAAAAGCGGCTGAAGGAATATGCACTCCGCTTGGCCTTGGGCGCAACCCGCAAGCAACTGTTGGGCATGGTGATTGGCGAAAGCCTGGCGGTATCGGCATTGGCATCGCTGCCCGCCGTGCTGCTGTCGTTCTTCATCTTCGACCTGACGTGGGTGAACGTGTGCGCCGTGGTGGCCACGGTGGTGCTGATGGCTTTGTTCTCCGTGTTCAGTGCCTGCTATCCGGCCTACAAAGTGTCGAAAGTGAACCCGGCGGAAGCCTTGCATTATGAATAAAATGGGATACAAAATAGAATGGAAATGTACACGAAATTGCGATGGTTGGCTTGTTGGGCTTTGTTGTTGCCTGGTTGCCTGTGGGGGCAAAAAGATACGATTTACCTATCATTGGACGAGGCATTGCGTATTGCCCAAGTTTCTTCTTTGGATGCTATTTCCGCAAGGAACACGTTGCGGGTGGCTTATTGGACGTATCGGAATTACCGGGCGGAACTGTTGCCCAACATGGTGTTGGACGGCACGATTCCCAGCCTGAACAAGTCGTTGTCGTCCTACCAGAATGAAGACGGGTCGTATTCTTTCGTCTCCAGCCGTTTGCTGAGCGAGAACCTGAACCTGTCCATCAACCAGAACATTCCTTACACGGGCGGCACGATTTCTTTGCAGTCGCAATTGCAGCGGATGGACGAATTGGACGGCAGCCATGCCACCAGTTACCTGAGCGTGCCATTTGGCGTGACCATCAGCCAGCCTTTGATTACCGCCCGTTCGTTGAGATGGTCGATGCGCATAGAACCGAAACGCTACAAGGAGGCGATACAGCAGTATTGCGTCAACATGGAAGCCGTGAATGCACAGACCGTGTCCCGGTATTTTGACTTCCTGCTGGCATCGGTCAATAGGAACATTGCCCGGCAGAATTTGGACAATGCCACCGAGTTGTTGAAAATAGCACGAGGAAAGAAGAAGTTGGGCATCATCTCTGACAACGATTTGCTGCAATTGGAATTAGGCCGGCTGAATGCTTCATCAGAACTGATAAAGGCCGAGCAAGATTATGAGAACAAAATGTACACCTTGCGCATTTATCTGCGTTACGACAATTCGGTGGAGTTGCAGGTGGGCATCCCGCCGAAATGCCCGACGGTAGATTTGGATTATCCCAAGGTGCTGGCCATGGCTTATAAGAACAACCCGTTGAATTATTCCACGGAAAGGCAGTTGCTGGAAGCGCGGCAGCAGATTGCACAGGCGAAAGCTGACCGTGGATTCCAAGCCAACGTTTATGCTTCTGTCGGATTCACGAACAGCGATGCGGAATTGCCTGCTGTTTACCGCAATTTGCAGAACCGGCAGATTGTGAGCTTGGGCATACGCATCCCGATCTTAGACTGGGGAAAAGGGAAAGGGCGCGTGCAGTTGGCGAAGTCGCAACAGGAAGTGGTGAAGGCGCAGATTGAAAGGACGCGGATGAACTTTGAGCAGAACGTGATGCTTTCCGTGCGGCAATGGGAGGACCAGACACGCTTGCTGGACATCGCGGTGGCGGCAGACTCGGTGGCGCAGTGCCGGTACAAGACGGCGTATAACATCTTTGTGATGGGCAACATCAATGTGCTGGACATCAACTCGGCGCAAGTGGAGCGCGACAATGCGCGCCGGGCTTACATTGACCAGTTGTATGCCTCGTGGGTGTATTATTACAACATCCGGCAACTGACGCTTTATGACTTCGAGAATGATATGGATATTGTATATGAAATGTTAAACAAATAGGAGAACCAAACGATGGGAATGGATAAAGAAATCTCGGCAGACGTGAAAAAGCGGAGGCAGAGGATACGGATTATGAAGCTGTCGGGCATCGTGTGCGGCGTTATTGTCTTTTTTGTGGTTTTGATAAAGACGTTCCAAGCAGGCATCTCCTTGGAAGAAGTGGAACTGGGTACGGTGGAACGCGGGGAGATTGCCGTGTCGGTGTCGGCTTCAGGAAAGGTGGCGCCTTTGTCAGAGGAAATCATCACGTCGCCTATTTCCTCGAAGATATTGGAGGTTTACAAGAAGACCGGTGAGAAGCTGCATAAGAACGATTCCATCTTGAAACTGGATTTGGCAGAGGCGAATGTGGGCATGGAGAACCAGTTGGATGAACTGGAGATGAAGCGTTCCAAATTGGAACAGCTGAAAATCACCTTGGAGAGCCAGCTTTCGGAGATGAAGATGAGCATCGACATCGACGAGATGAGGCTGGAACGGATGAAGGTGCTTTTGCTGAATGAGAGGTACTTGGACAGCATCGGTGCCAGCACGCCCGACAAAATCAAACAGGCGGAACTGGACTACAAAGTGCAGGAGATGAATCTGGCGCAACTGAAATTGAAGTACGAGAACCAGAAGAAGACATCGGCGGCAGACATCCGCGTGCAGGAACTGGATTACAACATTGCCCGGAAGAACATTTCGTTGCGGACGAAGACCATGAAGGAAGCGCAGGTGCGTTCCCCGCAGGATGCTACTTTGATATGGGTGAACGACCAAGTGGGGGCATCAGTGCCCGCAGGCTCGCAATTGGCCATTGTGGCCAACCTTGAACATTTCAAGGTGGAGGGAGAGATTACGGACGGGTATGCTGACAAGGTGATGCCGGGCAACAAGGCCATTGTGCGGATTGGCAAAGATGAACTGACAGGCACGGTGGGCAACGTGGTGCCTTCGGTGAACGACGGGATGATTGATTTCATGGTCTTTTTGGATGACAACAGCCACAAGCGTTTGCGTTCGGGACTGAAGGTCGATGTGTTCGTGGTGAACGAGGTGCGGGATGAAACCCTCCGCTTGGAGCGTCGTTCGTTTTACAACGGTGCGGGCGATTACGACCTTTGGGTCATAGAAGACGGAAAGGCTGTGAAAAGGAGCGTGAAGCTGGGCGAAGGCAGTTATGACTATGTGGAAGTCTTGGAGGGGCTGGAACCCGGCGACCAAGTCATCATCTCCGACATGAACAAATATCGCAGTAAGGACAACCTGAAAGTGAAGTGACGCAGGTTCGCGTCCTTTCTCTTACTTCCGGGTGAAGCTCTGCATTTTTGCTTTTCTCAGGAGGCGGTAGCGGAGGTCGTTCAGCGGGATGGCAAGGTCGAACAGGGGGAGCAGGTGGCAGAATGCGGTTGCGGGGCCTCCTGTTTTCAAGGCTGCTTCCTTCCACAGCAGGCATTGGCAGGCCATCCGGGCGGCGTAGGCAAGCAGGGCAGCCGCAGCGGGCAGCCATGCGTGGCGGCAGAGGGCATCGGCCATGAGCAGGAGGCATGCGGCAAGGAAGATGAAGCGGCTTGCCGTTTCGAGGCCCAGCAGGTAGCGTTGCCCGCCTTTGTAATATTGCGATGTGATGGCACGGTTCAGTTTTTCTTCTTTCCAGCGTTGGCGAAGGTTGCCGGAAGTGATTTCCATGCATGCTTCGGGGCTGGTTTCCGTCTTTGTGTTTCCCCGGCGGGCGGCCTCGTTGACGAACAGGTCGTCTTCCCCCCTTTGCAGGTTGAGATGCGAGGAGAAGCCTTTGTTCTTGAAGAACAGTTCCTTTCTGTAAGCGAGGTTGTATCCTGTTCCCATGTAAGGCTTCCCGATGGCGGCCAAGGCGAGGAAACGGATGGTGTGGAAGAAATGGTCGAATACATGCATTTTCCTTTTGTCTATCAGGAAACTGTATCCCAACACGATGTCCGTGCCGGGCGTGAAGTTCCGCGCCATGGCCTTCAGCCATTCCCGGCTTTTGGGGCGGCAGTTGCTTTCCGTCAGCACAATCCAGCCGTGCTGGCTGGCTTTGATGCCGATGGTGACGGCCAGTTTTTTGTGGCTGACGTAGCGCGCGCTGTCGGGGGTAAAGGTGAGGTAGAGGTTCGGATACCGCCGTTGCATGGTTTCCAGTTCGTTGCTGATGGGGGCAGCGGCGTTGTCGTTCACCACGATGACTTCAAATTGCGGGTAGTCTTGTTCGAGGATGCACGGCAGGTTTTCTGCCAATTCCTGCGAAGCGTCCTTGGCGCAGATGATGACGGAGACGGGGGGATTGCCGCTGCCCGGAGCATCCTCTCCCTGCCCTGCGCCGCAGCGCTTGCGCCATGCTTTGGCGTAGAAGAAAGTGTAATAAGCAAGTTGCATGAGGAACGTGGCGGCCAACACTGCCAGCAGGCCTGCCTCTATCGGGGTGAGTGTCCAGAAGTTCTCCATATCGTGTGCGATTAAACCGGGTGCAAACTTAGGCAAAATTCCGTGATTCCCGTGATGCGCAGGCCGGAAAAGTGGAGGGAGTCGCTTGGCCGGCTTCCTTTATGTGGAGGAAACTTTGGCTTGCCTGCGTGGAAAGTTCATCTTTAGGTTAAGGATGTGTGTCTTTAGGTTAAGGATGTGCATCCTTAGGCTAAGGATATGCATCTTTAGCCTGAAGATAAAGAAATCTCCCGTGCAACCGGGCTTTTCCATGCGGGCGGTTGGATGTTTCTGCGCGGATGCACGGGCTTTTCCCCGTTCGTTTTTGGGGAAATTTGCCGTGCATGCCGGCGGAAAGAACGGCAAATTTGCGTACCTTTGCGGCTCTTGATGTGAAAAAACGAAACGATTATGCCGTTGAACTTGCCTGACAGGCTTCCTGCCATCGACCTGCTGAAGCAGGAAAACATCTTTGTCATCGACACTTCGCGTGCCTTGAGGCAGGACATCCGCCCGCTGCGGATTGTCATCCTGAACCTGATGCCGCTGAAAATCACCACGGAAACCGACCTCGTGCGGTTGCTTTCCAACACGCCGCTCCAGTTGGAGATATCTTTCATGAAGATAAAGAGCCATACGCCGAAGAACACGCCGGTGGAACACATGAAGGCGTTCTACCGCGACTTTTCCGACATGCGCGGGGAGAAGTTCGACGGGATGATTGTCACCGGTGCGCCTGTAGAACAGTACCCTTTCGAGGAAGTGGGCTATTGGGACGAACTGTGCGGCATCTTGGACTGGGCGCGGAGCCATGTCATGTCCACCCTTTGCATTTGCTGGGCGGCGCAGGCCGGGCTTTACCATTATTACGGCATCCCCAAACACCTGCTGCGCGAGAAACTTTTCGGCGTGTACCGCCACACGGCCAGCGAGCCTTTCGCCCCCATCCTCAGGGGGTTCGATGATGAGTTTTACGTGCCTCATAGCCGCCACACTGAGGTGCGCCGCGAGGACATCCTCCGCGTGCCGGGGCTGAAGATACTTTCTGAGAGCGAGGAGGCGGGAGTCTATATGGTGATGGGTCGCGGCGGGCGCGAGTTCTTCGTGACCGGGCATTCCGAGTATTCCCCTTATACCTTGGATGCGGAGTACCGGCGCGACTTGCAAAAGGGACTGCCCATCCGCATGCCGGAACACTATTACCGGGATGACAATCCGTCCAACCCGCCGGTGGTGAGGTGGAGGGCGCATGCCAACCTGCTGTTCTCCAACTGGCTGAACTATTACGTTTACCAAGAGACTCCTTACAACATAAATGAGATAGGATGACGGAAGGCAGGCAACGCAAGATAGAATTGCTGGCACCGGCCAAGGACGTGGAGTGCGGGATGGAGGCTGTGCTTCACGGTGCAGATGCCGTTTATATCGGCGCGTCCCGGTTCAGTGCCCGTGCCGCAGCCGGGAACTCGGTGGACGGCATTGCGCGTCTGGCTGCTTTTGCCCATCTTTACCATGCCCGTGTGTACGTGGCTTTGAACACGATACTCTATGATGATGAGTTGGCGGAAGCGGAGCGCACCGCTTGGCAGCTTTATCGTGCCGGGGCGGATGCCCTGATTGTGCAGGACATGTCCCTGCTGCGCATGCATCTCCCGCCCATCCCTTTGCATGCCAGCACGCAGATGGACAACCGCACGGCGGAGAAAGTGCGCTTCCTTGCCGGGGCAGGCTTTTCGCAAGCCGTTTTGGCCCGCGAGTTGTCGTTGGCGCAAATCCGGGAGATTCACGAAGCTTGCCCGCGCATGCCGTTGGAAGTGTTTGTGCATGGAGCTTTGTGTGTCAGCTACAGCGGGCAATGCTATGCCAGCCAGGCCTGCTTCGGGCGCAGTGCCAACCGGGGCGAATGCGCGCAGTTCTGCCGCCTGCCTTTTGACTTGGAGGACGCGGACGGGAAAAAACTAGTGCGCGGCAAGCACCTTCTTTCGTTGCGCGACCTGAACCAGAGCGACTATTTGGAGCAGTTGCTGGATGCGGGCGCAACGTCCCTGAAGATAGAAGGGCGGCTGAAAGACGTTGCCTATGTGAAGAATGTGACTGCTTTCTACCGTCGCAAGTTGGACGAACTGTTTGCCCGGCGGCCTGAATACAGCCGTTCTTCCTCTGGGACGTGCCGGTACACGTTTGTCCCCGATGTCGCCAAAAGCTTCAACCGGGGCTTTACCCATTACTTCCTGCTGGGACGGGGCGAAGAAGTGGCTTCTTTGGATACCCCGAAGTCTTTGGGCGAAGAAGCAGGGCGGGTCAAGGAAGTATGGAAAAACGGCTTGGCGGTGGCAGGCGTCCGTTCGTTTGCCAACGGCGACGGCCTTTGTTTCTTCGACGGGAAAGGCGTGCTTCACGGCTTCCGTGTGAACCGTGCGGAGGGCAACAGGCTGTATCCCCAAGAGATGCCTCCGCTGCTGAAGCCCGGCACTTTGCTTTACCGTAATTACGGCCAGCAGTTTGGGAAACTGCTCTCGAGGCCTTCTTCGGCGCGGAAGATACGGGTAGATGCCGCCTTGCGGGAAACGGCGTGGGGCTTTTCTCTGGAGCTTCGCGATGAGGATGCCTGTTCGGTGACGCTGGCTTTTGCCTGCCGGAAAGAGGAAGCACGCACGCCCCAGGCGGGTGTCGTGCAGGAGCAACTGGCCAAGATGGGCGGCACGCCTTTTGAATTGGGCAGCGTGGAGGTGCGTTTCTCCGGCAATTGGTTTATTCCTTCCTCCGTATTGGCTGAATGGCGGCGGCAGGCTGTGGACAGGTTGTTGCGGGCCAGGCGGTTGAACTACCGTTTCCATGTCAGGAAGTTGCCGGGCAACTTGCCTCTTTATCCCCGGCATGCGTTGGATTATACAGGGAATGTGGCTAACCGCATGGCGCGTTCCGTTTATGAAAGTTGCGGCGTGGCTTCCGTCAGCCCGGCATTTGAGCAGGCCATGCCGGATGGCGATACAGTGGTGATGACCTGCAAGTATTGTTTGCGGTATGAGATGGGATGGTGCCTTCAGCGCGGGGAACAGCTTTCCCCCTTGCGTGAACCTTGCTACCTCGTGTCGGGCGACGGGCGACGTTTCCGCTTGAAGTTCGATTGCCGGCATTGCGAGATGCTCGTCATAAAAGAAGATAAGCGATGAGAAGGCTTGCGCAGGGCATCCTTTTGTTTCTTTGCGCTGTGTTTGCGGCTTGCGTGCGCCAAGGGGAAAAGCCGTACATATCGGGCGGCAAGGTTTCCCAGCGTGCGGTGGATTCTTTAGTTTGCCTTCAGGAACGCCACTATACATGGGGCAGCAATTTCAAGGTCGTGGCAGATTCTTTGCGGCTTGAGTCCTTCCCCGTGAAAGGGAGGGGTGCGGTCGTCTATCGTGGCGAGCGTGTCGTGGTGGCGGAATTCATGGTGCAGCCTGCGGATTCGGTGGATTCCATTTGGGTGAAAGTGGCTCATAGCCAAGAGGTGCAAGGCTGGTTGCGTGAGTCGGAACTATTGCCGCGCATTGTGCCTGACGATCCTGTTTCGCGGTTCATCCATTCCTTTTCTGGTGTTCGTGTGCTTGCTTTCATGGCGTTGCTGTCCGTGTTCGCTGTTTTTTCTCTTTTCCTGTATTCCCGCAGGCGAGGAGGTTTCCTGCTTTGCCCTGTTGCCGCTGATGGCTTCTATCCTTTGCTTTGGTTGTCGTTCCTGTCGTTGGCAGCGGTGTCCTATGGCACACTTCGCCGTTTTTTCCCGGAGGTGTGGCTGCATTTCTATTTCAATCCTGTGCTGAATCCTTTTGCCCATCCTTTTGTGCTGTGCGCTTTTTTGTCGTGTGTTTGGGCCAGTCTTGTCGCGTTGCTGGCTGCGGTTGACGATTTGTTCCGCCATTCCTCTTCCCATGAGTTTTTCGTCTGCATGCTGGGGTGGTTTGCCTTGGGCATGGCTTGTGGGTTGTTCTTTGCCTTTGCCACCTATTATTACGTAGGGTATGCTTTGTGTGCCTTGTGGCTCGCTTGTCTGGTTAAACGTTACCGGTCGTGTCAGGGAGGCCGTGCTTATCGCTGCGGGCATTGTGGTGCATGGCTGCAGTCGAAAGGGGCATGTCCCTGTTGCGGCGCTCTGAATGAATGAAGGGCTGGCTTTTCATCTTTTCTTTTTAATGTTGGGCGTTATTTCTCCGGCCAAAGCCATGTTCATGCGTTTGCGTATTTCTGTGTGGCTCAGCCCGTGGCCAAGAAGGAACATCAGCTTGGTGACGGCGCTTTCAGGCGTGCTGTCGTAGCCGCTGATTACTCCGGCTTCGAGAAGATGGTAGCCTGTCTCGTAACGTTCCATCTCCACCGTGCCGCTTGCACATTGCGTGATGTTGACAATGATGATGCCTCTTTCGGCAGCTTCTTTCAAAAGCCGGATGAACCATTCCTTTTGCGGCGCGTTGCCGGAGCCGAATGTTCTCAGCACAACGGCTTTCAGCCCTTCTACATGCAGGATGGACGATACGGTTTGTTCTCTTATGCCGGGAAACAGGCTGAGGATGACGACATTCGTGTCAAAAAGATAATGTGGCTTGAAAGGGCGGGATGTGTCGGGCCTGATGATGAGGTGTTCTTCGTATTTGATGTGGATGCCGGCATGAGCCAACGCAGGATAGTTGAACGAGCGGAAAGCGTTGAAGTTTTCCGCATTGATTTTGGTGGTTCGGTTGCCGCGCATCAGGCGGTTCTCAAAAAAGATGCATACTTCGGGAACCATCGGTTCGCCTTTGTCGTTCCTTGCAGCGGCTATCTCAATGGCTGTGATCAGGTTCTCTTTCCCGTCTGTCCGCAGCACGCCGATAGGCAGTTGCGAGCCGGTAAGGATGACAGGCTTTGCAAGGTTTTCGAGCATGAAACTGAGGGCAGAGGCCGTATATGCCATCGTGTCGGTGCCGTGCAGTATGACAAATCCATCGAATTGGTTGTAGTTGTAATTGATGATTTTCACCAATTTTGCCCAATAGAGGGGTTCCATGTCTGAGGAATCGATGGGCGGGTTGAACTGGTAAGAAGATATGCGGTAGTTGAATCGTTTCAATTCAGGCACATGTTTCAGCAGATGGTCGAAATTGAAGTTTTCCAATGCGCCGGTTTCCGGGTTTTCAATCATCCCGATGGTTCCGCCGGTGTATATCAACAAGACTGATGGGCATGAGTTGGACGGCATGGCAATTCTTTTTTGTTCACAGGGCAAAAATAGTGAAGATTGTTCAAATGCAAGCGTTTTGCCGTCTTTCTTGCTGTTATTTTCCTCGTGATTCTTTTTTAATGAATTAATATAGATTTTTTTTGCAACAGGAAATGGTTTTTATACCTTTGTAGCATCAAAACAAGCGTTTTTGGACGCAAGGGAACAAGAAATAAAAATTATTCTTAAAATTGAAAATGAAGAAAATGGCATTTAGGTGGAAGCTATGCATGTTTTTGGTCGGTGCTTTGGGTGTGCAAAGTGTTTATGCACAGGAAAACGGGGCCACGGGTGTCACGCAAGACGTGGATTCTTTGTATAATGTAGTGAATGAATTGAACTCGCAATTGGATGAAGTGAAGATGAACGAAAAGAATGAAGCCGTATGGAAGAAGCGGGCGAAATATTTTAATATCGGCTACATTACGAACCAGGAATTGACATTGGAGGATGCGGAAAGTGATTTCAAGTGGGAAAGCAAGTTCGGCATGGACCTCAACTGGGGGCGTACTTATTACATTCCGAAGAAACCGTTGTTCGGTATGTTGAAGTTCGGCATTGATTGGAGTTGGATGGACCTGAATTATGTGATGTACAAGGATTATGAGGATGAAACGTCAGGAATGGGAATGCCTTCCGGCGGGAGCGGCTCGTATTATGACGAAGAAGACGATGAGTTGGCTTTGGGTGTCCATCAGTTGGAATACGGCATGCGCATCGGTCCTTCCATCACGGTGAATCCTGTGGACCATCTGAAGGTAGGCACGTATTTCCATTTCATGCCGTCTTATTCGTTGATTCTGATTGACGACGAGTTCAACCACGGTTATGTGTCGCATTTCGTTTTTGGCGGCCAAGTGGCTTACAAGGCCATTTCCTTGGGTGTGGAAGGCCGTTGGGGCAAAGCGAAGTACACGAATCTGTCGTTTGACGACGAAGGCGACTATGGCTATGATGATACCATGGATGGCGACCTTTCGGTAGGCGACATGCTGGACGAGGCAATCAGCAAGAAGAAAATCAAATTCCGCAACAAGTCGTTCCGCATCTATTTGAGTTTCCGTTTCTGAGAGACTATTGTTTTAAAAGCCCGCCCCTTTCCCCTGAACACAAGCAAGGAAAGGGGCGGCGCTTGTTTATGCGTCCAGGTGTCGGATGTATGTATCCATGTCCTTGTCGCCGCGTCCTGACACGGTGAGAACGACGATGTCTCCCGGTTTGAATTTCACTTTGCCCAATGTGGCCAATGCATGCGATGATTCCAAGGCAGGGATGATGCCTTCCAGGCGTGTAAGCTCGTAAGCAGCCCGGAGCGCTTCATCATCGTTGACGGCAAACACCTTGGCACGGCCTTCTCTGGCGAGGCAGGCATGCAAGGGCCCGATGCCCGGATAGTCCAGTCCGGCGGAGATGGAATAAGGCTCCATCACGTTTCCTTCCCCGTCTTGTATCACCAAAGTCCTTGAGCCGTGCAGGATGCAGGGCTTGCCTAACAGGATGGATGCGGCGTTTTTCCCGCTTTCCAAGCCTTCTCCCCCTGCTTCGGCCAGGATGATTTTTGCCCGTTCGTCGTCCAAGTAATGGTAAATGGTGCCGCCGGCGTTGCTTCCTCCTCCGATGCAGGCTATCAGGTAGTCGGGATACTCCCGTCCTTCTTTCTCCAAAAGTTGCTGCTTGATTTCTTGGCTGATGACGGACTGGAGGCGCACCACCATGTCGGGATAGGGATGAGGTCCCACGGCCGACCCGATGAGGTAATACGTGTCCTCCGGGTGTTGGCACCAGTCTTTGATGGCTTCATCGACGGCATCTTGCAAAGTCATCCCGCCGGATGTGACGGCTTCTACCTTTGCGCCCAGCATTTTCATCTTTTGCACGTTGGGATGCTGCCGTTCCACGTCGGTCTTGCCCATGTAGATGACGCATTCCATGCCCATCAGTGCGCACACGGTGGCGGTAGCTACTCCGTGTTGCCCTGCCCCCGTTTCGGCGATGATGCGTTTTTTTCCCATGCGGCGTGCAATCAGTGCCTGTCCGATGGCATTGTTTATTTTGTGCGCACCGGTATGGTTCAAGTCTTCCCGCTTCAGATAGACCTTGCATCCATGTTTCTCCGAGAGGCGTTCGGACAGGTAGAGCGGGGAGGGCCGCCCCACGTAGTCGCGCAGCAATTGGTTGAATTCTTTTTGGAACGAAGGTTCGTCCATGATTTTCCGGTAGTTCTCTTTGAGTTCGTTGATGCAGCGTTGCAAGGCTTCTGGCACGTATGCTCCTCCGAACTCACCGTAATAGCCATTTGTGTCGGCTTGGAATTTTGTTTTCATTTTCATTGGTTTTATAGGTTATTGGTTGTTTTTTGGGGATAAAAAGAACGGGAACTTGCCGTAAGTCTCCGACAAGTTCCCGTTCTTTGCATTCTATTTTGTTGCATGCAGGGTGTGCCACCTTACGACCGTCCGGGTTGTAAAGGATGCCACCACCAGTATGTATTCATTGTCTTCATGTATGCTGCATTGAATAATTCGTTGGCAAATATATGCACAATTTTTGTATTTGCAAAACAAAGTGGCATAAAAAGCAAGAAATTCGGGAAAAAAGTTCTGCAGTAGCCGCACGGAAGCCCATAGGACTGTTCACAAATCTTCTGGGAAGATGTTGGGTGCAACAAATGGACGGCCGGCAAAGTTGCGAAAGTTTAGGTTCGCAGCCTGTGCTTGGAATCCTAAGCCATCCAAAGGTTTTTTGTGGCAGGGATGGAGCAGGGCTCAAAAAAGAATCCCCTTGCCTCAGGGCAAAGGGATTCTTTGGGTCTGGGTGTTCTTCAAGCCGTTGCTTATACTTTCACCAATTTGTATTTCGGAACCATGAGTTTCATCATGCACCAGCTGAACAGGTAGGCCAGCGAGGCCACGATGAACACAATCATGTAACCGGCTTGTTTGCCTTCGAAGCCGAGGAACAGCATGTTGGTTTCCTCTGAATGCGTGAACAGGATGCCTGAACAGTAGTTGAACAGGAAGCTGCCGATGCCGCCCACCATGCCTCCGATGCCCGTGACTGTGGCAACGGCCGACTTGGGGAACATGTCGCTCACTACCGAATATACGTTGGCGCTCCAGCTTTGGTGCGCAGCGCCGATGATGCCGATCATGATGATGGGGAACCAGCAAGAGATGGAGCCGGCCGATTGTGCGAACAACCCGATCAACGGGAAGAAGGAGAATATCAGCATGGCTTTCATTCTCCCTTTGTACGGGTCCATGCCTCTCTTCTCTACAAAGATGGTGGGCAGGTAGCTTCCGTAGATAGACAGCATGGAGATGAGGTATAAAGTGAATATCAGCATGATGCCCATCCAAGAGTCGGAACTGTAGCCATATACGTCTTTCACGTAGGCAGGCGCCCAGAACAGGAAGAACCACCATACGCCGTCCGGCAAGAAACGGCCGAAGATTACGGCCCATGTCTGGCGGAACGTGAAGCATTTCCACAAACTGATTTTGGGGCCGTCGTTGTTGTCCGTGGTCACGGTGTTTTCGGCCACGGCATCTTGCTCGATGTATTCCAATTCCGCTTTGTTCACATGTTTGCTGTCTCTGGGTTTGTCATACACTTTGTAGAACGCAATCATCCAAAGCAAGCCGAAGCCGCTCATCACGATGAAAGCCATTTCCCAGCCTAAGGCGCGCGCAATGCCCGGAATGATGAACGGAGCCACCAATGCTCCGATTTGCGCTCCTGCGTTGAACAAGCCGGTGGCAAAGCCACGATCCTTCTTCGGGAAGTATTCTGCAGTGATTTTCACGGCAGAAGGGAAGTTGCCCGACTCACCCATTGCCACGATGACACGCATGGCGAGGAACAGCCATGTGCTGACCGTGGACACCGCCAAGGCAATGTTGCCCGTGCTTCTGATGGCGGCCAGATGCTCGCGTGTGGCATCGAAGCTGAACAGCCACGTGCCGTCCACGATGCCGCTCGTCAGGATGCTGGTGAAGGCATGGAGAGTTGCGCCCACCACCCATGTGCCGAAAGCGCAAAGGTAGCCCCGGCGGGTGCCTACTTTGTCGATGAACTTGCCGATGAACAGCATGCTGATGGCGTAGGCCAGCGAGAACACGCCGGTGATAAGCCCGTAGTTGTCATCGTTCCATCCCAATTCGGGAGCGATGAAGTCTTTGTAGGTCAGTGAAAGGACCTGTCGGTCCATGTAGGTGGCTGCTGTCGCGAGGAACAGCATGGTGCAGATGACCCATCGGTAGTTGGTCATCTTTGCTTGGGTCTCCTTTAAATTGCTCATGGTATTTTTGAATAGTTTCCTTTATAGGGTTAATAAATCAATGAATTGACTGTTCCTTATCTCATTTCCAGATATCCGATTTTGTCCATGTCGCCATAGTCCAGGTTTTCGCCTGCCATGCCCCAGATGAACATGTAGTTGCTGGTGCCTGCGGCGGCGTGGATGGACCATTCCGGCGACATGATGGCTTGTTCGTTGTGCAGCCACACGAGGCGTTCCTCCTGTGGTTCGCCCATCAGGTGGCAGATGGCGTTTCCTTCCGGCACATTGAAATAGAAGTATGCCTCGATGCGGCGGCTGTGCGTGTGTGCAGGCATGGTGTTCCATACGCTGCCCGGCTTCAGTTCCGTCAACCCCATCTGCAATTGGCAAGGCCCTTCTTCCAGCACGTTGTTCACAATCAACTGGTTGATTACGCGGTCGTTGCTTTCTTCCATTTTCCCGGCGGGAAACGAGTTGGCCTTCACGCTGCCTTTGCGTCCGTCAATGGTAATCAGTTGTGTTTTGTATGCCGTGTGCGCTGTAGCCGAGTTCAAGTAGAATTTGGCCGGGTTGTTGGCATCCACGCTCTTGAAGGTCACTTTTTCGTTGCCTCTGCCCACGTAGAGGGCTTCCTTGAAGTTCAGCGCGTATTCCTTGCCGTCCACGGTGACGATGCCTTCGCCGCCCACGTTGATGATGCCCAATTCCCTTCTTTCCAAGAAATAGTTGGCTTTCAGCGGGTCGATGGTCTCAAGTACCAATTCCTTCTGAACGGGTACTGCGCCTCCGAAGATGAAGCGGTCGTAGAGGGAGTACGTGAGGTTGATTTCATCCGCCACCATCACCTTTTCCATCACAAAGCGATCACGGATCCGTTGCGTGTCGTATGTTTTCACGTCTTCCGGATGGCATGCGGTCTGCATGGTGTAGTTCACTTGTGCCGAAGCAGCCGTGGCTGCAACGCCCAACACGAGGGCAATAGCTAATCTTTTCATAATGCTTTTCTTAAAATGTTTATGGTTGGTTTTCAGTTTGATTGTTCTCTAAGTTGCCTTCTGCGGCTTTTTGCTGGTATTTCACGATGGCGCGCCGGTTCCATAGCATCAGCAGCACGGTGCAGGCCAGCAATATGGCTGCGCCAATGTATTTGAATGTATAGGTCAGGTGGAATATCACCCACGAGAAGATGCTGGAGGCGAAGTCCAGTGCGCCGCCTTCGAAGCCGTCGGGAATCTTCAAGGCGCCGTCCGGGCTTCCGTTGGCTACGGTCGTGGCGTAGGCATCATTGGCCGCCTGTGTGAAGTGGGGCGCCAAGTCAGTTACGAAATAAAGCCCTACGGTCAAGGCTACCAATCCGATGATGAATGACTTCAGCACATTGCCTTTTGTGATGGGCAACACCAAGGGGAACACGTAGAACATGCCTGCCAATGAGGCCAATGGCAGGAATTGGTTGCCGGGCAGCACCACGGCCAGCAGGATGATGACCGGGATCAACAGCAGCGACACCACCAAAGTGGCAGGATGGCCGATGACCAGTGCCGGGCTCATGCCGATGTTCAGCCCGATGGCGCCCTTGAACTTTCGGGCTATCAGTTCGCGTGTTGCGTCGGAAATGGGCTTCAGCCCCTCGATGAACAGGCTGGTGATGCGGGGAATCAGTTCCATCACCGCGCCCATCTTGATGCCCAACCCTAATATGTAGGGAATGCGGTCCAGCATCTCTTGGCCGTTCCGGCAGGAAAGGAGGGCGATGGCGCAACCTACGATGACCCCAAGGAACAAAGGCTCGCCCAATAAGCCGAATTTCTTCTTCATCCCTTCCGCGTCGATGTTCAGCTTGTCGAAGCCGGGGATTTTGTCAAGCAACTTGTTGATGGCGATGGCGAAAGGCAGGAATCCCGCGCAGAAAGGCTGTGGAATGGAAATGCCTTCCATGCCCGGATAGAAGCTTTGGAACTTCTTGGCGGTGTAGTCTGCGGCAATCAGCGTGATGATGTAGCAGATGATGGCGGCAAAGAAGCCCCACCAGATGTTGCCGCTGGCAAAATACACCACGGCGCCGATGAAAGCGAAGTGCCAATAGTTCCACAGGTCGATGTTCACGGTGCGGGTGGTTTTCGTCAAAAGCATCAGGATGTTCACGCCTAGGCACACTGGGATGATGAAGGCGCCTACGGAGGTGTTGTAGGCCACGGCGGCTGCGGCGGGCCAACCCATGTCGAACACTTTCAGCTGCAAGTCATAGATTTCCACCACTTGGTTCAGCGCAGGACCCAAACTGCTTGTCAACAGGGCGGTGACGACGGAAAGGCCCACGAACCCCACGCCGACTAACAACCCGCTTTTTAATGCTTTGCTGAGTTTGATGCCGATGCACACACCTAAAATCGTGAAAATGATAGGCATCATCACGGCTGCTCCCAGCCCGATAATGTAGCTAAATACTTCTTTCATGCTTATAATATTAATAATGTATTCCTTGATATTAGATAAGATGACGGCAAAAATAAATCCTTTTCTTTGTTTTTGCAATTAAAAACTTAATTATTAGCGATTTTTTTGGGGATATGCGCGGGTGGCATAGAAAAATGCTTTCATAAATCGTTGGCGCACACGGGAAAATAAAAAAAATCAAAGGATTTTTGATGAAAATGCTTTTTATTCGACTCTTTTTTTTACTTTTGCCTCGTCAATGCTTCAATCTAATGCCGAAAAACATGAGAAAGGTTAGAATGACACTTCGTAAATTGGGCGTGCTGGTTGCCGGGTGCCTGATGGCAACAATGGCAGGCGCGCAGACGGTAGATGCCGACATGCCATGGTCTGTACGGATGACGCGTTCGGAGATGATTCGTAATCCGGAGTCGTGGCAATTGGATTTCCAGACAAAATTGAAATGGGATTATTGCTTGGGCTTGGAATTGGGCGCCATGCTGGACGTGTACGACCGTTACGGTTGTGACGGCATTTTTGAGTATGCGGTGGCGTATGCCGACACGATGGTGCATGACGATGGCACGATTACCGCTTACAAATTGACGGATTACAGCTTGGACCGTGTGAACTCCGGCAAAATCCTGTTCCGCATCTATGAACAGACCAAGGACGTGAAATACAAGAAAGCGCTCGACCTCTTGCGCAGCCAGTTGGACAACCATCCCCGCAATGCCGACGGCGGCTTCTGGCACAAGAAGGTGTATCCTCACCAAATGTGGCTCGATGGCATTTACATGGGGGCTCCTTTCTATGCGGAGTATGCTTTCCGCAACAACCGTCCCCAAGATTATAAGGATGTGATCAACCAGTTTGTCACCGCCGCCCGCCACACGTATGATCCCGTGAACGATGTGTTCCGCCATGCGTGCGATGTGGCGAAGCAGCAGCCTTGGGCGGATAAGGCCACCGGGCAGTCGGCGCATGCTTGGGGGCGCGCGATGGGATGGTATGCGATGGCTCTGGTCGATGCCTTAGACTTTATCCCGAAGCACGAGGCAGGGCGCGACACGATGTTGGTGCTTTTGAATAAGGTGGCTTCGCAGGTGAAGCGGCTTCAGGACAAGAAAACGGGCCTTTGGTACCAAGTGCTGGATCGCAGCGGTGATGAGGGCAACTACTTGGAGTCCTCTTGCTCCACCATGTTCGTTTATGCCTTGTACAAGGCTGTGCGCAAAGGGTACATCGACCGCTCTTATCTGAAGGTGGCGGAAAAGGGTTACAAGGGCATCTTGAAACACTTCATTGAAGTGGATGAGAACGGTTTGGTCACCATCACGCAGGCTTGCGCGGTGGCGGGCTTGGGCGGCACGCCTTACCGTTCCGGCGATTATGATTATTACATCCACGAGAAAATCCGGGACAACGACCCCAAAGCGGCGGCACCTTTCATCTTGGCGAGCTTGGAGCGGGAAGCGTTGCAAGGGGTGGAATTTGATTGCACGGGGAGATGATGGAATCTTGCCTGTGGTGCCTTATGGGCGGCTTTTGGAACAAATAATCCCCATCCCGCAGAGTCAAAAAATCAACATAATAAGTTAAAATATACACAGAGGAGGAAACATTTATTCACTACATTTGTCCCGTTAAATCGGGATGAATGTCTCAATTTAAAATTTAATAACTATAAAAGCACTATTTATGGATTTAAAAAGTCTCACGAAAAGGGCGGCTCTGACAGTCTTGTCAAGCATGCTTTGTTTGGTGGCCTTTGCACAAAACCATCAGGTGACCGGCACAATCCGCGATGCTGCGGGTGAGCCGATGATCGGGGTGAACGTTTTGGAAAAAGGTACTACTAATGGTACGATTACGGATTTCGACGGAAATTATTCGCTTTCCGTGAATGGGGACGGGACGTTGGTGTTCTCTTACATCGGCTTCCAGTCGCAGGAAATCGCTGTCGCTAACAAGACAAAAATCGATGTCACCATGGCTGAAGACACGGAAACGTTGGAAGAAGTCGTGGTAGTCGGTTACGGTGTGATGAAGAAAAACGACTTGACGGGTTCCGTCGGTTCTGTCTCCACCGAGAAATTGGTGAGCAAAGGCGCTCCCACGGTGATGGAATCCTTGCAGGGTTCTGTGCCGGGCGTTAACATCACGCAGTCTTCCGGCCGTACAGGCGGCGACTTCAACATTGAAATCCGTGGCCGTTCGTCCACGAACTCCAGTACGACTCCGTTGTATGTAGTGGATGGTATTATTTGCGATGACATCAACTTCTTGAACCAGCAGGACATCGAACGTATCGATATCTTGAAGGACGCTTCTTCTACCGCTATCTATGGTTCTCGTGCCACGGCCGGTGTCGTGATGGTGACCACCAAGAGCGGTTCGGGTGTAGGCCAGAGCGGTGCGCGCAAGCCGACCGTTACTTACGATGGATATTATGGTATCACGAATACAGCTCGTATGCCGGAATTGATGGATGGCGACCAATTCTATCGCTATCGTTTCGCCAAATTCACGGGATTGACAGATGGTACGACATCTCCTAGCAGTGGAACTCCTACTTTAGGTATTACACCTTCTGGTTTTGCCCAAATGGCATTGCTGAATGAAACGACTGGGCAATACCGTATGCTCCAACTGTTAAAGGAAGGCAAAACAGTGGATTGGCCGGATTTGGTGACCCGCACGGGGGCGCAGCAGAACCATTACCTTTCTGTCAGTGGTGCAGGCGAGGCAGTCAGCTACCACATGGGTATCGGTTATACGAACGATAAAGGCATTTATGAAGGTGATGAAGAATCCAAAATCAACTTCAAGGGTAGTGTGGATGCCAAGATTAATAAGTATGTGTCTGCGGGATTCAATTTCAACATGGCGTACATCAACCGCGATTATGCCAACGACCGTGGCGTGCAGTACGCTTACCGTATGAACCCGTTCATGCAGCCGTATAAAGAGGATGGCACATTGTGGGAGAAACCGGGTAACTATGAAGCCATGGGGTCATCCTCAGCTTACCAGTTCTCTGACCAGCCGAATGCGTTGCTGTATCTGATGAACCAGACCCGCAACCGCGAAACATGGCGCATGCTGGGCAATTTCTATTTGCAGATTGCCCCGGTGAAAGGTTTGACCATCAAGAGTACGTTCTCTCCGGACTACACTTACTATCGTGAAGGCGAGTTTAATGACACGTTGGTGGAAAACACGGTGAACACCGCTTCCACGGACACGCATCGCGGATTCTCTTGGACGTGGGACAATGTAATTAATTATAGCAAGACGTTCAACGAGAAGCATGATTTGAACTTGATGGGCTTGTTCAGTATGACGGCCAGCAATTCGGAAGATCAGTATTTGTTATATAGCGGAGTGCTGGATAACACTTTGTGGTGGAACATGAATACGGGTACGTATGACGCAGGAGAATCTGAGAATTCTTTTAGTGAAAGCAGCATGGTGTCTGCAGCCTTGCGTGCCAACTATTCTTACATGGGCAAATACATGTTGACGGCTACGGTTCGTTGGGATGGCTCTTCTAAGTTTGCTGATGGAGAACGGTGGGGTGCATTCCCCTCTGTGGCTGCCGCATGGCGCATGTCGGAAGAAGATTGGTTGAAGCGTGACTGGTTGAGCAACTTGAAGCTCCGTGTCAGCTACGGTATCACGGGTAACAACTCCGGTATTGGCAACTATGATACCCAACAGACCGTGGCAGGACCGATTTATTATCCGTTTGGTACAGTCTATAGCCAAGGATTCTATCCGAGTGCCATTGTGAACCGCTTGCTTTCTTGGGAAAGTTCAGAAGAAATCAACGTCGGTGTGGACTTCGGTTTCTTCAATAACCGCATCAGCGGTAGTCTGGATATTTACCAGAAGACTTCCAAGGATTTGTTGTATGATGTGCAGTTACCGTTAGAGGCTGGTACGGATGCCGATGGCTCTCCTTGGGAAATGACCACGAATGTCGGTAAAGTCCGCAACCGGGGTATTGAGGTTTCGTTGACCACGATCAATGTAGAACGCAACGGTTGGCATTGGGAAACCACTTTCTCGGTGGCTGCTAACCAGAACCGTGTGCAGGAAATCAATGGTTTGGGAGAAGACCTTCCGCAGAACAACTTGTTTATCGGTGAACCGCTGAACAACGTATATAATTATGAATGGACAGGGATTGTGAACGACCGTGACATGGTGGTTCCGAACCATCAAGTGGCTATTGACCATGGATTTACTCCAGGGCAAACCGTGAAATCTTCTGATTATTATTATGCTTGCTATGGTTGGATTGAGGGTAACCCGATTATCCGCGATGTAGATGGCAATGGCTCGTTTGACGACAAAGACAAGAAAGTGTACAGCAAAGATCCGGCGTGGACCGGTAGTTTGTCAACCACTTTGACGTGGAACAATTGGGACTTGTCCGCTACGTTATATACAAAGCAGAATTATACGATTGATTCTGATTTCTATGGTGAATATTTGAACTATGGTGACCGTGGACGTGTGAAATTGCAGATGGACAATTATGTTCCTTCCGGCACGTTAATCAACTGCGACGGCGTGAATGCGGATGGCACATATATTAATCCGGTTTATTCTGGTGCGACACATTACGGGTCTTATCCGTTTGTGAATAATGGTACTGCTAACGGTGGTTTGGGTTCTTCCTATTGGACGGGTTCAGATAGTGATGGTGTGAACCGTATTGCAGATGCTTCTTATGTGAAGATTAAGAACATTACGTTGGGTTACACGTTCCCGCAGAAGTGGATGAACAAAATCCGCGTGAAGAGCCTGCGTTTGTATTGCACGGTGACCAATCCGTTTGTATTCACCGACTACAAAGGTTTCGACCCCGAATGGGCAGATGCTGATTTGGATCAAGACGGACCGAGTACGGTTACATGGCAGTTTGGTGGCAGCATTAAATTCTAATATCAAAATGAACAAATCTATGAAAACTGTAAAAAGAATCATTTATATCTCTGCTTTTGCTGCTTTAGGCATCATGCCGTTCACAAGTTGCGAGGACTTCTTGACGGCTGAAAATAAGACGGCAGGCGGACAGACGGCGGAAGATTATTTTTCTACGCCGGAGGGAGTGGCAACGTTGAGAACGTATGCATATTCCCAACTCAAGAATTTGACGGCAAGTTCTGATATCAGCGATATTTATGCGGATGGAACTGACCTTTACACAGATTGCCGTGGCAAAACGCCTACAGAATTCCATAACTATTCTTTGTCTGCGGAAAATACCACGGTAGAGGATTTTTATGTGGCTGCTTTCTCTTTGGTGAATTATGCAAATGCCGTGTTGTATTATGCCGGTGAGGACTCCGAATATGCGCCGGAAATGCACTTCTTGCGGGCATATGCTTATTATCTGTTGATGCAGCAGTTTGGTGCAGTGCCTTATTCTACGATTTACATCAATAATTCTGAACGGGAATATCCGCGAATGGCATTGTCAGAGCTATATCCCAATGTGATTACAGATTTGGAAACGTATGCTAACGACAGCCGCCTTCCGGCTACCGACCATAATGGCAATGTGAGCCAGCGTGCCGTGAAGACGTTGTTGGCAAAGCTGAATTTGGCTGCCGGTTGGGATTTGGAAACCACATTGACGGATGCAGCAAAAGGTACCTATTCAAAGGAGGGGACAACTTATTTCGCTGCGGCTGCGGAGTGGGCGAAGCAAGCGATTAACAATGAAGGATTGTCTTTGACGTTTGCGGATAAATGGTCGCCGACGAATGAAGGCAATACGGAAGAAATCTTCTCTGTCCAATATGACCGTGCAGGCTATCCGGGTGATGCCACACAAGGCGGCCACGGCTTGCAGAATGATTTCTGTTCTTATTTTGGTGACCCGACGGCTACCGGATTGAAGTATTGCGGAAGCAAACGCGCTCCTTCCATCAAATCGCAGTATTTGTGGGAAGACGGTGACCAGCGTTATGATGCTACGTTCATGACTACGGTTTACAACTATTCCGGTACATGGGGTACTCAAGGGTATTATGCTTATTACAATACCGCAGATTTGAGTAATGAGCCGATTGCTTATGTTTATTTCAAGGCCGGAACTCTTGTGTCTGATGTCGTCCAGTTCATTAATGACAATAAAGACCGTCTGGTGACGGGCGACAATGTGAATGTGCCGGTAGTGCGTATCATGGGTAATCCGTTGATTTCATACACTTATACAAGGAACTTGATAGATGAGGAAGATCCCGATAAAGGTAAACCTGGGGCAAGTGATGTTGATTTTGGTGTTGTCACTGAAGGAGAAGATAGCTATTATACTTTCATGCAATTTGCAAGCGAGGATTATACAAGGCATATCAACGATCGTGCCAATGGTCCTACTCAGGCTGTGAAGAAGTGGGATGATCCTGCCACAATCCAAGAGGGTTTGAATACGACGAATGATTACCGTGATGTTGTGATCATGCATTTGAGCGATTTGTATTTGGTGGCTGCTGAGGCTTATTATATGGCTGACGATGCAGGTACTGCATTGCAGTATGTGAATGCTGTCCGCAGTCGTGCCGGTTTGTCCGGGTTAGGTTCTTTGGAAGGTGTTGTTCCTGCTTTCTCACAAATTGTGTCCTCAGACTTTGGCACTTATACAGCTTTGGATGTGATTTTGGATGAAAGAGCGCGTGAATTGTATGCGGAGAACTATCGTTGGATGGACTTGCGCCGTACGAAGCAGTTGGTTCGTTACAATGTTGCATTCAATAATGCAGTGACTTCTGTGGATGACATGAGTTCTGCTGGTGAAATCAAGTGGTATCGTCCGATTCCGGTAGCAGAGATGAACTCGAATACGGCATTGACATCAGAAGACCAGAATCCGGGTTATTAATGAATAATGTATAGGTAATAACTAAAATTTTGATACGAATATGAAATTGAAAAATATATTTTATGCCTTGTCGCTCGTATTCGCTTTGGGGACATTCACGGCGTGTGATGATGATGATGAGATAGCGATTGACAATTCTAATCCAGAACAGGAAGTGGCAGGCACATACGTGGGTACTTGGACGCGCACGGCGGGCACAGGAACACCTGAAACTGTTCCCGGCACAGTGACGGTCACGGCAGGCGAACGTTATCTTGCCACAGTAGCATGGACGTGCGAAGCGACTACATGGACGGAGGCTGATGCAAATACGGGTTTGGTGATGAATCCGAACGGTCTTTCTTCGGGGGTTAATGTGTTGCCAGAAGTAGTGGATGGCACGATTGTGCTGTACAATGGCTCCACCACGAATGGTTTCACAACCACTTTTGAGGCATCGGTGGTGAAAGACCCGGATACGGGTGCCCAGACAATGACTTTTGATTATTCTTGGTCTATCCAGTCGGGGCGTGTCCCAGTGACTTATGCTTTTGTATTCACGGGCACAAAGCAATAAACGAATGTAAAGAAGTGTGTGTGCCTTTCGGGGCACATGCACTTCCACAGATAACACGATTGTTTAATTATTTAATGTTTTTAAAGTTATGAAAAGGAATTTACTTTTTGCTGCTGCCTTGATGGCAGGCGTAGCCGTTTCTGCACAGGAACTCGGCGAAATGAACCTCAGCGTAATCAGTTCTGAAACCGCTGTTACAGTCCCTGCAGGTACGCTTGTAGCTGCAAGTGAGAATCTTTCTGTCTTTACGAAGTTCCAGGATGATTACAAGACGACGGGCGTGAACACGGATGAGTTTGAGGCTTTCCTCATCAATGACCAAATGTTGGATATTACAGCGGGTGGTGTGACGGGTAGCGCTAACCCGAAAGGGGAAGGCGATGCTTCTCCGGCTAACGACTATGTCATGCCGATTAACGGTTGCTGCTATTCATTCACAGCCCCGGGTGAAGGAGGAACTGAAATAGCAGGTTATTTCTATGTTTTTGGAAAGTTGAGTACGAACAAGCAGTACTTTGTATTTGAAGCTGGTGCTAATTCCGTTGCTTATGAATTGCATATGGTAGCTCAAGGGGAAGCCATGCATTATGCGTTTGCAGGGGATGTGAACGGTTATTTGAAGGATGATGCAACTGTGTTGGCATCTTATCCTGATTTGGCTGCTACGGGTTGGACGAATGGGATTCCTTCTCCGGACCAAATGAGCGGTTATACGCGTGGTAACTGGGCTGGCACAGGTGCAGGCGTGAACGGCATGGGATGTATTGTGTTCCCTGTTTATGCAGGTTTGGAATATACCTTTGGTGCTGCCGGTTCCAAGTTGTCTTTGTGCGGTTTCTATTTTGAACCTACAAAGTCTGCATCTGTGAAGTTGCATGACAATGACGGCGTAGTTGCTGATTTGGATCTCATTGTTGCTAATCCCGATGCCATCAGTTCTGTAGAATCTGCTGCTGAAGTGGTTGCTGAAGAATACTACACGGTATCCGGCGTTCGCGTTGCTGAAATGGTTCCGGGCTTGAACCTCGTTAAGCAGACTTTGTCTGACGGTTCTGTAAAGACGGTGAAAGTCATCAAATAAAGTCTTGTTGCTTTATCTATATTAAAAAGGGTTGCCGCAAGGCAACCCTTTTTTGTTTGCAGAAAGTGGTTGGAGCGGTCAGCGCTTCTCCATCCGCACGATGGCCTTTCCCGCCGCGTCCAGGAACAGCAGCGTCTTGCCGCCGTCGGCCATCTTGTAGGACTTCACCTTCGCAAAGGCTTCCAGAATGGCCTGTTCCGTCTCTATGTCGGGACACATCATCATGGTGGAGGCCAGCTTGCTCAAGTCAATGGCCGAGGGGTTCTTTTCATCGGTTTCCCATGCGCCCATGATGGAATTGCAGCCGGTGGTGCCATAAATGCGTCCTTCTTCCTTGTTGAAACCGATGAAAGGCTTTTCCTCGGAAGCGCCAATGGGCTTGTTGCCCACTTCTTTAATCAGCCATTCGCCTTCCGGCAGGATTGCCTCCGAAGATGCGCTTTCTCTCTTTTTGATGACGGCCAATGTCCGGCCTTTTTCATCGCAAAGCGCCAAGCGGGGGATGCTGTCCTCGGCCTGTCCCTTCCATGCTTCGAACGCGGCCACTTCCTGCAACGCGTCCAGGACATTCCTTTCCAGCGTCATGTCCGGGCAGGCCATCCGCGTGCTGGCTATCGGGCCGAAGCGCAGGATGCCCGGCTTCAGCGAGTCCACGGAAAAGGTCCCCATCATGCGGTTGCAGCCGCTGTTGCCGTAAATCCTCCCGGCAGCTTGGTCGAAGCCGATGAAGGGTTGCGGGGAAGTTGCCGAAGGGGCGATTTCTTCTCCACGTATTTGCACGATGTCCCACTCGCCGTCCAGCGAAACCGTTCCGGCAACATTCTTGGAGGAACTGCACGACTGGAGGCTCCATCCCAAGCAAAGAGCCATGGCTCCATAAACAATCTTTTTCATATGCTATTTATCCTTTTTTTGGTTTGACACAAAGGTAGGCATTCAGGCCTGCAGATGTTAAAATGCGGCGTTAAATAATCTTATATCCTCAAATGCCCGGCCTGCCTCGATTTATTTCATTATCTTTGCTTCCCGCAATCAAACTATAATTGAACTTAAATGGGTAAAGTCTTAATCATCGGTGCCGGCGGCGTGGGAACCGTCGTGGCACACAAGGTGGCGCAGAATGCGGATGTCTTCACCGACATCCTGATTGCCAGCCGCACGAAAGAGAAATGTGACGCCATTGTGAAGGCAATTGGCAACCCCGGCATCCAGACCGCACAGGTGGATGCCGACAAGGTGGACGAACTGGTCCGGCTGTTCAACGCCTTCCGGCCGGATATTGTCATCAATGTCGCCCTGCCGTACCAGGACCTCACCATCATGGAAGCGTGCCTGCAGACGGGAACCAACTACCTGGACACGGCGAATTATGAGCCGAAAGACGTGGCGCATTTCGAATACAGCTGGCAGTGGGCTTACAAGCAGCGCTTTGAAGAAGCCGGGCTGACCGCCATCCTGGGCTGCGGTTTCGACCCCGGCGTGAGCGGCGTCTATACGGCGTATGCCGCCAAGCATCATTTCGATGAACTGCAATACCTCGATATTGTGGACTGCAATGCCGGGAACCACCACAAGGCATTCGCCACGAATTTCAATCCTGAAATCAACATCCGCGAAATCACGCAGAACGGGCGTTACTACGAGAACGGGCAGTGGGTCACCACCCGCCCGTTGGAGTTGCACAAAGCGCTCACGTATCCCAACATCGGCCCGCGTGAATCCTACCTCCTCTACCATGAGGAACTGGAATCGTTGGTGAAAAACTTCCCCACCCTCCGGCGCGCCCGCTTCTGGATGACCTTCGGGCAGGAGTACCTCACCCATTTGCGCGTCATACAGGACATCGGCATGGCCAGCATCCAACCCATCCAGTACAACGGCATGGAGATTGTGCCGCTGCAATTCCTGAAGGCCGTGCTGCCCAACCCGCAGGACTTGGGCGAGAACTACGAGGGCGAAACGTCCATCGGCTGCCGCATCCGGGGGCTGAAGGACGGGAAGGAACGCACCTATTACGTCTATAACAATTGCAGCCATCAGGCCGCCTACAAGGAAACCGGCATGCAGGGCGTGAGCTACACGACGGGCGTGCCGGCCATGATTGGCGCAATGATGTTCCTGAAAGGGCTGTGGAAACGTCCCGGCGTATGGAACGTGGAGGAATTCGACCCTGACCCGTTCATGGAGCAATTGAACAAGCAAGGGTTGCCGTGGCACGAAGTGTTCGACGGCGACTTGGAACTGTAATCTCATCCCCAAAAGGTTTTGACGGGGAATCTTCCGGGAAGGTTCCCCGCCGGGACTTTGGGACAATCACTTTTTACCAGAATATGAACATCGGAGACAAAGCCCCTGAGATATTAGGGACGGATGAAAACGGGAAAACCATCCGCCTCAGCGACTACAAGGGACAGAAGATTGCCCTTTATTTCTACCCGAAAGACAACACGCCCGGCTGCACCAGCGAGGCATGCAGCCTGCGCGACGGCTACCACGACCTGAAGGAAGCGGGGTATGCCGTCATCGGCGCCAGCGTGGACAGCGAAGCTTCCCACCGGAAGTTCATCGAAAAGCACCAACTGCCTTTCCCGCTCATCGCCGACACCGCCCATGAACTGGCGGAAGCGTTCGGCGTGTGGGGCGAGAAAAGCATGTGCGGGCGGAAATACATGGGCGTTTTCCGCACCACTTTCCTCATCAATGAAGAAGGCGTCGTCGAGAAGATTTTCACCCCGAAAGACATCAAGGTGAAAGAACATGCCCGGCAAATATTAACTGCAAAATGACAAATATGGCGAAGAAAGAAAGCGAAGGATTGGCGTTCGCGCCGGACAACGGCGCGAGCGAGAAGTTGAAAGCCCTGCAAGCGGCGATGGACAAGATAGAGAAGAACTACGGGAAAGGCTCCATCATGAAGTTGGGCGACGACCGCATACAGGAAGTGGAAGTGATACCCACCGGCTCCATTGCCTTGAACGTGGCGTTGGGCGTGGGCGGTTACCCGCGTGGGAGAATCATTGAAATCTACGGACCCGAATCGTCCGGCAAGACCACCTTGGCCATCCATGCCATTGCGGAAGCGCAAAGGCAGGGCGGGATTGCCGCCATCATCGATGCCGAGCATGCCTTCGACCGTTTCTATGCCGAGCATTTGGGCGTGGATGTGGACAACCTCTACATCTCGCAGCCCGACAATGGCGAGCAGGCGTTGGAAATCGCCGAGCAACTGATTCGTTCGTCGGCCATCGACCTGGTCGTGGTGGATTCCGTGGCGGCGCTCACCCCGAAGGCAGAAATCGAGGGCGACATGGGCGACAACAAGGTGGGCCTTCAGGCAAGGTTGATGTCGCAAGCCCTGCGGAAGCTGACGGCCGCCATCAGCAAGACGAACACCACCTGCATCTTCATCAACCAACTGCGGGAGAAAATCGGCGTGATGTTCGGAAACCCGGAGACCACGACGGGCGGGAACGCCCTGAAGTTCTATGCCTCTGTCCGCCTGGATATCCGGGGCGGGCAGCCGATTAAGGACGGGGAAGACGTGATAGGCCGCCAGACCAAGGTGAAGGTGGTGAAGAACAAGGTGGCGCCTCCCTTCCGCCGGGCAGAGTTCGACATCATGTTCGGCGAAGGCATCTCGCGTTCCGGCGAAATCATCGATTTGGGCACCGATTTGGGCATCATCAAGAAGAGCGGGGCGTGGTACAGCTACAACGACACCAAGCTGGGGCAGGGGCGCGATGCCGCCAAGCAGTGCATCGCCGACAACCCGGAATTGGCCGAGGAACTGGAAAAGCTCATCTCGAATGCCTTGAAGGAACAAAAAGAGAAATAAAGCCGCAACCACCGGCCCGCATCACAAAGGCTGCTCCTGCACGGAAAGGGGGCAGCCTTTTTTCTTCCCCCGAAAGCCCGGAGAATCTTTCAGGGAAAAAGGAAAATTTTACCTGAAAAGTGAACGCATTTTTCAGGTAAAATTCGTGATTTTATTGGATAAGGCAAAAAAAGTGCCGCAACCTGGTTGCGGCACTTTCCGTCTTATGTGAATCCCGGAGGATTATTCAGCCACTTCAGCCCCCCAGTTTTCCTTGGCCAGACGCTTGTAGCTGTTGTAACGCCACTTTGCGTTTTCCTCGGCAGCCTGGAACAGTTGCGCGGCTTCCTGCGGGTATTGCTTCATTACCGATGCGTAGCGCACCTCGCCTTTCAGGAAGTCTTGGAAACCGCTCCAGTCGGGTTCCTTGCTGTCCAAGGTGAACGGGTTCTTGCCTTCTGCTTCCAAAGCGGGGTTGTAACGCCACAAGTGCCAGTAACCGCACTTCACGGCTTTTTCTTCTTCTGCTTGGCTCTTGCCCATGCCTGCCTTCAGCCCGTGGTTGATGCACGGAGCGTAAGCGATGATCAGCGAAGGCCCGTGGTAAGCCTCGGCTTCGCGCAGGGCTTTCAACGTCTGTGCCTGGTCAGCGCCCATGGCGATTTGCGCCACATACACGTAACCATACGTGGTGGCCATCAGGCCGAGGTCTTTCTTGCGCACGCGCTTTCCGCTTGCTGCAAACTTGGCGATGGCGCCCAGAGGCGTAGCTTTGGACGATTGCCCGCCGGTGTTGGAGTAAACCTCCGTATCCAATACGAGGATGTTCACGTCCTTGCCGGTGGCAATCACGTGGTCAAGGCCGCCGTAACCGATATCGTAAGAAGCGCCGTCGCCGCCGATAATCCACTGGCTGCGTTTCACGATGTATTGCTTCAGGCCGTAGATGCCTGCGCAAACCGGGCATTTGTCTTTTGCAGCTTCCAGCATCGGCACGATGCGTTCATAGATTTCTTTCGTCTTGTCGGCATCCAAGCTGTTTTCCAGCCATTCCGTGAAGATGGCTTTGTATTCCGCCGGCGTGTTCTCGTTTTCAATGCCTTCCTGCATCAGTTTGGCAATGCGTTCGCGCATCTTCTCGTTGGCCAGTTCCATGCCTAAGCCGAACTCGCAGAAGTCCTCGAACAAGGAGTTTGCCCATGCAGGCCCGTGTCCCTTTTCGTTCTTCGTGTAAGGCGTGGAAGGAACGGAGCCGGAATAGATGGAAGAACATCCCGTAGCGTTCGCCACCATTTCGCGGTCGCCGAACAATTGTGAAATCAGTTTCACGTAAGGAGTCTCGCCGCAGCCGGAGCAAGCGCCGGAGAATTCAAACAACGGCGTGGCGAATTGCGAGTTCTTCACGTTGGCTTTGATGTCCACCAAGTGTTGTTTGCTCTTTACGTTGTCCACGCAGTATTCCCAATTTGCAGCTTCTGCCAACTGGCTTTCCAAGTGCTTCATCGTAAGAGCCTTGCCGCCCTTCTTCGGGTTGCCCGGACATACATCCACGCAGTTGCCGCAGCCCAAGCAGTCCATCACGTCCACCTGCATGCGGAAAGTCATGCCTTCAAACATCTTGCCCACGGCTTTCAACTGGACAAACTGGGCGCCCTTCTGCTCGTCTGCGTCCAACACGAACGGACGGATGGCAGCGTGCGGGCAAACGTAAGCGCACTTGTTGCATTGGATGCAGTTTTCTGCGTTCCATTCCGGCACGAATGCCGCAACGCCGCGCTTCTCGTACTTGGCAGTTCCTTGTTCCCAAGAGCCGTCTTCAATGCCTTTGAAGGCAGAAACGGGCAGCAAGTCGCCGTCCTGCGCGTTGATGGGGCGGACCACTTCGTTGATGAATTCCGGGTCGTTGTTCTCTGCTTTCGGGTCGTCCGGCAGGTTGGCCCAAGCCGGGTCCACCGTCAGTTGCTTGTATTCGCCGCCACGGTCCACGGCTGCATAGTTCTTGTTCACGACATCCTCGCCCTTCTTTCCGTAGGATTTCACGATGAATTTCTTCATCTGCTCTACCGCCAAGTCAACCGGGATGACGCCGGTGATGCGGAAGAAGGCGGATTGCAGGATGGTGTTGGTGCGGTTGCCCAAGCCGATTTCCTGCGCAATCTGCGTCGCGTTGATGTAGTAAACGGTGATGTTGTGCTGTGCAAAGTACTTCTTCACCTTGTTCGGCAGGTTCTTGGCCAATTCTTCGCCTTCCCAGATGGTGTTCAGCAGGAACAGGCCGTTGTCGCGCAAGCCTCGGGTCACGTCATACATGTGCAAGTATGCCTGGACATGGCAAGCCACGAAGTTCGGCGTATTCACCAAGTACGTGGAACGAATCGGGGTGTCGCCGAAACGCAAGTGTGAACAGGTGAAGCCTCCCGATTTCTTGGAGTCGTAAGAGAAGTAAGCCTGGCAATGCTTGTCGGTGTTGTCACCGATGATTTTCACGGAGTTCTTGTTGGCGCCCACTGTCCCGTCGGCACCCAAGCCGTAGAATTTGGCTTCAAACATGCCTTCGCCGCCTACCGCGATTTCAGCTTCTTGCGGCAGGGAAGTGAACGTCACGTCGTCCACGATGCCGATGGTGAAGTGGTCTTTCGGTTCGTTCATCTTCAGGTTGTCGTAAACAGCGAGGATTTGCGCCGGCGTGGTGTCTTTTGAGCCCAAGCCATAGCGTCCGCCCACGATGACCGGCGCATTGGGTTGGCCGTAGAAGCAGTCTTTCACATCCATGTAGAGCGGTTCGCCGTTTGCGCCCGGTTCTTTTGTGCGGTCGAGGACAGCGATGCGTTTTGCCGTCTTAGGCACGGCAGCCAAGAAGTGCTTTGCCGAGAACGGGCGGTAAAGATGTACTGCAACCAGACCCACTTTCTCGCCTTTGGCGCGCAGGTAGTCAATGACTTCGCGGATGGCTTCCGTCACGCTGCCCATGGCAATGATGACACGGTCGGCCTCCGGGTCGCCGTAGTAGTCGAACAGGCCATATTGGCGGCCGGTGATTTCGCTGATTTTCTTCATGTAGTCTTCCACAATCGCGGGAACTGCATCGTAGAAGCTGTTGCAAGACTCGCGGTGCTGGAAGAAGTGGTCCGGGTTTTCCGCCATGCCTCGTGCGATAGGGGTCATGGGGTTCATGGCGCGGCTGCGGAACTCTGCCAATGCTTCTTGGTCGATGAGCGGCGCCAAGTCTTCATTGTCCAGACGTTCGATCTTCTGGATTTCGTGGGAGGTGCGGAAACCGTCGAAGAAGTTGATGAACGGCACGCGTGCTTTCAGCGTGGCCAGGTGGGCAACACCCGCCAAATCCATCACTTCCTGCACGGAGCCTTCCGCCAACATGGCGAATCCCGTCTGGCGGCAGGACATGACATCCTGGTGGTCGCCGAAGATGCACAAGGCGTGTGAAGCCAAGGTGCGGGCAGAAACATGGAACACGCAAGGCAGGTTTTCGCCCGCAATCTTGTACATGTTCGGAATCATCAGCAGCAAACCTTGGGAAGCGGTGTAGGTGGTGGTCAATGCACCGGCCTGCAACGAACCGTGGACAGCACCGGCTGCACCGGCTTCAGACTGCATTTCCTGCACTAAAACGGTCTCGCCGAAGATGTTCTTGCGTCCGGCGGCAGCCCATTCATCTACGTGTTCAGCCATCGTGGAAGACGGTGTGATCGGGTAAATGGCTGCTACTTCTGAGAACATATACGAGATATGCGCCGCAGCTTCATTTCCATCACAGGTAATAAACTTTTTTTCTTTAGCCATAATAATTAAATATTAAGTAAAAAATCAATGGTGTCAATATAGGAATCCAAACAGCCATAAGGGGATTTGGTTGCCATGCCCCACTTCTGCTTTCTGCAAAGCGTAAAAGGCGGAGGGATTGTTCTTGAACTTTGTCCCGTCCAAGCAGATGCGGAAAGGCAGCTGCCCGTCCACTAAGAAAGAAATGCCTTTTTCTCCTTTGTACAGCTTATGGTCTTTGTATAACGTGTTCATGAAGAAAGTCTCCAAGACATCCTGCGTGTCCACTTTGACCGGATAGATGGCATACATCAGGTTCGTGTTGTGCATCATGATTTTGGACGGTTTCTTGGGAAATTCTTCCCCTGCCGGGTAAAGCAGGTTAATCAGGCGTGCGTCCGTCAGGTACTTGATGTAGTTCATCACCGTGGCGCGCGAAGTCTGTATCTCGCTGGCCAATTGGCTCACGTTGGGCGCCACCGGGCCGTCCACTGCCAATAAGTACAGCAGCTTTTTTATCTTTGAGAGGTATTTCAGTTCAATTTGCTTGATTAGCAGGATGTCCACTTCAATCATCATGTTCATGGTCTTCAACAGGTTCTCCGAAAAATTGCGTTTTTCCAGGAAGAAAGGGTAAAAGCCATGGTGCAGATAGTCTTGGAAGTAATTCAACGGCCTTGCTTTCGGCAGGATTTCTTTCACGAGTTGCTCATGCCGGTACAAGATGTCGTCTAATGTATATGGGCGGAAGTTGTTTCCCGTCTGGAGGTTCAGGAACTCGCGGAAGGAGAATCCTCGCAGGTTGTATGACTTCACGATGCCTGAAAGTTCCAGGTTTTCTTCCTTCAGGCGCATCACGGATGAACCCGTGAAAACAATCTTCAGGTTCGGGAAGCGGTCGTAGCACAAACGGAGTTCCCGGCTCCATCCCGGATGCTTGAACACTTGGTCGATCAACAATACTTTGCCGCCGTTCTTCTGGAATTCATAAGCGAAATCCACAATGGAATGTTCTGAAAAGTAGAAATTGTTCATGTTGATGAACAGGCAGGAACGGTCTGTGCCGAACTTTTCCTTGGCATATTGGAGCAAAAAGGTGGTTTTGCCCACGCCGCGTGTCCCCTTAATGCCAATCAAGCGGTTGTTCCAGTCGATTTCATCCATCAAATCCCGACGTACTGGAGCATTGGTATGTTCCACAAGGTAGTTGTGTGTCTTGTAAAATGCTTCCATCGTATCTTGGTTCTAACCGGCGACAAAGATAAGCTATTTTTGAATGATTGCAAAGTAGAGTTTGCAAAATTAACGATGATGCTGGTGTTTTATTCTTAAAAAATATTTATTTTTGCGCCGTCATGACGGGAATATCGCTTTACATCCTGAATATCGACTCGGACTTGTCGTTAGCCGATGGGAACAGCCATTTC
This sequence comes from uncultured Bacteroidaceae bacterium, assembly GCA_944320785.1. Classification (GTDB taxonomy): domain Bacteria; phylum Bacteroidota; class Bacteroidia; order Bacteroidales; family Bacteroidaceae; genus CASFPE01. The sequence goes on from CALUIR010000003.1 coordinate 159,323, forward strand.
ATCCCTCCGGCTTCCATACGGAAAATGATGGACGACTTGTGCCTGCTTCCCCGCTGGTATGGGGAAGGAAATGCCTGCGTCTTAGGCACGGAACGGGCATTGCCGTCCGGCTCCATTGCGCGAATCGTGCCGTGGGGGTGGTCGCCGTCGTTAATCCGACGCTTGAAGTCCATCGGTGTTCCCGGCAGCTTGTTGCCGGATGCGGCGCGGATGGAAACCCTCCGAAGGCTGTCCCACCGCTCGCTTGCCGGGCAACTTCTTCCGCAGTTGGCCTTGTCGTCGCGCTATTGCGGGGAATCGATGGAAATATCCTCCATGGAGCAGCTTCGGGATTGCCTCAGCCGGCGGCCATATCGCAACGCGGTGTTGAAAGCGCCATGGTCAAGCAGTGGCAAAGGCATCCTGTACACCTCCACGAGAGGGGCGCAGGACATCGAGGCCTGGAGCGGCCGCGTCCTGAAGAAACAGGGGAGCCTCATCGTGGAACCTTTCTATGAAAAGGTGCAGGATTTTGCCATGGAGTTTCACGCGGACGGGAAAGGCGGGATAAAATTCCTTGGCTATTCCATTTTCCGAACAACGGACAAAGGAAGATACGGGCATAACCTGCTGGCATCCGACGGATATATGGAAAGGCTGCTGGGCGTTTGGGTGCCGCCTGCCTTGTTGGATGCCACCCGTCGCCGCCTTGAAAGGGCGCTTTCCGTCCGGGTGGGCAACGTTTACGAAGGTTGCCTGGGGGTGGACATGATGGTGTGCCGCTTCCGTGAACCGCCCTTCTTCCGCATTCATCCTTGCGTGGAGGTCAACCTGCGGATGAGCATGGGCATCGTGGCGCGGAGGATTCATGACCGGCATCTGTCTGCCGGAAGCACCGGCACTTTCCACATCGACCGCCTGCCGCCTCCCGGATTGCTCAAAGACCATGAAGCGAAGCAGCGGGCATTCCCGCTCGTGCGGGACGCGGAGGGAAAGATTGTGTCCGGCTATCTTGCCTTGACGCCAGTGGGCAGCCAGACGGAATACCGGGCTTATTTGCTTTGCACCCACAACACATAGGAGGTTGCCGTTTCCTTTTCATCGGCAATGAAGACGCGGTAGCTGCCTTCGGCCAACCGTTCCGGCAGGAGGATTTGCTGGGCGTAGGGGAGGGAGAGGACGCAACGTCCCGGCAAGTCGGCCACCGTGACGAAGCAAGCGTCCGTGTCCGGCGGGAGGTGCAGCGTGGCGCCATCGCTGCGGAGCAAGGCGGGACGGCCTTCCACGCTCCATTGCGCAGGGCGGCTTTCGTTGCCGTAGCGGTCGATGGCGGTGACAGCAAAATAACGCCGGGCGTTTCCTCCGGCCTCCCAAGCGTTGATGGTGCAGGAGGGTTGCGGAAGATAAGCAGCCACCAAGTTCTCCGCACGGCTGATGTCCACCGGGAAGCCATCAGCGGCATACACATTGTAGCGCAGCATCGAGGAGGCATCCTGCCGGCCCGGCTTCCACTCCAGGCGGATTTCGCCCGGAAGGAAGGCGGCTTCCAGCCCTTCGGGCGGCAAAGGCGGCGCGGAAGCCTGCCAACTGAGCGGGGGAATCAAGGCTGGAACGGCATAATAGTCTCCTGCCAGCATGGTGAACACCCGTTTGGGGTTGTCCAGCAAAGAGCGGGCGCGGTAATAAGCCTGTCCGGCAAAGCCCTCGCTCCGCGTGAAGCACAGCTGCCTCTCCACGCTGCCCAGCGGCCAGTCCTTTTCGGAAGGCAGCAGTTGGTACGCGCCAATTCCGGGTACGACATGGCGGCCGCAGGCCTGTTCCTGCCAATCCAGCGCGAACGCATAGAAAGGGGCGCTGTCAAAGTACATCATCGGGAAAAGCAGGTCCACAATACCTTCTTTCATCCAAGCCTGCGCGTCTTGGCATACGGCGGCATAAGCGTTCCATCCCATCGAGGAGCATCGGGGCAGGTCCCGGTATTTGCCCACCGGGGCTGCGCTCACCTTCACCCACGGTTTCCGTGCTTTCACTTTATTATATATGGTGCGCACCAAAGCCGTCACGTTGCCGCGCCGCCAGTCGGCCAAGGTCTCGCCTTTCCCGTGGCGGCGGTAAGTGGCGCGGTCCGGGAAGGAAGCGGCTGCGTCCGGGTAGCGCACGTAGTCGAGATGGATGCCGTCCACGTCATAGCTGCCGATGATTTCGTCCACCCTTTCTGAAAGGTAGCCCGCCACGGCGGGTTCGCCGGGATCCAGGTACCAATGGCCCCGGTGGAGCCTGCACCATGAAGGATGCCGCGCCACCAAAGATGCCTGCCCTAAGGAGCGGACGTGCCGGTCGTTGCCAAGGGGATACATCACGAGCCATGCGTGGAGTTCCATCCCGCGCCGGTGGCATTCTTCGAGGGCGAAAGCCAAAGGGTCGTACCGCAGCTTCCAACCTTTAGCCGCCGCCACGCGGCTCACCGGCTCGCAGGACGAGGCATACAGCACGTCGCCCCGCAAGCGTGCCTGGAACAGCACGGTGTTGATGCCGCACGCCTGCAGTCCGTCCAGCAGGCGGCACAGTTCTTCCCGCTGCATCTTTTCGTCCAAAGTGTTCCTTGCCGGGCGGGAAGGCCAGTCCAAGCCATAGGCTGTGGCCAGCCACACCGCGCGCATTTCCCTTTTCTCTTGTGCCTGCAAGCCAGCGACGCACAGGAAGAAGGCCGCCACGAAAGCCCAAGCGTGCAGATGATGCCTCCTCGTTTTCATGCTGCAAAGGTAACATTCTCCCGATTCTCCCGCAACCTCCGCCCGCCTTTTCCGCCGGAACGCGGAGGCTCTCCCGCATGAGCCCTGTTTTTCATCGTAAAATGGTAGATTTTTCAGGCAAAATTCGATACACAAATAGGAATCTGTTAGAAACAAGCTATTTATAAGCTTTTCTCAAAGAGTGAG